>CAZEDX010000066.1:0-24948 GCA_964511015.1 uncultured bacterium | reverse complement strand
GGCATGCCGATCTGCACCTGTTCGCCAGCGGGCAGCGGTTCGGGCAACTGGTCGGCCGGCAGCAGGCGCTTGGCCGCCTGGAAGTTGTCGGGGCCAATCAACGCTTCGGCGGTGGTAGCATAACGGATGTCATACGCCGCAGGCGTGCCGCAACGCCAGTCTTCACCCGGGGCGGTGAAGACCAGGCGATAGCCGCGCCCGTCTTCAATCACTTCGAGATCGGTGACCACCGCCGGCGGTTGGGTGTTGGTGCCATAGGTGCCGGTGTTGCGTTCGTCGTGGCTGGTGGTCCACCACTCGGCGGCGGTGCCGGTTTCGCTGCAGGCCTCGCCCTGTGAACGCCAGCCGTACAGCCAGCCCTCGAGGGTCGTCTGGTAGACCTCAAGCTTGCCGTCGCCGTCGGCGTCGCCCACGGTCGGGCCCGAGGCCGACCACTGATTGGTATACTTCGGCCAACTCGGCGGCTCGTTGCCCCGGGCGTCGACCGCGTCGACGGTGAATCCGCCGGTGCCGCAGATCGCTTCGGCTGCGCCGTCGCCCGACAGATCGGCGATCGCTGGGTTGATATACCAGTTGCTGTCGTGCTGTTCGAGTGAGAATGTCAGTTGGGACAGATCGGCCACCGACCAGGCGACGAGCATCGGTTTGAGCAGCGAGATCCAGCCGTCGATCATGTCGAGAATGCTGGAAATCGGCAGCACGTAGTTGAGCGCATCGTCTTCCGTCAGGTGGCCGAAGGCGCCGTGCGCCAGCGCGTTGAAACCGGGCGCGCCGCCGAGCGTGCGCACGTCGATCTGATTGCCCTCGGCCACGATCATTTGCGGGAACCAGATGGCCGAGCCGACGCCGATGTAGGTTTTGCCGTCGGCATACGCCAGCGCCGGGCTGGAGGTGATGCCGATGGTGACCGGCGGCAGCGGCAACGCATCGCTGATCGGGCCGAACAGCTTGACCGGGAAGTTGGGCAAGAACGGCGAGCCTGAAGCGTTGTTGTTGCCGTCGTGGTAGATCGCGTAGAACCGCGTGCCGATCAGATTGAGCAGTCCGTCCTCGCACGCCTCGCTGGTGCCAACGAGAATCGACGGGTGGTCGGCGATGTCGGGGTTGTTCGAGTCGGGATTGAATACGCCGACCGCCGGCGTGGTGATGATCTGCGGGCGGTAGGCCGACATTTCGGACACACAAACCTTGTCGGCCGGCACCGCGCCTTGCTCCGATTTGCAGTAGACCGGGAAGCCGGGCACCGGATCGGCTGCGCCGTCGCCGTCGGCATCGACCGGCTTCCAGGCGTAGACGTTGCCGTCGTAGCTGGCGGCGATGATTTCCAACAGGCGATCGCCGTCGAGATCGGCCAGCACCGGCGAGCCGAGGAATGCGCGCCCGTGGCCGAACGTGTCGGTCGAAGTGTTGTCGGGCGGATTGGCGTAAACCGGGAAACCGTCGAGCAGCGGATCGGCGGCGCCGAACGCGTCGCGGTGGGCGTTGCCCTGGCGGTGAATCGCCAGCACCGCGCCGCCCATCGTCGCCACGACGATGTAAGGCTCGCCGTTGCCGAACAGGTCGCCGACGGCGGGGTGGCTGAGCGTGGCGTCGACCGGCGTATCCAACCCATTGAGCGCGACCACGTCGAGCGGGAAACCATCCATCATCGCGTAGCCGTCGCCGTCGTGCTTGAGCACCATCACGCTCTGCGGTCCGCTGCCTGCGATCACCATTTCCAGGCGGCCGTCACGGTCGCCGTCCAGATCGTACAGCGTGATCGCGGAGCGGCCGGAGGCGTCGAGGTTCAACGGGAAGCCGTCGAGCAGGCCGTGGTTTTCGTTGCGGTCGCGGTGGATGCCGAAGGTGCGGCGGTCTTCGCCGCGCACGGCGCCAACGCCCGCCAGGTTGTAGGTGGCGCGCAGGCGCAGCGTCACGGTGAAGTCGAACGACTCCTCGGGCGGTTGATTGACCAATTCCGCCGGCAACAGACCGCTCACGTCGATCTGCGCCAGTTCTTCGTCGATCGCCGTGACGCCGCTGCCGGAAGCGACGGTTTCAAAGGCGTTGTCCAACGGCTCGTGGCCGACGGCCACCTGCAGTTCCCAATCGAACGAGCGGCCGCGCGCGTAGAGGTAGCCGGCGACGGGCAGGGTCGGGGTGGCGACCGGGTCGACCACTGAGAACCACGCCGGCGCGCGGAATTTGACTTCGGGCGGAATGTGCTCGGGCTCGCCCGCGTCCGGATCGCCGAGCATCGCCAGAGCCGCCTTGGCGTTTGGACGGCCATAGCCGAAATGCGCGTCCCAACCGGCCTGGCAGCCGCCGCCGGTCCAGGTCAGGCAGAATTTCTCGATGTCGTCGGCGCTCATGGTGAGGATTTGCTTGACCTCGTTGGCCGACAGCTCGAGGCCCAGGTCTTTCGCGCGCGAGTAGATCAGGCCCACCAGACCGGCGGTGTTGCCGGCCGCTTCGGAAGAGCAGGCGCCGCTGGACGCCGCCAGGTGAACGTGCTCGCCCCACATCGTGCAGTACGTTTCGGTGAAGCCGAAGACCTCCATCGGGAAGAAGCCAAGGAAGTCGATGGGCGGAATCGGGAAGATGGCCTTGATGCTGATTACGTCGTCGAACGAACCGGGGAAGGCGTGGTGGTAGCTGTCTTCGTCGCTGGCCACGCCGATCAAGGTCATGCCGCCTTCCGAAAACTGCGTGAGCAGGCGGTTGATCTCGCCGGTCGCGTTGAGCGTTTCCGAGGCGAAGACCGCGGCGTTGGCGCCCAACGAATACGCGTAGGCGATGCCTGCGGCGAGCGTGTTCACTTCCGGCATGACCGACGAGGCGACGCGCACGGGCAGCACCGTGCAGTACGGGCAGAAGCCGGGCTTGTCGCCGTCGCCGTTCTCCGCGATTCCGGCGACGTCGCGGGAGCGGTCCTCACCGTGGCCGCCTTCCGGGAAGTCGATGACGCCGAGCGGGCGGTTGCTGTGGCGCAGAAAGTCCCAACCGCAGATGTCGTCGATCAGATCGTTCTGGTCGGTGTCGTAGCCGTCCTCGAAGGCGGTGAACAGGTCGGGAATGGTGACCGCGCGACCGAGGCCGGCGAAGGTCGGGTCGTGGTCGTAGTCGCGCACGTTGAAGCCGCCGTCGCCGTTGCAGTCGTAGGGATCGGGCGAGCACGGGTTGCCGTTCTCGGTCGGTGCTGGCAACTCGCCGCGGTTGAGAAAGTAGTTCTCCTCCAATTCCGGATAGGCGAGTTGTTCGATGCCGTCGTCCACCACGGCGATCAGCACGTCGGGTCGGCCGGCGGTGATCTTCCAGGCTTCGGTGGCGCCCATGCCGGGGATCGTCTCGGGGCGGCTCTCGTCGGTTTCTTCGGGCGCGACGGGGTTGTAACCCACCAACACGTTGGCGTTGGCGAAGGCGTCGACGAAGTCCCACGGATCGGTCGGATCCCACTCGCTCAAGATGTCCATGTCGGCGGGCACGTTGGCGACGAATTTGTTACCGAACGGATACACCCCGTTGAAGGCCGAGCCGCCGACGGCATGCACGGCGCTGGTGATGTTCAACACCAGCCGCCGCGCGAACGGCCAGCGATTCTCGTTCTCGGTCGGCGTCAGCAGCAGGGTATCGTTGGCGACCGAGGTGGTGTCGAACGAGTAGCTCACCGGCACGGTCGTGCCTGGCTCGGCGGCATAGGTGACGTAGACCGACGACGCGTTCACCGTGGAGCGATTCAGACTCGCGTCGAAAACGATGCGCATCGGATCGATGGTGAGGTTCTGGTACATCGCCAGGTGCGGATCTTGCGATACGATGGCCAAGGCCCAGGCTTGCCCCGCCGACATCAACAGCAACCCGACGCACAACAGCAACAGCACGAAATGGCGCATTTTTCCCGCCTCCCTGAGTCAAACCAAAATGGAGAGCCAGAGCGATCACCCGACGAAAACAGAATGTTCCCTGTACCGACAAAGATACGCCGTCGGGGTCTATTAGACAATCCAATCCACGGGGGTAAGGCGAGCGGGATGGAACCGAGCGGGTTCAGTTTGGCCGAACCGCCTCCAGAATCTTGGCCAGCACCGCGCTTTCGGGTTGGGCGCCGACCAGGTCGTGTTCCTCGTTGATCACGGTTTTAGGCACGCCTTGCACATCATATTTCTGCGCCAAGTGGGGGAATTCGGTGATTTCGACCATGTCGGCGGTGATGTTCGGGTTGGCCATGGCGAAGCGGTGGGCCACGCGCACGGCTTTCGGGCAGTACGGACAAGTGGGCGAGACCATCACCTGCAGGTGCACCGGCTTGGTCACCTTGGCCAGTTCGTCGTTCACCTCGGCCGGCAAGTGCGGGTTGCCGCGGCTGACGTCGAAGATGTCCTCGATCAAGGTAGTGAATTCATAGCCGGACGGCAGGCCGTAGAAGCGGATGCCGTAATCGCGTTCGCCGACCACCGCCAGCGCGGGGATCTTGGTGATGCCGTACTGCGTGACCGCCGCGGTGTCTTTGACGAAGTCATAGACCTCGACTGAAACCTTGTCCGATAGTGCGGCCGTCTCCTCCGCGAGGTCGCGGGTGACGCGACAGAATTCGCATTCCATCTCTTGGGTGAACAGCACCAGCTTCACCGGATGTTGCAAGTGCGTTTTGAACATCTGGCTCAGTTTGGCGGCGTCTTCCGGTTTCAACAGACCCATCTTTTGGCTCCTTTCTCAGAGCAACCCCTGCGCGGTGAGGTAGTCATAGGCGGCGAGTGCCGCTTTCGCGCCTTCGCCGGCCGAGATGACGATTTGTTTGTATGGCACTGTTGTTACATCTCCCGCGCCGAACAGACCGGGCACGTTGGTGCGGGTGGCGCAGTCGACGATCAGTTCGCCCTGATCGTTGTGCGCGGCCAGTTCGGCCACCGGTTCGCTGTTCGGATCAAGGCCGATCTCGACGAACACCCCGTCGGCGGGCAGCGTCTCCTCCGCGCCGGTGCGCCGGTTTCTCACGCGCACGCCCTCCACCTTGGCTGCGCCTTCGATGGCCAGGATCTGGCGTTGGTCGAGCAACCGTGCGCGTTCGCCAGAGCGTTCGACCGCCGCGCGCAGCACGGCGTCGGCCTGCCAGCCCGCGGCGTAGTTCACCAGTGTGACGTGCCGCGCCACTTTGAGCAGATCCAACGCGGCGGTGAAAGCGGAGTTGCCGCCACCGGCGACGACCACGTTCTTGTCTTTGAAAAACGGCGCGTCGCAGGTCGGGCAATAGGCGACGCCGCGGCCGGCCAGTTCGCGCTCGCCCGGCACGCCGAGCGGACGGTAGCGTTTGCCGGTGGCGACGATGACCGTGCGGCCCTGGTAGGTCTGGCCGGACTCGGTTTCTACCACGAACCGGCCACCGTCACGCCGCACGCGTAGAATCTTCTCTGCAACCGCCAGCGGCACGTCGAATTGCTGCGCCTGTTCGCGGAACTTGTCAGTCAGTTCGCGGCCGCGCACGGTCTGAAAACCCATGTAGTTTTCGATCTCGGCCGTCTCGGCCATTTGTCCGCCGAAGTCGCGGGTGATCAACGCCACCTTCATTAGCTTGCGCGCGGCATAGACGACGGCGGTCATCGCGGCGGGACCACCGCCGAGCACAAGCAGGTCGTAGAGCCGGGCGGGGTCGGGCCGCGGCGCGGCGGCGGCAAAATCAGCCAGATCCAGTGAAAGTTCAGGCATTTCCATGGGAAGGCCCTCTTGCTCAATCGTCTCTAGGCAATGGTCATAAAGGGAAGGTAATGCCGAGTGGTCGTTTTTCAAGGGCGGACAAAAAACACCAGGGCTCGGCAAGCCGGGTCCTGGTGCGAGCGGACGGGAGTACGCGCCGACTTAGCGGCGGGTTTCGTGCTTCAACGCGTGGATGCGGCGGCGGAGCTTCTTGACCATTTTTTTGTCGCCGGCCTTGCGGGCTTCCTCGCGCGCTTCACGGAACTTTTTCATCTTGACTTTGATCGCCGAATTGTCACGCTTGGTGTGCTCTTCTTCCAACACGATGCCGTGGTGCTGGGCCAACACCTTGAGCAGTTCGCCCTTTTTCATGCCGTGCACGCCAGTGAGGCCTTCGATCTTCATTGCCTCTTCGCGCATCTTCGGAACGGTCAGTTTCAACAGGCCCTGTTTGTCCATCGGTCTCTCCCGAACAAAAGTTCATATTCTCGAAAAAGGAGCCGAATTGTATGGACCCCACCCGCGCATTGTCAAGCGGCGGAAAAACGATAGTCCGGCGCGGGGTTGGGCGTCAGCGCACCTTGAGTGTCGAGCCGTTTTCCAGCAGCACGACGCCGCCGTTTTCGTCGGCGCGGTACGATACCTTGCGCACGGTGACCGGTGAGGTGGCAAAGGCGGCTTCGATGTTGACCCGCTCGTCGCCGACGCCGACCCGTAGCCAGGACAGGTTTGCGCCGCCGCGCAGGTCGACGCGGGGGCCGAGGTCGCGCGGCACGGAGCGCGAACCCGAGCGCAGCTCGCTGGCGTACAGGAAACGATAGAAAATCGAATCGAGGGTCGCCGCCTGCCCACTCGCCGGGGCCTGCCATTTGCGGCCGGCCGGGCGCACCGCCAGCACCGCCGCCGGCCCGCGGCCGACGCGTACGCGCAACGGATCGCGCGGCACGAGCACCAGCAGCAGGTCGTCGGGCGAATAGCCGCCCTGCGGCTGGGTCAGGCGCACCAGCGCCGGCACCTGGTCGATGTCGCCGGTCTCGAGCACGTCGAATTCCTGCGCGCACCCCGCCGCCAACAGCGCGGCCACCGCCAACACCACCCATTTCGTTTGCTTGCTCGCCACGGCTACGGTCCTCACCAATCGTGGTCAGTGAACGAGACACTAGCCGTTTCGGCGGGCAAGTCAAGGTTTGGGGAAAGCCGATTTTCCGGCTACCAGCGGACCCTCTGCCACCATTCCACGAAATGCCAGACGACCAACACCGGGTTGGCGTAGGTCACCATGGCGCACACGGCGAACAACAGCCGCGTCAGTCCGCTCGCCGGTTCGCGATCCGGTCGTAGTCAGGGTGAAAGGAGCTTCCGGCTTCGGCATGTCGACACCTACTCCTTCGTCTCTTGTTTGCTACAGCCAAAAGTAATTTGTTTGGGGCACGATCACATAGACGAAGTACAAAGATGTTGCGGTCGGTACCACTACCAGGTAGCCGAGCAGTGCCCACAGACGCGTTCGGTCGTTTCGCAGATAGAAAAAGACGCCAACGCACAACACCGCGACCGCCAACAAGGCGCCGGCCATGTAGGTCAGCCACCAACTGCAGCGAATCAGACCGACCCAATCCCGGTCCGGTCCGGCCAAGACGGTGGTCAAAACCGCCGCCGGATTGGCATAGGTCACCAGCACGCACACCGCAAACAGCAGTTGTGTCAGTCCGCTCGCCGGGTCGCGGCGGGGCGTGTCGAGGGAAAAGAACGGGTCGGTGGACATGGGCCTCCTACTGAATGACCCGGAGCACTTCCGGGTTCCACGGTGGCCACCACGAATACCGGGCGATGAGCAAGGTGCCGGCGAACCACAAAGCCAGATAGGCCAGCATCAGGCGGATTCGGCCGGCATCGCGCCGTTGCCAGAGAAAAACGCCGGCGAACAGCGCGACGACCAACAGCGCCACGACCGCGAAGATCAATAAGGTGGTGGTCCCGATCGAAAACGGGGGTTGCCAGAGTCCGCCGCCGAAGCTCCGGTCGCTCTCCACCAAGCGGATACTGACGGCGTAGTTGATCATGGTGAAGGCGCCATCGGCGACGGTGAGAAAGGCGCAGAGGCAGAACAACAAAAAAAGTACCACTGCCGTCCGGCTCGCGGTCGCGGGTGATGAGCGAGAACAATTCTTCTCGCGGCATGGGCGCTCCGATCGAGGCGCGCTATCGCGCCAAGGTCTGCGCCGCTTCGTCCGGACCGGCCCCAGCCGGCAGCACACCGACGCGCCAGACCTGCCGCTGCGTCGTGCTTTGCCCGGGCGCCAGCGTGATCAGCGGCGCGTGCAACTCGATTTCCAGATAGTCGAACGACGGCGAATTGTAGACTTCCACTTCCGACCCGTGTGCGTAGGTTGCGCCGGGCGGATGGTCGAACCAACGCACCAAGGCCAGCGTGTCGCGCTGACGAGGCCGCAGAGCCACCACCACCCCGCGCGCCGCCGCGCCGCCGTATTTGAAATGCGCCGGTTCGCGGCAGGCAATGCGCGTCCAACCGCCGGCGCTGGTCACGTAGTGGCTTTGCATGGCGACCGACGCGCCTTCCTCGGGGTAGGGGCGCACGCCGCCGCCGGGCAGGTATACATCAAAAGGCCGCCGCGTCATGGTGACGTTCCACAGCCCGCGCGTCACCGGCGCGGCGCTTTCGTTGCGGATCGTTTCGACGAGCGTCAACGCGCCATCGGCGGCCAGCTCGACTCGGCGCACCACGCGCAACCCGGTTTCACGGCAGACGACGCTGGTCATGGTCAGACCGGTGTCGTCAGGCACCGCGGCATATGGGCCGGCGTCGAGTTCGAGCGGCGGAATCGCAGCCAGCCACTGCGCTTGCGGCGCGATCCAGGTCTTGTCGCCGCCCCACAGGCCGAAGCCGAGACGACGTTTTTCGGCGGCCAGGTCGGTCACACGCGTGAAGTCGAAGGCCTCGCCGGCGCCCTCTGCCGGGGCCCACAGCAGTTCTTCGTCGCGGAAGCGCAACGAGAGCAGGCGCCCGCCGATGACCGGCGTCAGGCCAATCTCAACCTCACCGGCGGCAAACCGCCAGCCCGGCCATCCACCCACCGTTTGTTGACTTCGAATCACATGCAACATTTGTTGTTGGTAGTATAGCAAAGCTCTACCGGCTTCTGCTATGTTTAATGCGCCGGAAAAAGAACACCCCCAGTCGTTGATCTGGCTCCAGAGCAGTGAATGCATTCGATGTTGCAGACAGCAGTGGGCGAGGGGCGACTTCGGAGGCGAGACGCCAATGGCCAGAAAACAGGCTTGGGAAAAGTATCTGCGCGCATACGACGATTTGGCCGATGTCGTCGTTTTGCTCGACCACCAAACGCGCATCCTTTATTGGAACCGCAGCGCGGAAACCGCTTTCGGCTTGCCGCCGGGCGAAGTCCTCGGGCGACCGATCGGTGAGGTGTTGAGCGTCGGCCGGGCGGGGGCCAGCCGCAATGTGATCTGGGAGCAATTGCGCGAACTCGGTTACTGGCACGGCGAGATCTTGCACGAAACCTCCACCGGCCGCCGCTTGTGGGCGCACTGGGTCACGCAGGAATTGAAAATGCCTGGCGACGCGGAGACGGTCTACATCGGCGTGGCCCGCGACCTGTCGCAGTTCCAGGAGATGGTGCAACGCATCGCGGCGGGGGAATCACGCTATCGAGCGTTGTTCGATCACAGCCGATTGGGTATTGCCGTGTACCACGTCATCGACAACGGCGAGGATTTCGTGTTTACCGACTTCAACCGCGCCGCGGAAGAGATCGAAGGCGTGAAAAGGGAAGCACTGCTTGGGCGACGGGTCACCGAGGTCTTTCCCGGTGTGCGTGATATGGGTTTGCTCGACGGTTTTCGTCGCGTCTGGCAGACCGGCGTGCCCGAGCTGAACCCGGTGGCGATCTATCGCTCGGGTCAGCAAACTAGTTGGCGCGAAAACTACCTCTTCCGCTTGCCGATGGGCGAAGTGGTCGCCATCTATCGCGACATCACGGCGCAGAAAGAGGCCGAACAGGAGATTCGCCACCTGGCGACGTTCCCCCGGCTCAGCCCTTTTCCCGTACTTGAGCTGAGCGGCACCGGCGAGGTGGTCTTCGTCAACGAGGCGGCGCGGCGCGCGTTGCGCGAGCAGGGACTGCCGGATGATCCGCAGCTCTTTCTGCCACTCGATCTGCCCGAGATTCTGGTCAATGCCGCGGCGGGAGCCGGCGTTGAGGCACGGCGGGAAGTTGAGGTGGGCGCGTTGGTGTTCGACGTCACGATCTTCCCCGTGGTTGAATCGAATACGTTGCGGGTCTATGCCGCCGACATCACCGAGCGGGTACGGGCCGAAAAAGCGCTGCGCGAATCGGAGGAAGAATGGCGCAGTCTGGTCGAACTGGCCAGCGATGGGATCTGCGTGCTGCAGAACGATCGGACGCAGTACCTGAACCCGCAATTGGCCAGGATGTTGGGCTACTCGTTGAACGAATTGCATCGCCAACCGTTCGAACAGCACGTTCACCCGAACCACCGACCGCTGGTGCACGAATTGATCCGCCGTTACCTTGGTGGCGAACGCAAACTTGGTATGCAAGCAATCCAACTGGTGGCGCGCGACGGCCGGATGGTGTTGGCAGAAATCAACGCCAGCCGCCTCCAGTACCGCGGTCAGCCGGCGGCCCTGGTCGTCCTGCGCGATGTCACTGAACGAAATGTGCTGACGGCACAACTGGAAAGCGAGCGGGCGTTGTTCACCGCGTTCATGAACAACATTCCGGACAACATCTACTTCAAAGACCGCGATTCGCGTTTCATCAAAGCCAACCGGTCGTTGGCCAACTGGCTGGGCCTGGCGCATCCGGACCAGATCATCGGCCGCACCGACGCCGATTTCTTCGCGCCCGAAATCGCCCGGCAATTTCGGGCTGATGAACTCGAAGTCATGTTAACCGGCCAGCCGATCATCAGCGCGGAGGAAAAGGAAGTGCATCTCGACGGACGCGAGGCCTGGGTGCTGACCACCAAGTTCCCGCTCCGCGACGCCAACGGTGAGATCATCGGCACGTTCGGCATTTCGCGCGACATCACCGAACGCAAGCGCGTCGAAGAGATGCTGCGCGAGAGCGAAGAACGGTTTCGGGTGGCGGCGCAGGTGTCGAACGATCTGATTTACGAGCGCGACTGCCTCACCGGAGAGGCGCGCTTCTTCGGTGACATCGACGGGCAACAGGGCTATGAGCCGGGCGGTTACCCCCGCACGATGGAAGGGGTGATCGAGCACGTGCACCCGGAAGACCGGCTGCGCCTGATCCATGCGATGGAACAAGCGGCCGAGAAGAACCGGCCTTTCGAGGTCACCTATCGGCTACGGACTAAATACGGCACCTACAATGACTGGATCGACCGCGGTCTGCTGATTCGCGATCGCGAGGGCCGGCCGCAGAAGTGGATCGGCACTGCCACCAACATCACCGAGCAGCGGCGCATGGAAACCGAGCAGGCGCGCCTGACCGAGCAGCTACAACAAGCGATGAAGATGGAAGCGGTCGGCCGACTCGCCGGCGGCGTCGCGCACGACTTCAACAACCTGCTCACCGGCATCATCGGCTATGCTGAGATGATCACCACCACCCTCGCCGAGGGCGATCCGTTGCGCGAGGAAGTGCTGGAAATCAAGTACGCCGCGGACCGCGCCGCCGCATTAACCGAACAGCTGCTCGCCTTTAGCCGCAAGCAGATCATCGCGCCCAAGCTTTTGGATTTGAATGCCATTTTGGCCCGCGGGCAAAAAATGTTGGGGCGCATCATTGGGGAAGATGTCACGCTTGTTTTTAGACCGGGCGAAGACATCGGATTGGTTCGAGCCGACCCCCACCAGCTCGACCAGATCCTGATCAACCTGGCGGTCAACGCGCGCGACGCCATGCCCGACGGTGGCGACCTGATTGTCGAAACCCAGGTCGCGGAGCTGGATGAGAACTACATTGGTCTGCACCCCGGCGTGGCGCCCGGAGAATATGTTGTGTTGGCGGTGAGCGATACCGGCGTCGGCATGACCGACGAGGTGAAACGACATCTGTTCGAACCGTTCTTCACCACCAAGGAGCAAGGCAAGGGCACGGGCCTGGGGCTGTCCACCGTGTACGGTATCGTCAAACAAAACGGCGGGACGATTTCGGTGTACTCGGAGCCAGGGGTCGGCACGACATTCAAGATCTATCTACCCCGCGTCCACGGCCAGGCGCCAGCGCCGGTGGAAGTGCAACGGGCGGTACCTTGCCGCGGCCACGAAACCATTTTGTTGGTCGAGGATGAAGCCATGGTGCGCAGCTTGGCAAAAAAGGTGCTGACCATGTACGGCTTCAACGTCCTCGAAGCAGACGACGGCGGGGAAGCGTTCTTGTTATGCCGCCAGTTCAAGGGAGAAATCCACCTATTGCTGACCGACGTGATCATGCCGGTTCTCAACGGCCGCGAATTGTATCAGCAACTGGTGGCGATGCGCCCGAACTTGAAGGTCCTTTACATGTCGGGCTATACCGAAGACGTCATCGCTCACCAGGGTCTGCTCGATGAAGCCATTCAGTTCATCCAGAAGCCGTTTGCCATCGAAGATTTGGTCGCCAAAGTGCGCGAAACGCTTGATCTAAAGGACTAATTGCGCTCCTGCCTTGTGCTGTGAAAAGTGGTACACTAAGTCGTAACCTCAATATCGTCACAGATCACAAAACGGGGGACCGGGTCATGGTGGGGATCGTCTCGTTCGGCGCCTATCTGCCCCGACGCCGCCTGCAACGGCTGTCGGTGTTTGCCGGCATCGGGTGGCATTCGCCGGCCATCATGATGATGGCTTCCGGCGAACGGGCCATGTGCAATTGGGACGAAGATGTCTTGACCATGGCGGTCGCCGCGGCGCGCGACTGCCTGGATGGGCAAGACCGGCAGGGGGTGGACGCGGTATATCTGGCTGGCACGACTTTGCCCTTTGCCGATCGTCAGAACGCCGGCATCGTGGCCGCGGCACTCAATCTGCCGGAAGAGGGTTTGGCCACAGTCGACTGCACCGGAGCACAGAAGGCCGGCACCAGCGCCCTGCTTGCCGCGCTCTATGCAACCCAGGGCGGCGGCCGGCAACGCGCCCTGGTGGTGGCCGGCGATCACCGTCGCACCAAGGCCGGCAGCTTCTACGAACTGTGGTTCGGGGACGGAGCGGCGGCGCTGCTGGTAGGCAGCGGCCAGGTGGTGGCGGAATTCCTCGGCGCCCACACGGTGGCCTGCGACTTCGTGCCGCACTATCGCGGCGCCGAACACCGCTTCGACTATACGTGGGAAGAGCGCTGGATGCGCGACGAGGGATACGCCAAGATCATCCCGCAGACGATCGGCAGCCTGCTGAAGAAGCTCGGGCTGGCGGTCACCGACATCGCCAGGTTCGCCTACCCTTGCTTTATCACCGCTGAGCACCGCGCGATTGCCAAGAAGATGGGCCTGGCGCGTGAACAGGCGGTGGACAACCTGCACGAGCAGGTGGGTGAGGTGGGTGCGGCGCACCCGCTGGTGTTGCTGATCAGCGCGCTGGAAAAAGCGAAACCGGGAGACCGGCTGGTCGTGGCCGGCTTTGGCCAGGGCTGCGAGGCGCTGTGTTTCCGCGTCACCGACGCGATCACCCAATTGCCGGCCCGGCGCGGTGTGGCGGGCCACTTGGCGCTACGAACGCCGGAGGAGAGCTACACCAAGTTCCTCAGCTTCAACAATCTGCTCGATACCGAGGAAGGCATCCGGGCCGAAGCGCCGACCCAAACCGCCATGACCGTGTTATGGCGCAAACGGCGGATGATCCTGGGCCTGGTCGGCGGCCGGTGCACGAAATGCGGCACCCCGCAGTTCCCGAAGATGGATGTCTGCGTCAACCCGGCGTGCAACGCCGTCCATGCGTTGGAAGACTACGAGTTCGCCGACCGGCCGGCGTTCATCAAAGCCTTCACGGGTGATTTGCTGTCGGTTTCGCCCGAGCCGCCGGCGATCTACGGCATGGTCCAGTTCGTCGACGGCGGCCGCTTGATGGCCGATTTCACCGACTGCGAATTGCACAAGCTCAAAGTGGGCCAGCCGGTACAGATGGTCTTCCGCAAACGTATGCACGACGCCGGCCGGGGCTTTACCGGCTATTTCTGGAAAGCCGTTCCCCGCTCCGACGCGCCGAAAGGAGGTGCGTAATGGCCACCGGAATCCGGGACAAGGTAGTGGTGCTCGGCATGGGTTGCACCCGGTTCGGGGAACGTTGGGATTGCGGCGCCGAGGAACTGATGGTCGAGGCGTTCGAGGAATGTCTTGCCGACGCGGGCATCGCCAAGAACCAGATCGAAGCGGCATGGCTGGGCACGTTTGTCGAGGAAATCCACATCGGTAAGAGCGCACTCATGTTGCCGACGGCGCTGCGCCTGCCGCGTATTCCGGTCACGCGCACCGAGAACTTCTGCGCGACCGGCACCGAAGCGTTCCGTGGCGCCTGCTATGCCGTGGCTGCGGGTATCTACGACATCTGCCTGGCGATGGGCGTCGAGAAGCTGAAGGACACCGGCTACGGCGGCCTACCCAACTTTGGTTCTAACGCCGGCAGTCTCAATTGGCTGTGGTGGCCCAACCTCACTGCGCCCGGCGCCTTCGCGCTGCTGGCCTCGGGCTACGCCGCCAAGCACGGCGTGTCCGACGTCGAACTGAAAAAGGCGATGGCCCACGTTTCGATGAAGAGCCACGCCAACGGCGCGCTCAATCCGAAGGCGCACCTGCGCAAGCCGATCACCATCGACCAGGCGCTGTCGGCGCCACCCGTGGCGCATCCGCTCGGCCTGTTCGACTGCTGCGGCGTGTCGGACGGGGCCGCATGCGCGATCGTGACGACGCCCGAGATCGCGCGAAGCCTGGGCAAGAAGGATCTGGTCAGCGTCAAAGCGCTGCAACTCTCGCTTTCCAACGGCGAGGAAATGTCGTTCAACGAGTGGGACTACGATCATTTCGTCACCACCGAACGCGCCGCCCGGGAAGCGTACAAAGAGGCCGGCATCAAAGACCCGCGCGCCGAACTGTCGATGATGGAGGTGCATGATTGCTTCTCCATCACCGAGTTGATCGTGATGGAAGACCTGCACGTTTCGCCGAAGGGCGGGGCGGTGAAGGACGTACTCGACGGGTTCTACGATCGCACCGGCGGCCTGCCGTGCCAGGTCGACGGCGGTCTGAAATGCTTCGGGCATCCGATCGGCGCCTCGGGCTTGCGCATGATCTACGAGATCTACCTGCAGTTGCAGGGGCGGGCGGGCGAACGGCAGTTGGCCAACCCGCGCCTGGGTTTGACGCACAACCTCGGCGGCTTCCCGTTCTTGAACGTCTCGGCGATTTCGATCATCGGGCGGCATGGGGATTAGCGAGGGGCTTGGGCCCGGGGTTCGGCGTATTGGCAAGTGGAAAGCGATGGGCCGGCTTGTTTGGGCCGACGGGTGGCGCACGTGAATGCACCGCGCACGCTTTTGTATCTCCATCAACCGATCGGTGAGGAAGTGCGCGCGATCGGCGGTCGTTACCGCGTGCTCAAGGAGTTGCGCCTGCCCTGGCGCGGGCGCGAGGTGTTGGCAACAATTCGCGCGGCCCACTTCGACACGGCCTGTTGCGGCGGCGGGGGGTGCGGCACCGCGGAGGTCGCCGGCTTCGTTGTTGCCTGGCACGCGCATGAAAACGCGACGGTGGTCGAGCCGATTCTCGACACCGCCGCGCGCGACGAACTGGCCGACCTGCTCCGCCGCACCGAACACGTGCTCGACATCCGTTTCGTGGAATGACACCGCCTTGTCACCGCCGCGCTCGCTCGCTACGGTAGGACCCATCCAGCGAAGATCACGGAGCCGAGCGATGTCTCATACCTTTTTCGATGTCCCCGACGCCAAACAGAACGCCTGCGTGGCGATCGTGCCCATTCCGTACGAAAAGACGGTGAGCTACGGCGGCGGCACGCGCCGCGGTCCGGTGGCGATCCGCACGGCCAGCGAACAGGTCGAGTACTACGACGAGGTGTTAGAGCGGGAACCCAACCGCGCCGGTCTGACCGCCGAACCGCTGGGCGACCCACGCCGCGTCAGCGCGCTGGCACCGCGGCAAATGATCGCGCGCTATGCCGAGATTGTCGGCCGTCACTTCGATGCCGGCCGCTTTCCCGTCGTGCTCGGCGGCGAGCACACGGTTACTCTGGCGCCGTTCGCGGCGGCGATCGATCGCTTTCCTGATCTGCATGTACTGCACCTCGACGCGCACGCCGACCTGCGCGACGAATACCACGGCGACCCATATTCGCATGCGTGCGTGGCGCGGCGAATGGTGGAACGCGCGCCGGTGGTGCAAGTCGGCATTCGCAGTTACGACCGCGCGCAGGCAGAGGCGCTGCCCAAGCTGCCGGTGAAAATGTTGCGCGCGCACGAGATTCGCGGCGGGGCCGATATCGTCAAGTACGCGGCGCGACACCTGGGCGATCCGGTCTACCTGACGATCGATCTGGATGTGTTCGATCCGTCGATTATGCCGGCGACGGGTACGCCGGAACCGGGCGGTTTGTTGTGGCACGAAATCGATGCACTGATGGCGTGGGTCTTTGCCAAACGGACCGTGGTGGGCATGGATCTGGTGGAACTGGCGCCGATCCGTGGCTTGCACGCGCCCGACTTCCTCGCGGCGCGGCTGCTCTACCGATGCATCGGCCGCAAGTTCCCGCGCTAAGCCCTGATCGTTATTGCCCCGCCGGCTCGGTCTTCAGGAAATCGGCGGTTAGCAACTCGGCAGTCTCCAAAAGATTACTCTGTTGTTCGATCAACCAGGGACCGATTGACTTTGTTTGGTCAGGCGGTCATAGGCCTCACGCACTCATCCCATTCGATTCCGGACCGCATTTTGCCGGTTGGCACAATTCGCCCGTGCGCAGCCGCCGACCTGGAAGACCGCCGCCTTGGCCTGCGCGCCGCGCAAAGCGACGCCATGCCTTTCCATTCTCGGAAATCCGCGTCGATTGCGGAAGAGTTGTTTTTCACGGCGCGATTGACGCTCGCCAGCAACTCAACCCATGCGTCGGCCGCCGCGTTGGCGTTTTTCACGGATAGTGACGAGCACGCCATCAGCGCCACCACATAGAGCAACGATGTCACACCAAACAATGCTTTCATCGATATCCACCCATCAGTGGTTGTCGTCGGCATGGAGATAGTGTCTCGATTCCTCACGGCGTCGGCGTCGGGGCCATCGCGGTCTGGCCGACGATGAGCGTCAAACGCTCCGCCTTGGCGACCATCGGCCGTAATGGTCACTGCCCCGCGGGCAATAGCTTAATGAAATCCTCCGTCAGCGTTTCTGCTTCGTTCAGCAGTAACCGCAATGCCTCCAACTGCCTTTGGGAACTGCCGACGCGGACCAAGCGGTCGTATTGATCCCGGATGTTTTTGTTGCGGTTTTGCACCGCATTAAATTTGACGGTGCAGTTGGCGTTGTCCGGCTTCGGTAGGAAACCACCGGCCTATCGGATCGCGCATGGTGTTGAGATGAGAAAAAAATAAGCGGGCCGCGCCGAAGCGCGGCCCGATCGAAATGGCGGAGAGAGTGGGATTTGAACCCACGGAGCGTCTTTACAACGCTCACTCGCTTAGCAGGCGAGCACCTTAGGCCACTCGGTCATCTCTCCATGCCTGCCGGTGCTTAAAGCGGAGGGAGAGGGATTCGAACCCCCGGGACCCAAAGGGCCCAGCGGTTTTCAAGACCGCCGCCTTAGACCACTCGGCCATCCCTCCGTCACGGAGCGCCAGGGCCCAACGCGGCCGCCCTCCGGGCCGCTCCCACACCGGTCGAATAACAAAGAAACCCCTTCGCGCGGGTCCAAACCTATAGCATCCGACCCGCGGCAAGTCAACCAGCCGTGCCGCAAGTCTTCGGACCAAAAACGTTTCTAACGTCCGAACAGGCGGTCAAGCCACGCGGTCAGTCCCAGCACGTGACCGCCGATGCCCGGCAGCACCGGCTCTGCCACGTACGCGCCTGCTGGCGGGTCGCCGCCCCAAGTCATCGTGATGCCGCCTCGCGCTGCGGCGATCACCCGCCGCACTTCGGCCACCGGCAACTGCCCCGCAGCCGGCGTTTCGGCCAGGTGGATCACCGTCTCATGCCTGGCTCGGGAAAGCAGCGCTGAGAGCGAGGAGACGATGCGCAGGTCGTACAGATGGGCGTTGCGCAGCACCTGCCGCGTGTCGGCATCCGGTACGCAGACCACCAATTGCGCCAAGCCGTAAGCTTCCACCGCCCGCATGGCGCAAACAGCGATGGGCGATTGCGGGTCGCCAATGGCCGCGGTTACCGCGCGTTCGAGCAACACGAGCCGCACGTTTTTCGCGGCGGCGTGCGCCGCCAGTTCCGGCCGCAGCCGGGCGGTGCGCCGGCGGGCTTCCGCGCGTCGCCAGGCGTCGATTTGGGCGTGGTGTCCCGAGCGCAATTCCGCCGGCACTTCCCACCCGTGGTAGGTCGGTGGACGGGTGTATTGTGGGAACTTCAGGCCGGCGGTGAAAGTGTCGGTTTCGACCGATTCCGCCCGCCCGACCACGCCCGGCAACTTGCGCGCGACGGCGTCGAGCACCACCAGCGCGGCCGCCTCGCCGCCGGTCAGCACGAAGTCGCCGATCGACAACTGTTCGTCGATCAGGTTTTCGGCTACCCGTTCGTCGATTCCTTCGTAGCGTCCGCAGCACAGTACCAGGCCGGGTTCGCGCGCCAGCCGCACGGCGGCCGCCTCGTCCAGCGCGTCCCCCTGCGGAGTGAGCAGAATCACGCGCGCCCCTTTCACCGCTTTACGCGCCGCAGTGATCGCCCGGTCCCACACGTCGACCTTCATGACCATGCCGGGTCCGCCGCCATATGGCACATCGTCCACCGTGTGATGCTTGTCGTTGGCGTAGCCGCGCAGGTCGTCGATCTGTACCTCGACCACCCCCCGCTCCGCGGCCTTGCCAAGTAGGCCTTCGCCGAGACACGAGTCGAAGAAACCTGGGAAAATGGTCACGATCCGGACGATCATACCGCCAGTGTGGCGGATTTCCGGGGTAATGGAAAGGGGAGGGCGGCCGGCGGGGCCTTAAAAGGAGAATTCCGGGCTCAACACCCGGAATCCTCGCGCGGCGTAGTCGTGCGGCGTCATCAAGTTCCTGACCGGAAAACTTTGCCTCACATTTCCGATGGTTGGCTCCCTAGACCGCGCATCCAGCACCGACCGTCCCTGGTCGCCTCCAATGTCCCGGCGGATCCGTCCGCGCTCACACGTATGTATCGTACCGGCCGGCGAAGTCGATAAGAAAAAATCGAGGATCGGCCAGCACCGGGAAAATCCACTGGCTTAGCCCCGGGCGGAACCTGTGGTACATTGGCGCCATGAAGAAAGCATGGGAGCTGAGCGCCACGCAGGCCGAGATTCTGGCTGCGATCCGGTTGTCGCGGTTGCCCGGCGTAGGCGCCGCGCGATTTGCCGAACTGGTTACACGATACGGCTCGCCGCGGGCCGCGCTGGCGACGGCTCTGAGCCAGGGTGAACTGTTTGCCGCGAGTGACAAGGCGCCGCTCGACGACGCCGAGATGCGCGTCGAGGCTTACTTCCGGGACGGGGGACAGGGCACGTACTTCGGAGCCGATGACTACCCACGCCTGCTGCGCCAGGTCGCCGAGCCGCCGCCGTATCTGTTTTGCCGCGGACCGGTGTGGCCGGTCGACACCTTCGCCGTGGCGATCGTCGGCACGCGCGACGCCAGTGACGCCGGCCGGGCCTTCGCGTTCGAACTGGCACGCGGTCTGTCGGCGCTGGGCGTGACGATCGTCAGCGGCGGCGCGACGGGCATCGACTCGGCGGCGCACCGCGGCGCCCTCGCGCACGGCGGACCGACCGTGCTGGTCACGGCTACCGGCATCGACCGCCACTATCCGCCGGCCAGCGAACATCTCTATCAGGAAGTTGCGCGCCACGGTTGTATCCTGACCGAGTTGCTGCCCGGCACACCACCCCGGCGCGATTTCTTTCCCACCCGCAACCGTATCGTCGCCGGCTTATCGCGGGCGATGGTGGTCTTGGAAGGGCGGGTGTGCAGCGGCAGTGCTTCGTCGGTGAACCACATGCGCAAGCTGAAGCGGCCGATCTTCACCTGGACCGGCGCCGACCGTGACCGTTTCGATCTACCCGACCACGTGCTGGTTCACGGCGGCCTGGCGCTCGACACTCCCAATGCCGAGGCCGTGGTCCGCGTGTTGCTCACGACCAAGGCGTGAGGCGGCGCGTTTGTTGACAAGCTCACCGTTTGGCCCTAACACACCGGAAACCACCAACGGAGAATCACCCCGCGTGTCCGACGCTGTCCGCTCGGCTTTGGAAATCCGCTTCGCGGATGTGCACCGCACCCGCCGTCCGCCCCAGGGGAGGCCGCAAGAGGTGCTGCGCGGGCTTTCGCTGACCATTCCGCCGGGTCAGACTGTCGGCGTGCTCGGCCGCAGCGGCGGCGGTAAGACCACGCTGTTGCGCGTGCTCACGCGGTTGGAGGATCCGGACCGCGGCGTCATCACCTACGGCGGACAAGACCTGCGCACATTGCCCGTCACCGCCTTGCGGCGGCGTATCGTGCTGGTGAGCCAGCGCAGCGTGATGTTTCCCGGCTCGGTGCTCGACAACATCGTGTTGCCCGACACGTTGACCAACCGAGGCCCCGGCGACCCGGTTCGTGCGCGGGAGATGCTGGCGCGCGTTCGCCTGGAAGCGGAACTGGCCACGCGCGATGCGGCGGCGCTATCGGTCGGCCAGCAGAGCCGGGTGCAACTGGCGCGCGCGCTGTACCTCGACCCGGAAGTGTTGCTGCTTGACGAAAGCACCGCCAATCTCGATCCCAAGGTGGCGTACGACATCCTCGACGGTTTGCACCACTGGGCGGCCACGGAACGGCGGACAATCCTGCACGTGTCGCACGAGCCGGACAAGCTGCGCCGTTGCGCGCGTTTGATGCTGCTCGACCAGGGTGTCATTGCCGCCGACGGCGAGGCGGCCGCGGTGCTCGACGATCCGCATGGCCCCGCGGCGGCCGTGCTGGCGAACGGAGGGGACTGACGTGCATGGAGTGATCACCGTCAGCTACCTCGACCTGCTTCTCTGCGCCGGGTTGATGCTGATCCCGATCGCGGTCAGCCGGCTGTTGCGGCTGGCGCTCGACACCGACCTGCTGGTTGGCACGGGGCGCGTATTCGTGCAGCTGATCGTGGTCGGCCATATCCTGAACTGGGTGTTCCACCTCAATCACCCGCTGCCGGTGCTGGGCGTGGTGGTCGTGATGACGGTCGTGGCGGGCTACAACGCGGCCAAGCGAGCGGGCCTGCCCGGCCTGCCGGTGACGATGATCGCCACCGGCGTGATCGGCGTGTCGTCGATCGCGCTGGCCTCGTTCGTGTTCTACCTAATCGTCGGCATCACGCCGTACTACAACCCGGCGTACGTCGTGCCGATCATGGGCATGGCGCTCAACGGCGCGATGAACAGCTTGGCGGTCGGCGCGCGGGCGCTCGATCACGGCATTCGCGACGGACGCGAGCGCATCGAGGCGGCGCTGTCGGTCGGCGCGACGGCAAACCAGGCCGCCGGTCATGTGGTTCGCCATGCGTTGCGGCAAGCGATGGTGCCGACCATCAATTCGCTGATGACCGCCGGCATCGTGCAACTCCCTGGCATGATGACCGGCCAGATCATCGCCGGGGTCGAGCCGACCCTGGCAGTGCGCTACCAGATCGTGGTCTTCTATCTGCTGACGGCGGTGACCGCGCTGGCGACGATCAGCGGCACGCTGGTGCTGGCGCGGCGGTATTTCACCGAGGCGCAGCAGTTGAAATCCGCGTGAGGGAAGCGACATGAACAACCAACCGAGCGTTGTCGACCGCGTGTTGTTGCCGGTGCAGATCGCGTTGTTTCAGGCGGTCTTTTTCATGGCCGGCAGTGCGCCGTGGCTCGCGGCCGTGTTGGTGCTTACCACGCTGGCCGGGGCGTGGCGGCGCCGGGCCGAGGCCACTCACTTGGGGCTCCTGCTCGCGGCAACGGCCTATCTGATCGGCACGGTCGGTTGGTTGTGGCCGTTGCCTGTCGTGCTGGCAATCCTCGTCTATTGGGCGATCGTTCGCCTCTCCCCCTGGCTGCGCCAGTCGCAACCGCGCCAGCCGCTTGGGCGCGTCGATGGCGGCGTCGCCAAACTGATCGCGTTGTTCGTGGTGGTCAGCGCGGTGGCGCTGCTGCTGTGGGTGTGGCTGTTCCAACCGCCGCTGGGCGACTTGCTGACGCGCGTGCCCCAGGTACGGTTGTGGCAACTGCTGCTGCTCGGTTTGCTCTTTTCTTGTGTCAACGCCTTTGCCGAAGAATACGTCTACCGCGGGCTGATGCTCAGTGTGCTCGACCGCGTGTTCGGCGCGGGCGTCGTCGCGATCGTGATCCAGGCCGCGGCCTTCGGCCTGATGCACATTCACGGCTTCCCGCGCGGCTGGTTCGGCGTGCTGCTGGCGGGGGTCTACGGCCTGATGCTCGGCGTCATCCGACGCCGGTCCGGCGGCCTGTTCGCGCCGTGGCTGACGCACGTCTTCGCCGATCTGGTGATCTTCGCCATCGTGGCCGTGCTGGTGGGCTGAGGCTAGCGCTTCTTGTCGTGCGGCTCGCGTACGAGTTTCGCGGCGACATCGGGCGAGGTGGACCGCGCCAGCAGGAAGGTGACCAGCGCGTTGAGGCTGACGCCTTCCTCGTCAGCGCGGCGGGTGAGATCACGGTGCAGGTTCTTCGGCACGCGAACATTGAAATGGCCGCTGAATACACTCTTCGGTGCGGGGAGGGGCAGCCCACGTTCGCGATACTCTTCGATCATCAGAGCGATTGCCTCCTGTGCATTTCGCAATGCTTCGTCGGCCGTCGCGCCGCCGGTGAAGATCGACGGGAAATCCGGCACGCGAACGTAGAAGCCGCCCTCTTCGTTGGGTACGACGTCAACCTCGTAGGCCGGCGCCATTTTTGCCGTTGACTTAGTTTTCATCTTCAATTCCTTCCCCAGCAAGCAGGGCGATCACCTTTTTTACATCGACCACCGAACAGAATGGCTGTCCGCCATGAGGCCGAACGACAATCAGGGATGGCCCGGGGCCGGCGGGGCGAAACACGCGGTGGCTGCCGTGCGTCCGAACTTCCTGGTAACCCAGATCGTGCAACACGCGCACTAGGTCGCCAAACCGCACGTGACGCGGATTCGCCGCCAGTTTCCGCTTCAGCTTCTCCAGGCTTCCCATGGCGCACATTGTAACCATATATGGTTACAATATCAATGGCTATTGGCGGAGAGCTACACCCAATCGAAATGGGCCAGGAAGTGCTTCAGGCGCGGCGGTTCGTAGGTGAACTTCATGCCGCGGATGTGCTTGGCGCGCTTGGCAACTGCGGCGCAGGTGTGCGCGACGTACTCCATGTGCGATTCGGAGTACACGCGGCGCGGCACCGCCATGCGCACCAGGTCGAGTTCCGGGTAGACCATCTGGCCGGAGTCGGGGTCGGGGTGCGCGAACATGACCGAGCCGATCTCGCACGCGCGCACGCCGCCTTCGAGGTAGAGTTCGACCGACAGCGCCTGACCGGGGAACTGGCTTTGCGGCACATGCGGCAGCAGGCGTTTCGCGTCGAGGTAGATCGCGTGGCCGCCGGCGGGCTTGAGGTAGGGCACGCCCTGCGCGTCGAGCCGCGCGCCGAGCCGCGCCACCTGGCCGATGCGCGCGGTGATGATGTCTTCGTCGAGCCCTTCGCGCAGGCCCTGCGCCACCGCCTCCATGTCGCGGCCGGCCATGCCGCCGTAGGTGATGAAGCCCTCCACGACGACCATGATTTCCGAGACGCGCGATTTCACGTCGTGGTCGCGCGTGGCCAAAAAGCCGCCGATGTTGACGAACGCGTCTTTCTTCGCGCTCATCAGCGCGCCGTCGGCGTGGCCGAACATCTCGTGCGCGATCTGTTCGAGCGATTTCTTGTCGTAGTCCTTTTCGCGCTGCTTGATGAACCAGCAGTTCTCGGCGTAGCGCGCGCAATCGAGGTAGAACGGCACGCCGAAGCGGCGGCAGATCTCGCTGGTTGCGCGGATGTTGGCCATCGACACGGGCTGGCCGCCGTTGGAGTTGTTGGTCACCGTCATCAGCACCAGCGGCACCTGGCCCTTGTGCTCACTCAGCGCGCGCTCGAGCCTTTCCAGATCCATATTGCCCTTGAACGGATAATCCGACTCGATGTCGTGCGCCTGGCCGCACGGGGCGTTGAGCGCGATGCCGCCCTTGGCCCGCACGTTGGCCTCGGTGGTATCGAAGTGGGTGTTGTTGGGGACCACATCGCCCGGCTTCACCAGCGCGGAAAACAACAGGTTCTCGGCGGCGCGGCCCTGGTGGGTCGGCAGCACATGCTGCATGCCGGTGATGTCGCGCACGGTCTCTTCGAACCGCACGAAGCTCTCGGCCCCGGCGTACGACTCGTCGCCGACCATGATGCGGCCCCATTGCCGGTCGCTCATCGCGGCGGTGCCGCTGTCGGTGAGCAGGTCGATGGTCACCTCGCGGGCCAGCAGCCGAAACAGGTTGTACTTCGCGCGCTCGGCGGCGGCGCGGCGCTGGCTGGGCGTGGTGAGCGGAATTCGCTCGACGACTTTTGCTTTGTAAGGCTCGAAGGCCGGCCATTTCGGATCGGGCATGGCTTACTCCGTGCTGCAGAACGGGCCGAGTGTAGTGCGGGCCCGGGCCGCAAGCAACCGCAACGCGTTGTTCGGCGGTGGACATGGTGACAGGCTGCGAGCGGTCCCCAATTGGTATGCTGCACGGAAGAACTCGTCATGTCCCGATTTTCTAAGTGATCCCCTGATTGACGCGGCGGCGCGTATTCAGTTTGACTCCCCGCAATACGGCGGGCTATCTTCCAAAGCAGATCGCGAATAAGGATCCATCGCCGTGGCCGACACGCCTCGCATTAGTGTTATTGTGCCTTTCTACAACGCCGCGGCGACCCTTGCCCGGTGTCTGGAAAGCATTCTGGCCAGCGACTACGGCAACTTCGAGGTGATTGTCGTCGACGATCGCAGTGATGACGACAGTCCGCGCCTTGCCGAGCGCGAAGGCGTGATGTTGCTGCAGATGATCCGCCGTTCGGGCGCGGCGGCAGCGCGCAACCTG
>CAZEDX010000065.1:0-25091 GCA_964511015.1 uncultured bacterium | reverse complement strand
GGCGCCAGATCAGTAACGCCAGGAGCGCGACCATCGCCGCCACGATGAAGAACGAGAAGTAGTGACTGTAGATGGCCAAGGTCGCCGCCAGAAACAAAAGCGTCGCCGTCCGCCAGCGCGGCCGCTCGACGGTATGCAACAACGCCCCCACGGCGGCCAGCGAGAAGAATGTGACCATCGTGTTGTAGCGCGTCTCTTGCCCGCAATAGACCGCCAGCGGGTTGACCGCCAGCAGCAGCGCCGCCACCGCCGCGCGCGCCGGGCCGAGCAGCCGCCGCAACACGAAGTAGGCCAGCGGAATCGATGCCACGCCGAACAGCGCGGCCATGCTCCGCAGCCCCAATTCGGTCTCGCCGAAAGCGCGCCAAAAGTGCAGCACCGTGTAGATCAGCGGCGGGTTGGAGTCGATGATCGGGATATCGGTCCAGATCTGCCGCAACGTCAGCGCGGAGGCGCGGAATGTAGCGACCTCGTCGTCCCAAAAGCTTTGCGCGTCGATACGAAAAAAGCGCAGGCCGGCGCCCAGCAAAGCCGCGCCCGACACGAGCGCTAACGGCCAACGCGCGACGACCGGCGGACGGTCACTCATGGCGGCCAAACAGCCGGCGGGCTCCGTCCCGCAATGACGATTTGCCCTTGCGCCTGCGGCGTCGCGCCTCTTGCTCGGGCAAGCGCTCGGCGTCGCTCACGATGCGTTCCTCGACGGCCTCGACTTGCCGCTCGCGCCCGCGCCACGGGCGATCGATACCGAATTCCCGCCGCAGGGTTTCGACGAACAGACGCGCCGTCGGCGTCTGCGGTGCGAACGGGTCTTCATCCGGCCGGTAGGTGCTGACCTGCAGATCCAGTTCGCGCAACCGGTCCAGCGCGTCGGGTCGCCCGTCGAAAACCGTCAGCCCCGCGCGCAGTCCGCGCAGGTTGCCGACGGCAAGCGAGCGTTCGAACGGCGTCGCCGGCGCGAAGTGCCGAAAGCCGCCGTGCAACGTCAGATCGTCGCCGCGATCGAAATGCGACCAGATGATGCGATTGACCGCGTCGGCGTCGATGCCCTCCTCCGGCCGCAGGTAGACGAACAAAAGCGATTCGTCGGCCGATTCGAGATACGGCCGCAGTTTTTCCGGACCGCCGGTGTCGTGGCCGCGCGCCGCGAGCGCCGCCAGGTCGGTGGTTCCCCGGAAAGCGATGACGTGCCAGTAATCAAGAATGCCGCGCGCGCGCAGGTCGGCGGTTAGTTCGTCAAGCCGCTCGGCGCCTTGCGAAACGTCGATGACGCCGACGATCCGGCGCTTGTTCAGGCCCAGCCAGCGCATGGCGATCTGATTCAGGTTCTCGAAGAAGTAGAAGCTGGTCTTCGGCATGGCTTCGTTGAGATAGAGTTTCTCCCACGGCACGCGCAGTTCGTCGAAGTCCATGTCGTCGGACACCAGGCCGCGCTGTTGGGCGAGTTCCCACACCGCTGTGCCCGGGAACGGCGTCAGGCAGTGGACTTCGAAATAGTCGATCTTCCGCTCGCGAATGCCGCGCAGAATGAACTCGTAGGTCGCCAGCAGTTCGTCGCCGGTCTCGCCGGGCACACCCTTGATGAAGCTCGGACTGCAGGTCATGCCGAATTGCCGGGCGAGGTCCAGCGTGCGCCGGTTGGCCTCGACTGACGCACCCTCGCCCTTCAGCCAGCGCAGCATACGCGGCGCCGCGCTCTCCGCGCCGAAGGTGACGCGCCGCACGCCCATGCCCGCCAGTTGTTCGAAGAGTCCTTCGCGCGCCAATTCCGCCCGCACAGTGCAGGAGAAAGCGATCTTGCCGGGATAGCCGCGTTCAACGATGCCGCCGGCGATTTCGGTCAGCCGGCGCTGGTCGGCTACAAACAAGTCGTCGAAAAAGTGAATTTCCCGCGCGCCGAGGTTGCGGACCAGGTCATCGACTTCCGCCAGGACCTGCGCCGCCGGCACCGCGCGGTAACCGCCCCAGAAGCGTTTGCTGGAGCAAAACCGGCAATCGAACGGACAGCCGCGGCTGGTGACCATGTGCGCTTGCGTCCATTCGCCGCCCAGCACCGAGCGGTCGGGCAACGGCAACGCCGCGAGGTCGGGCAACGGCAGCCGTTCCGGGCTGGCAACCGTCTGCTTGCCGTCGCGCCAGACCAGGCCCGGAATGCGCGCCAGATCGCCCGGAGACCATGCGCCTCGTTCGTGGTACAGCCGCAGCAACGCGGCAAAGGTCTCTTCGCCTTCGCCACGGACACCGACGTCGAACGGCTCGGGCAGCGAATGCGGGAGCGCGGTCACGTGAATGCCGCCCAGCACCAACGGCACACCGAGCGACTCTTTTATCTGCCGGGCGAGCGCAACCGCCGCCTTGACGTTGGTGCTGCTCGCGGTGACGCCGACCAGGTCTGGCCGCATCGCCACCGCCTCGCGCGCGGTGTCGGCGACGCGAACCTCGGCAAACGGGGCGCGCCGTTTGGCGTAGGCCGACAGATAGGCGAAGCACAGCGGGCGGTAGTGGCTGCGGTCGGCCGGATGTGTTGCTACCAGACCGCAAAACAAGGGCGCCGTTTTGGACATGTCAGAAGTGGAACCTCGAACCGAGCAGGATCGAATTGCCACCGTAGTCGCCGTCGTCCAGGTCGGTGGTCGGATCGTTGCCCTTGAAGTGGACGAACGCAAAGCGGTCTTCCAGCGCGATCCCGAGCCAGGAGTAGATCAGGAACTCCGCGCCCAGCATGGCGTGATAGCCGATGGCGCCCGCGCTCTCGGCGTTGTTTTCGCTGGTGGTGACGTCGTCCGCGTTCATGATATCGAAGGAAGTGTTCAGAATTCGCCAGTACAGGCCGATGCCGGCGCCGGTGTACAGCCGGACCCAACTGATCGGCAACACCAAGCGCGGCGTCACGGTCATGCCGAGCACGCTCAGCGAGTAGTCGCCCTGCACGCGGTTTGTTTCGGCGATGGCATCGACCGTCACGTTCGCGCCGTACCACTGCAACCCGCCGCCCAGCACGAAGTACGGCAGAAAACGATATTCGAAATCAGCTTCGATGGTGAACCCGTCAAAGGCGCCGGAATCCACGGCGTTGTCGATCTCGCCGTCTTCCAGAATGCCGTCACCGTCGGGGTTATCGGTCGGCGAGTAGCGAACGAAGTTGTGATAGCCGAGCATCAGGCCGACGCCGAAGTTCTTCTCCTGCGCGCCGGCGGGCACGGCCAACAACAACACCGCGAATACGACCAGCCACAGCGCGGCGATCGTGCGCATCGATTCCTCCCGCAACGGTTTGTTCGATGGTACCGCACAAGCTCGACTATCCGCAAGTTTGACGCCAAGCTCCCGCGGTCAGGTCAACGGGCCGAGTTTCGCGCGCCGGAAGTCGATCAGTAGCGGAAACTGGCGGCGGATCGAACCCCAGAGCATGGCGCGACCGACCACGGCCAGGTGATCGGGCGGCGTTTCGCCGATGGCCTGCGACAACAGGCCGAGCAGATGGGCGATCGGCGGATGTCCCGGGTAGAACGTGCCCATCGCCGAGAGCGTCAGCAGACAGCCCGAACAGTAGGTGACCAGCAGGTCGGCCTTGGTACGCGCCGCCTCGCTCCACACCCGCCGCGCGCCCCGCACAAGAAACGCCGGGTGATAGCCGACCGCCGGCGCAAAGCCGGCGCCGATGCCGCAGCACAGGCTACGGTCGCCGCAATGCGCCATTTCGCACACCCGGCAGCCGATCATCTCCAGCAATTCGCGCACCAGGCGCGTGTAGTCTTCGCCCAGCACCTTGCCGTAGCACGACTCCTGCACGGTGACGGTCAGCGACAGCGGTTTGACAACGGTGAAGCGGCCGGCCTTGAACGCCGCGTGCAGTTGCGGCAGCAGCGGCTGCACCTCGATGCGGCGGGTCAGGCCGTACTTCGGCAGCACGTAGCGGAACAGGCAGGTGCCCGCCGTGCACAGCATGTTGACCCGGCGCGCGCCCAGGCGCTCGAGCCAGCCGTTGATCGCGGTGGCGCACTGGCGCAGTTCGTCCTCCATGCCGGTGCGGAAAAACGGCTCGCCGCAACAGAGGTCGAACCCGCCGCGAATCTCGTGCCCGGCCAGCAACCGGGTTTGCGTCAGCCACGGCGTGTTGCAGACATTGCAACCCGGATAGGTGATCTCTTCGGCCGGCGTCTCGTCACGCCAGGAGCGCAGCAGCGCCTGCAATTCCGCCGGCAGCGCCGCCGCGGCGTCGGTGCGGAAATTGACCGGCTGCCGTTGCTGGAAGTACCGCCCCCAGCGGCGCGGCCCGGCGTTCGCCATCGTTTCGGCGAAGCGCAGGTAGATCAGCCCGGCCGGATTCGCGCACTGCGGACAGGCGACGTTGCAGGCCAGGCACATCTGGCAGCCGCGGTCGAGCCGCGCCACCCGGCCGCCGGCGCACATGGTCTGAATCGCGCGTTGCGCGGCGGGGCGGGTGAAGGACATCACCGGACAAGCCGCCAGGCACTCGCCGCACACCTGGCAGCGAGCCGGGTCGTACGGCGCGAACAAGGTCGCCGGATCGTGCATGGAGTCCTCCGTCTGACAGCGGTTGTCGCAAAAAGACCGCCCGCTGGCAAGTCGCGCGGGCGCTGGCTACAATCGCGCCCGATGAAGCATTCGCCGCCCCCCAACGAAGTGAGCCGGCGCTCGCGCAACATCGTGTTGGCGGCTCTGGCCGTCTACCTGATGCTGCTGCCGCTCAGCGCGCGTGTCGCGCCGTTGCAGGACCAGATGGACTGGGTGCTGCAAGCCAAGATCCTCGCCCACCCCAGCGACCCGGCGTTCGCGCGCGACTACCAGGTGCTCTGGCGGCCGGTGCCGAACCTGCTGGGCACGCTGCTCATCGCCGGCGCCTCGCGGCTGCTGCCGATCTTCACCGCGGCGGCGGTAGTCTATGCCGCCTACGTCGCCCTCTTCATTTTCGCCTTCGTCTATTTCGCGCGCAGCGACGGCCAATCGCGGCCGCTGGTCGAGCTACTCGGCCCGCTCTATGCGCTGAACCACTTTTTCCTGATGGGCTTCTTCAACTTCGTCCTCGGTCTGGCCGGCGTCTTCCTCGCGTTGGGCTGGTTGCGGCGGCACGGAGCGCACGGCGGCTGGCGCACGTGGTTCGTCTTCGCCCTGCTCGTGCTGGCGACCTACCTGAGCCACTTCCTGGCGTTCGGCATTCTCTGCCTGGCAAGCCTCGCGCTGGCCGTGCGCCTGTTCGGCCGCGAGCTGCGCCGCTATGCACCGTGGCTGACGGCGCTCGTTCCGTCGCTGGCCGCGCTCGGGTGGTACACCTTCGCCCGCAACGGCGAATTCTATTTCCAATACGCGTTCCACAATCCGCTGTATTACCTCTGGTACCAGGTCGGACCATGGGCGGTGGCGTCAAGCTACTATCCGCTCACGCCGAACTGGGCGGTCTGGACCAACGCGACCTTGAACGCGGCGGCGATCGTGGCGATTCCGTTGCTGGTGCTAGGCGGACTGCGCCGCCGGCAAATCGACCTCTCCTCGCCCTGGCTATGGGCCGCGGCGGCGTTGCTGGTCATCGGCCTGGCCGCGCCGACCCGCCTCTACGAACTATTGCGCCCCGGCCAACGGTTGATCTTCGTTGCGCTGTTGCTGCTCGCTGCCTCCGTCCACCCGCACCAGGCCAACCCGCGGACGTATCGCGCCGCGTTGTTGGGATTGGCCGCGCTACTTTGCTGGAACGGCCTCTGGTGGCACGACGCCGCCCGCCAGACGGCGGACGATCTGCGCATCGTCGAGCGTTCGCTGACGCCCGATGCGCGGCTGCTGCTCCTGGCCGATTCGCACTTCCACTACCACGAGGCGCGGCCGTACCGCGAAAAACTTGCCGACCCGTATGCTTATCCGAACTCGGTCAATCCGTTGCGCTATCTGCCGTACGCCTATCTCATCGAGCACGGCGGTTACCTGCGCACGCTGTTCGGCACCGGCATTGTGGAGGTTCGCCGTCCGGATCTGCTGCCCGACGTGGATCGGCCGTGGAAGCTGGCCGACCCCGCTGCCGCCGGCCGCTACTCCCATCTGGTCGCCACCGGTCGCGCGCCGGCCCTGGCCGACATCGCCCAACGCGCGGCGCCATTGTTCACGCCGGTGTACCGGGGTGAGAATCTACTTGTCATGACACGGCGGAATCCGTAGCGCCGTCAGACCTCGTGACGCCGAATTGATTTCCACTATTCTCAGAGAAACCGGCGCGCGACAATTTCCCGGTAGAGGGCGTCGGCGACCAGGCGATGCCCTTTTTCGTTGATATGGCCGTCATACCGGTCGAAATGATAACCGGACACGTTCAACTGCTCGGAACAGTCCACCAACACCGCACGACCGCCACTGTTTTCGGTCCATTTACGCAGCACCGCGGTGACCTCGGCGGGCAAGCCGTAAAGCTGCAACACGACCACAGGGCACGAGAATGAGTTGGCAAACGTTTGCAGATCGTCGATGGATTGACGCCAATCGTCGTGTTTCTCGCCGAGCACCGCATTGAGCACAATCTTCGTGCAAGTGAAGAACATCGAACGGTAGTATCGGTATTCCCCGGGCAAGCGGTGTGCGAGGGGAAAAGGTGGTGCGTCGTCGTTGTCGTCGACCAGCAGCACGATCAAGCGCGGTGAAATGCGCGCCGCCATTCGTCGGGCCGTCACCAAATTCCGTTTGACGTCATAGCCCGTAGCCGCGAGATTCATCACGTCTACGTCGACGCCACCTCCGCGCAGTAGCCGCTCCAACGCGGCGGAATATGTATCGGTCGCGCGCACGCCGTAACCGTAGGTCTCCGAATCGCCTAGCGAAAACAGCACTCTTTGTGACGACCCGAACGAGAATTCGTCGTCGCGATAGCCATCGGAGTTGGTTTCGACCGTGAAATCCTGTTCGGCTAGTCGGCATAACGGCTTCACACAACGCACCGCCTTCTGACGCGGTGTCATCTTCCAGAACAGATCGCCGTCTGGTAGGATTTCGAATTCGAGTTTCTCAAATCCGCAACGAGATTCCCACGAACGCGCGACGATTTCCAATACACCGCACATGGACAGCAATGTAATAATATATAACATAACATATCTTAGAGCACGCCTCAGAACTCTAACCATCAACGACCGTCCTTCACGTTGACTTCCGTACAAACGTCTGTTTTCCTGATCTGAAAACCCAATTCTTTTCCTTCAAAAAGGGCTTCGCGCAAGGTTGCCACACAAAGCCCTTCGGTTGGCTGTTCAGCAGCTATTCCGTGCACCAATTGGGAGTACTGGCGCTCGACTCCACTGGAAACAGAATCGCGCAGTTCTGGCAAATGTAAGGAATACTATAGTTGCCAACGGCCGTCTGACTGTATCTGACCGAAGTCGTCATCGACTGTGCTGCAACATTGAATGTCATGATCGCAGAAACGACTGGGTTTGTTCCCTCGCCATTCTGCACACCATCGTACCCAGGGTCACGATCGGTTGTGAAACAGTCGTCACCGTACTCGTCGCAACTGATGTATAGAGAATCATGGCTTGTGCCTCCGTACCAAGCCTCGCCACACCCCATCGATTCGTCCTCGTAATAGGCACTCCAACCAAGAGTAGCCATGCTCGTATTCCTGGTGAGTCCTCTGATTTCGTATAAAACGTCCGTCTGGTCTTCGTTCCAAATATTGATATCCTCATAGTCAATGAACCATTCGTATTCGTATGTATCTATGCAGTCGTCGGCGGACGCTTTGATCAACACAACGGCGTCGGGGACGTTTTCGATCACGACATAGCCTTCGTCGTCAGCCGTGGCCGTTAGCGGCGGACTGTAGGAAGCTCCTGTGGAGTTTTGAAGGACCTCCACTTCGGCATAGGGAACGTATGCATCCTCCTCTTCTCGGGGAGACAGAGGAGAAATATACGCGTTGAACACCCTCGCGTTGATGGTATACGCAAATACATTGCCAGAGGGGATGCTCAACAATAGAACGAGTGACAGAATGAATACCGATTTGCTCTTCATGGCTTGTTCCTCCACAGAACTCCAGACATTTATTGACTGGACTACCCAATGTCGACACAAGAACCCATTTTCCTGCGTCGCTATAGCCACAAAAAACACATGATTATTTCTCTACATTACGTTCTTGTCAACTAAATAATCGTCATTAAGTAATCGTCAGCGACTTCCTTCCAGAACTGTCGCAATGTCCGCATCAATGACATTATTCGTGGTAAACGTTGGTTTATCGAAACCAGTGGAACGTGTATCGTCCTTGCACGAGGCGGTAGCCAAGGCCGGCCCAGGCGTTCTGTACGGCGGTGTTGTCGACCTGGGTGACCACCATGCCGATGTCGCAGTGCTCAGCGAACCACGGCAGGCAGCCGGCGAGCAGGCTGGTGTACACGCCCTGCCCGCGCGTCCACGGCGCGACCCCGGCCAGCACGCCCTCGGCGAAGCGCGTCTTCACCACCTTGTTTTGCTGGTGCTTGATCTCCAGCGTGAGGAAGCCGCCGATGCGGCCGTCGATCTCGGCGATGAGGATCGCGTCGGCCAGGCCGGCGAGGCTGTTGGTGATCCAGCGCACGTACATGTCGGTCGCGCGAGCCGTGTCGAAGAACGGATCGCGATGAAAGCGGTCGATGTAGCCGGTGAACGTCTCGCGCGTCATCGCCTCGAGCGTGGGGCCGTCGGCCGGCGTGGCCCAACGCAGCCGGGCCTGCGCGGGCACCGGCGGGATCGTGGTGGTGTGCACGCGGAAGGCGTAGTCGACCTGCGTGTCGCCGAGGTAGAACCCGGCCGCTTCGAGGCCCCGCGCGGCCAGGAGATCCGCGGTCGGCACACGACAGTCGACGAAACGCGCGCCGGCGGCGGTGAGTTCGTCGAGACAGGCCTGCGCCAGCGCCCGGCCGTGCTCCGCGGTGGCCTGGGGTGCCAGCACGAACGGCCCGAGGCGACCCATCGGCACGCCGAAGTGTTCGGTGTCGAAATCCATCAGGCGCGCGCCGGCTACACCCAGCAGGGTGTCGCCGTCGCGCAAGACGATTGCCGCGCCGCGATTGCCGGTGGCCTTTTCGAGCAGCGCCACGGTCAGCCGCGCGCGTTCGTCCGGCTCGACTTCGCGGAAGGCGAACAGTTCGAGATAGCGGAAGTTCCGCAGCGGTTCGGCCAACGCGCCCAATTTGCCCGGCAGAATGACTTCGGTTTTCATCCCCCGCCCCCGTTAGAATGCCAAGGCCCGGTCCAGTCGCGCCACGACGGCGTCGCGCCCCAACGCGGCCATCGCCGCGGCCAGATCCGGCCCGTGTTCCTGCCCCGACAACGCCACGCGCAGCGTGCCGTACAGCGCCCGTCCCTTCACGCCCGTCGCCGCCGACGCCTGCTGCACGATCTCGCGCGCCGCCGCCGGTTCAAGCAAAGGCGCTTCGCCGACGCGTCGCCGCACGAATTCCAGCAACGCCCGGTTTTCCGGCGCGGCGATCGTCTGCGGCCAGTGATCGGGCAAGGTCGGCTGCCCGGCGAAAGACACCAGGCGCGCGGCCAGATCCCGCAAATTCTCGCCCTCCTCCGCGAACAGCGGCGCCAGCTGAGCCACGTGGTCCGGCGCCAATTCCGGAGCGAACGGTTTGACCGCCGCGGCGAGCACCTCCGGCGCGGCCTGACGGATCCACCGCGCCTGCCGGTGCCGCAGATCGTCGAGGCCGATGCGCGCGGGCTTCTTGGCCACACGGTCCACCTCGAACGCGGCGGCAAGCGTGGGCAACGTCTCGGCTTCGGGCGGCGCGGCCCACCCCAGGCGGGCTAGGTGGGCGGCCAGCACCTCGGGGCAATAACCCTGGTCACGCAACGCGAGTACGCCTAGGTCGCCCAGGCGCTTGGACAGCGGTTTGCCGTCATCGCCGACGATCAGTGGCAGGTGGCCGAAACGCGGCGGCGTATTGCCTAGCGCCTGATGCAACAACGCCTGGCGATGCGTGTTGGTCAAATGGTCTTCGCCCCGCAGCACGTGCGTAATGCCCATCGCCTGGTCGTCCACGGCGCCGGCCAAGATGAACAGCGGCTCGCCGTTGCTGCGCCGAATGATGAAATCGTCGAGGTTTTTCAGCGCCACTTCGACGCGGCCGCGGATCAGATCGTCGACGGTCAACTTGCCGTGCCCCGGCACGCGCAGCCGCACGGTATACGGTTCGCCGGCGGCGATGCGGCGCGCGGTTTCCTCGCGCGGCAGTTCGCGGCAATGGCCGTCATAGCGCGGCGGGCGTTTGGCTGCCTGCTGCCGGCGATGCAATTCGTCGAGCCGCTCGGCGGTGCAGAAGCACGGATACGCCGCGCCGCTGCCGAGCAACTGCTCGATCGCCTGTAGGTACAGGCCGGTCCGTTCGCTCTGGCGATAGGGTCCCCAGGGGCCGCCGCGGTCGGGCCCTTCATCCCATTCCAACCCCAGCCAGCGCAACGCCGCCATGATCTCGGCTTCGTGCTCGCGGGTGGACCGGGTCAGGTCGGTATCCTCGACACGCAGGACAAACGCGCCGCCGTGCCGGCGGGCAAACAGGTAATTGAACAACGCCGCGCGCGCCCCGCCGAGGTGCAGTGATCCGGTCGGACTGGGCGCGAAACGTACACGCACGGATTCAGTCACGAATGGACTCCAGCAAGACCACCGCGTGCGCCGCCATCGCCGCGCCGCGCCCCGTGGCGCCGAGACCTTCTTCGGTCTTGGCTTTGACGTTGACCGCCTCGGGGGCGACGTCGAGCGCGCGCGCCAGCTTGTCGACCATCTTGGGAATATACGCCGCCAGCTTGGGCTGCTGCGCGACGATGGTCGCATCGGCGTTCACTACGCGAAAGCCTTTGTTGCGGGCGCAGACAACGCACTCGTCAAGCAATTGCAAGCTGTCGGCGCCGGCGTAAGTGGGATCGGTGTCGGGAAAGTGCCGGCCGATGTCGCCCAGCCCCGCCGCGCCAAGCACGGCGTCGGCCAGCGCATGCGCCAGCACGTCGGCGTCGGAGTGTCCAAGCAACCCCTTTTTGAAGGGAATGGTCACCCCGCCGAGAATGAGTTTGCGTCCCTCAACCAAACGGTGGAAGTCGTAGCCGTACCCTACTCTCATGGCCGCCTCCTTCCTTTGGCGAGCGCCTGGGCGAAGACGAGGTCCGTGGGGGTGGTGATCTTGATGTTCAGATCGTCACCCTCGACGATCACCACGCGTCCGCCAACGCGCTCAATGAGTTGACAATCATCGGTCCCGACGAAGCCCGCCGCCGCCGCGTCGCGATGCGCGTCGAGCAGCGTGGCCAACTGAAAAGCCTGGGGCGTTTGCGCCAGATAGATCCACCGCCGGTCGGGTGTGCCGCGCACAAAGCCGTCGTCGGTGATGAACTTGACCGTTTCCTTGACCGGCGTGGCCAACAACGCCGCACCAAAGCCGGCGGCGACGTTGACCACCTTCTCAATCGCATCGACGGTCACAAACGGACGCACGGCATCGTGGATCAGCACCACGTCGGGTGGCGTCTTGAGCTTCTCGATCACCGCCAAGCCGTTGCGCACCGATTCCTGCCGCGTGCGTCCGCCGACGACCACGCGCGACACCTTCTTCAACCCATACTTGCGCACGATCTGCTCGCGGCAACGGGTGACGTCGCCGGGGGGCACCACCAGCACCACGTGGTGCACCGACGGCGCCGCCGCCACCGCCGCCAGCGTGCGCGCCAGAATCGGCCGTCCGGCCAGGGAAAGGTACTGTTTGGGCACATCGGCGCCCATGCGCCGGCCGCTTCCGCCGGACACCACGATCGCCACGCACTTCGGTCTCGTCTGCTGTCGCATGATTCTACTATTGCACTACGCGACGGAGATTGCACCCCCCTCACATTTTGGATATTTTTGGCGGCGAACAATGCCGGCGGGTTTATGGTGCGAATCGGCCTCGATTGGTGGAGCTTTCACAATTCCCTTATGTTGAGCCGGATCGGCCCGGAAGACCTCTTGCGCCGCGCCCGGCAATGGGGCTGCGCCGGGGTGGCGTTGGAGTATTTCGCACTGCCCGCCGCCTGGCAGTCCGACCCCTCCACCTTGCTCGGTCTGTGCCGCGAACTCGGCCTCGAAGTGGTCTTCGGTTTCGGCCTGCCGCTCGGGCTGACCGACGGCGCCTGGCGCCTGGCGCAGAATCATTGCGACCGCGCCCTGCTTCTGGCCCGGCAACTCGGCGCCACCTTCGTGCGACTGCAGGGCCCACTGGTGCTGTCGAGCCGCTTTACCGGCCCGTGGCATCTGCGCTGGAGCCGCAAAGCCGAAATGCGTACGCTGGTGCGGCGGCTGGGCGATTTTGCCCGACAAGCCGCGGAACACGGGTTGGCGATTGCGGTAGAGAACCAGGGGCAACTGGACGCGGATGACCTGCTGCGCCTCGCCGAACAAGTGGGCGCTCCCTCCCTGCGCTTTGTCTTCCACACGCGCAACGCGGTCGAACAGGGCCGCGACCCCTACCGCGAAGCCAATCTGCTGGTTTCCCGTTTGGCCTACGTGCGGCTGGCTGACATGATCGGCCACGGCAAGGCTGCCCGCCCGGTGCCGCTGGGCGACGGCCGTCTCGATCTGCCGGCACTGTTGCGAATCCTCCAGCGCGGCGGATTCGGCGGACTTTGCAGTCCGGCCGTCGATCTGCCACTATGGAGTGTCAGTGACGAAGAGAACTGGAGCGTTCGCGGCGTGCGGGGTATCGATGACGCGCGCCTGCAGCTACAGAAGGAAAAAATCGCATGATCGCGGTCACCGGGGCCGGATCCCAACTCGGCCGGGCTTTGATTGAGTTCTGGACCGAACGCAAGCGCGAGTTGCGCGTGTTCGATCTGCTCGATCGCCCCTGGTTCGAGGGGCACGACACGGTGATCAGCGACCCGCTCGATACCGCCGCGGTACAGCAGGTGGTCAAAGGCGCCAGCGCGATCGTGCACTTGGGCGAAGCCCGGCCCGACCGCCGGTTCGTCGAGCAGTACGGCATCGCCGGCTACGACAAGGAAGTGTTCCGCATCAACCTGGAAGGGACCCGCCTGCTCGCGCGGGCCGCGCGCGACGCCGGGGTGCCGTTGTTCATCTACGCCAGCTCCAGCGACGTCTATGGGCCGCCGCCGGCGGTCTGCCCGTGCACCGAGGAAGCGCCGACGCAGCCGCGCGGCCCTTACGGCCGATCCAAGCTGGAAGCCGAACAACTGCTGTTCGACATGCACAAAGCGGGCGAGCTGGCGCCGGTGGTATTGCGGCCGGCCCCGCTGCTTGGCCCGTTCTTCTGCGAGAGCGTACAGGTTCACCGGGCCTGCCGGCAGGCGGGCCGCAACCGCCCGATCGTGTTGGCGGCAGACCCGAACGCGCTACGCCACTTCCTGCATCTGCGCGACCTGCTTGACCTCCTCGACCGCTGTCTGACCCGCCCGCAGGCGATCGGCCGGGTCTACAACGCCGCCGGCCGCGCCGCCGCCACCGCCGGGGAGTTGGTCCGGCTGGTGATCGAAACCTTCGGCAGCCGCAGCCCGGTGATCCGCGTTCCCCGAAACGCGTTTCCGGCGGCGAACATGGTCGCCCAATGGTTCGGCAAACCGTTGGCCATTCCCGAATTTCAGGAAGAGCTTTATGCCCACACCTGTTTCAGCATCGAGCGGGCGGTCAACGAGCTTGGTTGGCGGCCAAAATATGATACTGTGCAGGCACTGATTGAAACGGCAGCGTGGTACCGTGACCACGCTCAGATGACCTAGGGTCGAGTCCGGCGCGACCCGACTCGTAGGGAGGTAGCCGATGCGCACTGTGTACAGTTTCAACGTTGAGCCCCGTCTGCCCGGCAAATTGGTGGCCTTGTCGGAGATCGCCTACAACCTGTGGTGGTCGTGGCATCACGACGCCATTTCGTTGTTCAGGCGCATCGACCGCGAGTTGTGGGAAGAGGTTAACCACAACCCGGTGCTCCTGCTCGGGCGCGTCAAACAGGAGCGACTCGAAGAATTGGCGCAGGACGACGGCTATCTATCGCACCTCAATCGCGTTCAAGGCTCACTGCGTAATTACCTGGCGCAAAAAGGCTGGTTCGGCGAAAAATACCCCGATGCCAAAATGACCATCGCGTACTTTTCGATGGAGTACGGCCTTGCCGAAGCACTGCCGATTTACAGCGGCGGCCTCGGCGTGCTTTCGGGCGACACCTTGAAGAGCGCTTCGGACCTCGGCCTGCCGCTGGTCGGCGTCGGCCTGGCCTACCAACAGGGCTACTTCCGTCAGTATTTGAACATCGACGGTTGGCAACAAGAAAGCTATCCGGTCAACGATTTCTATAATCTGCCGATGAAACCGGTGTTGGCCGCCGACGGTTCCCGCCTGCGCGTGCCGGTCTGGTTTCCGCACGCGACGGTCCAGGTACAGATCTGGCGGGTGGATGTGGGACGCGTGCCGTTGTTCCTGCTCGACACCAACATGCCGGAAAACAACCAGACCGATGCCAAGATCACCGATGCCTTGTACGGCGGCGACCAGGAAATGCGCATCCAGCAGGAAATCGTGCTGGGTCTGGGCGGTATCCGCGCCCTCGAGGCGATGAACATCTCGCCGACCGTCTGCCACATGAACGAAGGTCACAGCGCCTTTCTCACCCTCGAACGCATTCGCCAACTGCGCGACAAGACCGGTTTGTCTTACGCCGAAGCGCGCGAGGCGGTCGGTTCCTCCAATGTCTTCACCACCCACACGCCGGTGCCGGCGGGCTTCGATGTGTTCAGTCCGGCGCTGATGGACAAGTACATGCGCGACTACCCAGACCGGCTCGGGTTGAGCTCGCGAGCGTTTCTGGGGTTAGGCCGCAAGAATCCGGACAATCAGGAAGAAGGCTTCAACATGGCCTTGCTCGCCGGCCGCCACGTCAGCTACATCAACGGCGTGTCGAAACTACACGCGGTGGTGACGCGCGACATGTGGCGCGACCAATGGCCGGAGGTGCCCGCCAACGAAATCCCGGTGCAGTCGATCACCAACGGCATCCACACGCGCACCTGGATGAGTCACGACATGGCCGAATTGCTCGACACTTACATTGGCCTGGACTGGCACTCCGACCCGGAAGACAAGTCCATCTGGAAACGCATCGAGAAAATCCCCGATGAGGAATTGTGGAAAACGCACGTGCGCCGGCGCGAGCGGATGGTCAACTTCGTCCGCCAGCGGCTATACGAACAGGCCAAACGGCGCGGCGCGCATGCGGCGGAATTGAACGAGGCGCTGGAAACCCTCAATCCGAATGCGCTGACTATCGGCTTCGCCCGCCGATTCGCCACTTACAAGCGCGCCACACTGATTCTGCGCAATCCGGAACGGTTGCGTCACTTGTTGCTCGATGACAAGCGTCCGATTCAGATCATCTTTGCCGGCAAGGCGCATCCGAAAGACCTGCACGGCAAGGAACTGATCAAACAGATCGTGCATTTTGCCCGTTCGGCCGACATCCGCCGCCGCGTGGTATATCTCGAAGACTACGACCTGGTGGCGGCGCGCTACCTAGTGCAGGGCGTTGACGTGTGGCTCAACACGCCGCGCCGTCCGTTGGAAGCCAGCGGCACCTCGGGCATGAAGGCCGCCGCCAACGGCGCGCTCAATCTGTCGGTGCTCGACGGCTGGTGGGACGAAGGCTACGAGGCCGATGTCGGCTGGGCCATCGGGCAGGGCGAAAGTTACGACGACTTGACGACGCAGGACCACGTGGAAGCCAACGCGCTGTACAACCTGTTGGAGCGGGAGATTGTGCCGTTCTTCTACAAGCTCTCGCCCGACGGCCTGCCGCGCGGCTGGATCCACATGATGAAGCAGTCGATGACCAAACTGGCGCCCGTCTTCAACACGCACCGCATGACGCAGGAATACGCCGAACATTTCTATCTGCCGGCCGCTCGCCGCACCGACAAGCTCGCGGCAAACAACCACCAAGGCGCGCGCGATTTGGCCGCGTGGAAAGCCAAGGTGCGCGCGAACTGGAAAGACGTAGCGGTCGGAGAGGTGACTTTTACCAACGGCCGCGTCTTCCAGGTGGGCCAGGACATCACGGTGGAGGCGACAGTGCAGATCGGCTCCCTCGACCCGGCCGACGTCGCCGTGCAGATCTACATCGGCGCGCTCAACCCCGAGGGCGCCATCGTCGCCGGCGAATCCCTGGTGATGCAGCACGAACGTCAGCTCGAAAACGGCCTGCACCAGTACCGCTGCCACGTCACGTGCAAACGTTCCGGCCGGCAGGGCTTCGGCGTGCGCGTGGTGCCGCACCACGTCGACCTGGTGACGCCTTTCGACTTGTCGGTGATGACCTGGGGCTGAGCCGGCGGCCTACGCTTTGCGCTTGAGCGCCATTGCGGTGAAGCTCACCGCGCCGTAGCCGTCCTCGCTTTTCCAGTAGTGCAGGCTCGAATCGATCGCGCCTTCGACCGGTTGACACGACAATCCAAAGTAGATCGCCGCCACCCCGCATACATGACGGGTGTTCCGTTCCGCCAGAATGGCGCTGGAAAACGTTTGCGGATTGCCGGTGGCGATGGCGCGCATCAGTTCGCTGTCCCGTGCCAGGCTATGTTCGAGCGTGGGGTCGTCAACCGGGTCGATATCGCCGAACTGCGGGCCGATGTGGGCCAGGTCGACCGAGGCCAGCACCGTCAAGCGTGGGCCGACATGGGCCACGAGTTGCCGCAAGGCCTCGCGCACCTGCTGCACAAGCGGATGAGTTTCTGGGTCAACGCCGGCGGCGACAAACTCATCGAGGCTGCCACAGAGCACCGGCACGATCGCCGGACACTGGTCGCCGTACAAATGCTTGAGCGCGGTCGCCGCCAATTCGATGCTGTGCTCGTCGCGGTGGCAGAATTCGTCGGCAAAGGCGTCGAACGGCAAGGCGGCGGCCAGGCGATCGACCAATTCCACGTCGGTCCTCACATCGCCCAGCGGCGTGCGATAGACCTTGCGCGTCAGCGCCAACGGCGTTTCATGGAACTGGTGGTTGGTGCCGAGCAACAGAATCACGTCACCGTTGAAATGACGTTTCAGATGACGGTAGGCAAGCGGCCAGGCCGTCTGCCCGCGCGCGTAGTCGATATGCGGAGCCAACAGCAGGCCCAGATCGTTGTCTTCCGCGGCGATCTCTGCCGGGTTGGGGGTTTCCGCCTGCCGATACAACCCGTCCAAAATCTCCGCGACGGCGGCAGATTCGCCTCCGTAGTGCGTGGACCGCACGGTGGCGGCGGCAAACTCTTGCCGCACCTCTTGCAGGCGCGCCTTGGCGCGGTCGTTGTGCAACAGGTAGACCTCGTCCAGCTCTCGCACCATGCCTTCGAGCTGTTCCAGCGGCAACTCCTGCCCTTCCGAAGCCTCGCGCCACAGTTCGGCCAGCGTGGCGACCTGGGTCGCGCCGTCAAAACACTGCAGGCAGAACAATACCGGACCGGTCACCGACAGCGAACGGTCGCAAAGCTGCTGTGGGTCGCGCAATAGAAACGTGGCCTGCGGAGAGCCTTCCTCGCCATCGAGGGGCAAAACTTCGATATGCCGCAGGGCCGGCAGGGTGTCGGTCAGCTTCATGGGAAACTCCTTGGCGGCCCGAGCGCGCCGAAAAAGGGGTGCGGCGATACTAACACCGAATCCAGCCTGGGCAAGCCGCCACACAGTTGCCGGTGTCCGGGCGATACGCTACTCTCCAGACACTCCGGAACAAAAAAGGCGCCTCGGACGTTACTGCGGCGTCCGCGGCGCGAAAAATGGGAGGGTTGAGCTGTCTTCTACTGGCCTTTGCCTCTGCTGTTTGATTGGACACCACGACCCACATCGAGGTTAATCAGCCGGACATGATGCGCGTCGACTGCCACGTCCATACCGCCGCCTCGTGGGACTGCCTGACCACTTACGACCAGTTTATCGCCGACGGAATCGCGGCCGGTTTGCAGGCGGCGGTGGTGTGCGATCACAATACGCTGGCGGGAGCGCGCGTGCTCGCGAGGCGCAACCCGCCGTTCCGCATTGTGCCTGGCATCGAAATCAACACGCGCGACGGCGAGCTGCTGGGACTGTTCGTGCGTGAGCTCGTGCCACCCGCCTTGTCGACCGAAGAAACCATCGCGCGGCTGCACGCCCAAGGCGCGCTCGCGGTGATTCCGCACCCGTTCGTCGACACCGCCTTGCACCGGCTGCGCCCTGCCGTGGTGGCCCGCGTGATCGGGCTGGTCGACGCGATCGAGGGGGCCAACGGCCGCAACAGCGACGTCGTGGCCGACCAGGCCGCGCGCGAGTTGGCCATGCGACACGGCAAACCGATCACCGCCGGCTCCGACGGCCATCTCGCCGGCGGCCTGGGTTCGGCCTTCCTGGAAATCGACGACTTCACCGACGCGGCCGGCTTTCTAGCCGCCCTGCCGGCGGCGCGTCAGGTAGTACTCCACCGCTCAACCGCCTGGCGAAATAGCATGTCGTTCGGCTACGCGCTGGTTCGCGCCGGCATCCGCTCCCTGCGTGGCCGATCTGTCCCCTTAGAGAGGAGTGAAAATGACCGAGGTTGATCCCCGCGTTCGTCCCCTGTTCGACCGTTACCCCGCCCTGGTGGGCAAGATCCCCTGGATGCCGCTGGGCGATTTTCCGTCGCCGGTGACCCTGCTGGCAAAGGCCGGCGCGGCGCTGGGCGCTCCCAACCTCTGGATGAAACGCGACGATCTGAACTCTCAACTCTATAGCGGCAACAAGGTGCGCAAGTTCGAGTATTTGTTCGCCGACGCGCGTGCCAAAGGCGCCCGGGCGGTGATGACCTTGGGCAGCGCCGGTTCGAACCACGGCGCGGCCACCACCATTTTCTGCCGGCATCTCGGTTTCGAGCCTTGGCTGGCGTTGGTGCCGCAGCCGGTGCTTTCGTATGTCCGGCGAAATATCCTGGTGAACCACTCGTTGAAAGCACAGTTCATGTTCAGTTCGAATGACGTGTTCAACGTCGCCAACATATTGCGTTTCTATGCCGGCAAGAAAATGCGCGGCGAGGAAGCGCCGTACTTCATGTTCTTCGGCGGTTCCGCGCCCCTGGGCAATGTCGGCTTCGTCGACGCCGCCTTCGAACTGGCAAACCAGATCCAGGCCGGAGTTTTGCCGCTGCCGCGCTATATTTTCGTGACGACCGGCTCGTGCGGCACCCACGCCGGTTTGCTGGTCGGCTTGCGCGCGGCCGGGCTGCCGTGCGAGGTGATCGGGGTGCGCATCGTGCCCAAGGCCGTCACCAACAAGCCGGTGGTGGCGCTGCACGCCAACCTGATCGCGCGCTTGCTGCACCGGCTGGACCCGGCGTTTCAGCCCTTGCGTTTCCACACCAGCGAGATCCGGTTGCTCGACGACTACTACGGCGGGCAGTACGGCCGACCGACCCGCGAGGGCAAAGAGGCCATCCGGTTGTTGCGCGAGACGGAAGACCTGCCGCTCGACCCAACCTACACGGGCAAGTCCTTCGCCGGCCTGATCGGCTACGTGCGTCGTCTGGCCGACAAGAACGTGCCGATATTGTATTGGCAGACGCTCAACACGGTGGATCTGTCGCCGCACATCCCGGCAACGGTGCCGGCCGACCTGCCGGAGCCCTTGCGCCATTACTTCACCGATCCGCTATACGATCCGGATCTGTAAACAGGCAAAACAAAGGGGCGAGTCGCGCGACTCGCCCCTTTTGTTACTCGCACCCGGTCTTGGAGGCTCGGGCCCTTGGCCCTCGCCCCGCGACCTCAACTAGCAGCCGCAGCCACCGGTATCGTCGTCGTCATCGTCGTCGGCACTAGCGTCGTCGTCGGTCGCGTCGTCGTCGCCGGCGTCATCATCGGTCACATCATCGTCGGCCACGTCGTCATCGGTCGTATCGTCGTCGATCGTGTCGTCGTCGGCCGCTTCGGTGACGGTGATGTAGTCGGCCTTCACCGCTTCCGACTCACCCCAGGCGTTGGTCACGGTCAGCGTGACGCTGTAGGTGCCGGCATCGGCGTAGCTGTGGGTCACCGGGTCGGTGTCGCCGGTGCTGCCGTCGCCGAAATCCCAAGCGAAGGTCACGTAGTTGCAGGGCGCCTCGCCGGTGTCGTTAGAGGTGAACACGATGTCTTCACCTTCTTCGACGCTGGTGGCATCGGCCGTGAAGTCGGCCGCCGGCTCGTCACACAGGTCGAGCACCCAGGTCTGGTTCTCGAGGGTGTAACCGTTCTCGGAGTAGCCGCCGATGACCACCGCATAGTCGTCGGTGGCCGCGAAGCCGAAGTAGTAATTGTCGAGTGGTAAGAAGCCGTCGAAGAACGTGTACCCTTTGGTGGCCGGGTCGAAGATCGGAATGTAAGACGCCAGGTTGTAGTCGAACTGATAGCCCCCGACCAAGTAGATTTTGCCGTTCTTGACGAAATTGCGATGATAAGACCTCGCCGCTCGCCATTCGGTGCTGTCGATGACCGTCCAGGAATCGGTGTCGATGTCGTAGACCTCGATGGAGGCGACTTCATCCCAGGCGAAAACGGCCGAATAGCCGCCGAAGACGTAGAGCTTGCCGTCCAGCGCGGCGAGCGAATGGTAGTAGCGTTCTTCCGGGGCACTGGCGATCGCGGTCCAGGTATCCGCCGCCGGGTCGTAGACGTAGGCGGCATCATAGGTGTCCTCGGTGCCCACCACATAGATCAAGCCGTCCGACACGGCCGACGCCGAATACTCCTGATCGACCGGTTCGGGGATGTCCGTTCCTGTCGACCAGGTATCGGTGTCGAAATCGTAGATCGACACTCCCTGGTAGTCCGTCACCCCGATCAGATAGGCGTAGTGGTCAACCACCTCCGCCAGGAAATCCGAATCGGGAGCGGGCATCGTCGCGATGTTGGTCCAGGTGTCGGTGGCCGGGTCGTACTCGCGCACCACATCGGTGTTCGCGGTGTCTTCGGCGTACCCGCCGAAAACAACGATCTTGCCGTCATACGCTACCGCCGCTGGGGACGTGAGAGAGCCGGTGATGTCGTTGATGTCGCTCGCCTGTCGGAAATCAGGAGTAACCTTTGTCGTCAGATCAAGCGTGGCCTTGGCTTTGCTCGGCGGCGTCACCGTCACCGTACAGGTATCCTGGTCGCCGACAGCCGCACCGGCCGGCACCTCGACGGTCACCGTTGCGTCTACATAGCCTCCGGCGGGCACATTGACCGTGGTATCCGACAGGGTCGTTGTCCAGGTCTGCCCGGCCACCGCCAGGCCGTAATCAGCCGCCGAAGCGCCCGGGTTCCACAGCCGCAAGGTCCACTCATACGACGCGCCTGCATGGGTGCGGCCGGGAAAGGCGTTGACGATCGTCGCGCCGGTATCCGCGCCCGGCGTGTACTTGATCGCCATACCGGAGGTAACCAACCCTTCCATCACATCCGAGGCATTGAGGAATGAACTGCCGTCGGCGTTGATGATGGCGTTGAACCCGGAGGCCGGATCGATCACCAGATTGTCGAACTGCACCAGAATCTCGTTGGTGCCTTCGTAGAGAATGACCTCCACATCAAGCTGCAACTCCCCGAGTTCCGCTAAGTCGTCCGCGTAGTAGACGTTCTGTAAGTTCAGCCACTCGATGACGAGCATGCGATTGGGCGCATCGCCAAAAACCTGATAATAGATCTCGCCACCATACTCGCTGTAAATTGCGCGGTCGCCGGCAAAGGCATAGATGCAACCGGCAGGTGCTGCCAACTGGAGCGAGTAGTTGTATGCGCGGTCGTCACTCGAGCTGCCGAAGAAGATGTTCCCATTGGTGTTGACGTAAAACTCGGTGTAGTCTACGCCGTAGAAGTTGAACGTAAAACCGATCGGCAGCGCGAGCGATACTTCATCATCGCCGTACAAACCAAGTGCCGTGCCGCCGGTCGCGTCGACCCAGCTAAAGGTCGCCTCGGTGTCGGCGGTGTAGCCGCCGCCGTCCGGGCCGTATACCGCCGCCAACGCGGTGGATGCAGCTAGCACGACCAACAGCAATGTCAAGACGCAAACACAGTATGATCTCATGATCAATACCTCCTTTTGCCAATGGTTTCACTACAAGGAGCTGGATGTAGATCTCTGTTCCGTGGCATACGCCCGCGCCCAACGTGAGTCAAGAATAGACTCTTTTCTGACACTCGATGACAGATAATGGAATTCAGAGAGACACCACCGTTACCACAAGGCAACTACCGCGATGACAATTGCAACTGCCAACACCGCGGCGATGGTTTCCTTGACGTATAAAAGACCGCGTGGGCGCGGTCGCCGGTCGAAGTTGATCGCTCCCAACGTGCGGTAGATGCGCCCCCGGCCGACGTGACGGATCCAACGTTCGAGTTCGACCAGCAGGCGGTCCGGATACACCACCATCCCCCCGCCCCTCAGCTCGCGGATCACGCGCCGCAACGACCGGAGCGAAGCCAGCAGACGTAGCGGGTTGGCAAAGCGTTTGACCGCCAATAGTTGCCCCAGTGCGCGGATGGTCGAGGCGCGGACACCGACCACCATGTTCTGGTAGCCGAACCCGTCGTCCCATAACCGCAGGCCGAACTGCACCAGTCTTTCGCGAGTCCCTTGGTAGCTGCGCGTCATGCCGGCGAACAGCGGCCGCAGTTGCGCCGGGTCGAACGACCGCACCCGGCGAATGCCGAAGTCGTAGTCTTCGATCGTCACCGCGGCGACCGGTTCGTCTTCGTCCAGCACGACGACGGCGCGATGGTTGTGCTGCCCGAGGAACACCACCAGCGAGTCGATGAAGATCGTCGGCAGGAACCACGCCGCCAGTTTGTTGATGTCGTACGGCAGCCCCAGCAAGCGTCCAGGCAGGCGGAACCAGTCTTGCAGGTAGAACGGCGCGGGGCTGAGCTGCCACTTCTCGCCATAGCCTTTGACCAGTTCCAACGCGCGCTGCGTGACCAGGCGCGCGTCATCACGCGTCCAGGGCCAGGCCGGACGGATCGTTTCGTAGACCAGGTTGGCCACCGGTTCGGCCCGCAGCGCGATCACCTGCGCGACGTGCAGATCGCGCCGCAAGCACCGCGCGATCTTCTTCAGCGGCAACCCTTCGCACGGGCGCGTGAGTTCACGGTCGACTGTCAGCACCAGCGGGTCGGCCCCACCGAACTTCAACCCGACCAGATAATCGACTCCGGCCAGCGCCACGACCACCGGCTGCGCGGTCGCGCGCGGCAACGGACCGAACAACCGCTTCAGATCGAGATGCGCCGGGTCGATCTGCCAGATACCGCTGAATAGTTCGCGCAGGCGGGCGAAGATGGGCGGCTCTTGACCGAAGACGATCAGGCCCTCGTCATAGACCTTCCGCGTGGCAGTCAGGGCCGCGCCGAGCCAGGCCCACAGGTCGCCGGTTTCTTCCCACACCCGCCATGCCGCGGCGTAGGCGGCGAAGAAGCCAAGCCGCGCCACTTTGACCCAGTTCACCCGCCGGCCAAACCGTTCGCGGCAGGCCTCATCGAGCCGCCAGCGCAGATCGGCCGGACCATTTTCGTTCAGCTCTGCGACCGCTTGTTGGGCCAACGGGTCGTCCGGCGCGATCTCGCGCAGTTCGACCACGTTGTTGTCGGCCGTGCTTTCGAGGTAGCAACGACAGACCGTACGGCCGTCGTCTTCGAGAATCAGCGTGAACAGGTTGTTCGGCTGCCAGGTCAGTAGGCCGCCGAAGTCGCGCTCCAACGGAAACAGCACGCGGACATCGGCCACGAACGGCGTGAGCGGCACACGCACGCGCGCCTCAGTCGCGGGCAGCTCCTCGCCCGCCGCGACGCGCGCCGACACCGCCACCAAGTGCCGCCACGGCTGCGCCACGTGTTCGTGGGCGAAGGCCAGCGCCGCCTTGCGTTCGGCGTCGTTCATCGCCCACCTCCGTGCCGCAACTGTTCGTCCTGCCACTGGCGATAGGTGTCGCCCTTCAGCGATTCGTTGTTGTAGACGTACGCCGGCGGTTTGGTCTGGCGAATCTGGTCGGCATAGCGCCGCGCAAATTGCGGGTCGTAATGCCAGCGACGCGGGTTCTTCTCGAGCGGCACACCCTTGGCAAACGAATACTGGTCGGATTCGTAAATGCGAATGCCGTCGAGCAGGCTCATGATCGAGGCGTAGCCGCGCACCAAGTCGTGGATGCGCCACAGCCATTGCAGGCCGAGCGGACAGCATCCCGGCACGTCGATGAACGCCGGCCGCGGTTTCCACCACGGGCCGACCAGGCGCGGTCGTTGCCGGTAGCGGTAGTGCCAGGTCGAAAATATCGCGCAGTCGCCGTAGACCACCACGAAGCGGTCTTCCGGCGGCGGGGGCGGATGCAGTCCGCACAGAATGTACAGTGGCCCCAGTTCTCGCGCGTCCTTCTGGAAGCCGAGCTTGCTGGCGTCGATGATGTAACGGATCAGCATCTGGCAGCCGCCATGGCAGACGTCGCCCGAGAACACCTCGAGCCCGAAACCTTCGTTCCCCGTCGGGCGCCACAGGGCGCGCTTGAAGCGGCGCTTGTGCTTGGCGATCGGCTCGCCGACGACGTCAATGAAACGCAGATCGCCCTGCCCCGCCCCGCGCCGGTGAGCGCAGCGGGTGAGCGAGCCTTCGAGGTTTTCGAAACCCATGAGCTGCTCGACCACCGCATCGCACGCGACGGTGTCGGCGCTGACCACGCACAAGCCCATCTCGACGATGTCGCCGAACGCCGGCGCCTGCCCTTCCGCCGCGTGGAACATGTCGCAAACGCACAGGTGCGGCTTGGCCGCCAGCAGAATGTCGACGAACTTCTCGTGCAGTGACGAACCCATCTCCGGACGGCCGCGGTGGTGGCGCGCCTTGTCCTCGTCGGCCAGCACGCCGTGCAGGTTCTTGATGCCGAGCGTCGTGTCGGTCGCCTCGTGCGTCTTGGCGACGGGCACGGTGATCCAGACATCCGCCTCGACCAGCGCCTGCGGCAGATGCAGGTCTTTTAGGCAGAAGTTCTCGTCGCGGCGCACGTACGCCCAATCGTTTTCCTCGAAGTACACCACCTCCGCGCCGATGCGGGTTAACGCGTCGTGATAGCCGGCGAATTCGAAGTGCG
>CAZEDX010000064.1:0-25425 GCA_964511015.1 uncultured bacterium | reverse complement strand
CAGGATGTATGTACATCCTGTCCAGAGGTCAACTATTTTAAAGAGTCGTTTTGGATAAGAGTGATCTACTATCTGTGCGGAGATTCTTGCTTAGGTGCGATCTCGTCCGGCGGCTACCTGTTGTGGGAGGTCGAACTCGGCGAACTCGATTCGATCTCCTTGTTCGAGGCCGACGAAGGTGTGTTCGCCGCTTTGCATCGCTACGTCGACGGTCGAGGAATCTTGGATTCGTTATTGTCATACGACGCCAGCGGGAATATCCGCGGCGAAATTGACTGTGATCTCGATTCCATGTTGGTCGGGGTCATGATCGGTCCGTCTCAGGATGTCTATCTGAGTACAACGGTGTTGGAGGACTCAGGATTCGGCCCGAGTACTTTTACCGCGTATGACTCTTCACTGGAACAACGCTGGTCGATCGAAACGGACACCGGAATGGGCGCTTTGCAGCCGGTCCCCGATGGTGGGGTCTACGCTTCTTGGTCACAGTACCAATACGATGTGGCGGGCATCCGAGGAGGAATAGTCAGATTCGACAGCGATGGCGAGCAAATATGGGAAGCGGACCTTTCGACCGAACAAGTCGAGGATTCCGCATTGGATGTTGAAGGTAATCTAATCTTGGCGACTTGTGTCGGCTGCGGTGATCAATACAGGCCGGGTAGTTCGGTCGTCAAGATTCGTTTAGACAGGGAAGTGGATTGGCGAAACAACTACACTCGTAAGCCAATGATGGTGAACGGACTGTTTGTTAATGGCAGAAATGAGGTGATCGTTAGCGGCGCCTCAACCACCAAGTGTTGGTACGGTTGCGAAGAGACTACGGATTTCTTCTACACCGTGAAGCTCGATCCTTCCGGCAACGTGCTGCGGGAACAGACGTACTGCGACCCGCGCGAAGGCACCCAAGCCGCCGACGCCGAGGTGGACGCCGACGGCAACATCTATGTCATCGGCTCATTCAACCTGCGGGAAGAAGACGATACCGGCTGCGGCTGCTGAGGCTTCGACGCGGGCAAATTCGGGCGGGGTCGTAGTCGAGCGCGGCAAAAACACTTGGAATGGCGCTTCTTTCACAGAGCCTTCACGGAGCCTGTCCCGAGCGAAGTCGAGAGGCCCCGAATGCCATCCACGAATTATTGCACCCCGCCTTTGAACGCCTTTCCATTCGCGGATTCTAAGAATTGATGCGACAACGGCATGCGGGATAGCCATGTCCGATTCCTCGCCACGACTTTTCCGGCTGATTCTGGTGTTGGTTTTGATCGGCCTCGCCGGCAGCGTGTATCTCACCCAACTCGATCTGCGCATCATGCGGTCCGGCGGCGAAGCGGTGGACAGCTTCTGCTCCTTCGGCGCGCGCTTCGACTGCGTGGAGGTGGCCAGCAGCAAGTACTCGCTCGTGCTGGGCATTCCCATCGCGCTGTACGGCATCGAGTTTTTCGTGGTCGCGCTCGGTTTGCTGTTGCTTGGCCGCCGCTCCGAAACCTGGCCGTCCTACCTGTTCTGGATGACGGCGGCGTCGCTGCCGGTGATCGCGGTGCTCGGCTACCTTTCGCTGGTGGTGATCGACTCGGTCTGTGTCGTATGCCTGCTGGTGCACACCTGCAACTTGACGGCGTTCGTGACGCTGCTGATCGCCCACCGCGGCCGGCTTGGCGAATTGCTCGCGGCCGGGCCGCGCGAGATCGTTGCGCTGCTCCGGTCGCCTGGACCGGCGCGCGGCTTATTGCTGGCCGTCGCGGTTTTGGCGCTGTCGCAGTTCTTCTGGGCGCCGCGTTTCTTCACCGACCTGGGCGGCGGCGGCGTTCATTCCTGGCGCGGGCTGCGCAGCGCGGGCATGACCATCGGCCGGCCCGATGCGCCGCTGCAGATCGAGGTATTCACCGACTATCAATGTCCCTTCTGCGGCCGGGCCAGCCGGGCGTTGCTGGAAGCGATGGCGCGCCATCCGGACGAGATCTTCCTGCGCCACCGCGATTTCCCGATGGACCAGGCGTGCAACCCGCTCATCAAACGGCCGTTTCACCCGCAGGCCTGCGCCGCGGCAAGGGTGGCGCGGTGCGCCGCGCGGCAAGGAAAGTTCTGGCCGCTGGGCGAGCAACTGTTCAACCACCGCGAATCGCTCGACGAAGCAACCATGATGAGCCTGGCCGGCGAGGTCGGGCTGGACCGTGGCGAGCTCCGCCGCTGCCTGGCCGACCCGGCGATTGCGGCGGACCTGCGGGCCGATATCAGCGAAGGGCTGGGGCGCGGCGTGGAAGGCACCCCCACCTTCTTCGTCAACGGCGAAAAGATCGTCGGTTTCCGCTCGCCGGAATTCTGGGAAGAGAAACTGGCCGAGGCGCTCCGGCAGCGGTGAGGGCTTTCGACTCATCCGTGGCCGGCAGGCTCTCCGCTCGGCTCACTCCTTCACTACTGCAGATACCCCAATTCGCGCAGCCGTTTCTGTTCCGCATCGCTCTTTTGGTTGGCAATGCTGCGCGGTGGGAAACGGATCGCAGGTTGGGTGCCGTTGTCGGCTTCGCGGACCAAGCGGGCGCCTTCGGGCCCGAGAATCTCGCGCAGGTCGTTCGCTTCGGCCGCGTCGTCGGTCAGATCGAACACCGTCGCCGGCAGCTTTTCGCGCAGAATAACCTTGAACGGCCAGCGTACCATGCCACGGGAAAAAGCGGGGCCGAGCTTGAGGTGCATGAACAACGGCCGCGGCGCGAGCTTTTCGCCGTGGAGAGCGGGTAGCAGGCTGACGCCGTCCATCGGCGGGGGGGAACGCATGCCGCAGATCGCGGCGAGTGTCGGCAGAATGTCCACCAGGCTGACGGCCTGCGCGACGCGCGTGCCGCCGCGTTGGCCGTTCGGCATCTTAATCAGCAGCGGCACGTGCACCTCCGGCTGCCGCAGGTTGTTGCCGTGCAGCATCCGGCCTTCCTCGCCGAACGATTCGCCGTGGTCGGCGGTGATGATCACCCACGCGTCGTCATAGCCCGGCAGCGCGGGCAGGGCCGTGGCCAAATACTCATCGAGCCAGGCAACTTCCGAATCGTACAACGCGCGGGCCACGGGGATCTTTTCCGGATGCTCCTGGATGTAGCCCTTCTTCGCCAGTTCGGTCATGTGGTCGAGGAAATCCGCCGACTGCTCGCGCCAGTTGGGGCAGTACTTGGTGATGTACGGCTCGCGTGGGTCGTAAGGCAGGTGCGGGTCGAAGAAGAACAGCATGGTGAAGGTCGGATGCCGGCGTTGCGTCAGCGCCACGCGGGCCGACAGGCGTTTCCAACGCGCGGCGGGCAGGTCTTTCGGTATGAACGAGAAACCGAAGAACTTGTCGAAACCTTGGGCGAAGCCGAACTCCTCGGCAATGTGGCCGTTGGCGCTGATGCCGAACGTGCTGTAGCCGGCGTTCTTGAAGACCTCGCCCAACGTAATCAGGCGCGGGCTGAGTTCCTGCTGGCGCACCACCTTGCGCTCGGCCACCGCGCCTTCGGTGGTGCCGTGGTGGAATGGATACAGCCCGGTCCAGACGCTGGCCACGCTGGGCAGTGTCCAACTGCACGGGGCGAAGCAGTTCTCGAACAATACGGCTTGGGACGCGAAACGGTCGAACGCCGGCGTGGGGCGCGCGCCGCCGTAGCAGCTCAGTGCGTCCGTGCGCAGTGTGTCGATCATGATCAGGTAGACCGGCGGCTTGTCGTCGTCAGACCGGCCACAACCGGCGACCGCCACCAATAAGGCAAGTCCCCATAGCAACAGCAATCGGTATGCGCTCGTTCCCTTCACCGCCACTTCGGTCACACCAGCCGACCCCCTAATTTCCCACGACCAATGGCATTTGTCCAGGAAAGGCCGGATCTCCGGATGGCCCGGATTCACCGGATTGCGAATTCGTTCCAAATGGATCGTACTAGACCGTCCGGATCGGCTTCTTGCCGCTCCATTTTTCATTCTTCACTTTTCACTCTTCCCTACTGTAGATATCCCAACTCGCGCAGTTTGTTGCGCGCTTCGTCGGACATCTCGCCGGAAATGCGGCGCGGGGGGAAGCGGATGTTGTTGCGCGTGGCTTCGTCGGCTTCGCGGATCCAGGCGGTGGCTTCGGCGGCTTTCGCCTGGCGCAGGTTCTTGGTTTCGCCGGGGTCGGCGGAAAGATCGTAGACGACCGGGTCCTGGCCGCGTTCGAGAATGATCTTGAACGGCCAGCGCAACATGGCGCGCTGGTAGGTCCAGGGCACATCAATGTGCGCGAACAACGCGCGCGGCGTTGCGGTTCGCCCGCCGTTCATTAGCAGGGCAATCAGGCTCTGGCCGTCGCTCTTCGGTGGCTGCGCAACCTTGACCAGTTCGGCCAGCGTCGGCAGCAGGTCGATCGAGCTGACCGGTGTGGCGATGCGCGTGCCGGCGAGCTGATTGTGCGGCAGCTTGATCATCAGCGGCACGTGCACTTCCGGCTGTCGCAGGTTGTTGCCGTGCAGCATCTTGCCGACTTCGCCGAACGATTCGCCATGGTCGGCGACGATGATCACCCAGGCGTCGTCGTAGCCGGGCAATTCCCGCAAGACCATTTCCAGATGCGCATCGAGCGCGGCGACTTCGGAATCGTAGAGCGCCCGCGCGATGGGGATCTTGTCCGGATGCTTCCGGAAATAGTCTTCCCTGACCAGGTTGACCATTTCGTCGCCCAATAGACGATCGGCTTTCTCGCCCCAATCGGGACAGTACTTGGTTGCCCACGGTTCCTGCGGCGAGTACGGGTGGTGGGGGTCGAAGTAAAACAGCATCACGAAGGTCGGCTGACCGAAGCGTTGTTCGGCGACCACCCGCGGCGCCAGTCCCGCCCAACTGGAGGCGACGTTGGCTTTGGGCATGAAGTTGTGGCCGACGAATTGGTCGAAGCCCTGCGCGAAGCCGTACGTTTCGGCGATGTGGCCGTTGGCGCTGATGCCGTAGGTGCGGTAGCCGGACGCCTTGAGCATCTCGGCCATGGTAGTGTAACCGCCGCTTAGCGTTTCCTGGCTGACTACCCGACCCTGGTCGATCAGCGCCTTGGTGGTGCCGTGGTGGTAGGGGTAGAGCCCGGTCCAGATGCTGGCGACGCTCGGCACGGTCCAGCTCGATGGCGCGAAGCACTGCTCGAACAACACGGCGTTAGCGGCGAACTTGTCGAGCGCCGGCGTCGGCCGCTGGCCGCCATAGCAGCTCAGCGCGTCGGCGCGCAGCGTATCGATGACGATCAGATAGATCGGTGGTGGTGGCGGCGGCGGTTTGATACACCCGCCGGCCAGCAGTGCCAACAACACCACCAACCAGAACGCTCGTCGCAAGCTTGTGCCCCCTTCCGGCAACCGGCGCAATGTAAGGCAAAATCGCCGCCATGGGAACCGGATACAGATTGACACCGAATTGCGCTTGATTCTGTCTTCAGCCCGGTGATAATGACGGCGACAATTGACCGCGAGGAGGTTCCGCTGTCTCAGTCGTCTTCCACACCGGCCCGTTCCCGGGCGCGCTTCGCGTTGATTTTGTTGCTGGTGACTGCGGCGGTATTCGCCGGAGCGGCGCCGGCGGCGGCACAGGTCGTCGAGACTCCGCCCGACAACGATGTTCCGTGGGGACAGAACGTGTCGGGCTTCATGGCCGTCTCGCTGGGTTTGCTCTACCTGCCGCAGTTTGACATGACCGCGGCGGGCGTCAGCGACGATTTCGGCTACGACGCGCACAACGCGGCGCTCGGCTTTCCGGCCTTTTCCGCGTTTCTCAGCTTGATCCCGGCCTTCGGCAATAACGGCATCGCGGCCGAGCTCGGCTACGAGATGTTGGCTTTCAATTGGAAACAGGACGTGACCGGGGACACCGGCGATCTCTCGGGTGAATCCACGTTGGCGTTGTCGAACGTGAGCTTTTCGGTCAACTACCTGCGCTACTTTCTGAGCGGGATGGACCGGCTCTACCTGCTGGTCGGCGGCGGCTACATCTATGAAAAGGCGTCGCTATCGACCGAAACCGGCGACGATGGCGCGACCAGCGACACCTCGTTCCCGAACTGGCGCGTCAACACCGGCATCGGCTACCTGCACCAGACCAACGCCGGCGCGATCGGCACCGAGCTGCGGGTCGATATGCCGCTGCTGCGGTCGCAATTCGAGTTCGACGACCCGAATGGCGCTTTCGAAACCGAGATGACCCATCCGGTGATACTGCGCTTGTGCGTGACTCTCATGGTCGGCCGCTTGCGCAGCCGGCCCTGATCGCTTTTCCATCACCGCCCATTCGTTGACAGTCCAAGCGGCACGGTCTAAAAACGAAATCAGGAGGAGCGATGCTGCAGCCGGAGTTGTTGTACCTGTTCGAACGCGGTCTGACGGGTTACCACTACCTGTTTGACGACGAACTGGTCAGCGAAACGCTGTCGGCGTCCGAGGAAGACATTCTGGCCGACAGCCAGAAGTACGGCCTGCAACTCTCCGACGTGGTGCGCAGGCTGGTGGCGGCGCAATCGGTGGCGGAAGCCCGCCGGCTGGTGCAGGGCCTGCCCCGGCCGCTGGCCCGGCTGTTTGCCTACATCTATTTCCAAGCCATCAACCGTAGCGCGGACCGCGCGCACGCGACGTTGCACTGACGGTGGAGTTGTCCGCCGCGGCGCGAAAAAGACAAGGAAGCAAATGAGCACGGGGATCGTCGGTCATTGGTTGCTGCCTGAAATTGTTTGGTTTGTGGCGGTGGTGATCCTATCGATCTCCATCCTGATCACCACACTCTTCGCCTTTGTGCGCCGTTCGCGGACCGGTACAGCCGACATCGTGGACACCATCCACGTCGAATGCGCGTCTTGCCGCTGGGTCGGCGAAGTGCCGCGGTTGCGCAAACGCTGCCCCATGTGCGGCGCGAACAACTTCACCACTTGAGCGATCCCCCCGCCGCCGGAATCCGAGGAATCAAAAAGAAAGGCGCCTCCGCAGAGGCGCCTGTGTGGCTGGAAGTAATGAAGCGAACTAATTCGGCTTCTTCTTCGGCTTGGAGGGTTTCACGCCCGGGGCCATCATGGACGAGGGGCCGGCGCCCGGTACGAGCTTCTTGATCTTTTGGCCGGCCTGGCCCGGCTTCAGAATCTGGTCGGTGCCCTTCTTGCGCAGCACGACGTTGACCGAAATCGGCTTGTCGGGCTTTTCGGCGGTCACGACCTGGATCGAGGTGCGCAGGAACTTCTTGTCGGCCGGCATCTTGACCGTGGCGGACATTTCCACCGACTGGCCGGCGGCGAGTTTGAAGGGCAAGGCCACCGGCTGACCGTCGGCCAGCAGTTCGACCTTCACCACGTTCTCGTCCGTGTATTTGAATTCGCTGATGGTCACCGGCTCCTGGCTCTTGTTGGTCAGGGTCACTTTGCCCGACGCTTCCTGACCCGATTCGACATCGAGGATGCGGATCAGGCGCGGGTTGGCTTCGAGCCGCACGACCACGGTGCCTTCGATGTAGAGTTCAAGGCGCGGGGTCACCGGATCGTTGGTTTCGACGGTGATCTTCTTCTTCTGCTCGCCGCTGCGCGGACCGGCGTTGAAGGTCACTTCGATTTCGGTCTGCTTGCCGGGCTCGACGATGTTGGATTTCTGCTTGGCCGCGGTGCAGCCGCAGGTCGTCTTCACCTTCTTGATTTCGAGATTCTGGTCGCCGTCGTTCTTGATGACGAACACGTGGGTCACGCTTTCATACTGGTCGATCTGACCGAAGTTGAAAGTATTCTCCACCGCGCTGATCTTCGGCCCTTTGGGCTCGCAAGCCATCAGCAGCACCGCCATCAGAACCACCAGCATTACCGCAACAATTTTCTTCATGGTTCAATCTCCGGAATTACGCCTAAGAAACAATTGCGGCGTAAACTACCCTTAGCCGCATACACTGTCAATACGACCCGGAGACGACCAAAAAGTTAAAAAAGACCGCTGGGTAGGTAGGTTGGCCGTCCTGGCCGAACCTGTGGATAACCGCGCCGTTCCTGGCCCGGCGGCGGGTGGCCCGCAGCTGCCTAGCTGTGTTAATGTGGCCACCCAAACCCACACGGAGCCGGCGTATGGCGGACAAATTCGCGGATCTCGATCGGGAAGCGTTGCTTAAGCTGCTTTCGGTGTACGCCCACAACTGGTTGGCGCACGATGGTTGCTGGTTTCTGGCTGTCGAGGAAAAGTACGGCCTCGACGTTGCTATCGAACTGGACATCGCCTCGTGGCGCCGCTTCACCGGGGCCGAGGCCAACCGCATCATAGGCGCCTTCGATATCCCCAAAGGCAGCGGCCTTGATGGACTGGAAAAAGCGCTGGGATATCGCCTCTATGCCTGCGTCAACGAACAGGAAATCACCCGCGAGGGCGATGCGCTGATCTACCGCATGAAGGCCTGCCGGGTGCAGACCGCTCGCCGGCGCAAGGGCTTGCCCGACTTCCCGTGCAAGCCAGTCGGCCAGGTGGAATACTCCGGCTTTGCCGCCGCGGTTGACCCGCGCATCAAAACCGAATGCGTGCAATGTCCGCCCGACGACTGCAGCAACGAAGCCTGCGTCTGGCGGTTCACCCTCGAAACCGACAAGTAGGAACCGGGAGAGAACCATGCGCACCAGAGAAAGCACCAAAACGCGCACGATCGTCGGCCGCCTTGAACGCGGCGACAAGCTGCCCGACGCGCTGTACGCCGTGGCCAAAGCGCACGGGGTGAAAGCCGGCCGCCTCACGGCCATTGGCGGCGTCACCAACCTGAAGGTGACCGAGTACGACATCAAGGAACGCAAATATACCCCCCCGCTCGAACGCGCCGGCATGACCGAAGTGCTCTCGCTGATGGGCAACCTCAGCCTGCGCGACGGCGAGCTGTTCTGTCACCTGCACATCAACGGCAGTTGGGAAGAGGGCGGCCAGACGCGCATTATCGCCGGCCATCTGGTCGAGGCCGAGGTCTTCGTGTGCGAGTTCCACTTGGTGGCATATGACGATGTCGATCTGGTGCGCGAACTCGACCCAAGGACCGGCCTAGCGTTGTGGAGTCTGTGACTCTTCTTTTCCGATTCTACCGAACGATTCGCACCAGAAATGACTTCGGCGTAGGGTCGCCCGTGTAGCCGAGCGCCAGCGGATCGACCGTGACCGGGGCGATCAGCGTGATGATCTGCCCCGCTGACGAAACCGGCGCGATGACCTCGCGACCCCGGATGACGAAGTCCGCCGGTGGCTGGTCGGCGACCTGCACCGTCAGCCGGTTTGCTCCCTGCGCCGCGAACGGTGCAACGATTTCTAGCTGCCTCCCCGGCGCGAGCATGAGCCGGGCGCGTGCGCCGATCCACCAATAGCCGTTTGGGTCGCGAGGCGCGGCCACCTCGAGCCAGCGGAACGGCTCGTCTTTGGACAAGGGCGGAACGAGGCAGGGCTGCGGGTCGTTCGTTCCGAAATCGACAACCAATGATCCGTTGGTATAGACGCGGCAGTAATGCTCGTCCGGCCTGGCCGTTATGTGCCATTCGCTGTCGACTGGCGCGATGTAGTACCAGTGTTCGCATTCCGGCGGCATTAAAGGCTCGATGGTATAACCGTAGTCTCGATAGAACGCCCGATCCCAATAGCTCACATCGATGAATGCACGCCGTGCCCAAAATTGACTTGACGCACCTTGTCCACGAATCTTGGCGCAGTCCGGCAATGTCGAATTGACGAACCGCCAGAGCGACCACTCGTCGTTGTAAGCGAACTGTTCGCGGATCTGGTCGCGTGTGGCGTGGCCCGTGAGCAGCGAGGCATAGACTTTCGGCACGAAGCCGGCGCCCGGCCATTGATGACGGACCAGCGGTGCCCAGCCGGTCAGGGCCAGCACGACGACCAGCGTGGGTAGCCAGTGCCAAGCCCTCTTTTTCGCCGCTGCTATCACCGGTATGGTCGCCAGTACCGCGGCCACCGGGAAGAGCGGCGCCAGGTAGCGTACCTGCTGGCTGGTAAAGAACCACACCAACATCGCGATGCCGGCGATCGGCAGCAGCAGCCGCAGCAACGGGTAGTGGCGCACGCGGAACAACCCGAAGGTCACCAACGGCAAGAGCAGCCAGCCGATCGCCAGATCGCCGAAACGTTGCGGCACGAACGTCAGGTTCCATCCGACCAGCAGCAATCCCCTGAGCCCGCGGCCCAGGCCGTAATGTTCGGCGACGTAGGTGGAAATACTTCCGAAGAACTCGTGTGCGTCCGGGTTGTGCAACTGACTCAGTAGCGGATAGAACGGGTCGCTCGGAGTGTTCCACTCCGAGCGCAGTGCCCACGGCAGATAGGCCGCCAACGTTACGCCGGCAAACAGCGCTGCCGTCCGCCATGCCGCGAGCAGCCGTATGCGTCGCTGTCGCCACAGCCGCAACCAGAAAGCCAAGACGACGGCGGCGAAGAGCGGCACGAAGAGCAGGTTCCAGATCTTGGTCGAAGCGCACAGGCCGAGGAAGACAGCGGCCCAAACCAGATCGTTACGCTGGCCGTTGCACAGGTGGTCGTCGAGCCGCAGCACGGCCAGCACGAAGAACAATAACCCAAAACCTTCGGTGTTGGCGGTCTGCGCGGTCCAGGCCAACATGGGCACGCCGGCGAGAATCACCATCGCGAGAATACCGGTCCGACGGCCGCCGACCCGTGCGCCGAACACGGCGGTTGCCAGCATTGCCGCCAGCATCGTTAACCAGTGCAGCACGCGGGCGCCCTCCACGCGATCGAGCAACGCGAGCCAGGCATAAACGCCTTCGGCCAGCAACGGATAGCCGGTCGGGTAGTTGGTCGGGGTGAAAGGGTCGTGGCCGATTGACGCCCACGTGACCGCCGCCGGCAGGTGGTAGCTCAGCGCGTCAGGTTCAAGTTCCGGGCCCAGCGCCGCCAACAGCGTGGTCACCGCCAGCAGCACGATGACGGCCCCGGCAAGGGCCTCCCACGCGTTGCGTGGCGCCAGAGTCGCCAACGCCCGGCGGTTACGAACGAGATGGACAGCGCCGACGATCAACAACACTGCCAGAAGCGCTAGCAGCGGCCGACCAAAGAGTCCCAACCAACCTTCCACCAGCGTGAACAAACCGAGCAGACCGCAACCGAGAGCGTACTGCTCCAGCAGCCGTCTCGGGTCGGCCACGCGTCTGCGCCACACCAGCCGGCCAGCGCCCAGCGCCGCAAGCGCCAGCGCGCCGGCCAGGAGCGCGCCGTCCACGCCTGCTTCGGTCCACCAGCTCATGCGTCGGGCTCCTCGATGGTCACCAGTTGCCACATCGGTTCTTCCGGGCGGGCGTAGTCGAGGTAGAGCGTCAGCCGTTGGCCGTCGGTGGTGCGCACGAGGAAATTCTTACGGTGGCGACGCGTGCGCCAGGTCTGCGCGCGCTCGGGTGTGCCGCCGTGGCCGGTGTCGAACCACTGGCGTTCGACCTCTGCCACTTCCCACCGCTGTTTTTTGTAGACGACGGCCCGGGGTTCTTGCCCCTGTCCGGCGGTTTCCACGCGCACCCGCTGACCGATAAAGCGGCGCATTTGCTTGTCCCGAGTGAGAGGGAATGATTCAGGGTAGCGAAGATCGACTGTGCGGGCCAGGGGGAGTTATGGGTGCGGCAGCTTGGCCAGTTGCTTTTCCAGCCGCTCGAGTTCTTCTGACGCCTTTTCCCACTTGCCGGTCAGACGGTCGACCTCGGCCTTGGTCTGTTCATAGTCGGCGAGCAGGCGGTTGAAGCGCTCGGCGTTCTGATAGATGTCGGGCTTGGCCAGATCGTTTTCCTGCATGCGCCGTTTGGCCTCGGCCTCGGCGATGCGCGTCTCGATCTCGCCGACCTTGTCCCGTGCGGCAGTGATCGCCCGCTCGACGCGCGAGCGTTCGCGGTTGATCCGCTTGCGTTCTTCGTAGTCGACCTGTTTTGGTTTCGGTTTGGCCCGTTCGGTTGGCGTGGGCTCCGCCTTTTTTCCCGCCTCCTCCTCCTTGGCGCGGCGGGCGGCGTCATCGAGGTGGTAGAGGTAGTCGTCGAGGTTGCCGGGGAAGACGTCGATGCGGCCTTCCTCGATGTTCCAGACCTTGTTCGCCAGGCGGTTGATGAATGCGCGGTTGTGGCTGACAAAGACCAGCGTGCCGTCGTACGTTTCCAGCGCGTCGGCCAGCGCCTCGGCCGAAAACAGATCGAGGTGGTTGGTCGGCTCGTCCATCAGCAGCACGTTGCCTGGCCGCACCAGTAGCTTGGCCAGACTGACGCGTGCCTTCTCGCCGCCGGACAGCACACCGACCGGCTTCTCGACTTCGTCGCCCGTAAACAGGAACGCGCCACACACGGCGCGCACGGCGGTGGGGCTCATCGCCGGCACCGTGCGCCAGACTTCTTCGAGCACGGTGTGGTTGGTGTCGAGCTTTTCGGTCAGGTGCTGGGCGTAGTAGCCGAGCTCGACGTTCGCTCCAAACTCGACTTCGCCCGCGTCGGGCGGCAACTCGCCGGCCATGATGCGCAGCAGCGTCGTCTTGCCCGCGCCGTTGCGGCCGATAATGGCGATGCGGTCGCCGCTCACTACCGCGGCGTCGAGCTGGCGATATAGGTGCAGGTCGCCGAACGACTTGCTGATCTGCCGGAGCTGGATGGCAATCTTGCCGGTGCGCGTGGTGGGTGGGAAGGTGAAATCGATCGTCGCGCGGTCGTGATCGACCTCGACCAGTTCGATCTTCTCGATCTTCTTGAGGCGGCTTTGCACCTGTCGCGCTTTGGTGGCCTGGGCCCGGAAGCGGCGGATGAAACTCTGCGCTTGGCGGATTTCCGCATCCTGATTGCGCCGCGCCGCGCGCCGGACTTCGAGTTCCTGCTCGCGTAGGCCAAGGTAGGCGGTGTAGTTGCCGGTGTAGGCGCGCAGTCCCTCCACCTCGAACGATAGGATGCGGCTGACCTGGCGGTCAATGAAAGCGCTGTCGTGGCTGATCAGCATCAGCGTTTGCGGATAATTGCGCAGAAACTCGTCAAGCCAGGCGATGGTCGGCACGTCGAGGTGGTTGGTCGGCTCGTCGAGCAACAGCAGGTCGGGCCGTTTGAAAAGCAGGCCGGCCAGCGCCGCGCGCATCTTCCAGCCGCCGGACAACTCGGCCAGCGGGCGAGAGAAGTCGCTGGTGCGAAAGCCCAAGCCCATCAGAATGCGTTCGGCTTCGTAAGGACTGTACTCGGTTTCGAAATGCTCGAGGTGGGCGTGCAGGTCGGCAATTTCCTGCGCCAGGTCGAGCTGTTCGGCCGGGTCCTGCGCGACCTTGATCGCTTCCTCGGCGCGCAGCAGGTTGAGTTCTAGGTCGGCCTTGCCCGGCACGGCCGCGAGCACCGAACCCAGCACCGTGCCGCCGCCCATTTCCAGAATGTCCTGCGGCAGGTAGCCCAGGCGCATGCCCTGCGCGTAGTGCAGTTTGCCGCCGTCGAGCTCTTGCAGGCCCATGATGACGCGGAAAAGGGTGGATTTGCCGGTGCCATTGGGGCCGATCACGCCGACGCGATCGCCACGATAGATCATGAACCCGGCCTCTTCGAAGATGACCTTCGGACCGAAGTACAATTGCAGGCTTTCGGCGGCGAGCAACGTCATGGCGCCGGTGTTTTAGCCGATTGTGAGCCGGATGAAAAGGCGGCGGAAAAAAGTCGGGCGGGCCGTGGGGCCCGCCCGACCGGGATCACGCGGGAGTGCGTACTATTCTTGCATTCGGTTCCACTGGACGTGGAAGAGCTGGCCGTTGCCGCTGTTGATGACCGTGCCGCTGATGGTCTGCTTGTCTTGCAGCGTCAGGTGGTAGTCGTATGCCGACGACTGGTAGTTGAGATGGAAACGCAGCACGCCGTTTTCGAATTTTACCAGCGAAATCACCTGTTCGTTGACCTTGGTTTTCGGCTTCACAATGATTTCGTTGCCGCGCGCGATGAGCGTGTAGACGTCAGTGGTGTTGCTGTTCGGCCACTGTTCGGCCCAGGATCCAGCCCAGTCGCGGACCGTGGTGACCGGCGCTTCCTGGTTCGTCCGCGTCCAGACCAGGTTGTTGGTCTGGCCCTCCTGGTTCGAGGCGGAGCCGATAAGCCGTTTCGGCTCGACCATCACCAACCGGTAGTTCCAGGTCATCTCGCCAAATTCCAGCTTGAAAGTGACGGTCAGGTTGGGCCACGACACGGCGACGTTGCTGATCTTCTGCTTGTGCAGGTTGGTCAGCGGCTTTACCACGACGTTGTTGCCCTCGACCCGTAATTGGAAGCGGTCGTGGAAACCGGAGCCGGAGCCGAAGGCTTCGTCCCAGGAACCGGTCAGGTCGGTGCGCGCTGGCACAGCCATTTTGTTCCAACTGATGCTGCGCACGTTGCCCTCGGCTTGGCTGGCGGAGCCCACGGCTAACGCGTCTTCGGTCAGGATCAGTTGGTACTCGTAGTCGGCTTCATTGAATCGTAGCCCGAAGCACAGCGCTGCACCGTCCAACCGTACGTTGGACACCCGCTGCTTTTCCACGTTGGTCAGCGGCGTGATCTCGGGCCGGCCGTTGGTGATTGCCACCCGGTAGTAGTCGTGGTTGTTGTTGCCCGGCCAGTGTTCTTCCCACAACCCGGTCCAGCTCGTCACCGCCGGCGGCACGAATTTTTTCCAGGTCACCTGGAGTCTTTGACCTTCGTCGGTCAGTAATGTGCCGCTCAACTCCGAGGTGCTGGTCATGGTCAGGGCGTAGTCGGCCGCTTTCGGGCCGGCAGCAATCGAGAAGAACAGGCGCTGGCCATCGAAGCTCACATTCCGAACCTGTTTGTCGGCAACGTTGGTCAGCGGCCGGAGTTCCACCCGCTGGCCGACCACCTTGATCTCCCACACTCCCGGCTCTTCGGCGTCCTGAATCTGTTCGCGCCACAGCGCCGCCCATTCCGGAACCAGGTTCGGGTCGCGCACGGCGATGCGGCGCCAACGAATGCGGCGGACATCGCCGTTGGAGTTGGTGGCCAGGCCGTCGAGCGTGTTGGCGTCTTGTGGCACCAACTCGTAGTAGAACAGGCTGCGGCCGTAGGCCAGTTCGAAGTTCAGCGTTGTGCCGTTCCATTGCAGGTCGCGGACCTGCTGGTTGATCACGGCGTTGAGCGGTTGCACCGCCACACCCATGCCGCCGTTGAGCAGCGATACCTGGTAGCGGTCATGGCCGGAACTTTCGCTCCAATCTTCTTCCCAATCGCTGGCCCAGTCGCCCGCCGCAAAGGCGGTGGCGGCGGTCAGGCGGTTCTTCGGCGGCCAGTTGGCCGGCGCCGTCGCGCCGCTGCCCACGCGGCGCCAGGTGATGTTCTTCACTTCGCCGCTAGTCAACGTGGCCGTGCCGATCAGCGCGTTGCCCGACGGATCCATCGTGAAGGCGTATTCGATCGGGTTGTCGTTAAACAACAGCGAGAAGCTCAACGTCGCGCCGCTCCAGCGAACGTTCTGGATTTGCTGCCGGTCCGCCCGCGTGAGCGGATTGATCGTCAACGTATAACCGTCAGCAGTGACGTTGATGCGATAGCTGTCCTGCTCCGAAGCATTCGGCCATTCTTCCAGCCACTCGCCGGCCCAGCGGCGAGGTTCCACTTGGGGAGGCTGCGGCTGGCGCGAAATGGTTGCCGAGGGGGTGCAAGCAAAGGCCGCGAGCAACAGGGCGGCCAGCATGAGGCAAGCGATCCAGCGTGATTTCATGTAAGTCTCCTCGCGATGGACAATGCCAGAACCATCGGGTTTGACCCGTGCATACCAAATAAGTTCCCGGGGCGCAAGGGTTGCGTGGGCAAGAGAAAGCCCGGCGGGGCAAACCACGCCGGGCGAGTGGAAAACGTCGGGGTTAGCGGATCCGGTGCCAAGTTACGTTGAGGCGATTTCCGCTGCTCAACGCCACTGTGCCGGTGGCCGTATTGCCGTCGACCATGGTCAACGAGTACTCGATGCGGTTGTCGCCGAAGAACAACACGAAGGACAGGTACTGGCCGTTCACCCGCACCTGATCGACGCGCTGGCGGTCGGTGTTGGTCAGCGGTTGTACCTGCAACTGCCCGTTGTAGGTGGCCAGGCGGTACTGGTCGCGCTCGGTGCGGTTGGGCCAGTCTTCTTCCCACATGCCGTCCCAGTTGCCTATCGGCAGAACTGCGGCGCCGCCGCGTTTGTGCCAGGTGATGTTGTACTGCTGGCCGCTGGTCGACACCGCTTGGCCGGTCAACACACCGGCACCGTTCGGACGTAAGGTGTAAGTATAGTCGACCTCACGATAGTGCAGATTGAAGGTAAGCAGGCTTGGCGACCAACTGACATTGCTCACCTGTTGCACGCCCTCGTTGCTCTGCGGATAAACTTGTGCGCGGCCGCCGCTCACCATGATCTGGTAGATGTCTTGCGGACTGTTGCTGCTCGGCCAGTCTTCTTCCCAGTAACCGGACCACTCCGCCGCCGACAACGCCGTCCCGCCCTGGGGCATCACCGCGCCGTCGCTCTTCTTGCGCCAGGTGACGTTGTACTGCCGGCCTTCGTCAGAAACGGCCGTGCCGGTTAGCACATTGCGGCTGGTCGGGCGCAGGGTGTAGGTGTAATTGACTTCACGATAATGCAGGCGGAAGGAAAGCAGGCTTGGCGACCAACTGACGTTGCTCACCTGCTGTACGCCCTCGTTGCTCTGCGGATAGACCTGCGCACTGTTGCCGCTCACCGCGATCTGATACATGTCTTGTGGGCTGTCGCTACTCGGCCAGTCTTCTTCCCACAGACCGGTCCATTCTGCGGCCGACAACGACATGCCGCTCGGCGGCACCACGGCCCCGCCGGTCTTTCTGCGCCAGGTGATGTTGTACGACTGGCCTTCGGTTGACACCGCCGTGCCGGCCAGCACATTGCGGCTGGTCGGGCGCAAGGTGTAGGTGTAATTCACCTCACGGTAGTGCAGATTGAAAGTGAGTTGGCTCGGCGACCAATTGACGTTGCTGATCTGCTGCACGCCCTGGTTGCTCTGCGGATTGACCTGCGCGCGGCTGCCGCTCACCACGATCTGATAGACGTCTTGCGGGCTGTTGCTCGACGGCCAGTCTTCTTCCCACAGACCGGTCCAGTCCGCCGCGGGCAGCGCCATGCCGCCGCCCACCGCGCCGCCGCCGGTACCGGCGCGGTACCACCGGATATTGCGCGGCTCGCCGTTGCGCGTTGCGGTGCCGGTCAGGTTGTTGCCGGCCGCGTCAATGCGCAGCGAATAATCGATCGGGCTGTTGTCGAAATACAGCGTGAAGCTGAGGGTTTCTCCGTCCCACCGCAGGTTCGACAGGTTCTGCCGATCCTCGCGGGTGATGGGTTTAACACTGATGGTATTGCCGTCGGCGCTGATCGTGATGCGATAGCGATCGCGGACCTGCGAGCCCGGCCAGTCTTCTTCCCAATCGCCGGCCCATCGTCTTGTATCGAGACTCGTACCGCCGCCACCTGGCGGGGGGGTGGGCACGGTCGGAGTGGTCACGCAAGACGCCAGCAACAGAACCAATATTCCCGTTAGAAGCACGTAGGTTCTTTTCATCATTTGCCTCTTATAAAAAAAGTCGCTTGGTCAGCGGGGCAGGCCCCGAGAATTGGAACCAACTACCCGCACTATACCTGCAAGAAAGTCGATTTTTCAAGAGCTTTGCCAAAATCCGAGGGTTTTGCTAACGTGACTCACCGCTTATCCGGAGGCCGGCCACTTGCTCGGTTTTTCGCTTTCTTCACTGCCCTACTACCTGCACACGTTGCTCACTGTGGCGGCGCTGATCCACTACTTCAAGACACGTCCGGACGGCTATTGGTTCTTCATCATCATCTTTTTACCGTCAATTGGGCCGTTGGTCTATTTCGCGGTGAACCTGGTGTTGCCGATGTTCGGGGTGGGTGGCGGCCTGGTCGGCGACCAGGTAGCCCTGACGCTGGCCGAGAGGAAACGCTTGCGCGAGTTGGAGCACAAGGTCGAGGACAGTCCGCTTCCCTACGACTACGCCCAACTCGGCGAGTTGCTGTATCGCCGCCGCGATTTCGTCAGGGCCGAGCCGCTGTTGCGTCAGGCGGTGGCGTTGATTCGCGATGAGGTCGAGCCACGTTACTGGTTGGCGTTGACGCTGGAAAAGAACGGTAAACCCGAGGAGGCCGCCGCGTTGCTGCAACCGATCGTCGAACGCGAACCACGCTACAAGTTCGGCGAAGCCTATTTGGCTTACGCGCGCGTGCTGGAAAGCGCCGGACGGGCGGAACAGGCGTTAGCGGCTTACGATCGCGTGTTGCGGCAGTCAACCTTCACCGAGGCCCGCGTGCGCTACGGCCTACTGTTGGCTGCGCGCGGCCAGAACGACGCGGCGCGCCAGCATCTTGAACAAGCCGTGCGCGAGGCACGCGATCTACCCCGCCACAATCTGCGCGCGGCGCGACCGTTCGTTCGGCAAGCCAAGACGTGGCTGGCCACTCATCCGCGCTGACCGTTTTGACGCCGGCTACCGGCTGTGGTTTGCTCAAAGCATGCGCATTGCCTACCTGATCCATCACGACCCGCGCGGCCGCTTCGGCGGCAGTGAGGTTTATGCCCGGGCATTGGCCGAAGCGGCGGCCGCCGCCGGACACGAGGTCTGGCTGATCTGCCGTGGCGACGCGCAAGGCCAGCCTGCGCACACCTTGGACCAGGGCTCGTATCGCCTGGTCGTGCTCGACGAGAAGGCGCTGCCCGATCCCGACGCGCACTTTCGTCTGCGCGAGACGTACGACAATCCACGAGCGCTGCGCTTGCTGACGAAGCTGCTTGCCGACATCCGGCCCGGTTTGCTGCACGTTCACCACTTTCTGATGACGAGTGTCCGAGTGGTCGATTGGGCACTGGCGCAACGCGTGCCGGTCACCGCGACGCTGCACGACTATTGGGCGTTCTGTCACCGCATCACCTGGCAACTGCCCAATGGTGAAGCATGCCTCGGGCCACTGGGCGGCTGGCGCTGCCGGCAGTGCGGACGGGAAAGCTACAACCAATGGCCCGGCTGGTTGTTGCAGCCGGCGCACGCCGCCGGTTTCGCCGTGCGCAATGCGGCGCTGCGGCGCGCGTACGGGCGCCTGCGGGCGGTGTTCGTGCCGAGCCGCGCCGTGCTGTGGGCGCATCGGGCGCACGGCTTTGCGAATGCACGCTTGGTTCATCGGCCGTACGGTCTGCCTCCGGCATCGCGGCACGACCACCCCAAACCGCACCGCCGCCTCGCGGTGGGATTCATCGGCCGGTTGACTCCCGATAAAGGGATCGAGACGCTGATCGATGCCGCCCGGCGCGGAGACGGATTCGGGGTGGATGTGTTCGGTCACGGCGATCCCAACTACACGAAATCCTTGCACGAGCGGGCGGCAGGCGCTCCAGTGGTGTTCCAGGGTTCGTTCGATCACGCCGAGCTCGACGAGATTCTGGCCCGCGTGGATGTGCTGGCCGTGCCCAGCCGCTGGCGCGAAAACCTGCCGCTGGCCGTCCTCGAAGCGGCTGCGCGCGGCGTGCCGGTGGTGGCCGCGGCGGTGGGCGGACTGCGCGAAACCGACGAATTGTGCGGTGCGTTGTTGTTGCCGCCGGACGATCCGGCCGCGTGGGCCGACGCGCTGGCGGGTCTGGCGCACGATCGTGTCCGCCTGCGCGCACGACAAGAAGCAACGCATTACGACCGGCGCATTGCCGACGACCTGCAAGCACACCTGGAGGCCGCCCGATGAGCGCTCTTTCCTACACCGTGGCGGTGCCGGTACATGATGGCGCGTCCACCATCGCGGCGGTGCTGGCGGCGGCGGCCGCACAGCAACCGCCGCCCGCAGAGCTGCTGGTTGCCGACGACGGCAGCCGTGACGACAGTGCCCATCTGGCGTCCGCCGCCGGCGCGCGTGTGTTGGCATTGCCGCCGGTCGGATTGGCCGCGACGCGCAACGCCTTGCTGGCGGCCTGTCACACCGAGGTCATTCTCTTCTTCGACGCCGATGCAGTGCCGCGTCCGGGTTGTGCGGCGGCGTTGCTCGCGCCGTTCACCGACCCGCGTTGCGCCGCTGCCGGCGGGCAGGGGGTCGAAGCCGGTGCCGCCACCTTTGCCGACCGCTGGCGGGCGCACACCACGCCGCAGTCGCACGGCCCATCCGCGCTCGACGACGATTGGATGGTCATGGGCCTGTGCGCCGCGTTCCGGGTCGAGGCATTGCGCAAGATCGGCGGCTTCGACGAGCGGTTCCGGTGTTGTGGGGAAGACGTCGAGGTTTCGTTGCGGTTGCGCGCGGCCGGTGGGCGACTCGCCTATCGTCCCGAGGCCGTTGTCGACCACGCGCGCAGCGACGGCGCGGCCGGTGTGCTGGCGCAAGCCTACCGCCATAGCCGGGAAGCCGCGCGGGCCATGCGCCGACACGGGGAATCGACCGCGCGGCTGGAACGAATCACCGGCGAGGCGTTGCGTCCGGCGTTGCGCCGCGATCTGGCGGCGCTGGATGCCCCGGCGACGCTGCTGACCTTGGCCAACCTGATCGTCCGGCGGTTGGGGTTGCGCGTCGGATCGGCCTTTTGACTTTCGCCGCGCAAATTCGCCACAATCGCGACTGTGCCGGCGGACCGCCGGACAAAGGAAATCGATGCGTCTGCTCCTGATCCAACCGAAGCCGCCGTACGACGTATTCCGCCGGTCCGTCGTTTCGGCGCCCGTGTGTCCGCCACTCACCCTCGCCACGTTGGGTGCCGCCGCGCGGGCCGCGGGGCACGATGTGCGGCTTCTCGACCTTTCACTCGAAAACGACGTCGCCTTGGTCATCCGTCAGACCGTGGCCGCATTCCGGCCGGACGCGGTCGGGGTTACGTTCTATACCATGTTGGCGCCGCAGGCCTACGCCGCGGCCGCTTTGTTGCGCGAGTTGTTGCCGCACGTACTGTTGATCGCCGGTGGTGTCCATCCGACCGTGTTGCCTGAGGAAGCGCTGACGAGTGGAACGTTCGATGTGATCGTCATGGGCGAAGGCGAGCACACGTTGGTTGAATTGCTCGCTGGCCGCGCCCGGGCGGAGATTGCCGGCCTAGCCTACCGCGACGGGGAGCCCGTTGTGCGCACGGCGGCCCGCGAGCCGCTGGCTGATCTTGATTCCCTGCCGCGGCCGGCCTACGACCTGTTTGATCTGGACCGATATGACATCAAAACAACGCTTTGGCGCCAGTCGCGCGTGGTCATGTCGGAAAGTAGTCGTGGTTGTCCGTTCGGGTGCTGCTTTTGCGCCAGCAGCCAGGTATTCGGCCGCCGTTGGCGGGGCAAGAGCCCGGCCTATATGGAGCAGGAAATCAACGGCCTGCTGGATCTCGGCTTTCGCGAAATCCATTTCCAGGACGATGGGTTCACCACGGATCTGGCGCGGGCCAAGGAAATCTGCCGCCGCATCATCGGTCTGTCCCGCAAATTCCCGTGGGAGTTGTTCAACGGCATTCGAGTCGATCGGGTGGACGACGAATTCCTGGCGTTGGCCGCGCGCGCGGGCTGCTACCGGGTACGATTTGGCGTGGAGTCAGGCAACCAGCGTGTGCTCGACGGCATCGGGAAAGGGACGCAATTGGCGCAAATCCGACAAGCGTTTGCGCTGACGCGGCGGCATGGCATCGAAGCGATCGCGCTGTTTATCCTCGGACTGCCGGACGAAACCGAAGAGACAATGGCTGAGACGACGCGTTTCGCCATCGAACTCAAACCCGATTTCGCCCGGGTGTCCATCTACGCACCATTTCCGGGCACCGTCTTTTACGAGCGCTGGAAGGCCGAAGGGCGATTGCTCACGTCCGACTGGAACGAATATCAGTTCCATGCCTTGCGGCGGCCGTTGTACAACCATCCGCATTTGACGGCCGGGCAGATCCGGCGCGCTTACCGGCGCTTCTACCGGCGCTTTTATCTGCGGCCGGGCTATTGGGCCAGTCGGGTGGTGGTCGGTCTGCGGCGCGGCTCGCTGTTGCGCGATCTGGGGTATTTCTGGAACAAGTTCGTCACCAATCCGGCACTGCGGCGGGTGAAGCGATGAAACGTTCCTCGGCGGTTCTATTGTTGGCGGCGATGATCGCGGTCTTCGCGGTTTTTGCCGGCGGCGCCGCCGAGTTGTTGCCCTGGTTTGGCACGCCGTTGCCACGTCTGGACTCCGACTACTCCGTGCTCTTCAACCAAGTCTACCAGGCGCGCGGGTTCTGGCAGAACACCGGCCGGTTGTGGGGTTACGACCCGCATTTCCTGGGCGGTTACATTGATCCGTTCCTTTGGAACTCCAATGTGAACCTGCAGGTGTTTTCCTTGCTGGTGCCGTTTGTTTCGGCGGCGGCAAGCGTCAAGCTCTACGTGGTGTTCTTGTGGCTGGTGACGCCACTGCTGTTTTGGGAGATCGGACGGCGCTGGGCCGGAACGCGCTGGGCCGCGCCGGAACCGGCATGGTTTACCTGGCTGGCGGTGTGTCTGTTCGGCGGTTCACTGCAGGGGGACCTGTTTCGGTCGGCGATGACCAGCACCGTGCTGGTCATGCCGTTGTCGTTGTTGAGCTTGCTGATTCTCGCGGACGTGCTCGAGCAAGGCCGCCGGCGAGATGTTGTTGGACTGGCCATCTGCGCCGCGCTGACTTTGTTGGTGCACAAGAAGGCCTTTTTGACCCTCGCCGTCCCGGCGGTGATCGTACTGGCCTTTCACTGGCGCCAGCTTTCGTGGCGCCGTTTTGCCGCCATCGTCGCGGCCGGGTTGTTTGCCACCGCCGCCAACTGGTTCTGGCTTGGACCGATGCTGACGCACCTTGGTCTGACGGAGTTCTTCCTCGGCACGGCGCACTGGTACAACAACAATCCGCTGGCGTTTCTGGTCGACCTGATTGACCCGCAAGGCCGGGTGGGCGTGTTCCGTCGTCCTTCCGGCTGGCCCGGTCTGATCCTCCGCTGGTTGCTCTACCTGGGCTTGATTGTCGGCGCCGCGTCCCGATCGGCGGAGCCCCATCGCCACCGCCGGCGTGCATTTCTCGTGATCTGGGCGATCATATTTCTGTTCGCCTACTTTGGGAGTCTGATCCCCGGTGCCTACAAGTTGGATCCATCCACGTTCGTGCTCTATGTCGAATTGCTGGCGCTGCCGTTTGCGCTCGATGCGCTTCGCGCCCAGTTGCGTCGCCGGCAACCGGTCCGCATGGTCGCGGCGATGGTCGTCGCGGTGGCGTTGATCCTGCCCGCGGCGTTGCCGCCGCGCCGCCCGTGGGAAGTGGCTTCCGCGCGCCAGTGCATCGTGGAAGCGCAAGACTGGCAACGGCTGGCCACGCGCATCAACCAGACCCCGCGCGCCGGCGGCCGCGTGTTGTTTGAAAGCAACCATTTGTTCCACGCCAATCGCGATCCGTTCCCCAACAACCATTCGATCTTTGGGCAGCAGGTGTTGGCGGCGTGGACGTCCGCGGTGTATTTCGGCGCGCAATATCCCAACTTCTTCTTGCGTTTCAACCGGGCGAGTTTCAGCGCCGGCATGCTGGCCCTGCGGCCGATTGAGGAGTGGAGCAACGAAGAACTCGTGGCGTTCCTGGAAGCATACGACATCGACCTGATTGTCGTTCATTCTTCGCAAGCCTTGCGCGTGTTCCGTCACCGGCTTCAGGGAACGCAGGAAGTGTGGCGCGACGGGCATCACGCCGCGTTCCGCTACCAGCCAGCGGGAAGCATGTTCGCCCGCGGTAGTGGCGAGGTGCGCTTCGAGTATGGGCGGATACTGCTGTCCGGACTCCAGCCCGACCAAGGCCAGGTCGTGGTGCGCAGCCATTACATCGAAGGGCTGCGCGCCGACGACGGCTCGCCGGTACAGCCGGTCGATGTGCCGGGGGCGATCTTCCCCTTCATCGGCGTGCAGCCGCGCGGCGAGCGCGTGATCTTGTCTTTCTGACCGCCACGTTTATGATTGATTTTTTTCCGGAATGAGGAGCGACCATGTTTACCGACAAGACCATCGGCATCATTGGCGTGGGCAATATGGGTGAGGTCATGCTGCGGGGGCTGCTGACCGCCGAAACCACCGACCGCGCACATCTGTTGGCCACCGAAATGCTGCCCGACCGCCGTTCGTTCATTGGCGAAACCTACGGCATCGAGGTCGGCACCGACAACGTGGCGATGGTCCGGCGTTGCGACATCATTCTGCTGGCGGTGAAGCCGCAGAACATCGACAAGGTATTGCTCGAAATCGCCGAGGAAGTCGACGAATCGAAGCTGCTGGTTTCAATCGCCGCCGGCATCACCACCGATTTCCTTTCGTCGTTCTTTCCCGGCCACGAAGTGCGCATCGTACGCGTGATGCCCAATGCGCCGGCGCTGGTGCTGACCGGCGCGGCGGCGTTGTTCCCCGGCAAGTACGCCACCGACAGCGATCTCAAGCTTGCCGAGGGCATCTTCCAGACCACCGGCAAAACGGTGGTGGTGAACAACGAAGCATTGATGGACATCGTCACCGGTCTGTCCGGCTCCGGCCCGGCCTTCGTGTTCATGATGATCGAAGCGCTCTCCGACGCCGGCGTGCAGATGGGCCTGTCGCGCAAGGTGTCGAACCTGCTCGCCGCCCAGACGGTCTACGGCGCGGCCAAGATGTTCCTCGAAACCGGCCGCCACGCGGGCGAGTTGCGCGACCTGGTCGCCACCCCCGGCGGCACCACCTTCGCCGGCCTGCGCGCGCTGGAAAAGGGCATCTTCCGCTCGACGATCATGGACGCGGTGGAGGCGGCGGCACGCAAGAGCATGGAGCTGGGGAAGAAGTAGGGCGCGAAAGGGTCTTGGGGGGCTACATCCGGTTTAACGGCGACGGCCGGTCAGATCGAGGGGCGTTGGTTGGTCGCCCGCCACGCGCGCCCCAACACCACCGCGCTGACGAAGACGATCGAGCCGATCAAGGCGAGGCCGAGCACCCAGCGCATGGCTACCGAATCCTAAAAAAATACTTGTTGGACGATCGCCAGTCCGAACAGTTCGATCGTTATCGGGAGCGCTAGCTTGATGTCGGTCCGGTCAAACCGCGCGATTTCGTTCACCAAGTGATACAGAAACCTCACGACATATTCACTAGACTAATTCTTTGTTCGCGACAGCCAGTCAAGCAAGCGATTGAGCAGCGGCGCCTTCTTTTGCTGCCAGTTCGCTTCCGCTTCCCGCTCGGCCTCGCTAAGCGAGTCTCCCGTCAACTTGTCATAGTGCGATTGCTGGTATTCCAGATAGGTGCGGACGTTTCCCGCCGCCGCCGCGTCCATGAATTCCGCGTGTGCTTGCACCCGTTCGAGCTCGCCCTGGTCGAGAAAGACACCATGGTCTTTTGGGCATTGATTGATGACGATGCCGGACGAATAGTTGTAGAGAAACGGCGGCATCGTGGTGGCACAGACCGGGCAGGGGAGCTGCCGTTTTTTTTCTTCGGGGGGAATCACG
>CAZEDX010000063.1:0-25718 GCA_964511015.1 uncultured bacterium | reverse complement strand
CGTCGTGTCGTCGTCCGTCGTGTCGTCGTCCGTCGTGTCGTCGTCGACCGTGTCGTCGTCCGTCGTGTCGTCGTCGACCGTATCGTCGTCCATCGTGTCGTCATCGGACGTATCATCGTCGTTATCATCGTCGTTATCATCGTCAGACGTATCATCGTCGGCGTCGTCATCAGGTAGATTGACGTCGTCGTCATCACTGTCATCGTCGACGCGATCGTCGTCATCATCGCCGCTACTGCAACTGGAGCCCATCATTCCAAGCGCCGCCAACAGTAGCATAGTTATCAAAAAAAGTTTGAAAAAACGAAAAGTTAGTCCTGACCTGTACATGGCACCTCCCCGGTAAAAGGTCGCTAGTTTGTTAAATGTGTCGGCAAACCTCGGAAAAGATTCACCGATTTTTCATTTTTTTTTGGTGGGTTCCAGATCTGCCGCGGACCGGCGGGCGGGGACGGACATCCCTCGCCGCACCGCCGCTCAATGCACCCAGCGCGCGTACCAGTAAGCCCAGCGGAAATCGACGCCGGGCAGCATACCACTGCCGTCGCCGCCGCCGTTGGGTGAGTACGGGTTCGAACGCCAATGATAATTGCTGGGCGGCCGAACGATTTGCGGAATCGGTTCTTCGCAAATCAGGTCGCCTTTGCGGCCGACATAGCCAAGCACGGTCACCTCGTCGCCGTTGTTGAGCACGCAGCTACCGGAATTGATCTCGTCCTCGTCGCAGTTCACCACCTCATAGTCCCAATACGGCGGCTCGGCGAAATCGTTCAACGTACGCAAGCCGCGCTCCATCGCCGCGGCATCGGGTTCTTCGGTCATGCCGTTGAACGCCGACACGTGCGCCACCGCGGCGGCGTAGGCGAAGTCGTACAGGCTATACTCGTACTCTTCCGGCTGCCGCGTCTCGAACGGCCCGTCGCCCAGTTCGTACAGATGCACCATGGTGGCGGTGCGCACCCTTTCGCGCGCCTGCTCGTCACGCAGATAGCGCTGGGCCAGCAACGCCCCCTCAAAGGCCATGTTGGAGCCGCTATAGTTGGTGATGCGGCCGAGGTTCACGCCGAGCACCTGCGCTTCGACGATCTGGTCTAGGTGCCGCTGGCCGATCAGCTCCTCATAGAGATAGGCATCGAGCGTTTCATCCTCGGCAACGTAGGCCAGCGCGGCGACCGCTCCCAAAGCCATCATCGCGTAGAATCCGTCCTTGATCGGCAGCCAGGCGAGGTAGAAGCGATCCCACGCGTTCTCGTTGATATAGCCGTGGTAGGTGGTGCGCCCGTCGGCGTCGAAGATCTCCAGGTCGAAGGCCTGGCCAAAGCTGCCCGGCCCGCCGGTGCGCTCGACCATCAGGCTGTAGCCGATTTCCTTCGCGTATTGCTGCAGCTTGTCCTTCTCGTCCTGGTCGAACGTAGCGTCGTTCTGAATTACTTCCCACACCGCGGCGAAAGCCGTAACCCAGCCGATGTACTGGTCGCGGCTGCATGAGTCTTCCCACTTCCAGGTCGGGAAGCGGCCGTCGATGCTGTTGTCCGCGCGCCAGGTGCCGTTGTTCTTCTCCGCCGGCAGCGGCTGGCCGAACTCGTCGAACAGCGGCGTCGTTTCCTGCGCCGCGCACCAGGCGCCCACCTCGGTATTGCAGAAGCCGCGCGCGATCACGCCCGGCTCGCCGGTGATCTCCACGGCGCGGAACAGTCCCTCCAGATCGCGGTGGAGAAACTCGCGGGCGCGGTCGATATCCTCGGCCGTGTAACCTTGATCGCGCATCACGCCATAGCGATAGGCATCGGCGGCGATGCCGACCCCGGCGTAGAGTCCGGCCACCTTGTAGTGCTCGGTAATCACGTCGAGTGGCGTCTGGCCGCCGGAGTAGGTTTCGAAATCCCACGAGTCGGATTCCTGAATGAAGTCTTCGATCAGCGCGCGGTTCTCCGGACTGGCCAGCGCGACCGAAAGATCGGCGTTGATGCCCTGCCCCGCGCAGTTGAAGATCAGATGTGCGCGATCGTAGCGGTCGGCCTTGGCCTCGAGCTCGGCGTCGTAGCCGTCCTGTCCCGGCCCCGGCAACAGATACCGGACCACCGTATCGTCATCGGCCGCGTCGTCATCGACAGTGTCATCGTCGGCGGCGTCGTCGTCCACTGCGTCGTCATCGACAGTATCATCGTCGACGGCGTCATCATCGGCCGCGTCGTCATTATCGTCATCGTCCCACGCACAGGAAGCCAGAAAACCCAAGGTCAGCAGCAACAACAGGAATAGCAGCACGAGCGGGGAATTCTTTTTCATTGCATCCTCCGGCGGAACGTCGCCGGATCAGAATTGTAGGGCATTCTCCGGCCTCGGCGCCAGAGGCCGCCCGAGTTGGCGCCGCACCTGCTGCCGCCACCGCACCATCCGCCGTTTCGCCTCACTCGGATACGTATTCGTCCATGCCGATGTCGCGCGCGCCGAGCGAGGGGCGCACATCGCCTTCGAAATCGGTGTCGTCCAACGGGCCGACGTAGATGCTGCCTGGGTCGCTAGCGGCGTTGACGCACAAGCTTGTTCCCGCAAGGTGATAGTCACCGACGCCGGCAAACTGCGGCGGGCTATTGATGTTGTCTTCAGCCGCGGAGCAACCGTCCCACGCGCAGGCGTTGACGTCGCTGATGTTGGTCACGCAGGCGTCGTCGCGGTCCGACACCAGGCAAGCCTTGGCCGAGAAATAAAGGTCGTTGTTGTAGACCGCGGCGGTCCCCACCCCTCCCACCTGCAGCGCAAAGGGGCCGAACAAGATGTTGTTGATGATCGTCGCCGCGGTATTCAATACCAACACGGCGGCAGCATCGCTGTTGGTGGATTCGCCCTCGACCACCACCGTGTTGTGCAGCACCACCAGGCCGGTGATCGACAACACGTTGATACCGAAGTTGGCGCCGCTGGTATTGGTCGGGCAAAGGATCAGGTTGTTGATGATGTTGACGTCGCTGCCGCCGAGAATCCAAATCGCGTCGTTGCGCCCGGCACCATCGGACAAGATCGTGTTGTTGACGACGTCGGCGCCGGCCGGGTATTGCAGAAAGAGGCCGACGCTGTTGGCATCGTGGTTGGCGACGGTGTTGCCGGACACGTGGTAGAAGCCGCCGCCGCAAATGGTGACCAGGTTGGTGATCCCGGAGTAGCTGGGCTCACCAGTCAGTTGGTTGTCCCAGATACGCGCCCGATCGTAGGCTTCGACATAGATTTCGCCCAGGTAACTCGTCGCGCCGCCGACCGTCACGGTGTTTTCACCCAGATCGACGGTCGCCGATTCCGCAGTGACGATCGACGCATTTAGCGTGTTGCCCACCACCACCTGAACCGCATAGGACTCACTGCTGTTGCCGTTCCAAAGTTGTAGGGACGTCTCGTACTGCTCACCGTTGGACGTACCGCCGTCGATGTTGTTGTCCACGATAAAGTTGTAGTCGGCATACGAAAACACGCCGTAGGTGTCGCCGCCGCTGGTCAGTTCCACGGTGTCGCCGCCGTATATGTTATCCTTGGCCATGGCTAGCACGCCGGCGGTCGCGAAATGCACGCCATGCGTCCCGACATTGGCCTCGCCGCCATGCGCATAGGTATTGGTCAACGTGACGTAGGCGGCATCAATGCCGCTTTCGCCGATGCGCAGGGCATACGAGAACGAGCCGCTGTTGCTCGCGGTGCCGGCGTAGATCTCGTCTTGGTTGAACAACACTCGTCCGGCACTCACCTCGACCGCGCTGATCTGCGCGCCAATATTGCTCGCATCCACCCCGTGGATCCGCAGACCCTCGATCACCACCTCTTCGTCCAGACCGCCGGTCACCGTGAAGCCGCCGTTACTCACTGGCATGATGACCGTTTCGTTGACCACGAAGTTGTGCGTCCAGTTGGTCGCTTCGTAACCGCCGAAGATCGACACCGTCGTGTCCACGTCCTCGTTGTAAATGCCGGCGGCGAGACAGACCACTTTGCCCGCCGACTCCGCTTCGTCCACGCCCGCTTGAATGGTCAGCTTCGGCGAGGCCATCGTGCCCGGGTTGGCGTCGTTGCCGGTCTTGGCCACGAAGACGGCCGTCGTGTCGTCCGGCGCCGGCGCGAGGTCGTCGGTGATCTGCAGCGCGCGTGCCCTAAACGAACCGGAGTTATCGGTATAGTTGTCGTCGTTGACCAGAAGCTTCAATTCGCCGGTCGCCGCGGCCGTGATGGTACGGCCTGAACCGACATAAAAATAGTCCTTGGTGGTGTCGATCATGCCGATCAATGCCCCGCGCGGCGCCGTCGGCAACGTGCAACTTGTGCATTCCATGCCCGTCCCGCTCGGCCCCACCTCGTCGGCGCCTGCCCCCAGCACCACCGCGCCCAACGCCATGACGAATACGGTCTGGCCCGCTTCCACCTCCAGCCCCGTGGCAGTCGGACTGCCGTCGCCAGATGGAATTTCGATGTCGAACCCGACTTCCATGGTATCGTCATCGGCCGTGTCGTCGTCCACGCTGTCGTCATCCGTCGTGTCATCATCGGCCGTATCATCGTCCGTCGTGTCGTCGTCAGTCGTGTCATCATCGACGGTGTCGTCGTCCGTCGTGTCGTCGTCGACGGTATCGTCGTCAGCGGTGTCGTCATCCGTCGTGTCGTCGTCAACCGTATCGTCATCGCCGGAATCGTCGTCGCCCGAGTCATCATCGAGAATAGCGTCGTCGTCGGCCGCGTCGTCGTCGCCGCCGGAATCGTCATCGTCATCGTCGCCGCAAGCCAGCGCAGACAAAATCAAGGCAAAAAGACAGCACACGATCGTCCAGCGACACCAAGTATTCATTTGTTTCCTCCCGCAAACGAGGTCGAATGCTTAGAACGCTACCAAATGCGCACGAAGAGCGTCAATATTGTGAGATGAATTCCTTTCCCTCGCATTTCGGACCTTGCTTCAAGGTTTCCAAAAGATGCTAACAGGAAAAACTCCCGGCTAAAGCCTAAATTTTTCCGCCGTCCCCCTCACACCTTCGCCGGAATGATCACCAGCACCTTGCCCATGTCTTGCAGGCGTTTTTGAATCGTCAGCGCGAAGTCGTTGTGCAGCACGCCGTGGTACCAGCGCTTCTTCTTGGCCACGAGCTTGCCGGCGAAGAAGGTGGCGAGCGGGAATTCGGCCGCCAATTCGGCGCAGATGCGTTCGGATTCGGCGACCAAGTCGGTACCGACGGCCTGCCGGGCGACCGCGGCGATGCCGAGCGAGCGGGCGAGGTTTAGGTACCGGTTCAGCGTGTCGTCGTTGCGCGCGCGTAGTACATCCAGTGGTCTCTCCTCGCGCAGCGCCGCCGAATCGAACACGCCGACCGACACGAAAACCAGGTTTTTGAACTCGCCCGGGAATTGCCGGAACACGTTGAGCACGGTGTGCAGACCCAAACCGTTGTAACCGGCGACGAAGATGACGGCCGTCGGCTGGCTGCGGTCGAGTGGCGCGTCATCACCGATCTTGCCGATTTCCATCGTTTCCAGCAGCCGGAACAGGTTGCCCAACGCATCGCGCATGGCGGCGTAGTGGCGGTTGACCAGTAGGCAAAGCAAGACCAGCGTGCCGGTCACGCCGATGGTCACATAGCCGCCCTCGCGGAACTTCACCAGCACTGTCACCACCAGCACCGTCGCGCAGAACACAAACCCGGTCGCGAAAAGCGCAACATGGCCCCGCCAACGGGGGTCGAGACCGCGTTGTTGCCACCAATGGCGCAACATGCCGAGCATCGACAACGAAAAGGTCAGAAACACATTAAGGCTATACATGACCACCAGGTGCCGCACATCACCGCGGGTGTAGAAAAGTGTCAGCAGGGCGGCGCTACCCATGATAAGAATGCCGTTGCGTGCGGTGAGGCGGTCGGACAGATAGGCCAGGCGGCGCGGCATCCAGTAGTCGATAGCCATGTTGGCCATGACGCGGGGGCCGGCGATGAAACCGGCTTGGGCCGCGACCAGCAGCAATCCGCCTTCGGAAACGAGGGTCAGTACAACAAAAACCCATCCGCCGCTCCGGCCCGAAACAAGCCCTTCGGCCAGCACAGCGTTCATCGTCTTTCCTTCCACCGGACCGATGCCGCCTAGCAGGTAGCACAGGATCAGTCCGGACACCGTGAGCAGCAGCGAGGTAGCCATATAGAACATGGTTCTTTTTGCCGTCTGCACCCGGGGGGGGCGCATGATCGGCAGACCGTTCGAAACCGCCTCGATACCGGTGAAGGTGCCGCCGCCTAGCGAGAAGGCGCGCAACAATACCATCATCATGCCCCAGAACCCCAGGGTGGACATCCCCTGGCGGTACCCCGCACCGATCTGCTGGGCGAATTGAGTCACCTGTCCCGCGTGGCCGATCAAGTAGCCCAGCACAAGCACCAGATGAGTCACCACGAAGAGCACGAAAATAGGGGTCAACGCCACCACTGATTCCTTCACCCCGCGCAGGTTGAGCAACACCAGAAACAGAATGGCGGCCACCTCCGCCGTGAACTTGTAGGCCAGGTAGTCCGGCGGCAGGAAACTGAACAACGTGTCGCCCGCGCAAGCGGTGGACACACTGATGGTCAGCACGTAATCAACAACCAGCGCCGAACCCGACACCACGCCAGCTCGTTTGCCGAGCAACGTTCCGGCGACAATGTAGCCGCCGCCCTGCGGGAAACGCTCGATGATCTTGCTGTAGCCCAACGAAAGCACGACGATGGTTACCCCTATCAGAAGCATCAGGCCGAGCGCCAGATAGGTGTGGCCGCCCAGCGTCCGGAACGCTTCTTCCGGGCCATAAGAAGACGACGAAAGGCCGTCGGCGCCCAGGCCGATCCAGGCCAAGATGGGGATCAATGCAATGCGGTGCAGGACCGACACGTCGGCGAGGTCCTGCTTCGGGCCGAATACGAACAGTTTGATGCGAGTGAAAAGTGGCGGACGAACGCCGTCCGCCGGCATGGATGAATCCATCGCCGCACCTCCGGGCATAGGGTTGTGTTGGAGAACCCCACGGTCCTTCCGGAGGTTCTCTCCGCCGCCTGCGAGGTTAGCTGACGGGCTCGGGCCGAAGAGATTGCCCTACGTCTTGCGGACGATGCGCCCCTAGATTTGGGTCCCCCGCTGCCGCCCATGCGGCACTCGGCGTTTTCCGTGGGCGGATTGTGTTCCTCCTGAGAGGGGTTGTCAACGGGGATTTTACCGGCCGCAGGTCCTTTCCGTGCGGCACGAACCGATAAAAACACAGCATTCTTGCTTACTGTTAACAACCACAACATATAGTATAGAGAGACGAACATCTATCAAACCCATTGTACTTTTTCTTTGACTTCGCCAAGGCGCTGTGCTACACAACTGCCAGTCGTTACCGCAACTTCTGTCGGTTCGAATCAGAGGACTTTTATGCGGATTAAAGAGATCGAACTCGTCGGTTTCAAATCGTTTGTCGATAAGACCCGCCTCTCCCTGCACGAAGGCATTTGTGGCATCGTCGGGCCCAACGGTTGCGGTAAAAGCAACGTGGTCGATGCCATCCGCTGGGCTATGGGCGAAATGAGCGCCAAAAGCCTGCGCGGCAGCGAGATGCAGGACGTCATTTTCAACGGCTCCGAATCGCGCAAACCCATGGGTATGGCGCAGGTTTCGGTGATCTTTGACTGTAGCGATGGGCGCCACCCCACCGGCTACGAAAACGTGACCGAAATTCAGGTCACCCGGCGCCTGTATCGCTCGGGCGAATCCGAGTACCTGATCAACCGCCAACCGTGCCGGTTGAAGGACATCATCGACCTCTTCCTCGACACCGGCGTCGGTTCGCGTTCGTATGCCGTGATCGAGCAGGGTCAGATCGCCAAAGTGCTCGCTGCGAAACCGCCCGAAAGGCGCTTCCTGATCGAAGAAGCGGCGGGCATCAGCAAGTACCGCGTGAAGAAGGAAGAAGCCCTCCGGAAGATCGAAGCGACGCAAACGAATTTGAACCGCGTGGCCGATTTGCTCGTGGAAATTAACCGTACGGTGAATGGCCTCCAGCGGCAGGCGGCGAAAGCTGAGCGATACCACGAACTTAAGCACGAATTGAAAGAGGTTGACCTCGAACTCGCCGCACGCGAACGAGTGTTGTTGCGCGAGCAGGAACAGCGGGTGGAGGAGAACATCGCCCGCTTGCGCGATCTGCAGCAGCAGAACACCGTCCGGCTCGAGACGGAAGAGACGCGATTGGCCACGTTGCGGCTGGAGATGCTCGAGCAGGAAAAAGCCATCGCCAGCGCCACCGAACACGTCGCCGAACTGCGCGACAACCTGCGCACCACCGAGTCGCAACGCGAACTGCTTCGCCGCGATATCCAACACCTGGAAGCCCAGGTAGCGCTGTGGAGCGAGGAAATCGAATCGACCCAGGCGCGCGTCGTCGCGTTGGATACCGAAGCCGAATTGTCCGACGCCGAAGGCGCTAGGCTCGACGTCGAAGCCACCGGCGCCGAGATGCGCCTGACCGACTGGCAGCATCGGTTGGAAGAAGCCCAGCGCCGCCGGCGCGAACTCGACCTCACGGCGGAAGCGGCGCGGCGCGAACTGCTGGCCCTGGCCGAACGTCGGGCCTCGCTGCAACGCGCGGTGGAAGGCCACGAAGAACGTCTGGCGAATCACCAGACACGCACCGCAAGCGTCGCCGCCCGCCAGACCGAGGCCGGCGAACGCGCGGCCCAGTCCACCGAAGCCGTGGCGCGGCTGCGGCAGCGGCTGGCCGACCTGCAGGCCCAACGCGCGCAACTCGAGAGCGAGCTGTCGGAAAAGAAAGACCGCCTGACCCGCATGCGCTCCGAAGTTGAGGAGAAGCGCGAGGAGTTCGAGCGCACCAAGGCCGCCTACGAAAAATCGTGGGTCCGCCTGGAGAGCCTGGAAGAGATGCGGCGCAACCTGGAAGGCTACCAACAGGGCGTGCGGCGCATCATGGAAGCGGCGCGGGACGGCTCCAGCGGCTTGAACGGCACCGGCAAGTCGATCGTCGGCCTGCTTGCCGAGAAGATCGATGTGCCGCGGCAGTACGAGTCGGCGTTGCAAGCGGTGCTTGGCGACCGCCTGCAGGCGGTGCTGGTCACCGACCAGAACGCGGGTGCACACGCCGCCGGTTTCCTCCAGAGCGAAAACGCCGGCCGCAGTTCGTTCGTGCCGCTGTCGCCGCGCATGGCCGCGGCGCCGGCCTACCCGGAGCATACCCTCAGCCAGACCATGGGTCCGCTTGCGGCCCAGGTGCAGGTTGAGCCGCAGTTCCAGCCGGTGGTCGACGTGCTGCTCAACAACGTACTGGTCGTTGACTCGTTGCCGACCGCCGTCCGCTTGCACCAGCAAAACGGCTACACCGGCTCGTTCGTGACGCTCGACGGCCAGGTGGTCGACCCGGCCGGCATCATCACCGGCGGCCAGCTCGATGATGTCAGCAACGGCATCCTGCAGAAAAAGCGCGAGATCGCCGAGCTTTCGGCCAAGGTGGCCAAGCTGGAGGAGGCTCATCAGCAAGCGCAAAGCGCGTTTTTCGCGCGCGAAGGCATGATTGCCCGCCTGGAAGAACTGCTGCGCGAAGGCCAGAAAGCGCTGGACGACAATCGAGTTGCCATCGCCGAAACCAGCGGCGAGTTGCGGCGTGAAGCCGCCGAGATGGACCGCTGGGAAGCCGAACGCCGCCAACTCGCGACGGTCGCCGAACAGCTCGCGGCCGAAGCGGTCGAGTTTACCCGCCGGCACGAGGACGAAGTCCGCGAGTTGGGCGAAGTGGAACAGGCGCTGACCGCTGCCCACACCGCCGCCGATGAAAAGGCAGCGGCTCAGGCCGCATTGGCGGTGGAAATCGACGCTAACCAGAAAAATGTGCGTGAGGCGGCGCTCAACGCCAACAATCTCCGGCAGGAACAGCGGGCTACCCTTGCCCGCCGCGATGCCGCGATTCAGGCACGCACCGAAGCCGCGGCTTTGTTGGGTCGCCGCAAGGAACAGATCGAAACCGCCTTGGTAACGCAGGGCGAACACCGCGAGCGTATCAATCGCCTGACCGACGAGTTGACCGCCCAGACCGGCGCGTTGGAAGAAGCCGAGCGTCAAGCCGCCAAGGTGCGTGAAGGCGCCGAGGAAAAGATGACCGCGGTGGACGAAGCTGAAAAGTGGCTCAAGACGCTGCGCCGCGAAATCGAAGGCTACGAACAGGAAGCCCGCTCGTGCGAACTGGAAGCCGTTCAGATCCGCATGAAGCGCGAGCACCTCGCCGAGCGGTTGAACGAACGCTATCAGCAGAGCCTCGACGAGTTGCCCGAGCCGGCCGGCGAAATCGAGATGGACACCGAGGCGCTGCTCACCCGGCAGCGTGAGATCAACGACCGCATTGCGCGCATGGGCGAGGTCAATCCGAACGCGATCGTCGAGTACGCCGAGGAAAAAAAGCGGCTCGACATGTATATCGCGCAGAAGGAAGACCTCGAAACCGCCATCCGCGAACTCAAGGAAGCCATCGCCAAGATCAACAAGACCAGCCGCGAGCGTTTCCTGGAAACCTTCAACCTGGTCAACGAAAAATTCAGCGAAGTCATCCCGCTCCTGTTCGGCGGCGGTACGGCCCACTTGGTGCTCACCGAACCGGACGACCCGCTCGAGTCGGGCGTCGATATCGTGGTGCGCCCCCCGGGCAAGAAGCTGACCAACATCAACCTGCTCTCCGGCGGCGAGAAAGCGCTGTCGTCGATCGGGTTGATCTTCTCGATCTTCCTGATCCGGCCGAGCCCCTTCTGCCTGCTCGACGAGGTCGATGCGCCGCTCGACGACGAGAACGTCTCGCGCTTCAACCAGCTCGTGCAGCAGATGGCCGCGCACAGCCAGGTCATTCTGATCACGCATAACAAAGAGACGATGGAATGCGTCGATACCCTCTACGGCGTGACGATGCAGGAACACGGAGTCTCGAAGCTGGTCAGTGTGCGCCTGGTCGAAGACCCGCCGGGGCAATGAGCGATCTGGGGTAGTTTGTCTCGCCACCAGCGAAAGTTGGTGGCCTTTTTCGTTTAGCGCAGCCGCGAGACAACACTCCGCTGCAATCGAAGGTACGCCCCCCATAAGACTAATAGGATTTTAGACAAAGCGCCTTGATTCTCATTGCTTCGTCCGGCATTTCCGAGAAATGCGCACCGCATATGTCGCCAAGCCTCACCCAGTATCAAAGGAGAGTACAGGTCGATATCCCGAGCGAAGCAAGGAGCGAACGCGACGGGCGAGTCGAGGAGCCCTTCCCTCGTTGATACCTTCCAAAGCGAAGAGGAACAGGTCGTTTGCAGGAAAGGGTCTCCGCTCGTTACACTCGGTCTCGCTTGCTTCGCACGGTCGAGAGGACATCTTCTCGAATTTGGAAATGACCTCAGACAAACGTCAGGTCGTTTCCCATGATACGATTTCCCGGAAATCCACGAAGGAACCCTTCCATGAGTCCCCTTTGTTCTTACCGCACCAAACAAAAGAGCCGACCCTCGGGCCGGCTCCGTTTTCGTCGGGGCGAGAATGTCGGGCGGTCAGTCGCCCAGGTTTTGCATCACGCTGTCGGGCAGTGTTTCGGAGATCAGGATGTCCACGCGACGCCATTCGCGGTTCGCGCCGCTCCGACCTTCTTCCTGGGTGGCCGGGCCGTTGCCGTACGCGGCGAAGACCACGCGGTCGCGGTCGATGCCGGTTTCCGGACGGGTGAGGTAGTAAGCTACGACCCGCGCCCGGCGGCGGGCTAGCTCCAGATTGTCGTCGGCGTTGCCCGGCGCATCGCAGTATGCCGCCAATACGATGAAGAACTTGAAGTTTTTGGCCTGCGCTTTGATCTTCTCGACGATCGGGTCAAGCCGCGCGCGTTCATCGGCGGTCAGTACGTTCGAATTGAAGTCGAAGTAAACCGAATGCTTCATGTTGACGAAATCGGCCCCCGGGCCCAGATGCGGCTTGGCCGACGGCGGCGGAGCCGATGGCACCGGCGACTTGCGCGCAATCGCGCACTTACGAGCGACATCGGCCAGATCGCTGGCATGCAGCGCCGTGCTACGAGCCGCTTCGACCTGCCCGTCTTCCAGGAACAATTCCGCTTGGCGTAGCTTGTCTTTGGCCGCCTCGAACTCAGTTGAGCACAGCGCACTGGCGCCTTCGGAGTCGGCCTGCTGTAGGGCTTTGCGGGCGGCATCGATTTCCGGCAGCGATTCCTGCTTGATCTCGGGCTTGGTGGCGCAACCCGCCAAGCAAACCGCCAACAACACTACGCAAATCAACAGAACGGTGGATCTCATCGCTCCCCTCCCGATCCGTGTCGGTTCGAAAGATGGTTTGTACATACGCGTTGTCTCTAGCTTATACCTTAGTTGGCGTTGCGCTGGCAAGACTTCTTTGACGATGCCGGCGGCTAGCCTAACGGGGGGTTCCGGGGGCCGGGACAGCAGGCGGGATCGGCGCCGGCATCCGTTCGCGGTCACGTGCGGCGGCGGCGCACTGGGCCGCTGTGTCATACAGCGAGGCGGCGAACTGTAGAGCGGCCCTTGCCGATTCGGTTTGCCCGATTTTCTTGAATTGCTCGGCGCGTAGCACCATGTACTCGGCCTGCGTCCATTGCTCCGGACACCATAATGCCGCATCCAGAGCGGCGGCGTTGACACGCGCCTCTTCCATGCGTGATTGCAGGCTGGACAGCGGCGGATTCTGGGTGCCGGCGCAGGCCAGGCCGACGCCAAGCAACACGGCCAGCATGAGCGTCGAACGCAGGCAGAGCATGACTTCCTCCGGGGCCGACGTGGCCGCCGGCTACTGCTGCATCATCTGCAGCTTCTTGGCGGCGATCTTCGCCTCGGGCGTGCCGGGGAACATCGACAAGACCTTTTCGAAGAACAGGCGCGCGTCGGAGATCTGACCGTTTTCGTAGAACGAAATGCCCATGTGCAAGTAGGCGGTCGGCACGTGAGTGCTGGTCGGAAACTTGGTAACCAGCCCGTCAAATTCCAGAATCGCCTGTTCCCAATTGCCCTGTTTGAAGTAGCACTCGGCGACATGGAACTGGGCTTCGTCGCGTTTCTTGCTTTTCTTGAATTTGACAAGGAAATCTGAGAATTTCGCCTTGGCGGCCTCGTAATTGCCCTGGTTGAACAAGGCCATGGCCTGGTTCAGGGCCTGGGTTTCTTCGACGTTGCCGGCGGCACTTTGCGGGTCATAGGGCCCCTGGCCTTCCAGCGCGGCGATGCGGCCATTGACCTTGTCGAGTTCGACCATCAACTGGCGCCGGATGGTTTCCATCTGGCTCTGGCTCATGTCGCTGCCGTGCTGCACCTCGTCGAAACGGCCTTGCAGCGAGGCCAGTTCGTCCTGCATCCGTTCGTACTCAGCCAACGCCTGGCCCGCCACGCGGGTGCTGTCGTCGAAACGCTTCTGAAGACTGGCTTGCTGTTGTTCAAGTGCCTCGATGCGGCGCTGCATGTCGGCCAGCTGGGCGTCACGCTGATCGCTAGCCTGGGTACGAATCATACTGCAGCCGGTGGCGGCCGTCAGCACAGTCAATGAGAGGATCACAATCACAAGCAGCATACGGATGCGCATGGTCGGACCTTTCCTCGGTTCTGGTTAGCGTTCTGTCCCGTGCAGGGCACAAAAATAGGGCCCCAGTATGATATCACTCACACCGAGGCCCTACAAGTTGCGAACTAGTTGATGGTCAGGTCGATCAATTCAACGCGGCGGTTTTCCTGGTAGTTGGCTTCAACACCCAGATCCGGCTTGTTGAACTTTTCGGTCTCGCCCATCGGCTTGATCTCGAGGCGTTCAGCCTCGACACCGGTGGCCACCAGGAAGTTCTTGACGGACGAAGCGCGACGTTCGGCCAACGCGAGGTTGTACTCGTCGGTGCCGCGGCTATCGCACCAGCCCTCGAGGGCGAACTTCCGGTCTTTGAACTCGTCCTTCATCTTCGCGGCCGACGAATTCAACGTCGCTTCCTGATCGGCGCGGATGTTGAACTTGTCATAGTCAAAGAAGATAGCCGGCAGGTTGGCCTTCAACTTCGGCTTCTCAGGCGGAGGCGGAGGCGGAGGCGGAGGAGGCGGCGGCGGCGGAGCGGCCATCTCTTCCTTTTTCTTGATGGCGCACTGCTTGGCCTGGTCATACAGGTTGGCAGCCTTCTCATACAACGCCATCGCTTCTTCCCATTCGCCTTCCTGGTCGGCTTCGTTGGCCTGAGCCATCGCCTGTTCAGCAGTTGCCCATGCTTCGGCGCACAGGGTGTCGGCTTCGTTGGCCTGGGCGTCAGCCTTGGCTTTGATGGCCTTGTCCTTGATTTCCTGGTACCCGTCCGGCGGGCCGCAGCTGATCAGGACGAAGGCAAAGATGACGAGGCTGATCAACAACAGAGACTTTCTCATCTATCTTCCCTCCATTAGTTGCTGGTTACTGGTCACAATCGACCAAAAAGTTATGCGCGTTTAGGTAATTGCGCCTTGCCGCCTTCTTGTTGCTGAACAAATCGAATATCGATTGCTGCACTATAAGCATAGAACAGCGGCCTTGTCAACGATTTCCCTCTCCCGGCCTCCCCCCGCCCGGGGTTTCCAAACCCGCAGGATCAGCCGTGTTAGTTCAACAAGCGCGGCGACCAGGACGGATTCTTATCCTGGGTGCCGGCCTTGGTCAGGACCTTGGTGTAACTGGCGTCGATGTTGAACACGCGCACCACCCGGCCGCGCCCGCCACTCTCGGTGGTCAGCACGATCGACCGGCCGTCAGGCGAGAAGCTAGGGTATTCGCACGAGCCGAATCCCTGCCCTTGGGTGATCACCGTCGGGTTGGAGCCATCGGCGTTCATCATGATGATGCTCATCGTCCCGCCTTCCCGGGCGGCGTAGGCCACTTTATCGCCTTCGGGGGACCAGTCGGGAGCCTGGTTGTAAGCGCCGTGCCAGCTGATGCGGCGCTGGTCGGACCCGTCGGCGCGCATGCGCCAGATCTGCGGGCCGCCGCTCCGGTCGGAGACAAAGACCAGTTGGTCGCCGCCCGGCGACCAGGCCGGGAACAGCTCGATCGCACGGCTAGCCGTCAACCGTTCGGGCGTGCCGCCGCGGGCGCTGATGGTGTAGATCTCCATATTGCCGGAATAGCTGACTGCCATCACGATCCGCGAACCCGACGGCGAGAATCGCGGGGTCATCGCCAGGCCGCGCACGCGGAAGATCTCCTGCGGCTCGCCACCGCTGGCGTTGATGATGTAGATGCGGCTATCCAGGTCGGTCGAGTCGTTGCTGCGCCAGGAGAAGACGATCTGGCGGCCGTCGGGCGACCAATGCGGCGTGGCCGCCTGGCCGTTTTTGAAGGTCAGCCGTTTCTGGTTACGGCCGTCCAGGTCGATCGTCCAGAGATCGAGGTAGGTTTTGTTGCCCGACACGTAGGCGATTTTGGTGCCGAACACGCCCTTCTGGCGGGTCAGTTCGTAGACCACATCATTGCTGAACTTGTGGACCATCGTGTACCAGTCGTTGACCGGGCCGGTGTATTCCTTGCCCAGCAACATGCGCTCGGTCGGCACGTGGTACAACCGGAACTGCGCGGTCACTTCTTCGCCGTTGATCGAGAACGCGCCTTTGATCAGGTATTCGGAATTGATCAGCTTCCAGTCTTTGAATTCGAAAGTGCCCGGCTTCACGCCGGCGTTGCGCGGGTCTTCTACGTACATCGCGCGATCGATCACGTCGAAGCGGCCGGTCATGCGCATGTCTTCGCCGACCTGGTCGGCAAACTGCTTGGCCAGGCCAAGGCGGTCGGCGCCGGGGCCGAGGTTCTTGAACAACGGCACGGCCATCGGGTCTTTACGCACCATCGGAATGCCGCCTAGGCCGTAGCCGTAGATGTCAACCCCAATGGGGTCGGACGAACCACCTTGCCCTTCTTGTCCGCCCAGGATATCGGCAAACAGCAGCGAAGCGCCGGGCAGCAGGGCCAGCGCAAATACGATTACCATCGTCGAGCGGCGAAACACCCTCATCTCAACCTCGTCAATGCTGGGCTTCCCGCGGGTGGAAGCGAATGACCATGCCTTCGTCACGCAGTTTGTCTTGCAACAACACCGGCGGCGGCGGCAACGGACTGGCCTTGAGGACCGCGGACACACAACTGCGATCCAGCGGCTCGAAACCGGACGGCCCAACCAGGGACTGGTTAATGATATCGCCACCCGTCCCAATGTAAATACGCACCTTGATCGTTTTTTCCAGGGCGCCTTCGGGCAGGCCGCCGGGCAACGTCCAGACGCGCATGACGCGGTTGCGGATCAGCGCTAGGTAGCTGTTGAGCACCCCGGTTGTGCTGACATCGCTGGTGCCCCCGCCGCCGACCGATTCCATCGCCGCCTGCTGCCGCTGGCGGACGCGTTCGACCGCGGCGTGCATGGCGAGCTGGTCCTGGAAGGCCAGGCGGTTGGTATTGACCGGGCGGCGGTCGGTGGGCCGCACGGTGTCGTTATCGAGTTCTTGCTGCTTTTCTTGCCGGATCTGGTCGAGCGGGCGCGAGTCGGACCGGCGTACCGCGATCTGGTTGCGGTCGGGCGCCTGAGTGCCCAGGCCCGGCCCCTTGGGCAGCGCCACGTTGAGGTCGATTTCGATTGTCGGCGGCTTGGGCGGCGGTTTCTGCGGCAGGAAGCGCGGCACGACGATCGCCGCCACAAAGGCCACGAGGTGTACGACGATCGATACTACGATCATCTGCGTGAACAGGCGCTCGTAATCGAGGGAAAAAAGGCGATGCGGACGCGCGATGGTCACCGTCGCCATCACATCACCGCCTTTCCTCCGGCGGCTGGGTAATGATCGACAGCCGGTCGGCGCCGGCCGCCTTGGCCACTGCCATGGCCTGCACGACCACGCCGTATGGTACGTCCTGGTCAGCGCGCAGGTACACCGTTTTGTCACCCCGCGAGGTGAAGATTTTTTGCAGCTCATTGGGCAGCGTTTCGAGGGTCATGGTCGTACGCTTGATGCTCAACTGGCCTTGCTTGGAAATGACCAGAATGATCGGCTCTTCCTCGCGCTGATCAAGCGCGCCGGCCTGTACCTTGGGCACGTTGATCGACATGCCTTCCTGCATCATAGGCGCGGTGACCATGAAGATGATCAACAACACCAGCATGACGTCAACCAGCGGCGTCACGTTGATTTCGCTCATCAGCCGGCGGTCGCCACCGCCCGTACCCATCGCCACGTCCGTCTACTCCGTGTCCGGCGAATCCGTGCTACATCAGCACGTGTCGCTCGAGAATATTCATAAACTCGCTCGAGAAGCTGTCAATGCTGCTCTCCATCGAGCGCAACCGCGAGGAGAAGAAGTTGTACGCGATGACCGCCGGAATGGCCGCGAACAGGCCGACCGCCGTCGCCACCAACGCTTCGGAAATACCCGGAGCCACGACGGCCAGCGAGGCCTGCCCGGTGGTGCCGATGTGATGGAAGCTGTCCATGATGCCCCAGACCGTGCCGAACAGGCCGACGAACGGCGCGGTGTTGCCGACCGTCGCCAGGAACGGGACCGCGCGTTCGAGTTTGGTCACCTGTTCGCGCGTGGCGCGCATCAGGGCGCGCGACACGTTTTCCTTGGCCGCGGCCATGTGGTTTTTCGGCATCTCGCCCTTTTCGCCGGCGCTGAAGTCGTCGCCGCGACTGCGGAAACGCTTGAGCTCGTCGAAGCCGGCCGAAAACACCTCGGCCAGCGGGCTGTGGATCAGCTCTTTGCTGGAGCGGTAGATCTCGTCAAGCTGGCGCGATTCCCAAAAGATTTTCAAGAAGATTTCGCTCTCCTGGTGGGCGCGGCGCAACAGCAGGTACTTCAGGAAAATGATCGCCCAACTCACCACCGACGCGAGCACCAGCAAGAGCAACACGCCCTTGACTACGGGCCCGGCCTGCGACACCAGCGCAATCACGCTGGCTCCGCCCTGTTCGGGGGTCGGCGTTTGGCCGATCAACACCGGCAATAGCATGTTCCAGTTCATCAAATGGTCCACCCTAACGGCGTTTCAAATGTTGCCCGAAACTATTTCATCGGCGCGTCAAAGTCAAGCAACGACGCGCTGCGTCGGCATATCTGGGTGCATGGCAAGATGACTTGAACAACATCTTGCGTTAACTCACCCATGCCGATTAGAACCCCACGCCAAAAAAAAGGTTGCGGCGACCAAGATTTGTGCCCGGCCAACGAATCGGCCTGTCGTTCGCGAAAGATCTGGTCGACAGGAGTATGGTTTGACGCGGTCTGCCTTGACAACACTCTATTCGTAGTCTACACTCCGCCCGGAGTCAGGCAAGAGCCTGCTAGGAGTGCGTATGGAGAACAAGGTCACAATCAAAATCCCGCGTCAGCTTTATGAACGAATTCAACTACTTGTCTCCGACTCGGGGTTCTCCAGCGCGACCGAGTTCATTGTATATGTGTTGCGCGACCTGGTCGGGCAACAGGCCGCCGAGAAACCGCCTGCTCCCGATAAGACCGCGGGCGAATTAACCGCCGACGAAATTGCCGCGATCAAACAACGACTGCGGAACCTCGGATACCTCTGACGATCACGCCGGAGATAGTGACAGCAGAAAGGACGAAACGATGATCAGACCTCATGGTGGCCGCTTGATCGACCGGATGGCCAAAGGTGAAATGCGCCAGGCAATGCTCGCCAAAGCCGCCGAACTGCCGAAGATCCAACTCAACGAGCGAGAACTGGCCGATGTCGAAATGCTTGCCTGCGGCGCGATGAGCCCGCTGGAAGGCTTCATGGGCCGCGAGGATTTTCACAGCGTGCTGGACACCATGCACCTGACGGCCGGGCCGGTGTGGAGCCTGCCGATCACCTTGGCGGTGAAGAAGGACGACACCCGGAAGTATCGGGCCGGCGAACAGGTCGCGTTGCTTGACGACCGCGGCCGCATCATCGCCGTAATTGACGTTGAAGACGTCTACCAGGTCGATCACCAGGAAGAGGCGAAGAAATCGTATCTGACCGACGACGCCGCCCATCCCAGCGTGCAGTACCTGGCCAGCATCACCAACACCTACCTCGGTGGACCGATCACGCTACTCGACAAGGTGTTGCACGACGACTTCAACGAATACCGCCTCGAGCCGAAAGAGACACGCGTACTGTTCAAGACCAAGGGTTGGAAGTCGATCGTCGCATTCCAGACTCGCAATCCGATCCACCGCGCGCACGAGTACTTGCAGAAATGCGCCCTCGAACAGGTCGACGCGCTGTTGATCCACCCCCTGATGGGCGCCACCAAAAAGGGCGACATCCCCGGCGACGTGCGCATGGCCTGCTACAAGGCGTTGATCGACAACTATTACGCAAAGGACCGCGTAGCGATCAGCATCTTCCCGGCGGCAATGCGTTACGGCGGCCCACGCGAGGCGATTTTCCACGCGATTGTGCGCAAGAATTACGGCTGCACGCACATCATCATCGGCCGCGACCACGCCGGCGTGGGTAACTACTACGGCTCGTTCGACGCGCAGAACATCTTCTCGCAGTTCAAGCCGGAAGAGCTCGACATCACGCCGATGATGTTCGAGAACTCCTTCTTCTGCAAAGCGTGCGGCAACATGGGCACGGTGAAGACCTGCCCGCACGGCAAGGAGCACCAGGTGTTCCTGTCGGGCACCAAGGTGCGCGAGATTCTTTCCAAGGGCGAGCGTCCGCCGGTCGAATTCTCGCGACCCGAAGTCGCCGACATTCTGATGAAGTATTACCAAAACACCAACGAGTAAGGGCGCGCCATGAAAAAGATGGTTGTAATCGGATTGGACTGTGCGGAACCGAGTCTGGTCTTCGAGCAGTTTGCCGACCTGATGCCGAATTTGCGCAAGCTGACCAAGCAGGGGATCTGGGGTCCGATGCGCAGCACCGATCCGCCGATCACCGTGCCGGCCTGGACCGCCATGATGACCAGCAAGGATCCGGGGCAGCTCGGCTTCTACGGTTTCCGCAACCGCTCGGACTACGGCTACAAAGACCTGTTTTTCGCCAACAACGAATACGTGAAGGAAAAGCGAGTGTGGGCGTACCTGTCGCGCGCGCGGTTGTCGACCTTCGCACTGAGCGTGCCGCAGACCTACCCGCCCAAACCGCTGCGCGGCGCGATCGCCGGCTGCTTCCTGACCCCGAACAAGGAAACGACCTGGACGTATCCGCCCGAATTGGCGGCCCAGCTCGACGCGCTGGCCGACGGTGATTACATCATCGACGTCAAGGATTTCCGCACCGACAACAAGGACTGGCTGCTCGAGCAGATCTACAAGATGACCGAGCGCCGCTTCAAGGTATTCCGGGAAATGGTGCGGCGCGGCGAATATGACTTCTACATGATGGTGGAGATGGGTATCGACCGCATCCACCACGCATTCTGGCGCTACCACGACAAGCACCACCGGCTTTACGAAGCCGGCCATAAGTATGAGTTCGCCATCCGAGACTACTACAAGTACGTCGACGAACGTATCGGCGAACTGCTCGAAGTGATCGACAGCCACACCGCGGTGATGGTCGTCTCCGACCACGGCGCACAAACGATGCACGGCGCGATCTGCGTTAACGAGTGGCTACGGCAAAAGGGCTACCTAACCCTCAAGCAGGTGCCCGACAAGCCCTCCAAGATGAAGATGGACAACATCGACTGGTCCGGCACCAAGGCCTGGGGCGAAGGCGGCTACTACAGCCGCGTCTTCTTCAACGTCAAAGGCCGCGAGCCGGAAGGAATCATCGAGCCGAGCGAATACGCCGCGTTCCGCGACCAGATTCAGCGCGACTTCGAGGCGATCACCGACGAAAAGGGTAACAACATTCACACGGTCGTGCTGCGGCCGGAGAAGGTCTACCGCACGGTGAAGGGCATCGCGCCGGACCTGATCGTCTACTTCGGCGACTTGAACTGGCGCAGCGCGGGCACCATCGGCGGCGGCCAGATTCACATCTTCGAAAACGACACCGGCCCGGACGACGCCAACCACGCGCGCCACGGCATTTTCGTGCTGACCCTGCCGGGCGGCGCCAAGGCGTCGGCGCAACCGGTGTACTCGATTTATGACATTGCGCCGACCATTCTACGGTTCTTCGACGTCGAAGTCCCGGCGGACATGATCGGCAAGAGTATTCTGTAACGACCAAGGGGCGCGGCCCCGGAGAGGGCGGAAGTCGCATCCGCCCGCGAAACCGAAGGGAGACAACATGCAGAAGGGTTTCACGCTGTGGTTCACCGGCTTGTCCGGCGCGGGCAAAAGCACCCTGGCCAACATGGTTGAGCAGACGCTGTTGGAGCGCGGGCTCAACGTGGAAGTGCTGGATGGCGACGTGGTCCGCACCAACCTGAGCAAGGGATTGGGATTCTCGAAGGAAGACCGCGACATCAACATTCGCCGCATCGGCTTCGTATGCAACCTGCTGACCCGCAATGGCGTGGTCGCCATTGCCGCCGCGATCAGCCCGTACAAAGCCATCCGCGACGAAAACCGCAAACTCATCGGCCGGTTCGTCGAGTGCTACGTGCGTTGCCCGATCGAAACCCTGGCCGAGCGCGACGTGAAGGGCCTGTACAAGAAGGCGCTGAAGGGCGAAATCAAGGGCTTCACCGGTGTCGACGACCCATATGAGCCACCGGAGAATCCGGAAATCGTTTGCGACTCCTCAACCGAATCGGCGCAGGAATCGCACGACAAGATCATCCGCACTCTCGAACTAATGGGCTACGTGCCGGCCAGTGAAGGCGCCGACTACAGCCCCGAAGAAGAAGAGAAGATCAAGAAACGTCTGAAGGACTTGGGCTACCTGTAAATCAGAACAACCTTCCTTTCTCTCCGCCCGGCCTCGGCCGGGCTTTTTTGTCTCCGCCCCGGTCGGTTACCGGACCAGCTCCTGCAGCCCGGAGATCCGCATCACGCGCGCCACGCGGCCCGAGTAGTTGTCGGCGCCGCAATATGCCGCCACCGAACCGATCATGTAGCCGTTGTTTTCCTTCGCGGTGAGCGTCAGCGAGTAGCTGATCGGCTGGTCGTTGCACGGTTCGCGGTTGAGCGCCGGCCCCTGCATCTTCAGCGTGATCATGCGGCCGAACGTTTCCGGAAACATCAGCAGCGTGCCGGTGCCGTCGAGCGGCGTATTGGCCTTGATCACGTCGAAGCCCTGCGCGGGCACGAAGCGGCCTTCCAGCGTGTTGTCGGCGTATTGCCGCAAGACGAGCGAGGCCGTGAATTGCGTTTCCCAACTCAGGTCGAAGCGGAATTCCTGCGCTTCGGGCGGCGTCGCGTCGTCGTCGGCGTCATCGTCGGCGGCGTCGTCGTCAGCGGTCGCGCCGTCGTCGTCGGCGGCATCGTCGTCGCCGGCGGGCGATGCGTCGTCGTCAGCGTTGTTGTCTTTCTGGCAACCCGTCGCGGCCAGCGCCAGGGTCAGCAGCAGAACGAGCCAAAGAAGCGAGCGTTTCATCATCGCCTCCCTATCGCGCCAAAGTGGGATGAACGTTGATCGAATCGGCCAAGGCCAGCGCCTGGGCCTCGGTGCCCCGCCGCACGTAGAAGATCCAGGTCACCGTCTCGTACCACGGCGCGCTCTGATCCTCCACGCGCAAGTCGTTCGAGTCGTCGGTGATCTTTACCGCGGTGTGCACGTTGCCCTGGTCTTTGACCAGCCACCAGTCGTCGCCCAGGCCGAACAGCCCGATCGGACCGGGCAGGTACCAGTGCCCGCTTTCGAACGTGAAATCCTCGCGCGCATAAGTGCGGATTTCGTCGTCGATCAGCGCCGTGGTGGTGATGATGTCGCTGGTGAAGCCGGGGAAGGTCACGAACATTTCGCGGTCGCGGTCGCTGTTCCCCGGGGTGAACGCGATCTCCAGCCGGTACGTCTCCGGCTCGCCGTCGAGGCGGTACCATTTCACCGTCCAGTCGCGGTGCGGGGCTTCGACCTCGATGTCCAGCGGCGCGTTCTCGGTCAGCGTGCCGGGCCAGGCGAACTCGCCCTCGGTCACCTTGCCGGTGGCGGTGTCGATCAGCACGTGTTCGAGGCCCAGTTCCGCCTTCGCCTCGTCGATCACGTCGCGCGAAATGCGGATCGCTTCCGCCGAACTGGCGATGCAGAATTCCACCTCGCCGCGGTACGGATTGATGCCGCTGCCGTCGGAGGTTTCGCCGATCATGTTCTCGCGCCAGGCCTCGGCCAGCGCGTCGTCCCGGTCCAGCCCGGCGGCGGCGGCGATGGTCGCGGCGGCGAGAATTTCGCGGTGGGCCATCGCGTTCAACGTGCGCACGTGGTTGTCGCGCTCATCCTTGCCCCACAGCCCGCGTTGGCCGAGCCAGCGCGATACGCCGTCGGTGCTGGCGGGCTGCCAAGTGCCGTCAAGCAGCGGCGGCGGCTCGGCCGCCGGCACGCCCAGGTCGATCATGTCTTGCACGAAGCCACTGATGGAACTAACGACGTAGCCCTGGTCGACCAGCGCCTGCACGCCGGCCACCCACTCCTCCACCGCCTTCGGCTTGTAGTGATAGAACCAGGGGAAGTACGGATCCCAATCGCCGACCGGCATCAGCTCGCCGTCGTCCATGAAAATCCATTCCACCGACACGCCATTGGTGGTGTCGTTCACCCCCTCCCCGGCCAGCACCATGTTGATGTTGCCGAAACGGTAGTAGGGCGACTCCGGCGGCTCTCCGTGTTGGTAGCGGTAGAGGTTTTTCGGCCACGCCATGATGCCGTAGCCTTCTTCCTCCATGCGGCGCGCCATGCCCTCGGCGCCCTGTCCTTCCTGGCAGAAGACGACGTCCGACAGCGTCAGGTCGAGGTCGGCGAAGATCTGCTTGGTCAGGTCGTTGCTCTGTTTCCAGTCTTCGTAGGGGAACGGGATGAACAACTGATCGCTGTAGTGGAAGCTGACCAGTTCTACCTGCCCGCCGTCGACCAGATCGCGCAACTGGTTCAGCACTTCGGGATGGCGCGCGGCCAGCACCTCGGCGTAGTAGGCCTGCATCTCGATGGTCAGCGTCCAGTCCGGATGCTCCTCGGCCACATCGAGAATCGGCTGGAAACCTTCGATGATAATCATGTCCTCGGTCTGGTCGGGGCCCAGTTCCCACCTCGGGAAATCGCCTGGCAGGGGCACGAAGCCGTACAAGCCGCCGATCACGTACTGGATATTGCAGTGGAATACCGACAGCGCGTACTTGTGATCCTGCGCCGCGGCGGGCGCGGCCAGCAGAGCCAGACAGCACAACAGGAGTAGCGGCACCAGCAGTCGTTTCATTTTCAACCCCACGACTCGAGCGGTTCAAAGGCAGGCAATGTTACCGCAACGCCCGCGGCCGGACAAATCCTTGACCGATGGCAGGGCGCGGGAGAATCCGGTATGGTTTGCCCGATGAAAACCGCTACGCCAAACGACGTGCTGGTTGTCCATCCGCGGCACGGGTACTTCGGTCGCGACAACCAGATTCCGATGGGGCTGATCGGGTTGGCCAACTCGATCACGCCGGCCCCGCGGGGCGTGTTCGCGACGGAACTGACCGACGAGCAACTGCGCCAGGCCCGCATCCTGTTGATGGACGTGCACTGGTTCATGGGGCTGGATTCGGCGCGGCGGATCGCCGCGCGGGCGCGTCGCGTCAATCCGGACCTGCGAGTGGTCGTTGGCGGCTACAGCGCCACCATCTTCGCCGCCGACCTGTTGGCCGACGGCGTGGCCGACTACGTAGTGCGCGGCGACGCCGAGCGACCGTTGCCGTTACTAATCGCGGCGCTGCGCAACGGCGGCGACTTGCGCGACATCCCCAACGTTTCCGGTCGTGGTTTTGCCAATCCGCTCGGCTACCAGCTAACACGCGCCGACTACGACCGGATCGACTATCTGTCTCTCGGTTGGTTCCCCGCGCTCGACCGGGCGGCGCGCGCGGCGCAACGGGTGCCCTACCCGGCCTGGATCTACCCATTCGTGCCGGTCTTCAAAGGCTGCAAGTTCCCTTGCGATTACTGCCTCGGCAACCCCGCGGCGCAACGCTTGCTGTGCGGCCGCGGCATCGTCAGCCGTTCGCCGGAACGCGTTGCCGCCGACCTGCACGCGCTCGCCCAAATGCCGCACGTGCGCCGCGCCTACATCATCGCCGACTTCATTCACATTCTGGAACGCGAGTACGCCCAGCGGCTGTTGTCGCAGCGGTACGACCTGGATCTGTACTACGAGTTCTACCGCATCCCGCGCGCGGAAGACGTGCGCCGACTGACCGGCAGTTTCCGCCGCGTGTTCCTGGCGATGTTCCTGGTGCAGAACCATGGCTCGCTCACCAACGAGGAAGCAGCCGGACCCGCGCTGGAGCAAGCAGTGACGGCGGTGCGCGAAGCCGGCGCCGCGCTGGCGCTGAACGTTCATCTGCGGGCCATGCGCGACCAGCCGGCAGCGAGCCGGGCGACCTACGACCTGTACCGGCGCCACCGCTGGATCAACCTGATCGATTCGTCATTATGGGATTTCCCCATGCCGCCGGTAGCGCACCTGGCGCAACCCCAACCGCAGACCTACGCGTTTTTCCGGGCCCAGTCAGCGCGCGTCATGTGGAAGTGGAAGATCCGGGAATGGATCGTCGCCCATTTCTTCCGCGGTCCGCGGCGGCACCAATTGTTGTTTCGCTTGAACACGCGCTTTGTGGCCAGGCTGCTT
>CAZEDX010000062.1:18306-25888 GCA_964511015.1 uncultured bacterium | reverse complement strand
TTCCAAGCGCTGCGACTGCGGCGAACAGCTACATCTGGCGATGCGTATGGTCGAAAAGGAAGGTCGGGGCATCGTGCTGTACATGAGCCAGGAAGGCCGCGGCATCGGCTTGTCCAATAAAATCAAGGCGTATGCCCTGCAAGAGCAGGGTTACGATACGGTCGAAGCCAACGAAAAACTAGGCTTTCCGGCCGATCTGCGCGACTATGGCATTGGCGCGCAAATTCTGGTTCAATTGGGAGTCAAGAAGCTGAGACTGATGACGAACAATCCCAAGAAGCTCGTGGCTCTACACGGTTACGGTCTGGAGATCGTGGAGCAGGTACCGATTGAAATCCCGCCGACGGCGGAGAACATCCGCTATATGGCGACCAAGGCTCAAAAAATGGGGCACATGCTCCAATGCTGCAAAGGGAACGAATGATGAAGGTGTTGGAAGGCAAGCTGACCGCCAAGGGTTTCCGGTTCGGCATCATCGTGGCCCGGTTTAACAATTTCATCACCGGCCGCCTGCTCGACGGCGCGGTGGACGCGATCGTGCGGCATGACGGCGACAAGGAAAGCATCACCGTGGCGTGGGTACCGGGCTCATTCGAGATCCCGACCGTGGCGCGGAAGATGACGCAAAGTGGCAAGTACGATGCGGTGTTAGCGCTGGGCGCGGTCATTCGCGGCGGCACGCCACACTTTGACTACGTCGCGGCCGAGGTGAGCAAGGGCGTGGCCCAAGTGGCGCTCGAGGCCAGCATCCCCGTGGTGTTCGGCGTGTTGACCACCGACACGATCGAACAGGCCATCGAACGCGCGGGCACCAAGGCCGGCAACAAGGGTGCCGAAGCCGCCATGGCGGCGATAGAAATGATCAATCTTTTCGAGCAGATTCAAGGGTAAGATGGGTAACCGACATAAGGCGAGGGAATTTTCCCTCCAGATTCTTTTCCAGCGCGACTTCTTGGAGACGAAAGTCGAGGAGATTCAGCGTTTGTTCTGGGCCGACATCAGCACTCCGCCGGAAGTTCGGTCGTTTTCCGACCGCCTGGTACGCGGCGTGGTGGACAACCAGGCCCGGATCGACGAGCTGCTCGCGCAGTATTCCGAAAACTGGACGCTCGAACGCATGACCGGCGTCGACCGCAATATTCTGCGCATGGCGACCTTCGAGATCCTGTTTTGCGACGAGATCCCGAAGAACGTCACGATCAACGAGGCGGTTGAGATCGGCAAGCGGTTCGGATCGGAAGATTCCGGCGCATTCATCAACGGTATCATTGACAAGATCGCCCGCGACCACAAACCCGAATCGCGCAAGGAGCCGGCATGAAGCTGCGCGCGACCAGCCAGGAAATCGACAAGATCGAAACCGACACTGTCGTGCTCAGTTTTTTCCATGACGAGCGGCCGCTCAAAGGCGCGGTCGGCCTGACTGACTGGCGCCTGGGCGGGTTCCTGTCGCGCCTGATCATGAGCAAATGGATTGATGGCAAGTTCGGCGATCCGTTGCTGATGCCGGCGAATCACCGCATGCAGAGTCAGAAAGTGTTCGTACTCGGCCTCGGTCCGGTCACGGCCTTCGATATGCGGCGCTACCGGGATGTGGTCGATCACATTGCCGACGCGCTGTTCAAGATCCGGGTCAATCGTTTTGCGCTTCCCTTGCCGGGCGTGTTGCTGGCGGGATTGGACCCGGCCGACGCGGCGGAAGTGCTTGGTCGTGCCGTCCACATACGCTACGCCAAGGACCCCGACCTCATGGCCGGCTTGGATGTAGTGGTGGTAGCGCCGGGTCCCGATTTGAAGCGCATCAGTCCGGTGCTGGCGCGCATCGAACGCGGCGGAGCAGCGTGAACCCATCGCGGCGACTTAAAGTCTTTCTTTTCGACATTGACGGCACGCTCATGATGTCCGGCGGCGCAGGCAAGCGCAGCATGGACCGGGCGTTCTTCGACTTGTTCGGTGTTCCCGAGGCGTTCAGCAATTTCGATTTCCAGGGCAAGGTGGACCCGGCGATATTCCGTGAAGCGCTGCGCGCACACGGGCTGCGCGCGGCCGATGAAGACCAGGCGATTCAGGAACTCATCGCGCGGTACGAGGAACTGGTGGCCGCGGAAATGCCGCGGGCGACCAATGCCGTGATGATGCCCGGGGTGCGCGAGCTGTTGCAGGCCTTGCAAGGACGGGCCGATGTATCGCTCGGCCTGCTCACCGGCAACGTGCTGGGCGGTGCGCGGGCGAAACTGACCTTTTTCGATTTGTGGCGCTACTTTGGGTACGGAGCGTTCGGTTCCGATCATGAAGACCGGGCGGCGCTGGTGCCGATTGCGCTGGCGCGGGCTTCGACCCATCATGGTTTTCCCATCGCCCCGGGGCCGGATGTATTGATCATCGGCGATACCGACCGCGACATCGCCTGTGCCAAGGCCAACGGCTGCACGGCGGTCGGTGTGGCCACCTGGGGTTTCTCGGTCGATCAACTGCGCGCGCTTGGCGCGGATGTGGTGTTTTCCGACCTGTCCGACACCGAGCGCGTTTTGCGCGAACTGGGAGTGAGCCATGAGTGATCGCGTGCAACACTACCTGCGATTGCTGGATTTCTACCGGGACAGCGGCGAGATCAGCGAAACCACTTACCGTCATGCCAAGACGTGGTTGACCGACCCGGCGTACGCCGAATACCGCGAGCAGATGCTGGAACTGTTGCGGCCCACGGCGCTGATCGACTCGTTTTACCAAGTTCTTCCCTTCGGCACCGGCGGGCGCCGCGGCACGGTCGGCATCGGTCCGAACCGCCTGAATGCGCGGACGATCGGCGAAGGGGCGCAGGGCATGGCCGCTTACATTCTAAGCGAGGATCGCGACGGTTCACTGCGAAAACGCGGGGTGGTCGTGGCCGGTGACGTGCGGCTTTCCAGCGCGGAGTTCGTGCGCATTACCGCGGAGGTGTTCGCCGCCAACGGCGTGAAGGTGTTTTTGTTCGATGGGCCGCGCTCGACACCAATGTTGAGTTTCGCCGTGCGCTACTTGGGTACGATCGGCGGCGTCATCATTACCGCCAGCCACAATCCGCCGAGTGACAACGGCTTCAAGGCCTATTGGGAAGACGGCGGCCAGGTGGTCGAACCACACGATCGCCGCATTCTCGAGGAAGTCGGTCGGGTGGGGGAAATCAAACGGCTCGACCTGGAAACCGCCAAGAAGAGCGGGTTGGTCGAAATGCTTGGTGACCGGGTAGACCTGGCGTACCGCGAAATGGCCATCAAAGACTACGTCTTCACCGCGGAACGCGAAGTGAAGATTGTCTATTCGCCTTTACACGGTTCGGGCATGACCTTTGTGCCGGCCGTGTTGGAGGCGGCCGGGTTCAAAGACGTGCACCTGCCGGCGGAACAGACCAAGATGGACGGCTCGTTCCCGACTGTGGCCAAGAACTATCCCAATCCGGAAATGCCCGCGGCAATGGACGTGCCGGTTGCGCTGGCGCGGGAGATCAAAGCGGACATCGTGATGGCGTCGGATCCGGACGCCGATCGCATGGGCGTGTTCGTTCCCGACCGGAACGGGCAGTACGTGAACCTGAGCGGCAATTGCGTCGGTGCGTTGTTGCTCGACTTTATTCTCGAACGACGCAAGGCGGCGGGCACAATGCCGCCGCAGCCTTATGTTCTGACGACCCTGGTCAGCACCAAGCTCGTGCGCCGCATCTGCGAAGCGCACGGGGTAGAAGTGGTTGATGATCTATTGGTCGGTTTCAAGAACATGGCGGCGGAGATCCTGCGTCGCGAACAAGCCGGTCAGGATCCGGCGAACATGGTGTTCAGCTTTGAGGAGTCGATCGGGTACATGATCAGCTCGAGCGTGCGGGACAAAGACGCGGCCGGCGGCGTGTTGGTGGCCGCACAAATGACGGCCTGGTGCAAGGCACAAGGGCGTAGCGTGCTGGAGCAGTTGGAAACGATCTACCAGCGTTACGGCTACTACCGCGAAAGCCAGTTCTCAGTCTTCCTCGAAGGCGAGGCGGGCGCGGAGCGGATGAACTACCTGATGGATCAGCTACGGCACAATCCGCCCAAGCAGATTGCCGGTCGGCCGGTGTTGGCGGTGGTCGACCGCAAGGCGCAAACGCGCACGGTGCCGGCGACCGGCCGCACGGAAAAATTCGACAAGCCGAAGAGCAACGTTTTGGTCTTCGAATTGGCCGATCAAGGTCAGTCGCACGTGACGATTCGCCCGTCGGGTACCGAACCGAAGATAAAGCACTATCTAGCCCACCAGGGGCCTCTGGGTGAGCGGGCGCAGGTCGATGCATTTCTGATGGAACTCGAGCGTGAAACCAAGCGGCTCGAGAACGAGATCCTGGCGAAAGCCTGACGCCGGCTTACCGGCGAGCTCGCTTGTCCCGATTTGGCGCGGCCGACTGGAAGCCGACACGTGAGCCGCCTTCCTCGGTGTTGAAGATCCAACCGACGATTTCGCCGATGTTCAGTTTGCCGTCTTCGCCCAAATACTCCTTGCGGTTGAACCGGCTGGACGTATTGACTCCCTTCTTCTTCCAATCGAGCGCGGCAAGCAACTGAATCAACTGGGACATGCGATTGCGCCAAATCTCCATGTTTTCCGGTCGTAGGTCGAGCCAGCCGTCACGCGCATAATCACTGAGGCGGTCTTTCTCCAACTTGACGCGGTTATCGCCGCGGAACGGCGGGCTGACGATTTTGATACCGCGCAACATGGTCTTGCCGTCGGGCATCAATATCGGCACGCCGATCGAGATGATACGTTGGCGCAAGATGGAGTGGGTTTTGATCAGCGACGCCAGCCGACGCGACATAGCGCCGGGCTTCTGCGCGACAATGCGTTGTGGCGTGCCGTAGGCCATCTTCAACAGATAGGCTTCGAACAGCAGCTTGCTTAGGCGCGGCGGGCCGAGAATCTCAAAGGCCACCGCTTCCCCGTGCTCTTTTTCCATCTGGCGCAGTCTGTTGATGGCGACATCGCGCATCGAGCCGGCGCGGAATGTGCTGCTCATGATCGAGTTCTTGAGGGCGGTCATGATGTCATGACCAGTATGTCGGCCGTGCAGTTCGGCGCGAACGTTGCGCGCGATTTCCTCGGGCGTGACGTATTCCATCTGGCCCGTTGTTGTGATGGCGGTGAATTCACCGGGCGAGAACAAACCGTTTTCGCCGGTGTTGATGAAGACCGCGCGCAGCGGCTTGCCGGTGTCGATAATGCGCCGGTCGCAATTGCCGCATTCCAGGTTGAGATCGAGCGTATCGCCCAGCTTGAAGGCCTTGTGCGGCGGGTTGTCGTAGAGGCGAATCGGGGTCTTGCCGCGCGAGACGACGCCGTATTCGATCGACTTCCAGGCGATGGCCGCGGCCGGTTTGATTTCCATGGTAAACGCGGTGTCGGGCGTGTTGGCCATCAAGAACAGCAACAGCGAATGGGCCCCGGCCACCGCGCTCTTGGAGAGCAGCTTTTGGCTGGGCTTCTCTTCCGAATGGGTGTACGGAATGTTCAAGCCCATGCCGCCGGTGCCGGTCGTGCCGATCTTCACGAAGAACTTGCAGTCGACCGCCTTCATCGCCAAATACAGCAATTGGATGTGGCGAATCAGCTTCGGCAGGTAGATGCTGGTGATGTGCTCGCGCACGCTGCGGGACATAGCGGTGATTGCCGCGTCCAGATTCGCGCCGGAAGCGTGGGCCTTCTCGAGCGCGGCAAGCTTCAGCCGCAAGTCGAGCACCGAGGCGTAGACGTCTTTGTAGGCGACGATGGTCGCGGTGTTGATCGAATCGATGAGGACGTCCGGACGGTATTTGAGGATCAGGTTATAGAGGTACGAATCCTTCAGGTTGATCTTCTTCAGGTCGAGGAAGGTATCGTCGATGATTTTGTCCAGATCATCAAGGTTGTGAATGGTCGACGCGGGTCGGTCTTTGAATTCGCTGCGGGAAAAAATGTCGCCGTACTCGCCAATGATCCGGGTCGTGATCTTGGAATTCTGCAGATCGTTGATTTGGGCGCGTTCCTTTTCCAGGTCGCGTACTGCCTCGTCCGCTTCGTCTCTGGTCAACGAGCAAACGACCAATCGAGCCGGATTGTCCTGCAACAACTCGTGGCAAACGGCGCGGCCAACCAAACCCCAACCGCCTAAAACAACGACGGTCTCGCCGGTAATCATCAGATGACTCCCCCAATGTTTGGGACAACGAAAAGTCGTAAATTCGCGCCATCATAGGTGGAGTCGGTGGAAAGTGTCAACAAAGTTGACGGAACAAAACCCGAGGCCTACACTGACCGTCCCTTAGTGGAGCGATTCATCATGCATCCGCTGCTCAGCAATAAAGAATCGGCCCGGCTGCTGCTGGGCAACGAAGCTATTGTACGCGGGGCGCTGGAGGCCGGCGTGGGTTTTGTTTCGACGTATCCCGGCACGCCCAGCTCCGAAATCGGCGACAATTTCTTCCGCTTGCACCAGGAGGCGGGGATCGAATTCGAGTATTCGGCCAACGAAAAGGTCGCGCTCGAGGTGGCGGGCGCCGCCGCAGCCGCCGGAGTGCGGACGTTGGTAGCGATGAAGCACGTCGGGGTGAACGTCGCCGCCGACCCGCTGATGACGCTAGCGTACATCGGCGTACGCGGCGGGCTGGTGCTGATTTCGGCGGACGACCCCGGCTGTCATAGCTCGCAGAACGAACAGGACAATCGCCACTACGCGCGCCTGGGCAAGATCCCAATGCTGGAACCGGCGACGCCGGGCGAGGCCTATCAATTGGTGCAGGAAGCGTTCGCATTGTCAGAACGGCATCAGGTGCCGGTCATCCTGCGCACTACCACGCGCGTGGCGCACACACGGGCGCCGGTGCAGACGGGCAAGTGGCAGCCGCGGGAGCAAGCCGCGGAGTTCGTCGCCGACAAGCGCCGCTTTACCCCGGTGCCGGCGATTGCCCGCTTGCGACACCCGGTAGTGGAGCGAACGATGCAGGCCGTCGAGGAAGAATTCGAATCGTCGCCGGCAAACCGAACCTGGGGTGCGGGGCGGTTCGGCATTCTCACCAGCGGTGTGGCGGCCTGTTACGTTGACGACGTCGTGCAACGTCTCGGCGCAATAGACCGCGTACGCGTCTTGCAGTTGGCGACCACGTACCCGGTGCCGCGCCGGTTGTTGACCAACTTCGTCAACGCAGTGGACCAGGCGCTGGTTGTCGAAGAGCTGGACCCGCTGCTGGAAAACGACCTGCGCGCCGCCTGCACTCGCGCCGGCAAGCTGATTCCGGTGTTCGGCAAGGAGTCGGGCCATTTCTCCTTACTCGGTGAACTGGGACCTGACGACGTCGCGCAGGCGCTGGCGGGTTTGCTGCATCTGCCGCTTGACGAACCCCAAGCGGTCACCGCACCGCCGCTGCCGCCGCGTCCGCCGATTCTGTGTCCCGGCTGCCCGCATCGCGCGACGTACTACGCGGTCAAGCTCGCGCTGGGCGACGAGCCGCTATATCTGTCGGACATCGGCTGCTACACGTTGGGCTTCGCGGCGCCGCTCAACATGGGCGACTACTTCATTTGCATGGGCTCGTCGGCCAGC
>CAZEDX010000062.1:0-18296 GCA_964511015.1 uncultured bacterium | reverse complement strand
ATCGGCGACTCGACCTTCTTCCATTCCGGCATCACCGGGTTGATCAATTCCGTGCACCAGCAGCGCGATCTGACCTTGGTCGTGCTCGACAACAGCACCACCGGCATGACCGGCCACCAGCCGCATCCGGGTTCGCCGTCCGGCACCGATTCGCCGGTGGATCTCGGAGCCATCGTGCGCGCTGCCGGCGTGCAGCACGTGGCTGAGATCGACCCCGACAACCTCAAGGAAAGCGTGCGCACGATCAAGGAACTGGTGCGCCATGCCGGGCCGAAGGTGCTTATCTCACGCAGCCCCTGTCCGTTGTTCGAGCGCAAAGCCTTGGGCAAAAAAGGTGAGACGCTCCGCTACACGGTGGATCACAATAAATGCCGATTCTGCAGCCGGCGGGATTCGTGCTTCTACTGCGGGCTGGATCCGTTGCGCGATTACTCGCTGGCGCGCGGCCGGGCGAGGGTGGCGGCAGGACCGAATGTGGCGGAGGAGTTCGTCGCGGCGGCGGCGCCGAAAATGAAAACACCGCCTTGCGAGGCCGCCTGTCCGCTTGGTTTGTGCGTCCAGGGCTACGTGACGGCAGTAGCAGCGGGCGAATTCGCGCGGGCGCGTTCGCTGATTCGGCAACGTTTGGTGTTGCCGCACACGATTTGCCGCGTCTGCCCACACCCTTGCGAGGACGCCTGTATTCGCGGGGATATCGATGAACCAGTGGCGATCAACATGCTCAAACGGGCGGTGATGGACGCCGAAACCGACGACGACCGGCGGCAGTACGTCGAGCAGGTGCGCGCCGGAATCGTGGAGAACGGCAAGCGTGTGGCCGTGATCGGTGGCGGCCCGGCGGGGTTGAGTTGTGCGGTCGATCTGCGCCAGCGCGGTTATGCAGTCGCCGTCTTCGAGGCGGAGCAAAGCGCCGGCGGAATGGCTTACTACGGCATCCCGCGCCACCGTTTGCCCCGCGAGGCGTTGCAGAAAGACCTCGACGTCATTGCCGGACTCGGTGTCGAGTTCCGTTACGGCATCTGCTTCGGGCGTGACATCACATTGGACGATCTTCGGCGGCAGGGCTTCGCGGCGGTATTCCTTTCGCCGGGTCTGACCCAGGGGGCGAACTTGGGCGTGCCGGGCAGCGATTTACCGGGCGTCGTGGACGCCATGGCTTGGTTGCGCCAGGTCAACGTGGAAGGACTGTCGCGGGTACCGGCATCTGTAACGGTTGTCGGCGGCGGAAATGCCGCGATCGATGCGGCCCGTTGCGCGCTACGCCTTGGTGCTCGAACCGTGACCTTGCTCTATCGTCGTACGCGGCAGGAGATGCCGGCGATACACGAGGAGGTGGATGCCGCGCTGGCCGAAGGCGTGAAGTTGGTAGAACTGGCCGTGCCCGAGGCCGTGGAAAGCTCCGAGGGACAACTACGTGTGGCGGCGCGGCGCATGCGTTTGGGCGAACCGGAGGCCGACGGCCGTCGCAAGCCGGAACCGACCGACGAGATGTTCGTGATTACCTGCGATTTGTTGGTTGTCGCGATCGGTCAGCGGTCGGGTCTGGACGACGAAGTTGTTTCCCGTGTCTCCCGCAGCAGGGATGGCCGGATTCGGATAGAGGTAGCAACCGGCGCGACGAACGATCCATTTGTGTTTGCCGGTGGGGACGCGGTTTCCGGACCGGCTACCGTCGTCGAGGCGCTGCAAAGCGGCAAATATGCCGCCTATGGCATTGATCGGGCACTGGCGGATGATTCGTCGCGGGTGGTTGTGGAATCGCTACGAGATCGTGCGGTGTTGTTGAGCGAGGCGCGCTATCAGCCGGTGGATGTACCAATGGCGGCGAGACAGGCGGCGCCGTCGTTGGCTTATGGCGAAGCCGCGGGGAGCTTTGCCGAGGTGGAGCAAGGGTACCTGCGCGAACAGGCGCTGGCGGAGGCGAGCCGCTGTCTGGCCTGCGGACTGTGCGCGTCATGCGACAACTGCTTGCAGAACTTCGGCTGCCCGGCCTTCTACCAGGCCGACGGACGGGTCCAGATCAATCCGATCCTTTGTGACGGTTGCGGCCTGTGCGTGCAGGTCTGCCCGAACGGTGCCATCGTGCCGGTTCCGGGAGGTGTGTCATGAGACCCGACGTCAATACCCGCATTTTCATCACCGGGGTTGGCGGGCAGGGGAGTCTGACCGCCAGCCGCCTGCTGGGCGAAGCGGCTCTGTCGGCCGGACTGCCGGTGACCGTTTCCGAAGTGCACGGCATGAGTCAGCGCGGGGGAATCGTGGAGAGTTGCGTGTTAATTGGCGGCGCGAAGAGCCCGCTGATTGGCCGCGGCGACTCCGACCTGCTGATCGCCTTTGAGCCGGTGGAAGCGCTGCGTGCCTTGTCCTATTGCAGCGCCAAAACGTTGGCCGTGGTCAACACGCGGCCAATCGTGCCATTCTCCGTCGCGCTTGGCCAAGCCGCGTATCCATCGCTGGAGGAAATGCTGTCACCCCTGCGGAACCTGGTCAAACGGCTGGTGGCTTTTGACGCCACTACCTTGGCCGAACTGGCCGGCAGCGCAATGGCGATCAATGCCGTGTTGCTTGGCGCGGTTGCCGCGACCAGGGTGCTGCCCATGGCGGAAGATATCGTACGGCAGACCGTGGTTTTTTCCGTGCCGGCCAGAATTGCCGCGTCGAACGAGCATGCGTTTGCCGCCGGCGTTGATGCGGCAAAACAACAAACCGGTTGACGATCAAGACCGACTGGGCGATGTTAGGGGCGTTTACCGGGCGCGGATAACCAGGGCGATTGCCGCTCGGTTTGCGCCCACATTCTGATTCGGAGAGTGAGTTCATGCGTCGAAGTGTTGTTGTGATTTCAGTTGTGGTGTTGTTCTTGGTTGCCGTTGGTTGCGGCAAGAAAGATGGGGCCGGCGCCGTCGGTCAGGCAGGCACGGATGCACAGTTGGCGGGCCAACTGAAGCCGGCGAATGTCACGCCGGCTAAACCCCTGGATCAATCAGCCCCCAAAAGCACGCTGCTATGCTTCTTCGAAGCGGTTAATACGGCTCTGGATCCGGCCTTTCAGGCAGCCAGCCGCGAGCCGGACGTCGAACCGATGAGAGCCGAGGCGTATTTTGAAGCACGGACCCGTTTGCGCGGACTGTTTGTCGATCGCGATCCGGCGACCCAGGTGGATCCTAACACGGAAGTCGTAGCCTATCTCGACACGATTCAGATTAAAAGGGCCGAGATCATCGGCGAACCGACTGTTGACGGTCAGACGGCGAAGGTCAAGGTGAGGATCGTGAAAGGCGTCGCGCCGGAAGCCGATCCACGCTACTTCGGCGAGGACTCCGACACCGAAGCAACCGTGGAAGTGGTGCTGACCAAGATTGGCGACAAGTGGAAGATCAAGGACTTCGGGGGGTTGGTCGCCCGCGCGGTGGCGAACGCTCCGCGGATGTAGACTGGTCGACGATGATCGAGGTTGACCTCCACGTCCACACGATGCTTTCCCACAGCTCGGCAGTATCGTTGGCGGCGCTGGCCGAGGTCTATCGCAACAGCAAACGGCCATTGGTGACGATTACCGACTACGGCACCATTGAAGGTTGTTTGGAACTTCGCTCGTTGTTACCGGAACAAGAGGTGTTGCTGGGGCTGGAAATCACTGCTTCCGAGGGAGATTTTCTGGTTTTCTCCACCGATGAAGAGTACCTCGGGACGCTACGCAGCCCGGTGGAAAGCGTGCGACAGTTGCGCCGGTCCGAAGATGCGGTCGTCATTTGGGCGCACCCGCGAGTGAGTCAAAGGGTGCACGGTTGGGAAGCGCCGGAGTTGCCGGAGGTGCAGGCGGTCGCTCCCTATATTGACGGCGTAGAGGTTTTCAATGGTACGATGTTGTCGCTGGTCAACGAAGGACTGGTCCGCCGAACCTATTTCAGTAACTTGGTGCGTGTGGCTGTCGAGCGTTCTTTAGCCATGACCGGTGGCTCGGACACACATGATGTAAGTATGATGTTTCGTTGCGGAACCAAATTCCTGCCCGAGGTATGCGACGCCGCGAGCTTGGTCCAGGCGATTCGCGGACGGAAAGCAACGCCAACGTATGACTACCGCTTTTTCAACGTGAACATCTCCTTGGGGGGTTGACCAGTTGACGACCGACCGCCGATCGCTCGCGCTTCTATTGCCGTGGATGCTGATGCTGGCGGTGGTGCTGCTAGCCGGCGTGGGGCTGGCCAAGCCGACCGGTGATCAAGCCGGGGAAGAGAGTGGGGAGGCGAGCCCGACCCCGGCACCTGAGGAGCTAACTCCCGCCACCGCGACTCCGACACCTTTGCCGAAGGTCTTACCACCGGTTGCGGAGGAGCCCAGTTTGGCACCCGTGCCGGAACTACAGGCAACTCCAACCGAGCCTTCGGAAGGTGATGCTGCCGAGCTGGCCGTTCCGGCCGAGCTCCCCCCTACAATCGATCTGAAGCGGCGGGTGGAATTCTATTTGGCGCCCAGTTTCAATCTGCTGCTTGCCGGTCCGTCCATCGGGACCTTGGGGCATGTCTACGGCGGTCATCTCTGGTTCAAGTACGTCTTTTGGCGGCGATTTTCGGCGGAGGTTTCGCTCGGGCATCTGGTCGGTTATCAGAAGCAGGACCTTCAGCTTGGTTATGCTTCATACACTCGGGCGGATTCGACGATGTTGTCCCCGTTTGCCGGGGCATTGAATGTCGAAATTCTGCCCGAGTCGCGCGTCAATCCGTATGTCGGATTGGGGGGCGGTGGGGCGTATCTGGTCCTGCGCGAGGACGCCGAAAGCCTGGAGTCTAATGTACCGCTGGACCACAGCGAATTGAGCCAGGAAATTCACAAGTTACTCCCCATGTTGGTCGGCAAGGTCGGGGTAGACGTACGTATTAACGAGTTCGTCGGCGTGGGCTGCGAAGCGCTCTATCGGTACATCTGGGCGTTTTCCTATGACACATCGATTCCGGGAGCTTCCCGGACCGACAATATCGATCTGGGCCATGTGGCGTTCACTTTGGGAATCACGGTTTATTACTGACTTGTTGAGGCCGATTCCGGTTGACAGGCCGAACCGTTCCTAGTAAAAACCATTCAACCACAGGTCACCAATCGGGAGAAATTCATGCGCAAACGTATGTTGTTGGCCGTATTGATCGGGGTGCTGGTTGTTGCCGCGTTGGCTTTAGCGGAGCGCCGCGAGAACAATCTGGTCGAGATTTCGTTCAATCAGGCCGAGCCGTTGAAGGCCACTGGTGTGACTCTGAGCAACTTGAACATCAATTGGGATGCCAACGGCGTGAAGTCCATGCACTACCGTGTTACTCCGCGCCACGGCCTGGTCACTTACGCCGATATGTTCGTGGTCAACGAGGGCAAGGTTCTCTACAAGCGGTCGGAACACCGCAAGCTCAACATCGATTTGCATCACCACCTGGCCGATGACCATTTCGAAGACACCGTCTACTTCATTCCGGCGGTGGCTCCGTTCACGATGGACGCCGGCGAAATCTGGTGGATCATCAAATACAACGACGGCGGCGATGCGAAGATGGCCGCGATCATCTGGAACATGAAGACCAACCAGGCGACGTGGAAGCCCTATCAGCCTTGACGGTGCGGTCACGAATCACACTCATGAGCGGAAGCCTCGACCGACGGGGCTTCCGCTTTTTGTTTGTCCTTCTGGCAATAGCCACGGTTGGGTGCGGCTACCACCTGGCGCGGCCCGGCGAGAACCTGCCGCCGAACGTCAAGACGATCGCCATTCCCGTGCTCAAGAACGAAACGACGGAGGCCGGCTTCGAGGCCATTCTCAGTGACGAATTACGGCGGCGATTCGCCGAAAGCGATTGGCTGAAACTCGCTCCGGTTGAAGAAGCCGACGTCGTGTTGGTCGGGTCGATCAAGAAATTCAAAAGCAGCCCGATTTCGTTTTCGACCAGCGACTACGCGGTCGAATATCGCGCGTCCGTGGTGGTGAGCTTGCGGCTCGTGGATCAACACGGCAACACCCTTTGGGATGATCCGGCGATCGTCAAAGCGCGCGAATACCGGGCGGATGTGGACATCTTTGCCAGCGAACAAAACAAGCACGACGCGGTCCTGTGGCTGGCGCATGAAGTGGCTGCCGATGTGCACGACCGAATTTTGGACGGATTTTACTGATGCCGCTGACCGCGCTCGACAACGATTTAAAAAACGGACTCAAGCCCGTTTATCTGATTGCCGGCCCGCAGCCGTTTCAACGCGAAATGGCGCTACGGCGGGTCATGGCGGTTGCAGAGATCAAACGCCTCGACCAGATGAACTGCGATGTTTTCCTGGCCGGCCGTGACGATGCCAGCGATCTGGCCCGGTTGGCCAACAGTCTACCGATGCTGGCCAAACGGCGTTTAATCGTGCTGCAAGACGCACACAAGCTGAAGGCGGCGGAAAAGGAACGACTAGTCGGCTATTTGCAATCGCCGGCGCCGTTTACCACCTTGGTCTTGCTGAGCGAGAAGGTCGACAATCGAGAGAAACTGACCAAGCTGGCCAGCAAGCACGGTTTCGTACTGACCTTCGAGCGGCTGTACGAATCGAAGGTTCGGCCTTGGATCGAGATGATGGCGCACAGCCAGGGCCTGACGCTGGATCGCCGGGCCGTGGATTTTCTAGTGCAAAACGTGGGGGCGGACCTATCGGCTATCTGGCGCGAATTGGAGAAGGCGTCTTTGCATGCCGGGTCGAACCAGGTAGGGGTAGAAAACCTGACCGCTGTCATTTCTTCGGTCAAGGAGCAGTCGCTGTTCGGCTTGATGGACGCAATCACCAAAAAAAGCAAAGCAGAGTCCTTGCTGCTGCTCAAGCAGATTCTGGATCAAGGCGAGGCGCCGCTGGCGGTGTTGTCAGTGCTCGGGCGGCAGATTCGCCAGCTCTGTCTGGCCAAGGAGTTGGCGGGCAAGCGCGTGGATGAGGGGCAAGCCGCCGCCATGCTCGGCACCTCACCGTTCTTTGCCAAAAAAATCCGGGAACAATCGGAGCGATTTTCCAATCAATCGCTACGAGACGGCCTGCTCATGTTGTCGCAGGTCGATCTGGAGTTGAAAGACGGACGAAGCAACGAGCGGGCGATTCTGGAGAAACTCGTGCTAGGCCTTTGCGGTCGTCTTTGACGCCTTATGCGCGCGTTTGGCTAGGCGAGAAATGCGCCGGCTGGCGGTCTTCTTCTTTAGCACACCCTTGGTGGCCGCTTTATTCAGCACCTTGGTCGTCGCTTTTAACATCGCGGTGACGTCTCCGTCCTCGTTGCCGGCCAGGACGTCGTTGATTTTCTTGGTTGAGGTGCGCACTTCGCTACGGATCATCCGATTGCGGGCGGTCCGTTTGATGGTCTGACGGTTCCGTTTGATCGCACTTTTGTGACTCGGCAAGGTTGATCCTCCTCTTGTCCGGTTCGAAACCCAGTTTCTCAAAAAGGGTGTCAATCTATAGCCGTAAGGAATGCCAGTGTCAAGGGGTTAGAGCTTGACATCAATAACGCACCGTGTTACCGAGAAACCGCTTTTCCTTTCACGACTTGGCGCGATTGGAGTACACGGTGGGTAGACCCCGAATTATCAAACGGTATCAGAATCGGAAATTGTACGATACAGTGGCGTCGGCCTATGTGACGCTGGACGATATCGCGCGGATGATCAAAGAAGGGGAAGACATCAAGGTCGTTGACAACAAAAGCCGGAAAGACCTGACCGGTTTGACGTTGACGCAGATCATCTTCGAGGAAGAAAAGAAGCAAAAGAGCATTTTGCCGCTGGCTACGCTACGCCGCATCATTCAAAGTGGTGGAGAGTCGATCACCGAATTCGTTGATCGCCATATCGTGCCCGGCCTCAACAGCCTGGGCCACGCCCGCCGGGAGATGGAGAAGTACGTCAACCGGCTGATCCGTCGTGGCAAGATGGACCCGGAAGAGGGGCGGCGCTTGTTGGCCGAATGGTTCAGTTCCAGCCAGAAGGGCATTGAAGACGCTTACGCGCGAGTCGACGACAGCATCAACGAACTGATGGAGATGCTACGGGCGATGGCGACGCTTTCGCGTGATGTGACGCGTTTGGAAGAACGGCTGGACGAAATCGAAGCCAAGCTCGACGCGAAGAAAAACGTGCGCGACTAGCCACGCCGTTCGTTGATCTCCCGCCGCAATCGATTCACTTCACCGTGGGCGATACGTGTCGTTTCCGGCAGGCGGTATCGCGGACATAGCGCCAGAACGATCTTGCGTGCGGTGTGAAACGCCACCCGGTGGCCGGGGCTAACAAACAACGGGGCGATGTCGTCTCGTGTGCGTACAACCTGTCCGATACGCTCCTGTTCGAGGGTGAGCCAGGTCCAGGCGCCGCGCACCGATCGTGGTTCGCGGTATTCACCGCAGAGGCGGCTTTTCGCCGCGCCGATCGACGGTCGATCATACAGCACACCCAGGTGTGCGGCTAAGCCGAAACGGCGAGGGTGGGCCACGCCCTGGGCGTCGCAGACCAGCAACCCGGGTTCGACAGTCAACCGCGCCAGAGCTTGCCGGATGACAGGAATTTCTCGAAAACTTAGTAAACCGGGCACGTAAGGGAAAGGGCTGCGCGCACTTGCGCCGACGACTTCCATGATTTCGAGTTCAGGAAACGACAGCACCGCCGCAACCGCAAAGAACAGGTCGCTCGACTGGTCGTAGCTGACGTCCACGCCACAGACTGAGGTCAGTGAATCGAACAAGTCGCTGGTGCGCACACGGCTCGCCAGCTCTTTCTGAAGGGCTATAGCTTGTTGCGGAGTAAGATCCCAGCGGTGTTCGAACACCGGCAGCATCTCACATTCCTGTGTGGCCGAAACCGCCTGTGCCACGCCGGGTATTGTCCAGTTCGTCCCGCTCGTCCCATTCGGCTTGCACCACGGGGGACAACACCATCTGGGCGATGCGATCGCCGCGATGGATGGTGAACGGTTCGGCTCCGGCGTTGAGAACAATGATCTGGACTTCGCCACGGAAGTCGCTGTCGATGGTGCCGGGAGAGTTCGGCAGGGTAATCCCGTGGCGCAAGGCCAGGCCGCTGCGCGGGCGGACTTGCATTTCGTATCCGCGCGGCACGGCAAGGATCAACCCGGTGGGAATAAGGGCCCGTCCGCCGGCGGCAATGGTCACCGGCTCAGAAACAGCGGCCGGGATATCCATCCCGGCCGCGTCATGGGTCTGGTATTGGGGCAGAGGCAGGTCAGCGGCGTGGGGCAGGCGACGCACTGCCACTTTGACGCTGGTCATGCCTACTCCTGCGCGTTGATCACTTCTTCCGGCTTGACGCCCAATGCCGCCTTGCGGCTCAGGCGAATACGACCGTTTTCCTTGTCGACTTCGATGACCTTAACCAGGATCTCATCGCCGAGATTCAACACATCGGTCACCTGATTGATGCGTTTGTTGTCGATCTGGCTGATGTGCAGCAACCCATCGGTACCAGGTAGGATTTCGACAAACGCACCATAGTTCTCGATGCGCACGACTTTGCCCATATAGAACTTGTCCTGTTCGGGCACGGCGGTCAGGCGGCGAATGATCGTCAGCGCTTTCTTCGCCGCTTCCTGGTCGTTGGACGCGATCATCACGCGGCCATCGTCTTCGACGTCGATCTTGACGCCGGTCTCTTCGATGATTCCACGAATGACTTTGCCGCCCGGGCCGATGACATCGCGGATCTTGTCCACCGGAATCTCGATGGTGGTGATGCGCGGGGCATACGGCGAAAGGTCGGGCCGCGGTTTGGGCAGCGCTTCTTTCATCACACCCAAGATGTGCAAGCGGGCCTCCCGCGCCTGTTCCAAGGCCTGGGTGTAGATCGCTTCGGTGATGCCGCCGATCTTGATGTCCATCTGAATCGCGGTGATGCCTTTGAACGTGCCGGCCACCTTGAAGTCCATGTCGCCGAGGTGATCTTCGTCACCGATGATGTCGGTCAAAATGGCGAACGCGTCACCTTCCTTGATCAAGCCCATGGCCACGCCGGCGACAGGGCCGACGGTCTGCACACCGGCGTCCATCAACGCCAGGCTGCCGCCGCACACGGTAGCCATCGACGAACTGCCGTTAGACTCGAGAATGTCGCTGACCACGCGAATGGTGTACGGGAAATCCGTTTCCGGCGGCAGAACAGGGTTGAGCGACCGGCGCGCCAGGTTGCCGTGACCGATCTCGCGACGGCCCGGTGAGCGCAACGGCTTGGCCTCACCTACGGAGAACGGCGGGAAGTTGTAATGGAGCAGAAAACGGCGCCAGGTTTCACCCAGCAGGCCGTCGATCTTCTGCTCGTCCGAGCTGGTCCCTAACGTCACCGTGACCAGGGCCTGGGTCTCGCCGCGGGTGAACAGCGCGGAGCCGTGCGTACGCGGCAGCAGGCCGGTGGTGATCGTGATCGGGCGCACTTCGTTGAAACCGCGGCCATCGATGCGCACGCGGTCTTTTAAGACCATATTGCGCATGATGTCGGTCTCCACGTGCTCGAAGCACTGTGCCAACAACCCAAGGTCGTACTTCTCTTCTTCCGCGCGACCTTCGTTGACTTCGGTAAAAACGGCTTCGCGCAACGCGGAAAAGGCCGCGTAGCGAGCCAGCTTTTCTTTGATGCGCAGCGTCTCGATGATGCGAGCGGAAGCGATTTTACGGATCAGTTCGATGACATCGCCCGGTAGTTCGGGCGCGGTGAACTCCATTTTCGGCTTGCCTACCTGGTCGCGCAACTGCTTTTGCAAAGCGATCAGCTTTTGTAGCGCCATCTGCCCGAAAACCAGCCCTTTGACGACGATTTCTTCTCGCACAAACTGGGCTTCGCCTTCCACCATGACCAGCGCGTCTTCGCTGCCGGCAATGACCAAGTCCAATTGAGATTTGGCCATCTGCTCGATGGTCGGGTTCGCGACGAATTGTTCGTCGATGTAGCCCACGCGAACAGCGGCAATCGGGCCATTGAACGGGATGCTGCTGATGTGCAACGCGGCCGACGCGGCAGTAATGCCGAGCACATCGCCTTCGTTTTGTTCGTCCATGCTCAGCAAGGACGCGACGATTTGTACTTCGTTGTGGAACCCTTGCGGGAATCGCGGACGAAGCGGACGATCGATCAAACGGCTGGTCAGCACCTCCTTTTCACTGGGCCGGCCTTCGCGCTTGAAAAAACCGCCGGGGATCTTGCCCGCGCTATAGGTCTTTTCCTGGTAGTCGCAGGTCAGGGGGAAGAAGTCGATGCCTTCCCGTGCTTTCGGGGCCATGACGGCCGTGGCGAGCACCATGGTGTCGCCCTGGCGAATGACTACCGAACCATTCGCCTGTTTGGCCATGAGACCGGTTTCCAAACTGATCGTCCGGCCAAAGAAATCTGTTTCCACCACAATTCGTTCCATTAGACTAGTTTCCTTTCCTTCAATAGGTGATGTCTCGGGCCGCGCGAGCGCACGGGCACCCGAGGCACTGGGCGCACATCACCCGATTCGTTCCTGACTGGTCCTCGTGTTACACGGAGGTTCGGTCGACTATTTGCGAATGCCCAATGCGGCAATGATTTTGCGGTAACGTTCAACGTCTTTGTTCCGCAGATAGTTTAACATCTGGCGGCGCTGACCAACCAGTTTCAACAGCCCGCGGCGTGAGTGGTGATCCTTCAAATGGATCTTAAAGTGTTCGGTCAGGTAGTTGATTCGATTGCTCAATAGGGCGATCTGAACCTCAGGGCTACCCGTGTCGCCCTCATGCTGGGCGTATTGCTTGATGATATCTGCTTTCGTTTTGCTGTCCTGGGCCATTGTCTTACGTCTCCTTCATCTATCTCAAATCTCTCATTACATCCTGTCTAGGACCGCTGTATATAGCATATATAGCACCGGAGGTGTGAAAAAAATAGCAGCGTCAACCGGGACTCCCGGGTAGCGCAAAAACTCTTAGCAATTCAAAAGGTTGCGCTGTGTCTGGTTGTTGAACAAGTTCTTCAGAGTCGCAAATGGTGCGGGCCATGGCCAGTAAAAGGCCGGCTTCATCGACCAGGCGAACTGCCTGGCCGGCGCGGAAATAGTCGCGTTTGGCAATGCCGGAATTCACCGGACGTATCCCGTTTTTTAGTGCCGTTGCTGCCGAGGCGGTCAGTGTAATGCGGGGCAGATCCAGCACCGCCGCATCGATGGGTAGGAGTGCGGTGGCCAAACGCCCATCGGCGGCATAGGTCTGGGCTTGCTCCAAAGTCAAGGCATCGGCCAAGTTGAAGCAGCCGCTCGAATCGCGCCGCAGGGCTTCGAGGTGGCCGCAGCCGCCGAGACGGCGCGCAATCGCATCGGCCAGCACTCGTACGTAAGTTCCTTTTGAGCAATGGACGCGTAGGCTGAACGACTGATCAGCCACGTCCAATAGGTCAAGAGAATAGACCGACACCAACTTGGATTCGCGGTTCACTTCCTCGCCACGTCGCGCCGCACGGTAGAGCGGCTTGCCGTTAACCTTTTTGGCCGAGAACATGGGAGGGATTTGTTCCGAACGCCCAATAAATGAGGCCAGAACCCGTTCGATCTCTTCACGCGGAGGCAGGGGCGTCGTGCATGTTTCCGTCACTTTGCCTGTCCGGTCCAACGTGTCGGTGGCTTCGCCGTAAGCGATCGTGGCCAGGTAAGATTTGTCCTGGTTGAGCAGAAATTGCGAGACGCGAGTAGCGGAGCCAACCAGCAATACCAATAGACCGGTGGCAAACGGATCCAACGTGCCGGCGTGCCCGACGCGGCGGGTGCCGGTCAGCCGCCGCACGAGATTTACTATGTCATGGCTGGTCGGGCCGGCTGGCTTGTTCAGGAGCAGGACGCCGTTCATTTCTCTGCCACGGCCTGACGTAGTTTTTCCACGAGCAGGGTCCGCACTTCGGCAAGAGTCCCTTTGACCCGGAAACCGGCGGCTCGCAGGTGGCCGCCACCGCCGAACGAAGCCGCCACGCTGGCGACATCGACGTTGTTGTTGGCGCGCAACGAGCCTTTGATGGTGACATTGTCATCAAGCTCACGCAGCAGATAGGCCGCCCGGGTGCCGATAATGGCTCGGGGAAATTCGACGAATGTTTCAAGATCCTCAGGCTTGAGTCCAAATTCCTTTAGATCGCGCTGGGTACAAACGATGCCCGCAATACGCCCCTCATCCTCGACTTGCAGGCTGGAAAGAACGCGCGCCATGAGCAATAGGCGGGCGGCTGTCGTGTCCACGTACACACGTTTGGCCACCGCCATGTAATCCGCGCCGGCCGCGACAAGATCGCCGGCGGCGCGGTAGGCATCCGGCACACTGTTGGCGTTGCGGAACATGTTGGTGTCGGTGTAGATGCCAAGATAGAGATTGGTTGCGATGGCCGCGGTGAGGTCGGCGCCGAGAAAGCGCAACAGGCCATGCAACAGCTCACTGGTGCTGCTGGCATTGGGCGCGACGTAGTTGGCGGTGCCGAAGCCGTTGTTGGTGGCGTGGTGGTCGACGTTGACCACACGCGGATGAACCAGCACCTGTTCGTAGACGCGTCCCATACGGTCGGCGGCGCCACAATCCAGCACGCACACGACATCAAAATCCGCCGGATTGGCTTCGTTCACCAGTTCATCCACGCCGGGCAGCCAGCGCAGATAGTTCGGTGCCGAATCCTGGTTATAAGGTACTGCCTGTTTACCCAGGTCGCGCAGGGCGAGGGCAAGGCCGATGGTCGCGCCGATACAGTCGCCGTCGGGGTTCTCATGGCCGATTACCAAGACAGATTTCGCCTCATGGAGCACCGCGAGAATTGCATTGCGTTGGTCAATCATCATTGGAACCATTTTGCTCGGGGTTGTTCACTGGGGGAGACGGCTGGGTTTCCCGCAACAGTTCGGCAATGCGCGCGCCGCGCTCCAGACTGGGGTCGAATTCAAAACGGAGTTCCGGCGCATACCGGAGTTTCAGCCGCCGGGCCAATTCGGTTCTTAGATATGCCGCAGCGTGCGACAGAGCTTTCTCCGTCAGATAATGGTCTTTGTCCGAACCCAGGTGTGAAAAAAATACCTTGGCATAGCGCAGGTCGTCGGTCAGCCGAATGCCGGTAAAAGTCACTCCCTGCACGCGCGGATCGGACAACGTATTGTCGTACAACATCCCACCGAGCGCTTTGAGCATTTCTCCGCCCACGCGGTCGGCGCGTTTGAATGGCTGATGACGCGTCATATGCCGTACCTGATCAATTCGAGTTCGTGATTGGCGATTTCCGCCAAACCCAATTGCTCGACGAAGTCGACGATTTTGTCGCAAGTGGAATTGGCGATCTGGTCGCTGCTGCTCACGGTCACGAAAGCCAGCACTGCCTCGTCGGTGGTGTCTTGCTCATCGACTTCGGCCACCGCTACATGGAACTTGTTGCGGACCCGTTCGAGAATCGGGCGTATCCGCATGCGTTTCTCTTTGAGCGTAAAGCTACCGTGCAGACGAAGCCGAAGTAGTAGCGCACCGATGGTCATGGTCTACGCTCTCGCGATCAGGAATCGGAATCGCCCGGCCGCGTCTCGACGATGCTGAACGATTCGATACGGTCGCCGAGTTTGATGTCGTTGAAGCCTTCGATGTTCAGACCACATTCAAAGCCGCTCTGCACTTCGCGTACGTCATCTTTGAAACGTTTAAGGCTGCCGATGCTGCCGGTGTAAACCAGCACGCCGTCACGCAATAGACGCACCTTGCCGTTCCGGACGATCTTACCTTCCAGCACGTAACAACCGGCGACGGTGCCTACCTTGCTAATGTGGAAAGTGTTGCGCACCTCGGCCAGGCCGTTGACAACTTCCTGGAACGTCGGCGGCAACATGCCCTGGATCGACGCCTTGATGTCGAGCAGGAGGTCATAGATGACGTTGTACAAACGGATCTCGACTTTTTGCTGTTCGGCCGCCATCTTGACCTTGGTTTCCGGGCGCACCGAGAAGCCGACAATCAGCGCGTTTGAGGCGCTGGCGAAGTTGACATCCGTCTCGGTAATGGTGCCGACGGCGCTGTGGATGATGCGCACCTTGACTTCGTCGTTGCTCAGTTTTTCCAGCGCGTCGCGAACGGCCTCAACGGAACCCTGTACGTCGCCCTTGAGTACGATCTTGATTTCTTTCAGTTCACCTTCCTTGATTTGCTCATACAGGTCTTCCAGGCGAACTGCGGTACGTTTCTTTTGTTCCTCGGTGCGCGCTTGATTGGTGCGCATGTTGGCCATCGTCTTGGCGGTTTTCTCATCGGGAACGCTGTTGAGAATCACGCCCGCGCGCGGCACGCCGTTGAGACCGATGACCTGCACGGGCACGCCAGGCAGGGCTTCGGCGACTTCGTTGCCGTGATCGTCGAACATCATGCGCAGGCGGCCGTAGAAGGTGTCGGCCACGATGAAGTTGCCTTTGCGCAGGGTGCCTTCTTTCACCAGCACGTCGGCCACTGGGCCGCGGCCGCGTTCGAGACGAGCATCGAGCACGACGGCCAAACCGGCGCGCTTGGGGTCGGAGCGCAAGTCCATCATTTCAGCTTGCAGCAACACCTGGTCCAACAGATTGTCGATGCCCTGGCGCTTCTTAGCGCTGATCTGCGCATACAGGGTATCACCGCCGAGTTCCTCCGGCACCAGACCGTAGGTCAGTAGCGCCTGGCGAATGCGTTCCACGTTCGCGCCGTCTTTGTCGATCTTGTTGATCGCGACAACGACCGGCACGTTGGCTTCTTTGGCGTGATTGATAGATTCGATCGTCTGCGGCATGACGCCGTCGTCGGCGGCGACCACCAGGATGACAATGTCAGTCACCTGAGCGCCGCGGGCGCGCATCGCGGCGAACGACTCGTGACCGGGCGTGTCGACAAAGGTGATCTGCCGGCCATTGGGCAAAGTTACGCTATAGGCGCCGATGTGTTGGGTGATGCCGCCAGCTTCGTGCGCGGCGACGTCGGTTTCGCGGATGGCGTCAAGCAACGTCGTTTTGCCGTGGTCGACGTGACCCATCACCGTAACCACAGGCGGACGCGCTTCGAGATCTTCCTCACGCGACTCGTGCTTTTCCAGCAGGTCTTCGGCCTCAATGGAAACATTTTCCACTTCAAAGCCGAATTCCGAGGCAATGATCGAGGCGGTATCGAAATCGACGTCGTGCACGATGGTGACCAGCATGCCCATGTTCATCAGGGCTTTGATCACTTCGCCAGCCTTAATGCCCATGCGCTTCGACAGTTCGCCGACTTGGATCGAGTCGGTGATTTTGAGCTTGCGTTTGATTGCTTTGGGGGTGGTGATCTCAGTCTGCTTCGCGCCCTTGCGTTTCTTTCCACGCCGGGCACGCATGAAGCTCAGTTCGCGTTCGTCTTCATCGCGCTTTTTGCCTCGCTCGGCGAAATCAACCACTCGCCGACCTTTGCGGCCGCGCGATTCGGGAGTCGGGGCGGGCGGCACGCCGGGCGCGGGAAGTGCGCCAGGTGCCTGACGGCCGGGTTGTTCAACCACCCGCTTGCGAGGCGGTGCGGCTGGACGTTCGGCGATCGAAGGTTTGAGGGTTTCGATCGGCACGGTAGGACGAGAGATGATCTTTGCGGGTTCGCGGGTGACTTCCCGCAGTTGGATCTGTCGCGGTTTGGGTTCCGTAGCCCCCGGTTTCGGCCCTTTGGCGCGGGCTTTGATGTGCACCCGGGGTTCGCCCGGTTCGAGAACCGGTTCCGCGGCCACCGGCGTTGCTTCGAGTGGTGGAACAACAGGTTCTTCCATCTCTGGTTCAGGAGCAGGGGATTCCTCTTCTACGGGGGCGATGGTCACGGGCTCTTCAACCGGCGCAACCGCCATTTCCGGAACCTCGGGCATGGCAGCGGGTTCCGGTGCCCTTTCCGGTTCGGGGGGCGCTTCGACCGGTTTTTCTTCGGGTGCCGGTTCTTCGAGAACGGGTGCCGGTTCGAGAATCGGGGCAGTTTCGGCCACAGGCTCTTCTTCTTCACCTTCGCGACGGCGGCGCCGAATGACCTTGTTGCCGATGCGCTTGGACGTGCGGGTGTCTTCGGCCTGAGCCCGGGCCTTGTCTTCTTCCAGGCGAATTTTTACCTGGTGCAAGACCTCGGCCTCGATCTGATCCAACTGATCGCGCACCACCAGGCCCATCTGTTGGAGTTTTTTCAGGCAACTATCGGGATCCATACCCAGTCGTTTGGCTGCCGCCTGAACCGTGATTTTCGCCATGTCAGTTATCCTTACGCGGTTGATTCATCACCGCGGCCACTTCGCGCATGTCCTGAAGCAGCCGCGCGGCGTCGGCCACCGAGACCGGCGCGCGCAGACTCTTGGTGTACAACTTCTTACCCACAGTCTTTTCTATGCAGGACAACTGGGGGCAGCAGTATGCGCCGCGGCCAGATCGCGTCCCGAAGGTCGCAACCGTCAGGTGACCGTCCTGGTTACGTCCGAGGCGGATTAACTCTCGCTGGGGACGTCGCTCACGACAGACCACACAGCGGCGCAGTGGAACATGGCTGCCCTTTGTCGTCACTCGACCGTTCCCTCCTTCTTCATCTTGGACACGGCGTCCTTGACATCTTCGGCCAGCGCCAGGCCCATGCCCGGCACTTTGGCCAGTTCGTCAACCGACGCGCGCAGAATGGCGTTGCGCGTGTTGAAACCGCGTTCGCGCAGGAACTGCGCGGTCTTGCCGCCGATGCCCGGCAACGATTCCGGATCGATTATGAAGTCGTCTTCATCAGTCAGAACCGGTTCAGGCAACGGCTTGGGTTCTTCTTCCTCCTCTTCGTCGAGCAAGGAAGTGGTTGGCGCCGAAGGCGGCGTTGCGGCCGCCGCCGGAGTGCGTTTGCCGAACAAACCTTCCGCCGCGGCGAGTGCTTCCTTTTGTGAAGAGATGTCGAGAAAATCCTCTTCGCCGGCGTCCTCGGGCTCGGGGAGCGGCCATTCGCCGGTGATGTGCACCGCGTAGGCTTCGTCGATCATTTCCTCGGCGATGCGTTCGTCGATGCCCGGGAAGGCGACCAGGTCTTCGATTTCGGCCTGGGCCAAATCCTCGATGTTCGTGTAGCCGGTCTTGATCAGGATCTCGCGCACTTGCTCAGGGACCTTGGTCAGGCGCTTATACATCTTGCGCGCTTTGGCTTCGATCTGCTTGATCTGTGTTTCGCTATGGATGTCGAGCTTCCAACCGGTCAGTTGAACGGCGAGGCGGACGTTCTGGCCGCGTTTACCGATGGCTAGGCTGAGCTGGTCGTCGGCGACCACGATGTCCATCTTGCGATT
>CAZEDX010000061.1:0-25930 GCA_964511015.1 uncultured bacterium | reverse complement strand
AAGCGAATGGCCTGTAGACGTTCGGCCATGCGGGCGTCACGTTCCCGACGGCACAGCCGGGTCACCTCCTCCAGGCCGCCAAAACGCGTATCCGGATTTCGGCATGACCCATGCCTTAACACACCTGCGGCAGGATTGAAGGACCCATCGCTAGAAATGATTAAGAGTTGCTATAGACGGGCGCCGGGTGGAAATCAACCGGGCCAAAACGGTTCAGTGCTTTAGAATGTCGGCATCCAGATCGGTCGGCGTGCCAACGCGACTGATAATCTGCCGCAGCTTGCCGGAGCGGGGATCGCGGGGAATCGACTCGACGCGCTCGGTTTTCAGTACCATGCGGCCGAGCAACCCGGCTTTGCCCATACCGGCTTCAAGCACCTGGCGCACCTTGGCTTCGACGCCCGGGCCCGATGAGTCTGGCACGTAGGAGAAGGTTACTTCGTTGCGGCCGGTTTGTGCCAACTGGTACTCGCGAACCTGGGCGAGTTCGACGATCGGCCCGAGGAACAGGTAAGGATGGACGGCGTCGTAGCCGCCGCCGGGACGGTCGATGTAGAAGATGTCGTCGGTGCGGCCTTCCACCGCCAGCAACGTCGGGAACGGCTGTCCGCAGGTGCATGTTTCGTTGGAGTAGCCGGTCACGTCGCTGACCTCGTACCGAATGAACGGTTGCGTCAGATTGAACAGGTTGGTCAGCAGCACTTTGTCGCCGGTCCGGCCGTCGGGCACCGGCCGGTTGTGGCGGTCGACGATCTCCAAGATGCACAGGTCGGACATCACGTGCATGCGTTTGTATTTCCCGCACGAGCGCGCCATGATAAAGCATTCCGACGAACCGTAAGTGTCGCCGACACTCATGCCCCACGCTTTTTGCGCGAGGTTTTTTGTCTGTTCAGTCAACGGTTCGCTGGCCGACATGATAGCGGACATCGGCGAATCAAATCTCAGGTGCAACCGCCCGGCGATTTGCTCGCGCGCAAGAATATCGAGCAGGGTCGGGTAAGAGTAGAGTTGGTCGCACCCGGATTTGTTAAGTTTCTCGACGATCGTGGGAATCGGATCAAGCAACGAGTAGACCTCTTCCTTGACGAAGAGATCGTAGAAAGTCGGCGGATACGCCGCCACCGTTGCGGCCGGGTAGGGGCCGCCGGTCATCAGCACTGCACTGATGCCAATGCGTTTGACGAACAGCGCGCTGAGCATGATCTGAATGCTTTCCAAGACCGTCATCGGTTTGGGCTGCGGAAACCGCGCGATCAAAGCCGCGTGGACATAATCAAGCGCCCGACGATCGTAGATCACCAACGCGTTTTCACCCGTTGTGCCAGATGTCTGGAACGGGATGAACTTGCTCAGGTACATCTTGCCGATGTTGTCTTTGTTTTGCAGCCATTTGGTGATCTCGGCGCGCTTCAACTTTCGATCAGTCACGAAGTCGTCGAAGTTGGCCATCATCATCGGCTTGTTCACAATCGGCAGATCGGACAAAGAACAGCTTTCGACGTTGATGCCGCGGTACAAATCCCGGTAGAACGGCGATTTGGTTACCGCCGTGCGCAACAACTCGCGAAATCGCCGTTCACGAATCTGGGCGATTTTTTCGGGCGACGCTTGGTTGGCCTGGAGCATAGAGAGAATCAGGCCGATTACACGTGGGAGTCCCAATACTACCTCATTACGCCTCGCGGCGTGGTTGGACGAGTGGCTCCTCCCCAGATCCGCATCGTCGCGTTCTCCGGCCTGCATCTCGCGACCCAAAAGCGCAAGCAGCTCATTTTGGTTTGACCCTACGCGGAACGCAAGCCGTCTGGAAGGATTCGTTGGGACAAGAAATTTTCTTGGAATATTTGGAATAAAAAGGAGGGACAACACAAAACCGGGCGGCACGCCATGCGTCCGTCCGGTTTTGGCGTGGCTAATCTGTCAGATCGAATCAGCCGAGAGGTCCTGGGCCGAAGGTTCTTCGGCCTGGGTTTCGTCCTGGCCGTTTTCCTCGGGGTCGTTCAGGTCCGGCGTCAATTGGCCGCGTTGATGGATTTCATGCCGGATCGGAACGCCGTCACTGTCACGACCGCCGACCGAACGCATGAAGCCGTAAGCCCATTCCTTGCTATGAGCGTGGAAGTGATATTGCATCGCGCCAGCTAGAATCTTGAAATGGCCCCACAGGTCATGCGCGTCGAGCGACCCTGGAGTCGGCATCATGAACGTGGCGTGCGATGTTTTGTCGCGCCAAGTGGTGCCATCGTGAAGGATGATAAGCTGCGCAAAATCCGTTTGCACTGCTTCGTAGAACGCCACGCCGTTGAGTGGCGCGTCGGTCCTTTTGTCCCAATTCCACACCACTTGGTCGCCCTCGGCGACGATGATGGTTTGTGGAATCTCCGGGTCGATGTACTGCACGAAATCGACGGCCTGCGGACCAGGCAGTTCGATCGGCACATACCCTTCTGTGTTGAAATCGGCCATTGCTTCGTACACACAAGCCACCGGGTTCGGCCAGATGTTCAGCGGGTCGAGCTTGCCGGTCCACGCCGTAGCCAATGCCGCGATACGGCCACCGTAAGAATAGCCGCCGAACATTATGCGGTCCGGGTCGGCCCAACCACGCCAAACGGCCTGTCGCGCAGTGCGCAGGAAAATACCGACGCTGCGCTGCACCGTGTCTTGATGCAGGAATGGGAAAGGGACATCCAGATTCGGGTACACGACCAGGAATCCGTGACTTGCAAGCCGCACGTACATCTCGCGCTGCAATTTCGGCCGTTCCGACGCCCAAATGCCGTGGCCCCAGATGATTGTCGGGAGAGGGCCTTCAACGCCTTCAGGCTTATACAGGTAATAGGTCGCCGTTTCTTCGCCGTCGTTGACGTGCTGGTAGGTTCGTGTAACAGCGTAAGGGCCGTAACCCAACGCCGGATTGGTACCCAGCGGCGGCTCATACACGGTGACGGGCATATCGTCAGAACCGATTTCATCATCGCTGCCGTCGACGATAAGATCGGGCGTGTCAAAATCAGGTGCTGCATCATTATCGCCGACCGAAGTAGTTCCTTCGGGTTCGCTGCAGCCAAGTGATCCAAACAAAAGGAGCATTAGAAGCAGAGTATAGATTGGAATACGGCGCATATACGTCCCCTAACTAGTCTGATCCTCACCCCACAAACCGCCGTGCCGACTGAACGGCAGTTCATTGTACGGAACTGAAAACCGAATGCAAGAGAGGTGGCAAAAGTGCTGGCCACCACTATTCCGCATTGACGAATGTTACAAATTACACATAATTTGTAACATGGCTTTTGCCTCGGAAGACACACACCGCAGGATTGCACAGGCGACTGTGCAGGTCTTTTTACAGGGAGGCGTTCGGACGCTTACTGGCGAGGCTGTCGCGAAGGTGGCGGGCGTTTCACGAATGACGGTATACCGGCATTTCTTGTCCAAACGTGATTTGGTGCGCGCAGCGCTTAACGGCATTGCCAACGTCTTTCGCCAGGCACTCGATCATCAGTCTACTGGAGGATTTGTTGTTACGACGGATCGGTTAACCGAGGCGGTAGGCGGTCTACCCGCCGGGGGCTTACCTACCCGACTGGACGAGGTTCGTAATCGTTATCCAGAACTCTACGAAGAGTTCCTCGTCGCCCGCCGTCAAGGGGTGGACGAACTGCTGCAGCGTTTCTTCGCTGATGCGCGAGCGACCGGCTGCCTGCGCAAGGATCTCGACCGCCATATTGTGGAAGCTGTCGTACGTGAAGCAACGGCCGGCGTGCTCACCAATCCCCTACTATGGGAGAAAGGCCGCGGCCCCGCCGAGCTATTCCGCACGATCAAGGAAACCATACTCTATGGGCTATTGCGGCGCATGTCAGGCAATCAGAAGGAAAAGAAGCAATGAGAAGGAGTCTGCTCACTCTTGCTGGCATTGGCAAAGCCAAATTGGACACCAACGTCGTTACATCAAGCTGTGTCGATTGTCCGACAAACGGACCGCCACAGATGTTGATTTCCGCCCAGATGCAGGCGTGGTAACACCCAGACACCAGACACGACGCGCCGGTCTGACGAGGTTAGGCGAATGCGCCAAACACTCATCGCTGCTAGTGACGTTGTCCACACAGCCTCGGGATCGAGTACATTTCTTTAACCAGATGCTCTGGTCAGGTGAGGTACGAGTTGCGCTTTGTGGATGAGAAAGTCACAATTTATTATATAAATAACTAGCGAACTGGTTGGTCCGAGCCTTCGATCTAGTGCCATTGGGCTAGCCAGAAAAAAGGCTCTCGTTTGATGTCAAATTCGTTTGATTTTATCCTTGTTCGCTGTAGGCCGAACCGGCGCCGGTCGCGTTCGTCTAAATAGCCGTAATTACACAATATAATGCGTTCGGTTTTTGTTGACACCACCACGGAATGTAGAGTAAAATCCGCCAGCTATGGACAGGGAAAAACTGAAGACATAGCGTACAATGGGTCTATGGTTTGAGAGGCGCGTTGCGGGGTTCGACGAAGCTTTCGAATCTCAAATCTAATGCCTCCGGCCGCAGGCCTTCAACTGATTTGTGAGGCCCTATGGCAGAGAAGAAAAGAGGGACCGAAGAGGTCGTTGAGAAACAACAAGCCGAAGAGACTCCCGAGGCGCCGCCAAACGGCAACGGCTTGGCCGATAGCAACTACACAGCGGATAGCATCCATGTGCTCAAGGGACTGTCGGCGGTGCGTAAGCGCCCGGCGATGTACATCGGCTCTACCGGTTCGCCCGGCTTGCACCACATGGTGTACGAAGTGGTGGACAACTCTATCGACGAGGCACTGGCGGGCTTTTGCGACCGTATCGAAGTGATCATCCACATCGACAACTCGATCACCGTCGAAGACAACGGCCGTGGCATTCCGGTTGACTGGCACGAGAAGGAAGGCAAAAGCGCGGCGGAAGTCGTGATGACCATGCTCCACGCCGGCGGCAAGTTCGACCACAACAGCTACAAGGTGTCCGGCGGCTTGCACGGCGTCGGTGTGTCCGTCGTAAACGCACTCTCGGAGAAGGTCGAACTCGAGGTGAAACGCGACGGCCAAGTCTACACCCAATCTTACGAACGCGGTGAGGCGGTGACCCCCCTCGAAGTAAAAGGCAAGACGCGCCGCCGCGGCACGAAGGTGTGGTTCAAGCCCGACCCAGAAATTTTCGATGAACTCGAATACAACTTCGATATTCTGGCCAACCGCCTGCGCGAACTTTCGTTCCTCAACAGCGGCATTCATATTTCGCTGGTCGACGAGCGCACCGAGAAACGCCACGATTTCCACTACAAGGGCGGAATCATCAGTTTCGTTGAGCACCTGAATCGCAACAAGGAACCGTTGCACCCCAAAGTCGTCTATTTCCAAGCGGAGAAGGACAACATCCAAGTCGAGGTCGCGTTCCAATACAATACGTCCTACACCGAGCAGGAATTCTCCTTCTGCAACAACATCAACACCATCGAGGGCGGCACGCATCTGGTCGGTTTCCGCAGCGCGCTGACCCGTACCATCAACACTTATGCGACCGGGAACAACCTACTGAAAGACCTTAAGCAGAACCTGTCGGGCGATGATGTACGCGAAGGTTTGACCACGGTCATCAGCGTCAAGGTGCCCGATCCACAGTTCGAAGGGCAGACCAAGACCAAGCTCGGCAACAGCGAGGTGAAGGGCCTGGTCGAAACGATCGTCAACGAACAGCTTACCAATTTCTTCGAAGAGAACCCGACCGTCGCGCGCAAGATCATCAACAAATCGGTCGAGGCCGCGCGGGCCCGCGAGGCCGCCCGCAAGGCGCGCGACCTCACCCGCCGCAAGAACGCACTCGATGTCTCCAATCTGCCGGGTAAGTTGGCCGATTGCCAGGAGAAAGACCCGGCGGTCTGTGAGCTTTATCTGGTCGAAGGCGACAGCGCCGGCGGCTCGGCCAAGCAGGCGCGCGATCGGCGCAATCAGGCGATCCTGCCGTTGCGTGGCAAGATCCTGAACGTTGAGAAGGCGCGCTACGACAAGATGCTGTCAAACCAGGAAATTGGATTGATGATCCAAGCGTTGGGCACCGGCCTGGGCAAGGACGATTTCAAACTCGACCGGCTACGCTATCACAAAGTCGTGATCATGACCGATGCCGACGTCGACGGCAGCCATATCCGTACGCTGCTTTTAACCTTCTTTTACCGGCAGATGCCGGAACTGGTCGAACGGGGACACTTGTTCATCGCGCAGCCGCCGTTGTACCGTGTGGTGAAAGGCAAGAATGTCACGTACGTGAAAGACACCGAGTCGCTCAACTCGTTCCTCGTTGAACGGGTGGCCGAGGCGGTGAAAGTGACCGCCGGCAAGAAAGAAAAGAAGGTCTTCGAAAACCGTCGGCTCGCCAAACTCATGAGCGATCTGCTGAAACTCGAACACGTACTGGACAAGCTTTCGCGGCATGGCTACTCGCGCCGCATGCTTTTCGAATTGCTCGACTTCGGCCTGCGCCAGAAAAACCAGCTTACCGACCGCAATACGGTAGCCGAAGTGCAGGAAGTGCTGAACAAAGCCGGCTTCCAAACCAGTGAAATCAATTTCAACGAAGAGCATGGCACTTTCGAATTCGGTTGTTGTACCGACCGCGGCGCCGGCGTCGCTTTCCGCACGGTCGGTTACGACCTGATCGGCGGCGTTGAATACCAGACGCTGCGTACAACGCACCAGGAACTGGCCGAACTCGGTGAGGCGCCATATTACATCGTTGAGGACAACAACAAGACCATGGTCAGCAAACGACTCGAATTGCTTCATCGCCTGATGGAGATCGGTCGCCATGGCTTGACTATCCAGCGATACAAAGGCCTCGGCGAAATGAACCCCGAACAACTCTGGGAAACCACCATGGACCCCGAGAAACGAGTGTTCCTGCAGGTGCGGGTTGATGACGCCGTCGCCGCCGACGAGACTTTCACCATCTTGATGGGCGACCAGGTCGAACCACGCCGCAAGTTCATTGAGGACAATGCGCTGAAGGTGAGCAATCTGGACATCTAAATAAACCGTTGGCAATGACGAGGGCGGACCCCGGGGTCCGCCCTTGTTATTAGGGACCACTTAGCCCGGTCGCGGAGGCCGTCGGCGCCCGACCCCAATCGAATTGAAGCCATACTCCGAATCCCTGTACACTTAAACGCAGGCAGGTTGGAAAGAGATTACAGCTACATTTGGAGGTCCCGATGAACAGCTGGTATTTGGCCACTAGTATTCTATTGGCCGCATGTTTGTCATTATTACTCGGTTGCGGCAGACCCAGTTCGAATAACGACGACAACGATGACGACAGCGAGGCTGACGACGGCCAGCTGGTTGCCGACGACGACAGCGGCGACGACCTGATTGACGACGTCATCTCCAACGACGACGCCGGTTTTTACAGTACGGACGGGTGGTGTTGGCAGAATCCGTGGCCGCAAGGAAATGCGATGTCGGCCGTATGGGTTGCATCCACATGCGGTCGGCAGCGCCGGACCGACCACCGGACGAGGTACAATTCTGCATTTCGACGGTTACTCCTGGTAGGATCTCGGGTTGGCGGGAGTAAAACCATTCACCGTTTGGGGAACATCCGCCACCGACGTGTACCTTTCGAAAACGGATGGCGGCATCATGCACTTTGACGGCTCGTCATGGTCCGAAATGGACAGCGGGTCTGGGACGGCGGCTATGGCCTTCTGGGGCTCTTCATCCGCCGGCGTCTTTGCCGTCGGCGGTGGAGGCATGATTCTACATCGCTGACGGTTCGCGAAGTAGATCAGGCTCCGCCTACTTGTGATTTCGAAGTGGTGCCACTCAGTTCCCGCGGTTCGAAGCAAACACTACCGGCAAGACGTATTGCACGTTGCTGTAAGCGCCGGTGGAACCGGTGAAGCCTAAGCGCACCAAGTTGTTGCCGCCGAGGCTGCCGGTGATGAAATCTTCGTCGTACTCGAGCGCCGGCGTCTGTAAATCGTCGAGATAGACCTCCAGCAAACCACTGTCCGCGGTCCAGACAACGCGGAAGTCATGGTCCTGGCCGTCTTCCAGATTGGGAAGTAGCACCATCGGCCGGTCGCTGCCGGCATGGTCGGCTGAGCCGTCGAGATCAACCGTCAGATGGTCTTCCAACGGGTCGCTCAGGTTGCCACCCAGGTGCTCGCCGTCGTTTGGATACGTATCCATTTCGATACCGATCGACGGCACGATGCCCTGGTAGCCCAGGCCTTCGCCGGTTTGCGCGGTGACGTCTTCGGTGGCAATGACAAACACGATGCCGTCGGCGCCTTCTTCGTCTTTGTTGCCGAAATTGAGTTGAAACTTCAAATCGAAGTCGATTTCCAGGTCGAAAGTGGCCGTATAGAACGCACCGCCCACAACATCCGTTTGGTCGGGAGTCAACACAATGCGGTCGCCATCCCACGCGGCGGCGTCAACCAGCACCCATTCACCGCCGTCGCTGTTGTCGGCTGCGTCTTCTTCCTCACTTGTGCCGCAAGCGGTGAACAACGACAACACGCCTAGACAAACCAGCAACATCATCATGTGCCACTTCATTTTGGGTCTCCTTTCGGTTGCTGAAACGAACATAGCCTAGAACGCGCGTTCTAGGCAACCTGGCCGGGGCATAAAGGATTGGGCCACTCCTACCTTTGGCACGATACCCATGCGATCTATTCCTTTGTTCGAGAACGGTTCAGGCGGCTGGAGATGTTAATGAGAACGAGCCGGGTCTGGTTGTTGGTGATGGCGTCGCTGTGGGCCGGATGTGTGTCGGGTTGCGTGGTGGATGACGACGACAACGACGACGCCTCTGACGATGATACGGCTCCGGCGGATGAAGACGACGAAACCACTGACGACGACACGGCCGACGATGAACCAACCGTTGACGAGCTGCTTCAAAGGTCCCGGCCGGAGGTGATTCAGCAGTTGGCCGAGGACAATGCAGTCCTGCCGTATACCTCGGTACGCCGCGTGACCCGAACGAACTCGAGGTCGTGCGCGAAACGATGGACTTTTGGGACGTGACCACGCTGTCATCTAGCTGCCGGAATCGCTGTTCGGCCTGGCGTAACCGCCAAAAAATATGAACTGACCCTCGTTGGCAGCAGGCTGCTCTGGTGCTATGTTTTTGCTAGGTTTGTGCGGAGGAAAACGCCGATGAGGAAATCAAATTTCGTGTTATGGCTGGTACTGATGCTCTTGTTGGGTGCGCTCGTCGGTTGCAGCGGTGGCGGTGGCGACGATGACGACAGCGGTACGGACGATGACGCCGTCGATGACGATCAGACCGACGACGATCAAACGGACGACGACCAAACCGACGACGATCAGACCGATGACGACACGACGGTCGACGACGATACCACCGCCGACGATGACACGACAGTCGACGACGATACCACTGTCGACGATGACACGACGGTCGATGATGACACCACCGTCGACGACGACACGTCGGTCGACGATGACACCACCGGTCCGCCCGAAGGCTGCATCGAAGGCGACTTCGATCCATATTGGGGAAATCTACACGCGCATACGTCGTATTCCGACGGCGAGGAAACGCCGGCCGACGCGTTCCCCTATGCGCGAGACGTGGCGGGGCTGGACATTCAGTACATCACCGATCACCTTGAGCAGCTCTGGCTGCCTTTCCCAAGTGACCGTTTCGGCAAGTGTCAGGAAGCGGCCGATGTCAACTACGAACCAGGTGTCTACCTGTGCGACTGCGGTTTCGAATACGGTTCGGGGTTCATTCTCCCGTGGTTCCAGTCGACCGGCCACAACAACGTGTTTTTCCCGAACGGCTTGTACCCGATGATCCAACTCGACTTCCATGATTTCTATGACACGCTGGTGGCCGACCCGTACGCAGTAGGTCAGTTCAACCATCCGGGTGATGATCCGACCATGACCTGGAATGATTGGGAATACTTCGCGGAGGTCGACCAGTCGATCAATTTGTTCGAATTCAATAGCGACCCTGCCTGGTCTCTTTATTTCGATGCGCTGGCAGCCGGCTGGCACGTGTCGCCGATGTACAACCAGGACAACCACAGCGCTGACTGGGGCACCAAGAACGACCACCGCAGCGGCTTCTTCCTCTCCGAATTAACGCGCGAAGCCTTGCATGATGCGATGAAAAATCGGCGCTCGTTCATGTCGATGGACAAGAACGCATCGATTCGTCTAATGGCCGAAGACATCTGTTGGGGCGGTTCGATTCTTGAAGCGGACGACTTTGTGTCGGTGACGCTTTACCTCGAGGCCATCGACGTGGATGTCGCCGACGGTTTCAGCAATCTGCAGCTCTACGGGCCGAACATGGCGTCTATTGAGACGATCGATTGTGCCGGCACAACCACATGCACGGCCACACTGGAGTTGCCGATCAGTGGTCCGACCTATTTCGTGCTTCGTGCAAACCAGACCGACGGCGACTATCTGGTTGCCGCGCCGATCTGGTTGGAATAGCGCCAAGCCCCACCGAGTTCAATACGCCAAGGGCGGGTTCGCAAACCCGCCCTTTAAGTGTCCAAACCTTCAAGTACGAACTTGCAGGCGCCTTTCGCGCCAGCGAAGTCCTGGGAGCCGGTATGAATCCCGTCCCTAGATCGCCAGCGCCTTCTCCAGGTACCGGGCGGTGTTGGGATTTTCCTTTTTGAACCGGTCCCACTCGTCCTTGCTGATGGCCGCCGGCTCTTTGCCGGTTTCGCGGCGGATGGCGTTGTAGGCCGCCTCAATCAGGTCGCGGTTGACCATCGACAGGCCGAGAATGGTGCCGGCAACTTCACACACGCCATTGACGAAATCCGTGCCGAACACGGCGTGAAACCCGTGCTCAACCAGCACGCCGCCGAGGAAGCCCAAGCCGCCGCCGACCGCGCTGCGTGTCAATTTGTCCATCGTGCACCTCCGCACCTTTTCGCCAGTCAATATTGGCACGAAGGAAAGACTAGGTCCAGCGCCGAAAGTCCGATATTGGAAAGACAGGAAAGGTTCACCCGCCGCCGCTCTCCTGCGCCAGGCACTTGGGGCAGATGCCGTAGAGGTCGAGGTGGTGACCTACCAGTTTGAAGCCGTGGTGGCGGGCCACGTCAATCTGCAGCAGTTCGATACCGCGTTCGGAAAACTCGATGCGCTCGTGGCAGCGCAGGCAGCACAGGTGGTCATGATGGTCACGGCCGAAAACGTACTCGTAGGTGAATTCGCCGCCGGGCAGAGCGTCGGCGATGGCTAAAAGCCCGGCTTCGACCAGCAGCGGTACCGAGCGATAGACTGTAGCGCGACTGGCAGACGAGCCGCGCGCCGCGAGGTCGGCGACCAGATCGTCGATGCGGAAATGTTGGGCCGTCCGTTGTAATGCCAGCACGATCTCGTCGCGTTCGGCCGTACAGCGCAGGTTTTTCTTGCGCAGGAACTCGCGGAATGTCTTGACCGGATCCCGCATGTACTTACTCCCAGCCACCACCCCTCGGTCCGGGCAGTGTAGGGAGCGCGCGTTAGGTGGTCAAGGCTGGCCGCGGGCGGCTATTTGCCGCCACTCAGTTCGCGGTAGAGACGCTGGTAGGTTTCGAATTCAACAGCACTGAAGCAGCACATGCGCACTTCTTCGATCGTGCGCCGTTCGGCGAGGCGATCGTGTACCGTTTCCAATGCGATGCGAGCGGCGGCTTCGAGTGGATAGCCGTAGGCTCCGGTGCTGATGCACGGGAAAGCGATGGTGCGGCAGCCGAGTTCGTGCGCGACATCAAGGCTGCGCCAATAACAGCTGGCCAGCAATTTGGGCTCGGCATGAGAACCGCCCTGCCAGACTGGTCCAACGGTATGGATGACATAGCGCGCAGGCAGCCGGTAGCCACGAGTGGCCTTGGCGTCGCCGGTGAGGCAGCCGCCGAGCAACCGGCATTCGGCCAGCAATTCCGGCCCGGCCGCACGATGGATGGCGCCGTCGACACCGCCGCCCCCAAGCAAAGTCTGGTTGGCGGCGTTGACGATGGCCTCAACCTTCTGGAAGACCACGCCCTCATTGATGACTTTGATTCGTTTCCAGGCGTTCATCGACTACTCCCGCCCGATTCCCGCCAACAGACGAACCCGATATTGGTCATGCTCAAACGCATGAACCTCCGGCATGTTGGCAAACAGCCACCCGGTCCAGTCGGGTTTGCCGGCTTCGCGGATCGTAACTTTGGTCGCCGGGTTGGTCGGCTCGATACCGTCGCTGGTGACTGCGTCGGCGCTCATCTTGAACGCTGGTACGAAAGCGATTACTTCGATTTCCAGCGTCGTGCCTGGAATAGCCTTTTTTTCACCGACCCCGATGATAAATTCAGCGCCGGTAGCGTTTTTCGGGCCGACCGTCAGCTTGACCTGCGGCCACCGGGCGGCGACTTCCGGCGGCACTTGCACCGGTCGCCCACTATGCATGCTGCGGGAGCCTGCGCCTTGGTTCTTCTCGTTTTCCATCATGCCGGCGTGCTGTTTCATAAAGCTGTCGAGTTGTTCGCAGCATTCGGCGCCCATGGCGCGGGCATTGTCGTCACAGCACTTCTTCATCGCGTCAACGTCGATTTCCGTCGGCATGACCGAAGTTTGCGGCCGGTTCAAGACCGAGAGCTCATCGGCTTTTTCGCCCTGCGAACAAGCTACGCAAACCAGCAGTAAGAAAAACACCGGCAGCAAACGGCGCATCATTATCTCCCCTTTTGCCACGTATCGTAGCGCTTCGGATCGTGCACGCCAAGTGGTTGCCCGACCCCACGGCGCGGTGTATTGTGCGCCGAAACTTGCGAAAGGGTTTTTGCATGTCACACTGGTACTATTTGATTGCTCTATGCCTAATGGGGCTGGCCGCGTTTGCCGTGGTCGCCAATGGCGCTTCGACCGTGCCGTTGCCCAGCGAACCGGGGGTGTACGCCGTGTTCGAAACGACGATGGGCACGTTCATCGCCAAGCTGTACGACAAGGAAGCGCCGGCGACGGTAGCCAACTTCGTCGGTCTGGCCACCGGCGAAAAGGAGTGGACCGATCCACGTACGGGCGCGAAGGTGAAGAAGCCGTTCTTCGACGGCCTGATCTTCCACCGCGTTATCCCGAACTTCATGATTCAGGGCGGTTGCCCGCTTGGCACCGGTACCGGTGGCCCTGGTTACACCATCCGCGACGAATTCAGCCGCAACCTGCGCCATGACGGGCCGGGCGTGCTGTCGATGGCCAACGCCGGCCCGAACACCGGCGGTAGCCAGTTCTTCGTCACTGTCGCCGCCACCCCTTGGCTCGATGGCAAACATGCCGTGTTTGGTAAGGTGGTCAAAGGCCTGCAGGTCGCGATCGACATTTCACAGACGCCTCGCGACAGCCGTGATAAGCCGCTGACCCCAGTGGTCATGAAGAAGGTCACGATTCACAAAGTGCAGTAGCACATACGAACGACAAAAGGGGACGGCGCGCTGGCGACGTCCCCGTTCTATTTCTACAGTTCGGGGATGTAGTCCATCATCTCCGGAAAGTGATTCTCCGCCAGATACTCCCACAGCTCCGGGGAGTCGAAGAGCGCCGCGCCGAAGAAGGCGATGGCGTAGGGGTTCAGAACCGCGTGTAATGCGTCATGGGTCGGGTTGGTGAACAACTCATCGGACCGGATGCGTGTTTCGGTGCCGCAACCATTGCCGTTTTCCGCGATCGTAGCCGCGAACAGGCATAGGTCGCTGAACGCGAAGTGACCGGTGTCGAAGAAGCTCAGTTCGTACTTCGGTCGCGGCATCAGGTCGATCAATTTGTCGTGCAGCGGCCGGAAGATGTACATCAGCTTGTCTTCCTGCCCGGTGAAGTACATCGACGGGACTTCGAGATCCTCGGGAACGGTAGGAAATCCAAAGGCGGTCATCTGCAGCAATGCTTTGGCCCGCCGATCGACTTTGATTTCCTCGGTCACTGTTACGCCGCCCCACGAGTGGCCCCAGAAACCGATGCGCTCGTTGTCCAACCGCCCCGCCAGCAGTTCTGGTGGGTTTTCGGTAAAGACATCAATCAGGAAGCTGACGTCTTCTTTTCGCTCGCCGAGGGTGAGGAAGAAATCCAGCGGCGACATCATTACCGCTTCGGTCGGCGTAAGGGTGACGATGGAATTGCAGATGTGGTCCGGCGCCACCACCACGTAGCCGTGACTGGCCAGATAGTCGGCCATAGTGAAGTTCTGGAAGCGGTTGCTCGAGAAGCCGTGCGAGAAGACGATGATCGGCATTGCCGGCGCGTCCGGATGAACTGGCGCGTCGCGGTAGGAGCCCGTAGCCATATCGATCATCGCATCGTCGGGATTGATGCCGGCATTTTCCAGCGCTTGCTCCACCTCGTCGAGCCGGTCGAGCCAAAAATCGTGCATCCAGTTTTCCGGCCACTCCGCCGCATTGTCGGCGGCCGGGTACCATACTTCGGTCATCAGCCAGCGCGAGCCTTCGCCGCAGCTCAACTCGCGCGATGCGTCTTCGAAGAAGTAGGTTGTGTTGCCGACCAGATACGGCCCCTTCTCTTCCGGATGTAGGAACGGATCGACCGCGTCGTCGTCGGCCGCATCGTCATCAACCGCGATGTCGTCGCCGGCGGTGTCATCGTCAGAGGTTTCGTCGTCGTCCGTGTCGGACGAATCATCGTCATCCGCCGAGCAGCCACCGAGAAACAGCATGAACAGCAGTGTGAACCAAAACGACCACCGCACTTGCATGGCGGACCTCCCGTCATTCGAACCGGGCTGGAGTGTAGCATAGGTTCAACGCGCTGACTCCTGCTCCAAAAATACCTTCAATTCGCGTTGCACGGTCTTTTGCGGATCGGGATTGGGGGTGACGCGCGTGCGTTCGCGCAAGACGGCTTCGATCTTTTTGGCGAGTTTTTGCATCGACGCCGCCGGAAGATAATAGTCAAGCAGGTCCTTCACTACGGACACCAAACCGTCATCAGCGGCAGTCGGCACATGGCCACGCGCGGCGAGGTGTGCGACCAAACGCCGCGCCAATATGTCCCGGCTCACCGGTGCCGTGGGGGGCGGACGGCGGATCAGGGCCTCGTAGAAAACCTCCGGCCGCACCACATGTGAGCCGGCAGCGCGCACTTCATTGTCGTTCGATACCACCCAGGCCTGGTAACCTAAGGCTTGCGCATCAGTTGCTTGTTCGATGATAACCTCGTCCGCGGAACGCTCGCCGGCGTAGCGGACCAACAATGCCGGATCATCCAGAAACTCGTTTGAGTTGTCATCGCCGCCGTCGAAGACAACGATGAATTCGTTGTCTTCGCCGGATCGGGCGATATAGTCCCGGCACAGGCGCAACAACGCGCGACGGGCGGCCGCGGGCCCTTGTGTGTCTTCCAACCGGGCAAGCGACGGCTCACCACGAATCAGATTCATGGCATCGACAAACACCCGGCGCGCCAATACAACCTCCTCATCGAGGGTTTACTGTAGCGTAGCTCGATTTTTGTCCGCTGCTCAAGGCGTGACATGTCGATTCTTGACGCCCGTCATCGGGTAGCGTAGTCATAGACAAAGTCGAACCTGCCTGGGTTTGTACCCCGCGCAAGGGAGAGAAAATGAACAGACGTGTTTCTTCCAAGACTTTGGTGATGACGGCAATTTTGACTTTGGTCGGGCTGTGCCTATTCGGCGCGGCACCAGCTTACGCCGTCTGCGACGCCACCACTTGTCCCGACGGCTGCTGTCAGGGTCTGTTCTGCCGGCCGGGCACTGCGGACAACCAGTGCGGCACAGGCGGCGCGGCGTGTGAAAATTGTGGCACAGCCGGACAGATCTGCGACTGGGAGCAGACTTGTCGCTCTTGCGACGAGTTGATGAAGCAAGACATTGACCTCGATCCGGTCACCGGCATTCTATCCACCAAGTTCATGGAGGAATATGAAGACTACGACGCTTACTCCGCCGAAGACTTCACCGTGCCGGAAGGCACGCGTTGGGTGATTGACCGCTTCGATTTCAATGGTTGCGGTACCGACGGCGGCGACCCCTCGCATGCGACCGGCTTCCATGTGCTGATTTACCGCGACGAAGATGCGCATCCGGCCGGCTACCCGGGCGGCGGCGCCGAGCCGGTTTGGGAAGAGTACTGGTCGTATACCGATCCGCGTGTTTCGTTTGATCGCGACTACCACAACGGCATCACGTTGTTTGCAGACGAAGCGGCTTCAGGTCTCCCCGCCGGGCACTATTGGGTGATGATTTACCTCGATTGGGTCACCTGGGAAACGGATGTGTTCTGGTACTGGGCTCTTTCCGGCGCCGGCGGGGGCGATCCCGCGATGTATATCAACCCGGGTGGCGGTTGGGATGTCGGCACCGAATGGATGCCAGTTCATGACGTGGCCAGTTTCTCGAACTACGAAACCGCGCTAACGCTGTCCAACTGCGGCACGCCGGACGACGGCAGTATTCCGGACGATGACGCGGCCGACGACGACGCGGCTGACGACGACGCGACCACCGACGATGACACCACGGCCGATGACGACAACGCCGCCGACGATGACGCCGCTGATGACGACGACAACGACGACAGCGGGTGCGGGTGCTGACGGGGTTTTCTCGCGGGTGCCTGACCTGTGGCGGTTATGGCCTTCAGAATTTCGCGGTCAGACCCAAGAGGGCATAGTGGATCAAGGCGAAGGTATACACCTTGTCGTTGTCCGCACCGCCTTCCAGCATCCGGTATCCCGCCCGCAGACCGACGCGATCGCTCAGATCGGCGGTGAGTGCCACCTGGATGTCCTCGGCGCGTCCTTGCGGCCCGACCAGAGCGTCACCATCAAATAGCATGCCCCAACCGGGGACGAACGGCCAGAACAACCGGAAATTGATCAAGGGAACCACTCCCGTGTTGGTGTAGTTCTGGTATTCGGCCCCATCCAGCGAGATTTCCGCGTCGCGGATCTTGCCGGTTACCCCGGCGCCGAGTTCCAGCGGCTCGAGCAGAAAGTCGTAGCGGTAGGTCAAACGGTAGGAGTCGAAGCGGTAGAAGCCCCGCACCGCCTCCCCGCGCAAGAACTTCTCGCCGGCGAAATCGACGTCGTGGTCAAATCGGCCTCGGGAGTGGAAGCTAAGTGGAGCGGCCAGGGCCGATATGGTGTGCCGTTGCGCGATGGTGGCACCAAGGCGAAGGCGAACGAACCAGGTCGGGTTGGCGTCGAGATCCTCGGACAGCGAGAAAAGTGTGCCGGAATCGCTAGGAATCCGTACGTCGTTGTACCCGGAAAACGCCGCACCGGTTTCCGTGTCGAAAAACCATTCGGCCGACGCGGCCCGGGGTGCCAGCATCAATAAGGCCAATATGGCGAACAACTTGAATTGTCTCATCTTTTTATCCGAATCCGCGCCACCAGGGCGTGTTGTTGTTTTCAGATCTGTAATCACCATTAGGCCGTTTGGCCAGGGTGAATCGAGAAAAAGCCTGTTCGCCCCTGTCTTGCCCCCCAAGCCCGTCTTCCTTTCCGAAACGGATTTCGATACGATCTGCGTATTCTCTATTTGCAGGCCAATTAACGATAGACCGAGAGTCAGCTTGCTGCCGGTGTGAGAACAACGGAGTCTCGCGCGATGACCCAAAAAAAACGGTTGCTGTGGTTGCGATAGTCAATCTCTCATTGGCCGTCTTGGCCACCGTTAGCTTCTATGTCCATCAACCTTACGCCAAGCAACCGGAGCGGACTCTGTCGCAGATGAATCAAGCGGTTGTCAATTGCAACGTAGGGATGTTCAAAAAATAAGTAGACACAATAGTATCGGCGGCAGGCGTCGCCGACGCCATGATCACTGGACGGATCCAGTCCCAACGGCGACGATCTGGCCGATCTTCCCGACTGTGAACGTATCGAAGAGACAAACCAACCGGCAGCCAGGCAATACGTTGGCTTACACCTGTCAATTCAGAGTGAATCCACGCGACCGGGATGAAGTGTACCTATGCCGTAGCCTAGCCGAAGACCTTTAGGCTGTCTTATGGGTCAATGGCGTCGACTTCTCCACGTTTGAATCCGTGAAGGTGTGCTACCCGGAAGTGCTTGGAAACCGAGCAGGCCTGTGGGACCTAATGGAGTCGTTCACCGCCAATTGAACTCGCCCGCGCAAAAACGGTTCCGGCGGCGAAAAGATTACTATTTTTCCAACAGGTTGGTGTAAGTCAAACCTGCCAGAGCCGCGCCGACGATTGGCGCGACCCAGAAAAGCCAGAGTTGCGCTAGCGCCCAGCCCCCCGCGAAAAGGGCCGGTCCGGTCGAACGCGCCGGATTGACCGACAGATTGGTGACCGGAATGCCGATCAAGTGAATCAACGTCAGCGCCAGACCGATGGCGATCGGCGCGAAGCCAGCGGGGGCGCGCTTGTCGGTGGACCCGAGAATGACGATCAGAAAGATGTAAGTCAGCACGACCTCCGCAACCAGGCAGGAAAGCAGCGAGTAGCCGCCGGGGGAATGCTCGCCATAGCCGTTGGAGGCAAAGCCGCCGGCCAGACTGAAATTTGCATTGCCACTGGCGATGACATAGAGCACGGCGGCGGCCGCCACAGCGGCCACCACCTGCGTGATCGCGTAGGGCAGAATTTCTTTCGCCGGAAAGCGTTTGCCAACCGCCAGACCGACTGTCACCGCGGGGTTGAAATGCCCACCGGAGATGTGGCCGACGGCGTAGGCCATAGTCAACACGGTCAAGCCGAAGGCCAGCGCGACGCCGGTAAACCCAATCCCCAGTTCCGGAAACGCGGCGGCAAGCACGGCGGATCCGCAACCACCGAAAACCAACCAGAATGTGCCGATAAACTCCGCGCCGAGTCTTTTGTTGAGGCCCATCATTTCCTCCTTTTCTGGTGCACGACGTTGATAAGCCGTCTTCAGGGTCTGGCCGTCGCTTGGTCGGCTTCTCTCAAGATTCAATCCTACGCCCTGAAAAAGCCGCTTACTTCTTCCATATGCTTCCAGAGATAGGGTCGTCAAGGCGAAATAGCCCGCGGGCGGTGCAGGCGGGAGTTTCGAAACCGGTAGTCTATATGGTCACGATTACTTTGGCGGAATCACCACCATCGGCGACGGTGGCATAGGCCTTGGCGGCGTCATTGAGCAGAAATCGGTGGGAGATGAAGGCGCCGAGGTCGACTAGACCGTCCGCCAACATGGTTAGTGCCTGGCGAGTGTCATCAGGTCCACAAGAGTAGCTTGGCACCAGGCGAACTTCGCCGAAGTACAGGCGGTTGGGGTCGATAGCCAGCATTTGCCCCGGCGTGACCGGCGAGAACTGCAGCACCGTTGCGCCAGGTGCGGCACAATCCAACGCGGTTTGGAGAACGTCGACCTGTGGCGGGCCGACGATGATCAAATCGGCCATGGCGCCACCGGTGTAGTAGCGGACCGCTTTAACCACGTCTTCCCGGCTGAAATCCACGGTCACTGTCGCGCCGAAAGACTTGGCCAACGCCAGTCTGAACGGCACGCGGTCGACGGCGATGATCCGATGTGCGCCGTAGTGACGCGCCAGGCGTATGTTAAGCAGGCCCATCGGTCCGAGACCGAGCACCAGCGTGGTGCCGTGAAGCGCTGGTTTCGGAACGCGGGCAAAACCCTTGACACAACAGGCCAGTGGCTCAATCAGACAACCAGCCTCATCAGACACCGTATCGGGCAGGCGTAGCGTATCGTGAGCCGCACCGTTGGGGGTGACGGTAAAGAACTGCGCGCAACCACCTGGTTTAATGGCCGGCAGTTTCCAGGTTGGGCAATGAACGTGGTCACCGCGGCGGCAGATTTCGCAGGTCAGGCACGGCGCATGGTGATGCACGAAAACACGGTCCCCCGGTGTAAAAGCCACGCTGCCCGGCGCTTCGACAACTACACCAACCGGCTCATGACCAAGCACCAACGGCGCTTTGCGTTCGATGTACCATGGCATGACATCGCCCGGACATATCCCGCAAGCGCGGGTGGCGACCAGCAGGCCGCCGGGCTCGACTGTCGGCAGCGGCACCTCTTCAACGACGACGTCGCGGAAAGCGCGCAACACCGCGGCGCGCATGGTGCTCATGGCCGCACCAGTGTCTTGATGCCTTCACCGATCGACAACAGACGCAGCGCCACCGGCAGGCCGGGCAGGGTAGTGGTACTGGTGACTAGTGGCAATGGGTCGATTGTGCCGGAGGTGAGTAGTTTCGCCGCACGGACAACATCGGGTGGCGTGAAGTGAAATGAGCCACGTAACTGCAGTTGATCGTAGTGCAAACGACCCGCGTCGAACTTGACCTCGGTGCCGGCCGGGGTGCCGCCAAAGAGCAACACGCGACCACCACGTCGGACGTATTTGGGCGAGTTCTGCCACACCTCGGGCAGGCCGGTACATTCGATGACCAAATCGGCACCGTAGCCACCTGTCATCACGCGTATTGCGGCCAGCGCGGCTTCGGCCTCACCCGAGACCTTGTCGGCGCCGAGCCGTTCGGCCATCTCGCGCCGCTTGCGGTGCGGCTCGACCACCACGGTGTAGCACCCCTGTTGTTTCAACAACATAGTGAACAGCAACCCGATCGGGCCACCGCCCAGTACGACCACCGTCTCGCCGGTGGACGCTTCCGACTGGCCCAGGCCATGTACCGCACAAGCCAACGGCTCGAGAAACGCGGCTTGGCTGAAGTTGATGTTTTCGGGTTTGCGGAACACATTGTGCCGCACCACCCGTTCGGGCAGCGCGATGCGCTCGGCAAATGCGCCGAGCACCTTGGTGCTCATGATTGTTTCGCACAGGTTTTCCAGACCTTGCTTGCAGTAAAAGCATTTGCCGCACGGCCCACTGTGCACGGCCATTACGGCGTCGCCTTCGCGGAAGCTCGTGACGCCCTGGCCGACCTCGCACACTACGCCGGAAAACTCGTGCCCCAACGGCGCAGGTAGCGGAATCTGCGGATGTCCGCGTAGATAGGTTTTAATGTCGGTGCCGCAGGTAAGTGCGGCTTTGATTTCGATGACCAAACCACCGGGCGGAGCATGGGGCTCGGGCCGGTCTTCGATCACCAGCTTTTGCGGCTCAACCAGTATCGCAACGCGCATGAAACCTCCGCCGCAGGACAAGAACGGCCGTTACCGGTACCGGCCGCGAGTAGGCGCCGTTTGGACCAGATGACTGCTCATTGCTTTCTTACTTCAACCATCTACTGCTACTCAAGCCCCAGCGGTAAATAGTTCAGAGGGTGTGCCAGGCCATTTATTTGCAGAATCAAGCGTTTGTAGGCCAACCGGTTTGATGGGAGTTTAGGTAGCGGAAGGGTAAATAAAATTGTTGCCGGTCGATCCTGGGCCAGTTGATGCAAGAAATAGCTCTGACAATACATAATGTTACGCCTAGTCGTTGTTGTCACTCGGTGACAATCTAACCCTAAAATAAATACAACCAGCACCGTTTTCTTCTTGCTTGACAGAGCCCTTTCCGATATAATCCATAGGTTTTGGTGCGGGTGTTTTCGCGCCATCGAGTTGGGAAGTCGGCTGGACCGTTAGGGGTTCGAAAGAAAGGACCGGCGATGAAGAAGATCCTGTGGTTGTTGACTCTCGTGTTCTGCTTGACGGCTTGGCCGGTTTTCGCAGCGCAGGTTGACCTCGGTGGCACGCAGCCGCTGGCGATCCAAGTGCTCGAAGCCGATGGCTCACATGTCACCGTCGCAATTGAAATCGGCTCGTTCAAGTTGACCCCGAAGAAGACCGAAGACGGCGATCGTTATTGGCGCATCAATCTAGCCGGCGCGGGCACAGACCCGGTGATCGGCGAGCCCGAATTGCCGGTGGTCACCCGTTTCGTGCAAGTGCCGGCGCAGGGTGGCGCGACGATGCAGATCGTCTCCGCCACTTACACGAATGTTGACCTTGGCCAGTATGGCGACTACCAGATCTGGCCGGTGCAGGCGCCGGTCGACAAGCTGCCGGGCGCACTCGAGGCGGCGAGTTTCGCGATCAACCAGGCGAGCTATGAGCGCGCCGGTTTTTCCGGCCCGGGCACCGGGCTATCTGACCTGGGCGTAATCCGTGGTATGCGCTTTGTGCCGCTGACCGTGGCGCCGATCACCTATGATCCGGTGAAAAACGTGTTGCGGGTGGCGACCAAGATGGTGGTGCGCGTGAACTTCGAACGCGCTGCCGCCAAGGTGGGCGCTTGGACCGATTCCACCCTCCGTCAGCCGGCGTTCGACGCGTTGGCCAACGACCTGTTCATCAACCACGTGGCTCTGACGACCGCGGCAAAGGTCGATCCGTACGTGCCGGCCAACACGGTGCCGGGCGGCTACCTGATCATTGCGGCGCCGGCGTTTGTGGACAATGCCGATCTGCTGGCCTTGGCGGCGTGGAAAGCGCAGAAGGGCTTCCAGGTGACGTTGGTTTCGACCGATGACACCGGCACGACCACGGATGCCATCGAGGCCTACATCACCGACGCCTACAACAATTGGGAAATCCCCCCGACGTACGTGCTGTTCGTCGGCGACACCGATACCATTCCCTACTACTACGTCATGGAAGTGTCTGACATTTACTACGCCGCCATCGACGGCGATGACTACTTCCCCGACCTGTTCTATTCGCGCTTCCCGGTCCGCAACGCGACGCAGTTGGGCAACCTGGTCGACAAGACCCTGTGGTATGAGTTGGGCGAGTGGGAGCAGAGCAACGACTTCCTGGCTGCCACGTTCATGGCCTCGGAAGACAACTCGTCGATCACTGAAGGCACGCATGAGTATTGCATCGGTACCTACCTCGACGACCGCGGCTTCACCAGCAACCGCCGGTACAACGGCGACGGGGCGACGGCCGAAGAAGTAACCGCCGACATCGAAGGCGGCCTCAATTACCTGATTTACTCCGGCCACGGCTCCAACACTTACTGGGCGGATGGTCCAGCCTACTATGCGGAAGACGTGACGGCGTTGACCAACACGGCCTATCCGTTCGTCGCCAGCCACGCCTGTTTGACCGGCAGCTACCAGGACGACGAATGCTTCTCCGAAACCTGGGTGCGCGACGACCACGGCGCCGTTGTCATGTGGGCCGCCACGACCTACACCCAGTGGGACGAAGACGACATTTTGCAGCGCCGCTATTTCGACGGCATGTTTGACACCTCGCTGGCGCGCAACTACCACACCATCGGAGAATTCAGCATCTACGGCATGACCAAGCTGTACGAAAACTACGCTGGCGGCGGCAACACCCAGGAGTACTACGAGAAGTATAACATCATGGGTGATGCCTCGATCGATCTGTGGACCGGCCAACCGACCGAAATGTCCGTGGCGCATTTGCCGATCATCTATTTTGGTTCGACCTCGTTCACCGTTAATGTTATTGGTGAAGAAGGCGCGTTGGTCGGCTTGTCGACGAATGGTGAATTCGTCGCGGCAGCCCTGACCGATGGTGGCGGCGCGGCCAACTTGAGTTGGGACGATCCGATCGCTTCGGCCGGCACCTATCAGGTGACGGTCACCAAGCATGACCGTCTGCCGTACCAGGCTGATGTCATCGCGGCGAGCGCGAGTTCCGATGGCATGTTGATTGTCAGCCCGGCGGTGGTCGGCGACGGCATGAATGTGAACATCATGGTGGCTGACGCCGACCTGGCCGGTAACGGCAGCATGACCGTCTCGGTCACCAGCGATACCGAGACGACAGCCGAGACCGTCACCCTGACCGAAGTCGGTTCCGACACCGGCGCGTTCACCGGCATGATCGCGACCAATGCGGGAATTGCAGTTCACGGCAACGGCACGATTGAAATCAGCGAAGACGACACGATCACGGTGCTTTATCACGATGCCTACAACGGCAGCGGGCCGGAAGACAAAACGGAAACGATCGACACTGATCTGACCGCACCGACTTTTGCCGGCATTACCGGCGCCGTGCCGGGTGACGGAGAGGTGAAGTTAAGTTGGAGCGCGGCAACCGAGCCGAACACGCCGGTGACCTATTACATTTATCGTGCCGAAACCTCGGGCGGCCAGAATTTTGGTGCGCCGCTGGCACAGACCAAGGCGCTGACCTACAACGACAACTCAGTGGTCAACTCGACTACCTACTATTATGTCGTGCGCGCCGCAGACCGGTTCGGCAACCAGGACGAAAACGTTGTTGAAGAGGCGGCGACACCGGAAGGTCCGCAGATGATCTTCGAAGAAGACTGGGAGAGCGACTCGGTGGCCGATTGGGTCATTACCAACGGCGGCGGTGCGGCAGACACCTGGACCACGGTCGATAGTTGCGACGAATGCGGCAGCGACCTATTCTCCGGCACCTACATGATGGCCGACTCGAACTGCGCGGGCTCGGGCATCATCATGAACGAACAGCTTGATAGCCCGACCATCGATTGCAGTGGCTACCGCGACGTGTTTGTCGAGTTTGCCAACAACGTCTACCACATGGGCGAACAGAACTGTGTGTTGTTTGTCAGCGTAGACAACGGCACCTGGATGCAGGTTGGCCAGTGGCGCGCCGACACGGAGGAAATCACCTCGGTCGATTTGTCGGAATACGCCGACGGTGAATCGAATGTGCGCCTGCGCTTTTCCTACTACGGCATCTACGACTGGTGGTGGGCGATCGACAACATCCAGGTTAAGGGTTGGGAAGGCGGCGCGGTCGATGACGACACGACCGACGACGACACCACTGACGACGACACCACTGACGATGACACCACCGACGATGACACCACCGATGATGATACGATCGACGACGACACGACCGACGACGACATCAGCGATGATGACATCAGCGATGATGACATCAGCGATGATGACATCAGCGACGACGACCTCGACGATGACGACACCGTTGACGACGATGATAACGTAACGGCACCGGATGACGACACAGTATCGGGTTCTGACAGCGAGGACGATGAGAGCGGCTGCGGCTGCTAATCGATCTGGCGAATAGCCAGGGGCGGGCCTCTTGGCCCGCCTCTTTTATTTGGCTAGCGGCCTGCGTGACCGGCGATCGGTAATCTGGTACGATGCGCCCGGCGACGAGGCAAGAAGAAATGAAGGAGAAAAACTATGCGTAAGTGGCTGCCACTGCTGGTGCTGGCGTTGGTGCTGCCGGCGTTGGTTGGGGCCGACAGTGTCGATAATCTGCTGGGCAAGATCCGGGGCCGCTATGGCAAGGCCAAGGATTTCACCGCCGATTTCAAACAAGTTACCACTTTGGTTCAACTGGGCGGCCAAAAGAAGAACGCTTCCGGCGCAATGGCGATCGCCCGGCCGAACAAAATGCATTGGGTGTTTCAGACACCAACGAAAAAGGAAATCATTTCCGACGGCACCTCACTAGCGGTGTACTACGCAGACGAGAAGAAGGTCTATCTTGGTAGTGTACAAGGCGTTTTTGACATCAACGCACCGGCGCGAATTCTGAGTGGCGAAATTGATATTCGTGATATGTATACACCTGAACTCATGCCCGATGCCGATGGCAGGGCGCGGCTCAAGCTTACGCCGAAGAAGCCTACCAGCTACAAGTACATGATTTTGCACTGGAACCAGGGACAATCTTTGGTGGAAATGTTGGAAACCGAGGACACCTACGGCAACCGTACGGTGATGACGCTGACCAATCAGAAGTTCAACGTCGGGTTGCCGGACAGCTTTTTCGTCTACACCCCGATCCCCGGTGTGCAGATTATTGATGCGCCGATGATGGATCTGTAGGCAGAATAACTCGTCTAGAACGGCGCTACGAAAATTCCCGACCGGGCTATCCGACGGTCGGTAAGTAGAAATATGACCTGTTGTTCCGTTTGAAGAGTTATAGCAACTCTTAATCATTTCTAGCGATAGGTCTTTTAATCCTGCCTAAGGCAT
>CAZEDX010000060.1:0-26359 GCA_964511015.1 uncultured bacterium | reverse complement strand
GGAAAACAAAGCGGAGCAACCTGGTGATCAACGATGATCTGCAATTGGCGCTCGATCTGGCTCGCGAAGCGGGCGATGTATTGCTCGAACACTTCGGCCGGGTGGAGATGGAACTCAAGGCCGAAAACGACGCCGTAACCGCTGCCGACCGGGCTTCCGAAAAGCTGATCGTGCAACGATTACAGGCTGCACGTAAAACCGACGGCATCGTCGCCGAAGAAGGCACCTCGTTGCTCCCGAAGGCGACGCGCCAATGGGTGGTCGATCCGTTGGACGCAACCAATAATTTCGCCCACGGGTTCTGGATCTTCGCCGTCAGCATTGCCCTGGTGGAACAAGGTGAACCAACGGTGGGCGTCGTCTATTGCCCATTTCTGAAGCAGACCTTCAGCGCCGCCCGGGGCCGTGGCGCATACCTCAATGGCCGCCCCATTCGCGTCAGCCAGACGCGAGAACTCAACCGGGCCCTGTTTGCCACCGGTTTCCCATATGCTCGGCGCACCATGCCCCATAACAACTTAGCCGAATTCGTGCGGGTGACCATGGCCGCGCAGGGAGTGCGGCGCGTTGGCTCCGCCGCGCTCGACCTCTGTTGGACGGCCTGCGGCACATGGGACGGGTATTGGGAGTTCTAACTGAAATCGTGGGACGTGGCGGCCGGGCTGATCATCTGCCGCGAAGCCGGAGCGACCGTCACCGACACCAACGGTGGACCGGTCGATCTTGCCCACCCGACGATCGTCGTCACCAACGGTCATCTCCATCCGGCGCTCTTGGCGCTGCTGAACGAGGCAAAACCATGAAACGATGCTGCCTGATCCTGATGTTGTTGCTCTTGACCGCCTCGCCGGTACTGAGCAACGAACCCGCGCAACTGGACGCTCCACTGCGTGCTCTCGCCGCCGGCATCGTCCCGGCTCCACTGTTGGATGTCGAAGGTTTTCTCGGCGTGGTTTCCGACGGACGCGGCAACCGGCTGGTCAACGTACTCGTTCTCTTCGACCCGTCGCAGGACGAATGGAACGCCCGCGAAGAACTGAGTTACCTCGCGCCCTTGGTCGGCACCGCAGTTCGCGCGGCGGCCGGCGTGATTGTCTCTGCCCAAATCGGTCTTGACGATATCGAGTTGCTCGCCTCCCTGCCCGGCGTGCGCTACGTGGAAATGGCTCGCCCGCTGCGACCGTTGCTGGACGTCACCGTGCCCCTGATTGGCGGTGACGTGATGCACGATCTCTCGCCTACTCCCTATCGCGGCCAGAACGTCGTGGTCGGTGTCGTCGACACCGGCGTCGATTGGACGCACGGTGATTTCATCGACCCGTCCACCGGCAACAGCCGGCTCGCTTTCCTGTGGGATCAGACGCTGCAACCGGGGGTGGATGACCACCGGCCCGCCGAATACCGTTATGGTGTGGAGTACACCGGCGAACAAATCACCGCCGAGTTGCAGGGCGAAACCACGGGGTTCATCCGTGAGCACGACCAAGTCGGACACGGCACGCACGTGATGGGCACGGCCGCCGGGAACGGGTATGGCACCGGCAACGGCTACCCGCCATTCCGCTATATCGGTGTGGCGCCGGAAGCAACGTTGGTCGCCGTCAAAACCGGCATGCTCTCCAACTCCATCATCGATGGGGTGGACTATGTTTTTCGGCGAGCCGACGAACTGGGCCTCCCCGCCGTGGTGAATCTCTCGCTCGGCTCGCATTTCGGTCCGCACGACGGCACCAGCGCACTGGAAATGGGCCTCGATGCGCTGATCGGCAACGGCAAGATCATCGTCGCCGCCGCCGGCAACGAAAACGCCAACAACTGGCACGGCGAAGTCCAAGCGGCCCCCGGTGTCGTCGGCCGCTTCACCTTCACGGTTCCCGCACACGCCGCACATCCGATCATGCCGGACGTCATTGCGCTCAACGGCTGGTATCCGGGCGAGCAACGCTACACGATTCGCGTGACCGCGCCCGACGGCCGCTCGTTCGACACGCAACGCGGCGCCGGTTGGATGCAGGACGACGTCATGGCGCTGGTGGAAAACGGCCTGCTCAATGGCGACCGGCCGTATGAGTACAACGGTCTGCGTCAGTGTCTGGTGGCGCTGGTCGGCAACCCCCTCACCCATTTCGGCGAGGCAACCGTGCCCGCCGGCAAGTGGACCATTGAGTTCATCGCCAACGAAAGCAACGCCGGCGCCGGCGAAATCGACCTCTGGGTCGTCAACGCCGTGCTTGGCGGCGCGATCGGCGGCATCGGGTTCGAAGAAGGCAACGATCCGGGCGAGATCGTCGGCATGCCCGCCACGGCCTATCGCATTCTGGCGGTCGGCGCGTTCTACAGCCGCCTGGAATGGACCAACCAATTCGGCGATCCCTACGCCTACCCCTCCGGCCCGGTCCTGGGCGACATCGCCTACTTCAGTTCGACCGGACCGTCGCGCGACGGCCGCTTCAAGCCGGAATTGGCTGCGCCGGGTTACGGCGTCGCCGCCGCGTTGGCGCCCGACTGTGATATCCTCAACGAAGGCTACGAAAACCACGTCGTCGAAGACGGCGTGCACATCGTGCTGCAGGGCACGTCCATGGCCGCCCCGCACGCCACCGGCGCCGTGGCGTTGATGCTGCAAGACACGCCCAACGCCAGCCCGGAAGAAATCCATGAGCGCCTCAAATACGGCGCCGCACGCGAAGAGTTCACCGGCTACGAGATTCCCAACACCACCTGGGGCTGGGGCAAGCTGAACGTGCTCAATGCTTACCGCTGGGACGCCGACGGCGATGGGTACGGCCGAGATGCCGACTGCAACGACGGCGATCCGACAGTCTGGGATGACTGCGACGACGATGCCGCCGATGACGATACCGATAACAATGCGGCCGATGACGATGTCGCGACGGACGCTGGCGATGACAATGACGAAGGTTGCGGCTGCTGAGCTCTAGGACAGGTCCGCCAACCCGATGGAGGTGCGCCACGCTTGGTAGCCGGTCAGGCCGGCGAGCACGCGCACGGCCTTCTCGGGCGTGCCGTAAGAAACCAGGCGATCATTGCCCACCGGAATCAGGATCTTGGGATTGCGATTCAGCGCCACGCTGATGATCGGCTTGCGGTACTTCTTGATCAGCCGAACGATGTCCTCGCGCAGCGTCTGTTCGATCCCCTCCGCCATGCCGACGATCTGATCGATCATCGGTTCCGGCACGTAACCCGGCGCCACGCGCGCCGCACTGAGAATCGTGCCCGACACAAACGCGGATGCGCCGAGCAGACCAAGCGTTAGCACCGAGTCGAATTCGTCGCTGCGCGCCACGGCCTCCAGCGCTTTGCCGAAAATGTTGGGGTCGATCTGGCCCACCACGTCGATCGGATTCTGCCGACTCCAGAACGGCGGCAACAGCTTGTCGAGTTCGGTGATGACGTCGGCCGGCAGCGGCGGCAAGCGCAGGCCGTTTTCCCGGCATAGATCGGAGGCCACCACACCCCACCCGCCGCCGAGCGTGACGATCGCCACCCGCCGGCCGCGGGGCAGCGGCACGTGGCTGCCTGCAGCGCCGTCGATCAGGTCCATCGGTTGACGGACGACGATCACTCCCGATTGCCGCATGGCGCCTTCGAAGACTTTAAAGCTGCCCGACAGCGCGCCGGTGTGGCTGGCCGCCGCCTTCGAGCCGATATCGGTGCGGCCGCTCTTCAGCACGACGACCGGTTTGCGTTCGGCGGCGTGTCGGGCCGCGCGCAAAAACGCCTCGCCGTTACGCACGCCCTCGATATAGAGCAGAATCGCCGTGGTCGATTCGTCCAGGGCCAGGTAGTCGAGCAGGTCGGTGCAACTCAGATCAGCCTCGTTGCCGGTGCCGAAAAACTTGCTGATGCCGACATTCTGCTCTTCGGCCCAGGCCATGACCTGCGCGCCGAGGTTGCCGCTCTGGCTGATCATGCTGATCCCGCCCTTGGGCGGCACGGAGTTCGACCCGGTGCAAAACAGGTTCTGGTGGGCCGACATCATGCCCATAGTGTTCGGGCCCAGCAGTCGCATGCCGCCGGCGCGAACCGCCTTCACCAACTCACGCTCCAACTGCGCGCCTTGTTCGCCGGTTTCGCTATAGCCCGAGGTGATGATGACAACGTTCTTCACGCCTTTGTCGGCGCACTCCTTGATCGCGGACAGCACCCGCGGTTGCGGCACGGTGATGAAGACCAGGTCCACCGGACCGGGACAACCGGCCAGCGTGTTGTAGCACTTCAAGCCCAGTATGTTTTTCACCTTGGGGTTGATCGGGTAGATCGGCCCTTTGAAGCCGCCGCTCAACAGATTGACCAGCAGAAAGCTGCCCCATTTGAGGACAACTTCACTGGCGCCGATGACGGCGACACTTTCCGGATAGCAGAGCTCATGGATCTTTTTCATCAGCCCGGCATCGACATGCGGCACCATAGTCCCCCTCTTCGGCGTGCGTGTTGACGCACTGTGTCGGCGAAGTGTAGTCGTTTGGTCGGGGAGCGGCAAGGGCCATGAGAGCAAGTTGCCGCTCAGATGGCGCATGCTAAGATGCCGCGCCATTTGGTGGAGACCGCATGACCGCCCCGCGCCCCGTCAACCCCCGCCGCGTTTTGCTGGTGCTGTGGATCGCCTTGTTCACGGCCATGGTGGGCATGGGGAACATGGCGCCGCTGTTGTCGACCTACGCCGAAACGCTCGGCGCCTCCGGCCTGATGTTGGGGTTCATCTTCGGCAGCTTTTCGCTGGTGCGCATCTTCGTGATGCCGGTGGTCGGCCGGCTGTCGGATCGCAGCGGGCGCAAACGGTTTGTGGTGCTCGGCCTGGCGATTCAGGTGCTGGCCGCGTTCGCCTTTCTCGCCTGCCGCGAGCCGTGGCAACTGGTCGCCGCGCGCATGTTCCAGGGTTTGGCCGGCGCGATGATCATCCCCATCGCCATGGCGTACATCGGCGAAATCAGCCCGCCGGGGCGTGAAGCGGCGTACATGGGCTGGCTGACCTTCGCCCTGTTCGCCGGCTTCGGCATCGGCCCGCTCATGGGCGGCGTGGTGGAGGACCACCTCGGCTTCGCGGCCAATTTCGTCTTGTTGGGCGCGTTGTGCTTCGTCGCGTTCGCAGCGGTGGCGATCTGGCTGCCGGAAAACAACGACCCGGCGCAGCTCCCGACCGGCCGCCGCGAGATTCGGTACCGCATCTTGATAAACAACCCGGTGTTGCGCGGCTTGTTCGTCTTTCGCTTGACCAACCAGTTCGCCCACGGCATTCTCGCCGCCTTTCTACCGCTGTTGGGTGAACACTCCTTCGGCTTGACCACCACTCAGATCGGCATTGTGCTCAGCACCAACATCCTGCTGACTGCCTCGTTGCAACCGTTCGCCGGCAGCATCGCCGACCGCGTCAGCCGCCCGGCGATGATCGTCTTCGGCTCGGTCGTTTCCACCATTACCTTCGCGTTGATTCCCTTCGCCGGCACCTTTCAGCAGTTGCTGGCTGTCAACTGCCTGATGGGCCTCGCCGGAGCCATCAACGTCCCCGCGGCTAGCGGCATGCTGGCCATCGAAGGAAAAAAGGGCGGCATGGGCGGGGCGATGGCCATCTTCAACATCGCCATGAGCGTCGGCCTGGCCGTCGGGCCGATTGTCGGCGGTCTGGTCGCCGATTCCTGCGGGCACGCCAACGCATTCTACTTCGCGGCAGCCGTATCCTTGATCGGCCTGCTGCCCGTCGTGAGGATGGCCCGCGCGCTGCGCAACGGTTACAATGAAAACCCGAGTCTTGAGGAGGTTTCATGACTGCCCCCCAATTCACCGGCACACCTTCCTATGTGCTGGACGAAGAACTGGCGCGCATCGTCAACGTTTCGATTCGGCTGGAACTGCCGCTGCTGCTCAAAGGCGATCCGGGCACGGGCAAGACGCTGCTGGCGCTGGCCATTGCCGAGAACCTGGGCCTGCCGCTGATCACGCTCAACGTGAAGAGCAGCATGAAGGCCGTCGATGCGCTGTACCACTACGACACCCTCACCCGTCTCAACGACAGTCGGTTCGGTGACAGCAAGCGCAACGTCGCCAATATTGAAGACTACATCCGCATGGGCAAGATCGGTCAGGCCTTCGTTTCCGAACAGCGCTCCGTGCTGCTGATCGACGAAATCGACAAGGCCGAAACCGAATTTCAGGATGACCTGCTGGACGTGCTCGACCAGATGAGCTTCGACATCATCGAGATCGACCGCACGGTCACCGCGCGTCACCGGCCGATCGTCATCATCACCAGCAACGCCAAGAAAGACCTGTCCGACCCGTTTCTCGGCCGTTGCATCTTCCATTACATCGCGTTTCCGAAGCCCGACATGATGAAGAACATCGTCCGCGCCCACTACCCGGACCTGGCCGACCGCGTGGCCGACACCTTCATCACGGCCTTCTACCGCATGCGCGAAGTGGCCGGCATCGAGAAGAAGCCGGCGACGCGCGAACTGCTGCACTGGATCCGCGCCCTGCTGAGCGAACCGGGGTTCGAGGCCTCTCAGTTGTCGGCCGACAAGCGGATTCCACTGCTGGGCATTCTGTTCAAGAAGACCGAAGACCTGCAGCGCGCTCGTTCGGTGCTGAACCAGCGCGCTTCATAAGGCGATGTTCGAAGGCTTCTTCTATCAACTGCGCGATTTGGGCATTCCGGTAACGCCCACCGCGTTCTTGCGGCTGAACCAAGCGTTGGCCGAAGGGCTGATCGCCAGCCTGGAGGATTTTTACGTCGTCGCGCGCGCCCTGCTGGTCAAGCAGGAACGTCACTTCGACCTGTACGACCAGGTCTTCGCCCACTACTTCGAAGGAAAACCGCTCGACCGCGACATTGTCGGCTCGCTGGCCGCGGATTTGAAGCAACTACTGCAAGAGTGGCTCAATGACCCACTGGTGCGCGCTGCGCTCCCCCGCGAAGAACGCGACGCGCTCCAACGCATGACTCCCGAGGAACTCGAGCAGTACTTCCTCGACCGCTTGCGCGAACAGACCGAGCGCCACGACGGCGGCAATCGCTGGATCGGCACCGGCGGCACCAGCCCGGTCGGGCACGGCGGCCGCCATGACAGCGGCATGCGCGTCGGCGGCCAGGGCCGCAACCACGGCGCGATCAAGGTCGCGCTGGAGCGGCGTTACATCGACTACAGCGACCATTCACCGCTGACCGCGCAACAGCTCGGCGAAGCGCTGCGCGCACTGAGGCAGTTGGCGCCCATCGGGCCGAAAGACCGGCTCGATATCGACGAAACCATCTACGAAACGGTGCGCAACGCCGGCGAGATCGAATTGGTCTTCGAGCGCAGCCTGCGCGACAAGCTGAGTGTGTACTTGTTCATCGACAACGGCGGCTGGTCGATGGACCCCTTTGTGCCGCTGACCCGCGCGTTGTTCGGCCAGGCGCGCAACGTGTTCAAACAGCTGCGCACGTTCTTCTTCCACAACTGCATCTACGCCACGGTCTGGGAAGACCAGCAGCGCATGTACCGGCCGTTCAAGACCGTGGAGTTGCTGCGCGCCGAACCCGAAACGCGTGTCGCCATCGTCGGCGATGCGTCGATGGGTCCATACGAACTCATTCACCCGCGCGGCGCGTTGGACATCAGCACCAGGCAATATCGCGCCGGAATGGACTACCTGCGAGCCTTGCGCGAGCGTTTCCCGCACAGCGTCTGGATCAACCCCATCCCGGCGCGGGCCTGGGACAGCGCCTACGGATCATATACGATTCAGATGATCGCCGAGGTCTTCCCCATGGTCGACCTCACCCTGGGCGGCATCGAAAAAGCGGTCAAATTGCTGTCGGGGCGCAAGCGTTAGCCTGCGTCACCCGGTGGGGGAGCGTCCGTGAAAGCCATCGTCGCCAAATGCGGCTTCCGCTGCGACCGGTGCCCGGCGTACGCCCCGAACATTCGCCGCCGGGGCGACCAACGGCGCGTGTCGTCGCTCTGGGCCAGGTACTTCGGCTTCACGGTGGATCCGGCCAAGATCCGGTGCGACGGCTGCCAGTCGAAACAGGCCGACGCGCATCTGTTGGATACCGACTGCCCGGTGCGGCCGTGCGCGACCCGGCGCAAGCTCGAGAACTGTGCCGGTTGCGACAAGTACCTCTGCGACCGCCTGGCATCCCGCGCGACGATGTACCAGGCGTCGTTGGAGAACTTTGTTTCGGAAGACACCGAACCGGATCACCCCGCCGCGCTGATCCCCTACCTCGGCGACAAGGTTCTCGACCAGCTACGCGCCAAGAAACGGCTCGGCCCACGCTACGGCTGTTTCAGCGATAAGCGCCATCCGCCGACGCTGGAAGGCGCGCGCCTGCTTGTCGGCCACGCCCAACCGGCGTGGGATCGCGTGCTGCGTCTGGTCGCCGCCCACTGCGCCGCGGCGCCGCAACGGAAGTTCTACGGCCGAAACTACGGCTGGGCGTTTCAGTTCAAGAAGTCGGGCCGGGCGCTGGTGACCCTGTTGCCCCACCACGACCGCTTCACTGCTCTGTTCGTCTTGTCGGAGCCGGAAACAAACGCCGCCCTGGCCCTTTCGCTGTTGCCGAAAACCAAGAAGGCCATCAAACAGGCAACCGCGTATCCGGAAGGCCGCTGGGTCTTTTTGCCCGTGACACTGGCGGCGCAGGTTGTCGACGTGGAAAGACTCTTGCTGGCCAGAGGGCCGTCACGACAACGGAGGAATAAATGACCATGCGCCGGTGGTTGGCTGCCCTGTTTTCCTTGTGGCTCATCATCGCACTCGGGTGCGCCGGTGATGACGATGAAGATGACGACGATGATGCGACGCCGGCCGACGACGACAACGACGATGACGGCACGGATGACGATCTCGATGACGACACGGCCGACGACGACGCGGACGATGATACCGCGGATGACGATACGGCCGATGACGACACCGCGCCGCCGGAGTACCCGCACGACGGCGAATTGCGCGTCAACGACCTTCAGTCTCTCGGCACGCACAACAGCTATCACGTGCAACCGGATTTCGTCTTTCACCCTACGCACCGCTACACGCACCAGCCGCTGCCGGTGCAACTCGATATCGGCGTTCGGCAATTCGAGCTCGACCTGCAATGGTACCCACAACAGGGGCTGCGGGTGCTGCACATTCCGGTGGTGGATCCGAACAGCACCTGTGAAACGCTGGTCGATTGCCTGACCGCGGTCAAGGATTGGTCGGATGCCCACCCCGGCCACCAGCTGCTGCTGTTCATGCTGGAGCCGAAGGACGACCTCGGCGCGCATCTGATTCAAGACCACGTGCTCGACGTCGAGGCCGACATTCTCTCGGTGTGGCCGCGCGAGCGCATCCTGACCCCCGACGACGTGCGCGGCGACTACGCTACGTTGCGGGAGGCGATCGTGACCGAAGGCTGGCCGACGCTGGGCGAGACACGCAACAAGATCATCTTCCACACCCACAGCCTCGATGCCTTTCTTACCAATTATCTGGCCGAGTATCCGAACCTCGAAGGCGCCTTGATGTTCATGGACGCCGACATCGACGATCCGATCGCCGCCATCCTGCCGATGAACGACGCGGTCGGCCAGAGCGCCGACATCACCGCGGCCATTCAGCTCGGCTTCCTGGTGCGCACGATGGCCGGCACCTGCTGCGACGAGCCGGCCAACAATGACTACACCGCCTTCGATGCCGGGCTGGCCGCGGGCGCCAACTTCATCAGCACCGACTTCCCGGAGCCGACCGACACGTATCCGGACTACTGGCTGGAAATTCCCGACGGCAACCCCTCGCGCTGCAATCCGATCATTGCGCCCGAATGGTGCACGCCGGAAGATATCGAGAACTTGCCCTGATACCCCGCCTACTCCGGTGGGATCGCAGGCTGGAGGACCGATGAATGCCCAAGACGCGCAGCTTTTCTGCAAGCGTTGGCTTCCCTTGTGGACCGGCAACCAACCGGAGGCGCTGGCCCAGATGTATGCCGAAGACGCCTTCTACCGCGACCCGGCCATGGCCCAAGGTTTGCGGGGTCGCACGGCCATGCTCGCCTACTTCCGGCGGTTGCTAGCGGCCAACCCTACTTGGGTGTGGCGGGTCGGTGACATTTACCCGATCGAGGGCGGCTTCGTGCTGCGGTGGCAGGCCGAGATCCCAGTTGGTCAAACCACAATCTACGAAACCGGCATGGATCTGGTTCTGGTCAACGACGATTTGATCGTGCGCAACGAGGTCTACTTCGACCGCACCGCCATTCTGGCGGCGTTGCGGCGGTAGTCGCGGCCGGTCATACCCGCTTTGTTGACACTCGTTGTGACAAAATTAACAGATCCGAATCGCTGGATCATGATTCAGCAAACCCGCCATTAAAAATCTGCATAAGTCGCTCTTACGGCCGCAGGGCTGCGGAGGGGGTCAGACTACCGAAAACACTGGTCGAAAAACGGCGAATTTCGACGTTTTGGCCCTAGTGAAATCAATCACTTACCAATCGAAAATGCGATGTCTCGCCGGTCGTTTCACGACGATGTTCAGGCAAATGAAGACTGTAAAATCAACTAGTTGCCCGATCGTGCGGGGTCAAAACCGCGGCCAGAATGCGCCAACAAGAGTTGCGCCGAACACTCGGCACAGCGCTCTGCTCGTGCGTGGTTGAACGAAAACACGGGCGTTTTTCTAAGGATTGACGCGTGAGCCGGGTCAGACCTCGACCGGCACCCGCAAGGCGTGAATTTCCGTGGCCAGCCCCTTGGCCGGATCGACGGTAATCACCACGCCGTCGACCTCGACCGTGCCCGCGGCGACCTCGAGCTTGAGGCGCCGGCCGGTCAGGAACCGCTCAACCGCGATCTCCTTCTTGACGCCGATCACCGAGTCGATCGGGCCGACCATGCCCAGGTCGCTGATGTAGGCAGTGCCGCCGGGCAGCACTCGCGCGTCGGCCGTCTGCACGTGGGTGTGCGTGCCGACCACCGCGGCCACCCGTCCATCGAGGAAGTGGGCCAACGCGACCTTCTCGCTGGTCGCCTCGGCGTGGAAGTCGATGACGACGGCGTCGCACTGGCCGCGCAGTTCGGCAAGCGCCCGCTCCGCCGCGTTGAACGGCGACTCGATCTCGCCCATGAACACGCGCCCCTGCAGGCTGACCACGCCGATGCGCCGGCCCTCGCACTCGTATACGCCCAGGCCGTTGCCCGGCGTACCCGCGGGCATGTTGTAGGGCCGCAGCAGACGCGGCTCTTTGATCAGGTAGCGAATCAGCTCGTTGATCTTGACCGTGTGGTTGCCACCGGTGATGACGTCGACGCCGGCGCGCAACAGCGCCACAGCCGACTCCCTCGTGAGCATCACCGACGGTCCGGCGTTCTCGCCGTTGACGATGACGAAGTCGGCCTGTTCTTCCTCGACGATCCGATAGAGCACCTTCTCCAGCGCGTGGCGGCCGCGATTGCCGACCACGTCGCCAAGCACGAGGAGGCGAAGTGCATCCATCGATACTTCCCTCAAAATCCGCAGGGGCGGACCCGAGGCCCGCCCCTACGCATGAAAAATCGTTTTCGGTCTACTTCGCGTATTCCACCGCGCGGTGTTCGCGGATGCAGACCACCTTGATCTGACCGGGGTAGCTCAATTCGGCTTCCACCTTGCGGGCGATGTCGCGGCTGAGCATGACTGTCTGGTCGTCATCGATCTTGTCCGCTTGCACGATGATACGAATTTCGCGGCCGGCCTGAATGGCATAGCACATCTCGATGCCGTCGAAGCTGCCGGCGATGCGTTCCAGGTCTTCCAACCGTTTGACGTAGGTTTCAAGCATCTCACGGCGGGCGCCCGGGCGCGCACCAGACAACGCGTCGGCCGCCTGCACGATCACGTCGATAATCGACTCCGGCTTGATCTCCTCATGGTGCGAACCGATGGCGCGGATGATTTCTTCCGACTCGCCGTACTTGCGCGCCAGGTCCATACCGATGTTGGCATGGCTGCCTTCGACTTCGTGGTCGACCGCTTTGCCGATATCGTGCAGGAGCCCGGCCCGCTTGGCCAGTTTGACGTCCTGCCCTAGTTCGGCCGCCATGATGCCGGAGAGAAAGGCGACTTCCTTGGAATGCTGCAGAATGTTCTGCGCGTAGCTGGTGCGGTACTTCAACCGCCCGATCAGCTTGACCAGTTCGGGGTGGATGCCGTGCACGCCGACGTCGAACGTAGCTTGCTCGCCGGTCTGCACGATGTCGGCTTCCACCTCGGCGGTTACCTTGTTGACGATCTCCTCGATGCGGCCCGGGTGGATGCGGCCGTCGGTGATCAACCGCTCGAGACTGATGCGCGCGATCTCGCGCCGCACCGGATTGTGCGCGCTGAGCACCACCGTCTCGGGCGTGTCGTCGACGATGAAATCGACCCCGGTCACCGCCTCCAGGGCGCGGATATTGCGGCCTTCGCGGCCGATGATACGCCCCTTCATGTCGTCGTTGGGCAGGCTGACGACGCTGACCGTACGTTCGGAAACGTACTCGCCGGCGTACCGCTGAATGGCCAGGGAGATGATTTTCTTTGCCTGGTTGTCGGCGGCATGACGCGCGGCTTCCTCGATCTCGCGAACCTTCCTGGCGGCTTCGTGTTTCGCTTCGCTTTCCATGGCCCGGATGAGCTGCTGCTTGGCCTCTTCCTGGGTCATTGCGGCAACGCGTTCGAGACGGGCCTGCCATTCCTCTACCAGCGACTTGTACTTCTTTTCTTGCTGGTCGAGGGCCGCCTCGCGTACGACCAGGACCTTCTCCCGGCCGGTAACCTCGATTTCCTTTTCATCCAGCAGGCTGATCTTACGCTCGAGGTTTTCCTCCTTCAGGTTGAGTCGTTTTTCCCAATTGTCCACTTCGCGTTGGCGCTCTTTGGCCTCCCGCTCAACCTCCATCTGCATCTGTAGCTGACGGTCCTTGAGCCGGAGCTCGGCCTCTTTCTCCGCCGCCGCCATTCGGCCCTTGGCATCTTCAACGATGCGCTGGGCCTGCGACTCGGCGTCGGTCAGGCGCTTGCGGGACAGCGAACGGTGGATCTGATATCCCACCGCCACGCCGGCCGCCAGCGCCACAAAGGCCAGAGCGATCAAGATGATTTGGATGACCACTTGCACGCTCCTTTGTTGTTGTATGTCATCGTGCGCCAAACCCACTTATATAGCTTGGTGCACGCCCTACGCCCGCGTAACGCGTACGTACCTTGGCGGCTGATGTTCAACAATGGCAGGATGATGCGGTCAGGTCGTCGGTTTACATGCCGGCAACTACCGGTCCTTCCACCGGTTTATCCAGGTCTTGGTTCGCCATGCGCTGGCCCGGTTCCACCCGGGGCGGTGCGGCTTGGTTCTCGCCTGGTCCAGTTTCGTTGCCTCGCGGTTCCTGACTTACCGCCGGAACCCATGCTTGAAGCGGCCCCCGAAAGGCCGACGTCCCGTGATGCACTCCTGCTCTATCCGCCTATCCCACTCGACGAATGGCCGGTGGGTATCTGAAGCACTCCCCCGCGCGTACCGTGTAGCCTTCGCGACTGAACCTATCCTTTGTCAGAATAGGTGGGTGCTTTTGTTTGCCGCCGAAGGCAATGCGTCAAGCGCCTCGCACAAAGCGGCCGGGAAAAGCGCCCGAGATGGACCTAACGGCTCAACTCGACTCGGGCCATCACCTGAACGCGCAGGGGAATGGGAGTAACTCTTCTCCTTTCGGACTCTCACAACTTGCTATCGATGAAGTTGACGAGGTCCAGGCACTGTTTGTCTATCTTTTCACACACTTCACGATGCCGGCCAATCTGCTTGAAGTAGTCGTCGGCAATATCGAGTGCGGTTAAAATCGCAACGTTGAGGGTCGTGGTTGACTTGGACTCCGACTGTACGCGCTCCATCTTGTCGTTAACAAACTCTGCGATTTCACGCACATAGTCTTCATTCCCGTCGTGCTGCAACAGGATCTTGCGCCCAAGAATTTGAACTTCGACGAGATTTTCAGCCAAGTCCATGCCCCCGAATTCGGAACTTGTCTCAATCTACTTCGCCATGTGAGGAGTTGTCAAGGAAATCACAACGCCTTCGAGGTGTCTGCCTTCACCCCTTGCGACCGCCAAAACACGACTTAGCATTACACGAAAGGAGGCGCGGTATGACGCGCCAGATGAAAACAATGTTGTTCCTGACCGGTCTGCTGACAGTGGCATCGGTTCTGCTGGCGGCCAACCTACCCGGTCGGTCAACACCAGCGAATACAACGGAGACCTGCCCGATGAATCTGAAGCCTTTGACGCCCGCGGAAGAGCGAGTCATCGTTCACAAGGAAACCGAGATGCCGTTTACCGGCGCTTTCGTGCACCACCACGAAACCGGCACCTACACTTGCAAACGCTGCGGCGCCAAGCTCTTTTCGTCGGCGGCCAAGTTCGAATCGGGCTCCGGCTGGCCGAGTTTCGACAGGGCGCTGCCGGGAGCGGTGCGCCAATTGCCCGACGCCGACGGCCACCGCACCGAAATCGTCTGCGCTCAGTGCGGCGCCCACCTGGGCCATGTTTTCTTCGGCGAAGGCTTCACCGAACAGAATGCCCGATTCTGCACAAATTCCATCTCTCTCGGTTTTGAACCCGCAAGCGCACAGGCCTCGGACGACCAGGCCCGCGCCTACTTCGCCGGCGGCTGTTTCTGGGGCGTCGAGTACCATCTGCAACAAGTGCCCGGCGTGATCTCGGCAATCTCAGGTTACATGGGCGGCCGGCAAAACGAGCCTTCTTACGAAGATGTCTGCACCGGCACCACCGGCCATGCCGAGACGGTAATGGTGACGTACGATCCGGCGAAAGTCAGCTACGAACAACTCGCCAAGCTGTTTTTCGAGATCCATGACCCGACGGAAGTGAACCGCCAGGGGCCCGATGTCGGCGAGCAGTATCGTTCGGTGGTCTTCTACTCGAATGACGAAGAGATGCGCGTCATCGAAAACCTCATCGCAAAACTTCGCGCGCGAGGGCTGGCGGTAGCGACACAAGTGGTACCCGCCGGGAAGTTCTGGCCCGCCGAGGACTACCACCAAGACTACTACTTCAAAAAGCGCCAAGTTCCTTACTGCCACGTCCGGGTGAAGCGCTTCGACTAATTAAGATCCGCCGACGATCTTTCCTCTCCTACTCGACAGTGGTATACGTCTGGATATCCAAACCAGTTCTCTGAATGCCGCGTCGAAAGGGGCAAGCCATGACCGAAGCATCACGTATGGCATTGGTAGGGCTCCGTGATCTTACTACGCTCAAGTGGTACGTCATTCCACTGTTGGCGATCGTCTTCTATATCTACGCGAAAGAGATCAACAAGGCGCGATCCAGCGGCAACTGGGATCCCATCTTCGCCGGCCTAACCTTGTTCGGCATGGACTTCATCAACGAGACCTGGAACGGCTGGGTGTTCGCCATCACGCAACGCTCGGCCATGTGGACCACGCCCGGCGACACGGCCTTGCGCACGCTGGTCGGTTGGAACATCGAAATCATGTTCATGTTCGCCATTGCCGGCATCATCTACTACTACACGATCACGCCCAACCCGAAAGACAAGATCCTCGGCATCTCGAACTGGTGGTTCTGGGCAGTCGGCTACGCGGCGTTCTGCGTGTTCGTCGAATGCCTGCTGAACATGGGCGGCCTGCTGATTTGGGAATATGAGTATTGGAACCTGTCGTTCAAAGGTGTCTGGCTGATCTTCATCTTCGGCTACTTCGAGTTCTACGTTGCGATCATCGCTGTGCTCAGCCTGAAAACCATCAAGGCGAAGCTCATCGTCATTTCGTCTTTGTATGCGATCGCGACCATCGGCAACGTGGTCGGGCTGGGCGCGCTGGGCTGGGTGTACTGAACAGGTAGAAGGTCGGCCGTCTAAACAACAAGGCCGGCCCGCAAGGGCCGGCCTGATGATTGTGCAGAAGGGGGGATTTGAACCCCCACGGGTTTTGCCCACCACCCCCTCAAGATGGCGTGTCTACCAATTCCACCACTTCTGCGAGTTGTAACAGATCGATTGGACTACTGGCCGGCGCCAGGAGCCGCGGGCTGCGCGGCCGGAGCCGCGGGTGGTGCCGCCGGAGCGGGGGCCGCAGGAGCTGTTCCTCCCGGTGCCGCCGCCGGAGCAGCGGGAGCAGTCGCCGCCGGTTCACCTGCCGCGGGAGCGGCGGGCTGGTCGGCCGCCGGCGGGGTTGCCGGAGCCGCAGGCTGCACCTCATCGGTCGCCGGGGTCGCCGCCGGGACCGTGGCCTGGTTCGCAGGCAACGTCGAAGGCAGAGCGCCGTCGGACGTGATGGACTTCTGCCGCGCACTCATCCAGGCGAGCGCCAGGCAGGTGATCATGAAGATGATGGCCCCGGCCGAGGTCAGTTTGGACAGGAACGTCGCACCGCTCGAGCCGCCGAACAGCGTATTAGCGCCGCCGCCGCCGAACATGGCGCTGACATCCGAACCTTTGCCGGTCTGCAACAGAATGACCAGCACCAAGAAGATGCTGACCACTACGTGAATGATCGAAACCGCAGTAAACATCGATACAAACCTACCGTGTGTTCCTCAAACCAGGACGCGGAGTATAGCCAGCACGTGGACCGAATGCAAGAGCGTTTTATGCCCATGGACAATAGCCTCAACTAGTCGTTATCAGAAATCTTTTGCCACGGACCTCGCTTCCGGAGGGAACCCTCTCCCATGAATCGGACGACGGTTTCGCGGCGCACGGCGGCAAAGCTCGGGCTAGGCGCGCCGCGGGCGATTTGCTAACATCTTGTCATCAGTTCTCTTCAACCATCGACCAAACGGTAACAACGAGGCACATGTCCGAACGCAGACTCATCATCGGTGTAGCAGGTGGAACCGGTTCCGGGAAAACCACAGTAGCCAAGGGCATTGTCCGCCTGCTCGGCAGCGACAACGTCGCCTTGCTCAACCAGGACAGCTACTACAAGAACCTCGGCCATCTCTCGCCGGAGGAGCGGACGGCCATAAACTTCGATCACCCGGACGCGCTCGATGTCGCGCTGTTGGCCGAGCATCTGAGCGCGCTGGCCGAGGGCCGGCCCATCGACGAGCCGATCTACGATTTCGTCACGCACATGCGCAAGGCGGAAACCCGCCGCATCGAACCGCGCGACGTAATCATCTGCGAGGGCATTCTGATCCTCGCCCTGCCGGAAGTGCGCGAGTTGTTCAACATCAAGCTCTTCGTACAGACCGACGACGATCTGCGTTTCATCCGCCGCCTCAAGCGCGACCTGCGCGATCGCGGGCGTTCGCTGGATTCGGTCATCGATCAATATGTGAAGCAGGTGCGGCCGATGCACGAAGCCTTCGTCGAACCGAGCCGGCGCTTCGCCGACCTGATCGTGCCGGAAGGCGGCCACAATGCGGTGGCGCTCGATCTGATCGCCGCCCGCGTGCGCGACGAGCTGCGCCGCCGGGGAGTGCAAATATGACCGTCACCGCCGCTCCGAACGGGTTGCTCGCCGATGGCCGGCTCGTGCCGCTACTGTCGGGCGACGTCCACTACTGGCGGCTGAGCCCGAAGGACTGGCCGGAGATTTTGCGCCGTGTGCGCGAACTCGGCTTCCGCATGATCTGCACCTACATTCCATGGTCGGTGCACGAAATGAGCCCCGGCAATTTCGACTTCGGTGAATTCGACCCGGCGAAGAACGTTGGCCAGTTCCTCGACCTGGCGCGCGAAACCGGGCTGGCGGTGCTGGTGCGTCCCGGGCCGCACATCAATGCGGAAATCACCTATTTCGGCTATCCGCGCCGCCTGTTCGAAGACCCCGCATTTCTGGCCCGCGATTCGCGCGGCGGCATGGTGCTGCTACCCGCGCCGCCCCGCGCGTTCCCGGTCATCTCCTACGCATCCAACGCCTTCTGGCGCGAGTTGGATCTGTGGTTCGACGCGGTGGCGCCGGTGTTGCGCCCGCGTCTGCATCCGCGCGGCCCGATCTTCGCCGTGCAGGTTGACAACGAGCTGAGCTACTTCTTCCGCACCAGCGCGTACGATCAGGATTATCACCCCGACGCGCGCGCGAAGTGGATCGAATTCCTGAAGGAGAAATACGGCGGTGCGCGCGAGGCGGCCGACGCCTACCATTTCGATGGTTCGCTCACCGAGCTGCCGATGCCGGAAGACTTCCGCGCCGCGTCGATGCGCGAGTTGCCGTACTACCTGGACTGGATCGAATTTAAAGAAGACTTGCTCGCCGGTTCGCTCGGCCGCCTGCGCATGATGTGGGAAGACCGCGGCATCAAGGATATCGCCTTCTTCCACAACTATCCGGTGTGCACGGCGCAGAGCCCGCTATCGCTCATCAAGGCCGAGCAGCATGTGGCGTTTTGCGGTGTCGACTTCTACATGCACAAACATGAGTATGCGCTGCTCAAGCGGCGGCTGCTGTTTTTGACCGGCCAGTCGCGTTTCCCGGTCAGCCCGGAATTCGCCAGCGGTTGCTACCACGCCTGGCCGCCGGTCGACCTCGATGACCAACGTTTCACCACCATGGTCGCCTGGATGTACGGCCTGAAGGGCATTAACTTCTACATGATCGTCGAACGAGAACGCTGGTACGGCAGCCCGATCACGCGCCAGGGCGGCATCCGGCCCGACTACTGGCGGTTCTATCAAGATCTGCTGGCCTTGCTCGACAAGCTCAAGCCCTGGCAACTGCGCCGCAAGGCGGATGTCTGTCTGCTGTCGGTGCGCGACTACGAGCGCCTGGAGAGCGCCGCCCAGGCTACCGCGCCGATACCGCCGCTGTGGCTCGAAGGCCAGTTTCCGACCGAAGACGGCTGTTACGAACAGACCTGCGGTTTCGCGCGGCCGATTCAGTATCTGCATGCCAAGATGTTGCGCGGCTGGGAACATGCCTTGAGCCGACTCGGCATCCCGTACGTCATCGGTTCGAGCGACCTGGATGCGGAAACGCTGGGAAAATACGCGGCCATTGTCTGCCCGACCTTCGAGTTCCTCAGTCAGGACGTGCAACGCAAGTTGACGGCTTACGTCGAGGCCGGCGGCAATCTGGTGTGCGGCCCCGAAGTGCCGGCGTACGACGAACAGATGAACGAGTTCTCCACGCTCGACCACTACGCCAGCCGCCCGACCCACCGGCTCGATTGTGAGATCGACACGATGGTCTGCAACGCTGGCTCGGGGCGCGTGGTGCTGGTCACGCAGGTGCCGCTGCCGGTGGAAAACGCCGAGCCGATCGCGCGTGCGGTGGCCCGCCATCTGCACCTGGAAGCGGTCTACCCGAGCCTTCCGCCCTGCGAAACCAGCCTGCACCTCGGGCCGCAGGGCGAGCGCTATCTGTTCATCGCCAATCCAACCGACCAGCCCCAACGCCCGACCGTGCGGGTGACGCCGGGCGAGAAGATGGTCGATCTACAGAACGGCGAGCGCTATTTCGGTGACGAATACATCGCCGTCGAATTGCCGCCGCGAACCGTGCGTGTGCTGGAGGTGTTGCCGTGCTAGCCGAACAAGTGCTGGTCATCGACACCGACGTGCGGCACTGGATCAACCTGCTGGCCCTGTTCGGCAAGTTCAATCAGCCCAAGCCGGTGTGGCTGATTCTCTTGCTCGACGGCGACCGCTGCGTCAAAGCCTTTCACACGCAGAAGGGGCCGTTGTGGGGCTACGCGTTTCCGGGGCGCGAGCACCTGGCGATGGCCGCGGAACAGGCCAACGTCGAGTACGTGTTGTGCCTGCCGCGTGGCGGATTGCAGGAAGTCTTCTACCACGCCCAGTCGCGCGTGAAGCCGTTCGACGACTACGTCAAACAAATGCTGGACCTGATCGGCGGCGCCCGCGAGGCGCTCGAGGAATTGGCCGAGTGGTATCCACACCCGCCGGACATGATCGACCTGCCCGACTACGAGCTGATGCAGAAGCTGATGGACAAGCAGTGGCCCGACGGCACCACGCTCGGGTTCTTCGTTTTCGAACGCACCCGGCCGTACACCTCGCTGATCCTCGGCAAGGAGGGCGGGCATATCAATCTGATCACGTCGCTGGACGCATTGGGCATGGCCAACGAGAGTCTAGATTTCGCGACCCACTATCGCCAGTACGGCGAGATGATCGCCCAGCGGTTCGCGCCGTTGCACGCTGCGCTGTTCATTGAGTTGTCGAGTTGGCGTGAAATGCGCGCCGGCCCGAAACCGTTGACCTACCTGCACCTAGCCGAACAACGCGGCCGGGCGCGAATCTACCCCCAGCCGCGCAAGCTGCGCTTCCTGCTGTGGCTGGCGCGCACCTTCAAGGGCCTGTAGCGCGTGGGACGCGACCTCAGCCGACGCACGTCCCTGGCGCTGCTAGCCGTCATCATCGCCTATGCGCTATCGATGCACGCATGGTTTATCCGGATCGACCACCGGCCGTGCAACCTCAACGAACTTTCGCACATCATGGGACCGATCGAGTTTCTCAACCTGGCGACGCTGCGCACGAACATCTACACTGCCTACCTGGAGGCGTTCAACGGCTATCCGCCGATCGGCATCGTTGCCACTGGCTTCTACGCCTTGCTCGGCCGGCAGCACGACTCCGCGGTCTACAGCCAACTGCTGTTCACCACGCTGTTGTTGATCGGCATCTTCGGCCTCGGCGCCCAGTTGCTCGACCGCCGAACCGGCCTGCTCGCGGCGTGGCTGCTGGCTACCTGTCCGGCGATCGTCGAGGTCAGCCGCCAATACTTGCTTGAGTTGCCGCTGACCGCGACTTCGGTGGCGGCCGTCTGGCTGCTGCTGGCCACCGACTGCTTCACCAACCGCGGGTACTCGATCGCGGCGGGCCTGGCGATGGGATTGGCTGCGCTGGCCAAACAAACCTTCTTCCTGTTCCTGATCGGTCCCCTGCTCTACCTGGTGCCCGGCTGGATCGCCGCGATCCGGCAGGAGTCGCCGCCGACCGCCAGGCCGCGCGCTTGGCACATTGGGTTGCGCGCGGTTCTCGCCGCGCTGGCCGCGCTGGGCATCGCCTGGCTGCTCTACCGCGATCCACACCGGGCGGCGATCGAAAACTGGTTCGCCGCGACGCCGCAGTACCGCTTGCCTTACGGCATGATCTTCTTCGTGCTGACGTCCGTCATGCTCTGGCTGGTCTTCTTTCTGTTTTCCGGCCGCTCGACCCCACGCGCCAACGCCGTCGCTGCGTGCCTGCTCGGTGCCTTCGTCGCCTCGCTGTGGTATTTCCCCAAGGGCGTGCTCAATTTCGTGACCTACGCCGAGCAGATGAAAATGAACGTCAGCCAGGCGCACATGTCGCCGTGGTCGCTGCTCGTGTTCTACGAATCACAACTATCGCCCTACTACTTCGGCGCGGCGCCGCTGAACGTCTTCCTGCTGTCGATCGCCCTGCTGATGCTGTTCGCCGTGCTGCGGCGGTGGCTGCAACGCTCGTTCTACTTGCACGAACTGTTCCCCGGACGCGGACCGGCGTTGCTAATGCTGGTCTGGTTCCTCGTGCCGTTCGGCGCGTTCTTCTTCATTAACATTCAGAACGAAATGAACACCGTGCCGCTGTTGCCGTCGCTGGTGTTGATCGTGGCCGCGGTCATCATGCGCGTGCGCCTGCCCTATTCGGCCAAAGCGCAAAAAGCCCGCCAGGCCGGACGCGCGTTGCTCGGCGCGCGCACGCTGCACCACGCGATCAACGGCTTGCGCTGGCTGCTGATTGCCGCGATGGTCGTCTGGGGGGTTCTCTCGACAACGCCGTGGTCCGACGGCCAGGGCGGCTGTCAACCGTTGCCCGACCCCATCAACCAGGAACAGTTCGTCGAAAGGCTGTTCGCGCGCAAGGTCATTACCGCCAATTATCTCGTCCCCGAACCGGACGATTGGCGCGAAACCGAGATCGCCCACGCGTTGTTCGACAACCTCCCGAACACCGACGTCACCCAGCCGGCTCCGCGCCTGTTGATCATGGACGTCGATTTCTACTTCTCCTGGAACACGTTCTGGTACATGGCCAAACTGTTCAACAAGCGTGTCGAGATTCGCTCGGCGTGGGATGCGGACCGCGACATCACCGACCCGGCTTCGCCCGACTACTACCAAACCTTTGTCGAGATCCTTTTCCGCCAGCCGTACAAACAGGTCTACAATCCGAACGAGCGCAAAAGCGACTACATCGACTACAAAAACGTGTGGAAGGGTTTCGCCCTGCTCGACCAACGACCGCCGGAACTGACCGCTCTGTTCCCCGAAAGTCGCACCTGGCCCCTGCCCGATGGATCGCAGGCTATTCTGCTTACACGCTCCCGCTAGCCACCTCAACTTTGTACGATTTCAAAAAAGGGCTATAGAGTCTGCCGTGGCACGCCGATAGTATAAACAGAAGAAATAGAAGCAACAGAAGGTTGCTTCAGATGGGTAAAAGCCGGGAAACCGGTTCAGGAATATCGGTTGACATTACGTTTTTCACTAACGTTTACCTAGACAAAAGGGGTCTCAGATGAAGTTTTATTCGTATCTGGTGGTAATCGCTATTTCGCTCTTCGTGATTCTGCCGAGCCAGGCGTTGGCCGGCGTGCCGATGAACATCGGCGATTACGTTTGGTTCGATGAAAACGGAAACGGCCTGCAGGACGAAGGCCCCGACGCCGGCATCAACGATGTCCGCGTCATCTTCTACCGTGACTACGAATGCAACGGCGTGTTTGACAACTACGATGAAATCTACGACTACGACTACACGATGGACGGCCCCGATGGGCTCGCCGGCTGGTACATGATTCCGTCGATCAGCAGCTTCTGCTTCGTGGCCTATCTCGACGAAACCACCGTTCCGGCCGACATGATCGTCACCACCCAGTATCCGCTGCCGATCGATCCGCCGGCGGATGCCGACTACCTCGACGCCGACTTCGGTCTCGGCTATGAAATCGTGCCGCCGGTGCCGGTCTATGCCTGCCCGAAGACCATCGGCTTCTGGAAGCAGCAGTTCAAGTTCGGTTCCGCCATGAAGTACGACCTCTTCGAATTGATTGCCATCGTAGAAGGCGCGATCGACCAGACCCCGCTGTTCAAGAACTTCGGGATCTTCCAGTACCTGTTCAACCTGCAGGGCAACGTGGGCTCGTTCTACAAGGCGCTGCGCCAGTTCGCCGCTCTGACCCTGAACCTCGCGGTGTACGACCTGATCGACTACGTCGACTTCCCGGCCGGCCTGGATGAGAGCACCCCACTCGACCTGCCGGAACTCACCGACGCGACCACCGTGGGCCAGGCGTACGAAGAAGTCGAATATTACCTCCTGACCAAGACCCACCTCGAATTGGCCAACAGCATTGCCGACTCGATCAACAACGGCCTTGGCATCGATGTGAACTGCGACCTGTAACCCATTGCCGAGCGCCAAACCTAGCGCCCCCCGACTGATGTTGGGGGGCGTTTTTCTGTTTTCAGAGGAAATTGGCCCCTGCTTTGCAATTTCTTCTCTGGGCTAACGAAGAAAGGGTATTCAACCGAATAGAATAAGGTGCGGCACAGTGGGTATTACAGAATTGTTCTTTCCAATCCAAAACTTCGAAGTAATAGATGAATTTTGTTGCAATCAAGGTATAAGAGGAATATAGAACCTATGTGGGGCTTTGAAAACTGTATATCACCGGGGCAGGACGGAGGATTGGCATGATCAAGTCCGTTGTAGCATCGGTATTCGAGTGGGGAATTTCTATCGCTCTGCTGGCTCTTCCGCTCTTGGTAGTTGTATTAACGGTTCTGAAATACGTCAAACATCCATAAGCAGCGAAAGCTTCGTTTGGAGCTTATCTCGGGGTCGGGTCGACCTTTTCCAATCTAAATTTCCCTTTTCAGTAACAGCAAGTGAATCCTTTGTCACCGCGTTCATGCAAAAACGCACAGCAGCTCTGTTCAGCCGCGACTAACCAATACTTCGTTTGGAAATCTGCGCGGAATTGCTTCGATCCGCCGTGGCAATCAGTCGCTGTTCTTCTCGACGTACTGAGACAGGCGCTGACGTTCGGTCGCGCTGAGATCGGCAAAGCGCATTCCGATCGAAAGCGCACCCTGCTCCGGATTCAGATGCACGATATTGCCACGCCAACTGGCGCCCGACAACGCGCCTTCGGTTACTGAAACCATCAGGTCAAACGTGCCCAACGGCAGGTTGATCGCTTCGCCGCCGCTCACACGTAGGCGCGCGCCTCCTTCGGACAGGTCGAGAATCGAAGCGTCGTACGGGCCGAATTTCCGCCCGTTGATGACAGTCACACTCGCCGTCTCGTGACACGGCACACGCTGGTGCATGCGGCGCATCGGCGTCTCTTCGCTCAGCAAGTCCATCGGAATGGAGTTCTCGTTCATGAAGCGGCGCAGGCTCGCAATCGGAATGCGTCGTTCGTTGCTTACCGGAAGACGAAAACCAGTCAAGCGTTTCTCATCAAACCACTTGATGACCGTGTTGATGTTGATGCCGAGCAACCTTGCCACTTCGCCGGTCGTAAAGATTTTTTTTGTCATACTGGGCTTTCCTGTTCCCCATTACTGTTCAGGGGTGAACCAGTATTTTGTTTGCGAACGAGATCCTTCCATCACCTTCCATAGCACAGTACATCAACTTTCACCAGCGCCGCCAAGACCGAAATCCCGCGGTTTGTCCGGCGGATCATCGCCCCGAGAGAGCTTACCTTACCGAACTGGTTTCGTGTACGGAAACGACAGCCAGCAACGTCTGCTGTGCGGAAACCGCCGCCGCCAATTCTTGATGCGCCGAAACCTTTTCCTGACTCTGGACCTCGAACCTCGTCATGATCTGGTTCTGAACGACGCTACTGACGACCAGCACGGCAATCAGAACGATCATCAGAATCAAAACCTGTCTCATAATCCTTCCCCTTCGGTCCCCAAAACCAAATGCAGAAAAAGCGCATTCAGTAATTGCCGCAACGAAATGGCGCCATCGCTTACATCGAGGCGATGGAAGTATTATAAACAATCATGCAAATGTCAAGAAAAAAATTAGTCGAAATACGATTCATTTGACCGATGCTTTGCCAAGCGGTCAAGAATTAGGTACAAGACCTCGTCGTCTGCCGTTAGGGGATACCATGAACCACGCTTCACACTGGCTTTTAGATCCCAATGTCGTGTTTCTCAACCACGGGTCCTTTGGCGCCTGCCCGAAGCCTGTCCTCGTACGCCAACAGGAACTGCGCGATCTGATGGAACGCGAACCATTGCGTTTTCTCGATGGGGCCTACTACGAGCTTTTGGCGGTTTCCCGCCGCGACTTGGCGGCCTTTGTCGGCGCTCAGGCCGACGACCTGGCCTTTGTGTCCAACGCCACCTCCGGCGTGAATACCGTGCTACGATCGTTGTCCTTCAAACCCGGCGATCAATTGCTGGTCGTCGACCAGGCCTACAACGCCTGCAAGAACGCCGTCCGATATGCCGCCGAACGCGCTGGCGCCGAAGTCGTCATGGTGCCCCTGCCTTTCCCGGCGACGGGGCCAGACCAGCTCGCCGAAGCCATTCTGGCCCGCGTCACCGAACGGACAGTGCTGGCGCTGATCGATCACATCACTAGCCCCACGGCGCTGGTATTGCCGGTCGAACGTCTGGTTGCGGAACTAGCGCGGCGGGGGGTCGATACGCTGGTCGATGGCGCCCATGCGCCCGGCATGGTGCCGCTCAACCTGGATTCTCTTGGCGCCGCCTACTACACCGGTAATTGCCACAAGTGGCTCTGCGCCCCCAAAGGCGCGGCGTTTCTGCACGTGCGGCGCGACCGGCAGGACCGCATCCACCCGCTGACCATCAGCCATGGTTTCAACATGCCGCTCGACGGAAGTTCGCGTTTCCGCCGGGAATTCGACTGGACCGGCACCTCCGACCCGACCGCTTTTCTCTGCGTGCCCGACGCCATCCGTTTCATGGGTTCGTTGTTGCCCGGTGGCTGGCCCGCGCTGCTAAAGGCCAATCACGAGTTGGCCTTGCGCGGGCGGGACCTGCTGTGCGATGCACTAGGTATACCGCCGCCCTGCCCCGATTCCCTACTCGGCTCGATGGCCGCCGCGCCGCTGCCGGATGGCGACGACCTCTTCCATTTCACCGACCCATTGCAGACTCGTCTGTTCACCGAGCACGCAATTGAGATTCCCGTCTTCGCCTGGCCGCAACCGCCGCGAAGGCTGATCCGCCTCTCGGCACAACTCTACAACTCGGCAGAACAATACCAACGGTTGGCGCAGGCGCTGCGCGCGGTGCTTTGTAGCAACTCCTAATTATCTCTAACGATAGGTCTTTTAATCCTGCCTAAGGCATGAGTCATACCGAAATCCGGATACGC
>CAZEDX010000059.1:9034-26791 GCA_964511015.1 uncultured bacterium | reverse complement strand
TTACGAAACCTTCCTGAGGTCGCTTTCGACCGTCGGAACCAGGTCGGCCCACAGCCCCGGGCGGACCGTCTCCAACGTTGGGCGCAAAGCGGTTACTACCGCCTGCCGGTGGGCGTCGATCCGGCGCGCCGTCTCCGTTAGGCGTCTAGTCGGAAAGTGACGCAGCAGCGTCTCGCGGGGCACCTGGTCGAGGACGCAGGCTGTCAGCTCGCGGGCAAGCGCCAGGAAGTGCAGGCTCACCTGAGCGTCTGCGACCCACTGGGTCAGCAGGTTTGGAAAGCCGGGTTCTTCGGCGGGTGCGACGGCTGCGTGGCTGAGTGCCGCCTCGATCAGCCTGACATCCTCGTCCTCGATGCCGAACACCTGTCCCAACGCCTCCAAGAACCAGAGTGTGGACAGGACCGACTCCACGAAGTGAGTGGCAATCCCGTCCGGCGTGTAGAAGGTCTCGGTCGGCACCTCGACGACGGCAGCGTCCTCTCGGCGGCTGTCGCGATAGCGCTCGCACGTAGAACGCCTCGCAACCTGCGGTGTTCTCTTCTTTCGCATCTTGTAATGGTTCATCATCGACCCCATCGCTCAGGCAGTGGCACCGTTGACCGAGTGGTCAGGTTGCCGTCCGGATCAACCAGCCTGGTCTGTCCCCGGACTCTTGATGGATGACTTCAGCGTGAATTTTGGCGCGGGGTTTGTCAAGCGTTTTTGGGGGCGTGCCAGTGGAGGTTTTTTCAAGAACGGGCGGTCTCGAATCGCGCCGATTTGCGCTGCCTCGCGGGCGACGCGGCCGACCCCTATGACCGATGGCAGAAAATTTTCGCGCTACGCGCGCGGGCGCATGTCCGAGCCGCTCAAATTGTCCCGGCTAGTTGCGTTGCAAGGAGTGTAGCAGGATCAAGGATTTAGAAATATCTAAGCCATTCGGAAAACGGGATTACACCAACAATGCTTTCTCGACCGAGCGTCTTCTTGTACCATGCCTCAAAAGGCGGACAACATCGAAAATTACCAAGTTGGCTGGCATGAACCACCGATGGTGGAGATATAAAATACGTAGAGTCTTTTCTGATCTTTTGGTCGATTAGGATGATCCGTATCTCCTTCTCGGGTACAAACACCTTTCTAAAAGCATCTCGAAGACCGTCAACAAAATTTCCGAACGCCAAAGCATCCCCACCTTGTTGGTCAAAAAGCTGAACAACGTCCATGTTGGACCCTTCAGAATCTAGCAGACCCGGAAATCCCCTTAGCTTTGTATCCTTCGGTGTGAGAATCCCGTACCTCATTATCGAATCGAGGCTTCTTACATGAGTGACGTGGAATACGGCGTCCCTCATCCCTCTATCTCCCTTGGTTCTGGTCGTGGTTTTGGAAATATGCGCAATACTCTGTCAACCCGCAAGCCGAACAACGCGGAGCCTTCTCCAGGCAGATGCCTTGGTGGATGCCGACAGTCTCGTTAGTCACCTGGCCGTACATCACGAGCACGATGTCGACGTACCGGATCGGGTGACCGGTCGCCTCCACCAGCGCGCTGCCGACCTGAAGCGCTTGGGCGAGCTGACCTGGGCCGTCGATCAGCCCCAAGCGGGTGAGGATGCGGCTTACCACGCGGTCCGGCTTCAGCACCGGCAGTCCCAACTCCATCATGAAGTGATAGACCGTGCGCTCGCCCAGGTATTTGAACCGCAGCCGGAGATCGTCGCGGAGTTCGAGGAGCCGGTTCGCGCCGAAGCCTTCCAGGTAGCGCGCGAAGGAGCCGTGCTGCCGCACCAGGGCGTCCAGCGCCTTCGCATTGGCGACGCAGGCCCGGAGCTTCTGCTCGTGGTGGATCGTTCCCGGGTCGGCCAGGAACCGGTCCAGGTCGGCCTGCTTGAAGTCCTTGACGCGCCGGTAGTCGTTCAGGTGCTCCTCAATCCGTTTGATGCGCTTCGTGACCATGTCGGCCTTGATGCCTGAGAAGAAGGTCACTACGACGAGCTGACTGAAGACTTGGTTGTCGCTGAACGCGGTAGGGTCCTTGCGCTTCTTGGTCCAGCCGATGGACTCGAAGAACGCCTCCCTCGACCACGCGCTGGAGGCCGCCAGGGAGTCCTCCATCGTCCGAAAGAGCGCCGCCAGGTCCGTCCTTCTCAGGGTCTCCGGGAACATCAGCCGTCCCTCCTTCCGCGCCACCTCGCGGCGCTGGATGATCTCGGTCCACTGCCTGTCCGACTCGCCGATCAGCTTGAGCATCTGGCTCGCGGTGCGGCCTCGGCTCGCCGTCCGGCTCGTCTCGCCCGTGGCGTAGGCGGGATGCAGGTCACGGGTCTCTTCGACGACGCGGTACAGGTGCTCCTTGGCCTCCAAGTGCTTGGTGTAGCTCTCGTAGTCGTCGGTAGATACGTAGACGCCCGAGATCGGCAGCCAGGCGTTTTTGCGGCACTGCCATCGTCGCCTGCTCATCGGCCCTTCGGCGGCAACGACAGGAACCGCCACTTCGTCTCTGCGATCCCCTGAAAAACGTCGCCTTCCAGCAAGCGATTCCCCCAGTCAACGAGGGTGTTCCGCATCATCGGATCGTCTTGAAACGTCGCGCCCAGAGCGCGCTCGATGGCCTTGCGCGTGACCCCGCCGTGAAACGGAGCGCCTTCCAAGACGAGCATCCTACCGCGCGCGTAGCGTTGGTACGTCATCTCCTTGAACCCGACGAACTTGCCAGGTCCGAACGCCCCGGTGTCAGGGTCGAACACCCAGTAGATCGCTTGGCGCAACAGATCACGCGCGAGGTCCTCGTTGCTTGCAGCCTCTCTGGCGAAGGCGCGCACTGAGCCGCGCACGTCGTCGGGATTCTCTACTAGGACGAGATCGAAAGGATCAGATGCGGCCATGTCAAAAAACCTCCTTCGTGCGTGGTCGGCCTTGCCGAGCCGTCATGGCAGCCCAGGAAAGGCGTCCACGAACTTGATCGTGAGGTCGGGGAAGTTCTCGACCATCTGCACCTTCAGGTCGGGGAAGGCGTCCACGCTCTGCCACAGGCCGCACTTATCCGGGAACGCGGTGACCATCTTCACCTTGAGGTCCGGGAACGCCTCCACGGCCTTCACCTTCAGGTCGGGGAACGAGTCCACGAATTTGATCTTGCCGTAGAGCTTCAGCCCGTTGAAAGTGCAGTCGGGCTTGATCTTTTTCTCGCCCGCCGATGTGATCGCGGCGACGATCAGAAGCGTCACGGCCAGCAGTAGAGTTCTCTTCTTCACGGTCTGCCTCGCGTTCTAGCTACCGCGAGTTGAAAAGGTTCATCAGCCGAGGGATGGAGCCCGTCGGCTAGTTGTACTTGATCTCCAGCGGTTTGACGACGATCCTGTTCGTGGTGTTCTTCATCTCCGACCCGTCCATCTTGTAGTTGACCCAGGGAGGGAAGAAGAACTCCAGGCCGACCAGGTCGTCGACGGCATCCCCAGCGACGATGGCTTCTTCGAGCACTGGGCCGACGTGCATATACCCGTCGTGTATAGGTGCTTGGGTTTCATGCCACTTGATTTGGGTCTTACGCGGACTGATGAACTGTTTGACCGCCGCCGGAAGCAGAGCGAGGGCGTCGGTACTGTAGTCGCTCTCCTGTCCGATCACGAAGGTGTAGAAGAAGCCTTCGATGGTCTTCAGGTTGACCGCCCCGTAGGCTAGGCGCAACTGGCGGAACTCGTAGTCGGAAAAATCGAATTGCATAGGGCTCTGCACCGCCAGTTTTCGGTCGGGCCGGACTAGGGAACGAAACCCCGGATCGTTCTTGAAGAACTGGAGAAGTTCCATCTGCTTGTTCTGCATCAGTGACATCAGGTGGTTTCCGGGTTGGCCCGTCTTCACCGAGAAGAGGTGGAGGGCGTCGCGTCCCTGGTGAAAGGCGTCAAACTCCGCCTTCAACGTCGGCTGTTGGGGCACCTGGCTGACCAACGGGATCAAGGCGACTTCGCCGAACTCCAGGTCGCGGTAGTTGCCGATCCACGACACAGCTTGAGCACGGTACTTCTTTGCTTTCCTCTTCAGCCCGCCGGGAGGCAGGTTGGGGATCGGGAAGAGGTCGATACGTCGAGAGCGAGCGTCGGCCTCGATACTCGCATCAGTCGTGCCCGAGCAGAAAACTCCGGCTTTGACCGCGCCGAGATCGTCCATCAACTCTGACAACTCGGTTAGGTTGCTGGCCCCGACCGCCCGCTCAGCCAACCGGCAGTCGATGATAACGGGGGCCTTGGCTGACTCCGCCGACGGCGTGACGACCACGTCGAGAACGTACTTGCGTCCGGATTTGCCCTCCCGAGCGGCGTGACATTCAACGGACAGCCCCTCGCGTGAGGCCGTCAGTTCTTGGACAAACTTATCGAAGCCCCCGCTTCGTTGGAGCAGTTCCCGCAGAAAAGGTCCCATCGTTTCCCTCCGTTGTTGCCAACGCACGCAGCTACTTGGTAACCCACCGCGCGCCTCGACCACGCCCGGTCAGCGTGACCTTGCCTTCCCGCTTCATCTCGGCCAGCACCTTCTTGATGAGCTGTGAGCTGGCCGACGGGCACTGCGCACGCAGTTCGGTCAGGGTGAAAGGTCCGACCTGGGTCGCCACCACCTGCCGCACGAGGTCGCCCTTTCCGCCGCGCGCGTCCGACGCCTCAACCTGGCGCTCGAACTCGCCGTAGGCGCGACGCAGCGTCGACAGGAAGTAGTTCCACCAGGGGACCACCTCGTTCGTCCCCTCATGCCAGCCAACCGAGCACTCTTGCAGTACGCGGTAGTAGTCCTCCTTGGTCTCCTCGACGAGGCGTTCCAGGCTGACGTACCGCGCGACGACGAACCCCTCGTTCTGGAGCAACAGCGTCGTGAGCAGCCGAGACACACGCCCGTTGCCGTCGCGGAACGGGTGGATGCACAGGAAGTCGAGCACGAACGTCGCGACGGCGAGCAGCGGCGGCACGCGCCCACCTCCGGCGAGGTCCGCGTAGGCTGTGCACAGACGCTCCACCGCCTGCGGCGTCTCGCGCGCGAGCATCGCCTCGAACCGCACTCGGCGCTCCCCGTTCGGCAGCAGCTCGACGATCTCGTTGTCGCGCTCTTTCCATCGCCCGGCATCGCCGCTCATGCCGCCTTGGGCCAGTTCGTGGAGGCGTAGCACGACGCGCGGCTCGACAGGGAGCGGTCCTTTGCGGGTGAATATCCAGTTCAGCGCCCGGCGGTAGCCGACGACCTCCTCCTCGGAGCGGTCGCGCGGGCGGGCCTGGCCGAGTATGACAGGGCGGAGTCGTTCGGGCGCGACCGTGACCCCCTCGATGCGGTTGGACGACTCGGCGCTCTGCACGACGGCCTGCTCGCGGAGGGCGGCGAGCGCCTCGGGTTTCTGCCTCGTCCACAGGTCCTGCTTACCGCGCGCCTCCGCGCAGGCGGCCAGTAGCCAAGCCGTGGCTACCGGGATCGTCACGTCGGTCAGCTTTTCGGGGCGGAGAGAGAGCATGTTCGATCTCCTTGAGTAGCCTTATAGTAGCCTATTTCTCGGGAAGTAGCCAATGCATTTTTTTTGCGGACTTCAGGACAACGGGGGCATGGCGAGGTGAGAAGCGGTTCGCCTCCGGTCAGAGGGCCGTTCCAGCAACGGAAAGGGACCCTGAACAACCACCAACAACCGACAAACGTTAGTGGAAGGTGAGTTGAAATTCCCCTTGAATTTCAACAGGTTTCCGTTGCCGGAACCGGCACTCATAACCCGAAGGTCCCAGGTTCAAATCCTGGCCCCGCTATAGTCCCTTTCAGAACCGGTTCCGGGAGCCTGTAGGTGATCTCAACCGACAGGGTTTCCGGAGTTAGTTTTGTCTCCTCGATCAGCATCCGCAAAATCCTTTTGATCTCGCGTGGATCGACCGCCTTCTCCAGTTCCTGGCGGTAGGCCAGCGTCGTCGTGGCGTCGATCCGAGGCGGCTCCCCGGACGTTTGGTCCGACGCGATCAGTTCCTCGCGCTCGGTGGTTAGTTCGGCCATCCTGGCGTTGGCCCAGGCCGCGTCGTTCAGGCCGTCCTCGATGCTTTGCTTCTAGCAGCCGCGCTCGCGTCAAATCGCCGCACGGATCAACGGCTGGCCTCGGGGCTTCGCCCGCTCCTGGGTGCAGTTGCCCCCCCTTCGCCCCGCCCAAGACCCACTCCTCGTTGATTTTGACGCCGCCGACCGGGTCATGTTGACCGGTCCGTATCTTCTGGTTGTGCCCGGTTACCGGGCGTGGGGGCAGACGGAGTACCGACAAGCCAGGCAGTGCGCCAAACGGGGTTTTCGGAGTCTGTTCCGCGGCTACCCTGCCACCTTCTTCACGTGCGCGAGGATGATGAGTAGGAGGTGGATCGTCTTGTCGTCTTCCGTGGTGACGAGATGCAGGAGGTCGGCCAAAAGCTCCTTGCGCTGCTCGTCCTGCGGATAGTATGCCGTCATCAACTCGGGGACGGAGACGTCTTGCGCGGCGTCCGCTGACTAAGATCGCCACGCGAAAAGGGCGAGCCCGTAGGCCCGCCCTCGCGTCGCTCGAAGCCCGTAATGGTCAGCAGCCGCAGCCGCTGGAATCGTCGTCGTCGTCGGTCGCGTCGTCGTCGTCGTCCGCATCATCATCGTCGTCGGCCGCGTCGTCGTCGTCCGCATCGTCATCGTCGTCATCCGTAGTGTCGTCGTCGTCCGCATCATCATCATCGTCGTCGGCCGCGTCGTCGTCGTCCGCATCGTCATCGTCGTCGTCCGTAGTGTCGTCGTCGTCCGCATCGTCATCGTCGTCGGTATCATCATCGTCGTCGACACTTTGGTGGTTGCCGAGCAGCTCTATTTCGTCGACCGCCCACCACCAATCCAGGTCGCCATAGTAGTGGAAGCGGATCCGCACATCGGCGGCGTAATCGGCATACGAGCTCAGATCGACTTGCGTGACCTCTTCGCGATCGTCGACGAAATGGGCGACGTTGACCCAGTTCCCCTGATTGATACTGACGTCGACATCGCAATACTGTTCGCCCGACCAAGGGCTGCTATTGGCGAACTGCAGGATGACGCCTGCCCATTCGCTGCAGTCGATGCTGGGACTGACGAGCATTTCGTCGAGTATTCCGTACGTGACGCACCTAGAGCTGGCGATCATGTACGCGCCGTGCAGGATGGAGACACCCGTCGCATCGTCGCATTCATCAACGGTCGACCACGTGGCGTCATTTCCCCAGCCACCATCGACAACGGTCCAGTCCCCGGCGGACTTCGACTCCCAGTCCTCGTAGAAAATGCGATTCGGCCCGAGGGGAATTCCCTCGACTTCGTGCATGTTGGCGTCCTGGTTGCCGAAAACGTCTGTGGAACGGACGACGTAGTAGTAGGATTGGTTGTTGACGAGGTTGCCATCCACGTAGCTCGTGTCGAAGGTCTGGCCGAGGGGATTTTCGAAGTCCTGTCCTCCAGGCACATCGGCGCGGTAGACTTGGTATGTGACCGGGCCGTGTGGATCGCTCGCGGCGTTCCAGTGCAGCGTCACCATCTCGTTTGCCCCGTCGATGGTCGTAATCCCACCGAATGTCGGAGGAGCGAGATCGACTGCGATCAAGACGGTCTTCTGCTGCGGCACGGAGCCGTTGTAGGCGTCGTAGTAATAAACCGTCACCGCGTCGCCGATCTGGATGTTGATGAACCCGTCGCCGTGGACAGGCGATCCCACGCCACGTGTGGTGATCGAGCCGGCGAAGACGCCGGTGTCGACATCCATCTCTTCAAGGATAGCCAGTTCGTGGGTAGGCTCCGCCGCGCTCCAGACCTCTACCGCGAGCGTGTTGTCGCCTGCCAAGTCGGCGTCCGCCACCAGGATCTCGATCGGCATTCCGTCGCCGACGACATCGGGGGTCGCAACCAACATGCCGTCGGAGGTTGAGGGCACTGCGAGCACTTCATCCTGATAAGGCAGCCGGTCGTGCTTGGTGACGGTCACTAAATAGCTGTCATAGGCAGAGATTGGCTCATCCCAGGTCAGAATGGCCGCTCCTTTTGCCCCCGTCAGCGCTGACGCAACGAAAAGGCCGTCGACGCTCAATCCGACCAACGCGCCCTCCTCGCCGGCGACCGTAACGGCAAAAGACGTCGAGCCGAAGAACAAGACCGAAGGATGAGCGACGTTCATGACTTGCGGTTGAGCGGTCCAAAGATCCACAGACGCGTCACCGAGCAGATTGTACATCTCGAAATAGCGGTGCGCGGGGTCGACACCACTGAGGGCTTCCCACACTTTGGCCAGTCCATAGATTTCAAACTCACCGAGGGTCGTATAGTGACGCGGCAGCGCGCTATCGAAGAGCCCTTCGAAACTCCGTCGTTCAAAGACGTCGTCCGTGGACCAGTACGAGGGCACCGACGAACCCAAGTACGCCATCGCGCCGCCGCTGGCCCGTATCCAGGTTTCACCGAAACACTCCGGCCAGGAAAACTGCCCCGTGTAGCACGCGTAACTGGCCACAAAAGGGAAGACCTGATTGTACAACGCTCGAACTTGGGTCTGCTCGAGCGGCGGTCCGTCGGTCCAGCTTTCCCGCGAGCCATGTCCCGAATACACGAGGTAGTTGAGGCCCGCATTGACGTCGGCGATCACCTGCGCGGTCGTTGCGCCTAACCGCGAGTACCGTTTGTTGGCGGCAAACCCGGCCGGCGTAAGCCAAGTGTCAATGCAGTAGTCGTGGGAGCCTTCCGGATATGCGTACTCATCGAGCGAGGCCATGAACGTTGCCCGGAGAAATGCGTCTTCGTCCAGCCATTCGCCACGTTCGTAGTCGAGGATCTTCCCGACTGCGTTGGCCAGTTCGACGTCGTTGCCGACCGAGAGCCGCGAACAAAAAAGGTCGGGGAAGTAATCCGCGCCGTCAACTGCCGCGTAGTAGAGATCGGTTGAAGGATTGTCCATCGTCGTTCCGACCCAGTGCTCGATCGTATCGGTGTCGCCGACCAACAACACGTAAGCGGGCGGTATTTCCCAGTTGTCATAGGCGTCGGTGATGTATGCCTTGATCTGCTCCTTGGTCGCGCCCGTGTCGGCGGTGGAAACCACCGTAACCTGATACCCTTTTTCCGCCTTCCAGGATGCCAGGTCCAGCAGGTCGGCGCTGTTGACGAAGGCGGGGGCCGCGATGATCAGATAGCCGCCCGGAATTTGCCTTGCTGGCACAACCGGGGGCAAGTTGGCCGTGGCGACGCCGTTGACGAACAACCCCTCGGCCAGCGCCGCGAAAGCCGGTTGGCGAAGGGCCTCGTCGGACAACATGCCCACCTTGTCGGCCGCGTGGTCGAAGTCGACGCGCACCACCATCCTGGTGGCGACCCGCAGTTTCTGGAGGACCGGATCGTAGGCAATTGGGGCAATGGTCAGCGGCACGAAACGCATGCCACGCATGACCCCGACGTCGGCGAGCGCCGTCCGCGGTCCATTAAATCCGGCACGGCGATAGGCCGACGGATCCATAAAGAACTTCATCACCTCGGCGGCGCCTGACAGTTTGGGGATTGGCGGCTGGGCCGGCCAGACTGGAAAGGCGCCGTATTCCTCCAGATCCACGGTTACATACTCGGCTTCGACGATCCGCACTTTCGCGCCGCCAAGCGCCGGAATCTGCACAAGACGCGTTACGACCGGCAGTTCGGGCGCGCCCACTACGGGATTGGCGTCTGCGCCGGGCAAGTCAATTCGCCAGAAGCGTTCACCCAGGGCGGACTTCGGTCTAAGGAAAAACGAACCGATTTCGATCGCGATGGTCACGCGCGCGGCGCCCGCGTCCAGCACTTGAAACGACAGCGGCTGCGTTCCGCCGAAGTCAATCGGCACCGCAAAGGCCGGAACGAAAGAGCTGCATAGGATCAAAAGCAGAAGTAGTGCATGCCTCTTCATCGCCGCGATCCTCCGCCGGAGTGGAACCCGAATTCCGTTGAACGTAAAAAATGCCCATTTAATATTATGCCGTCTGGCCGTCGCGGTCAACGGCAGCCTCGCGGCGGAGCTTGGCCTTGAGCATCCACTGGCCAGTTTCCCCCGCTAAGCCCGTTGCCTGCCGGGAACGGGGCGACTGGCTGTGCGCCGGGCCGTCGATTCAAGGGATCGCGGTCGAGCCGTGGCCGAAACCGCTTCGAATAGCCCGAGAGCGATGTTCACCCCCACTCATTCGGGTCGGCTCCAGGCCCGCTTCCTTGGTCGATCGCCCGACGCGAGCCAACGCGCGCGAACGTGGGGCGACGACTGGGTCGCCCCCGGCGACGGTGATCCGGCGGGCGCGTCCGCCGGGCACATCGGCGGAGTCCGCGAAAGCGAATCGGAGGACACCGGGCCGAGGACCGAGCCGACCTAACTAAGCGAATTGTTTATGGAATACAAACGGGCTGGCTCGCCTCATGGTCAGAAGGTCCCAGGTTCAAATCCTGGTCACATTATTAGTAATACCATGGGGCTAGCGATTTTGCGCTAGTCCCTTTTTCTATGCTGGGCCAGTTTTTGGGCCACGAACGACTCGGACGACCGTTGCGACCTTCCAACGTACTACGTTTATCCCCTTTGAATCCGGCTCACCAAGGTCGCTTCTTGATGAGTAGGCAACAGTTCGCTCAGAGGCCTTCGCCCTTAGTGAGTTGATCGAAACGCCCGCGACCTAATACGGTTTCGGGCGCTTTATTATTGGCCGCCTTTCTTCGATTGACACCACTGGCCTCCTGGTGCTACGCGTGATTGTAGTCATTGTGAGGTGTGCCATTTTTGCCAAGTCGGTTCGCGCTTTAAAAAGATTGGGACGAAAAATCCAGACGCTCATTGTGCAGTTCCTGCTCGCTTTTCTGTACTTGCTGGGTTTCGGGCTGACTTCTATCTGGATTTCTCTTTTCCACCGCGGGTTGTTCCGATCCCGCAGTAAGGACCAGGTTTCGTACTGGTTGACGGCCGAGAATCGGTCGCTCGACCTCGGAAACAGTGAAAACCAGAGCTGAAGAAAAGCGAGACATTCTATGGGCCGCATACGATTGATTCTCCGTGAGACGTTTGGCCTGATCCGTCGCCACAAAATATATTTTCTGGCGCCGATTCTGCTCGTATTGGCGCTGATCGCCGTGCTGGTCTACACCGTCGGACCAGCGACCCTCGTCGCCTTCCTTTACGCCGGCATCTGACATGCATGTTCTAGGGTTGTCGTGCTACTACCATGACGCATCGGCCTGCCTTGTGCGCGATGGCGTGGTCATCGCCGCTGCCCAGGAAGAGCGGTTCAATCGACAAAGGTATTCGCCCGAGTTCCCCGCTCATGCGATCAACTACTGTCTGCAGGCCGGCAATATCACCATCGACGATGTCGACCATGTCGCTTTCTACGAAAAGCCGTTTCTCAAACTGGAGCGGGTAATTCTCCACCACGTGCGCGCCTACCCCCGCTCGTTGGGCCTGTTCCTGCACACCATGCCGTCATGGTTGCGTGAGCGGTTGACGCTACCCATTACCCTCCAGAAGGAACTTGGCTATGGCGGTCGTGTTCATTTTCTGTCCCATCACCTGGCGCATGCCGCCAGTTCGTTTCTTGCTTCCCCCTTCGAGGAAGCGGCTATCCTGACCGCGGATGGTGTCGGCGAATGGGCGACCACTACGCTGGGTCAGGGACAAGGCACTGATATCACCTTGTTGAAAGAAATGCGCTATCCAGATTCGCTGGGCCTGCTCTACACAGCCGTTACCACTTACCTCGGTTTCGAAGCTCTGGCTGGTGAAGGAAAGGTCATGGCGCTGGCCGATTTCGGCGAGCCGACATTCCTCGACAAATTTCGCGCGATGGTCGACTTGCGCGACGACGGCAGCCTGCGGGTCGACGAACGTTACTTCTCGTTTTTCCGCGGTGGTCGGATGTACACTCGTCGTTTTATTGATGAGATGGGGCCGGAGTTCAAACCCGAAACCGAGCCGACTCAGCGGGCGCGCGACGTCGCCGCCACCCTGCAGCGGTTTCTCGAAGAAGCCCTGCTTCGGATGGCGCGCATGGCGTTCGAGCAGACCAAGTCGCGCCGCCTGTGCCTCGCCGGCGGGGTCAGCCTGAACGTCACGTCCACCTCGCGCATTCGCGAAGAAGGGCCTTTCGACGACTTGTTCATCCAGCCCGCGGCCGGCGACGCGGGTGGCGCACTCGGGGCCGCGCTTCTGTTGTATCACGCCGTCTCCGGCGCCCCGCGTGTGCCTACGGCAGCCCATGTCTATCTCGGACCGGGTTTTTCCTCGGCGCAAGTTCGTCGTGTACTACAACGGCAGGGCGCAAAATTCGCGGGGTTGCCACCCGGGGAACTGGTGGAACGCGTGGCCCGACATATCGCGGCCGGCCGGATCGTCGGCTGGTTCCGCGGCCGGATGGAATTCGGGCCGCGCGCCCTCGGCTGCCGTAGCATTCTGGCCGACCCGGCGCGTCCGGAAATGAAAGACACCCTGAACGCCAAGGTCAAACATCGCGAAAGCTTTCGGCCTTACGGCGTCAGCATCCCGCTGGAAAACGTCAATGAGTTTTTCGAATTGAACCGCCCTTCGCCGTTCATGCTGCAGGTGGCACAGGTCCGGCCCGCCGTTCGCGACCGCATCCCGGCCGCGCTGCACGTCAACGGCACCTCACGCATCCAGACGCTAACGGCCGAGCGGGATGGCGTGTTTTATGAGCTAACGAAGAAAATGGGCGAACTGACCGGCATTCCGATGGTGATCAATACCTCGTTCAACGATCGCGGCGAGCCGATCGTCTGCACGCCGGAAGATGCCTGGCGCGACTTCCAACGCATGGCCATCGATTGCCTGGCGATCGAGGATTTCCTGGTAGAAAAGAATCCGTCCGGCGGCGCGTAAGACCACTTTCAGTCGATGGTCACGCCCAACTTCTCGCCGATTTGATCCAGCAGTGTCTGGTCGAAGTTGACCGCCAGCATCTCCAGCGCCTCTTCCCGCGACAACAGGCCCAGACGGATCAGCCGGCTGGCTTCCGCGTGATAGTGCGAATAGCCGAAATGCTTGAGCGAACGGTGGACGGAGACGAAGTTCAGGTAGCAGTTCGTGGTCTTGGCCGGGTAACTGACCCGCGGATACTTCCAGCCCAGTTCCCGTGAGATCAACTCCACATATTCCTCGGGGTCCGTGTTCAAGAACCAGTGCGGTGAAAGCACGATGGCCTTATGCCGCTTCTTCGCGCGTGCGATCGCATCTTCCATGGTCTGCGGAAAATCGCGATATTGCGGATCGTTTTTTAAAGTAGCCAGGAACTCCCGAGTGGCCTTCGCCATCGCGACAAATTCCGGCGAATCGATATCACCGTTGCCTTTCGTCGTTATCCCTTGCCGCTTCGATTGCCCCTTGGTCCAGCCGGCAATGATGATCGGTATGTCGTAACGCGCCGCGACGTCGAAGGCGACTTGCATGTACCAAATGGAACAAGGGTGGCAAAGCACCGCCTTGGAACCGGAACGGATCATCTTCACGAACATGTCATGCATGAAGTTCGAACGGTAGTAAAGAAAATCAACGCCCAGCGCCGCCACCGCGCGGTGGACGTTTTCCAGCGCGTCCTCCGATTCGAAACCGTGGTCGAAAGTGAACGCGAGCACGCGCTGCTTGTACCGTTTCACCATGTAGTACAGGCTGGAAGTGCTGTCCTTGCCGCCGGAACACATGACCATACAGTCATACGGATGGCGGCCTTGATGTTGTTTGAGGATCTTGACGAAGTCGGTTTCCAGCAGAAGGCGTTCTTTTTGCTGGGCGGCGGATCCTTCGGCGGCCCGGCAGAGGTTGCATATCCCCTCAGCGTCCAACCGAATGTCCGGCGGGCTTTCCGGCAATACGCAACGCTTGCACAACACCAAGGATTCCCTCACTCCGAGGTTGACGGTCATCGTCTTTGTCCCCGCTTTTCCGCCGATCATACTGACATTATGTCGCGGTTTGAGGGAAAGCAATCGACAGACCTGAGCAAGCAAATGACGAGCAGATCGTTCGCTACGGCCGACAATGCGCCGGCGATCATTGCAGGACCCCAAATCGGCGGAGATCCTGCACCAGTTGTTCGGCGATCGCGCGGTTCCCGCTGACCGATGGATGCCCGTTCTCCTTCTGCAAACACAGTTCTTCGCCGCACCAGCCCTTGACCACCGGCCGGTAGTCGAAACAATGAATGCCCATGGGCTCCAGCAAGGCCGTCATCTTTTCCGCCGAATCCGACCCGTTGAGAAAAATCACAAAAAAGCCCTGCAGTTCGAACCGCTTTTCAAGCTCCTTCTTGGCCTGACCAAGTAGCCGGGCAGTCAACGTGCGATTCGGGTCGCTGTATGGCCCCAGCCAGGTCGACGCTGTGTTGAACGAACGAATGGTCGCGGGCAGCCCGTACGGCACATCTTTCGCCCTCGCCATTCCCGCGCGTTGCACGCTGCCGTCGGCGGCAATGACGTAGCGCGGCAAACGCGTGTTGGGAGAAACCTTGAAAATAAACGGCCAGCAAGCCGCGCGCTCGATGTGCAAATCAATAAACGAGTAGACTACGAAACCCCGTTTTTCCGGAATGCCCTGTTGAAAACGGGGGTCGGTAACCAGGGCCAGAAAATGATTCGGCCCGTAACCTGACACCGCGTAGTTGTAAGACTTGATCTTCTGCGTCGCGGTGAGATGCGCAAAACGTGAAGCAACGGTCTGGTCATCGTTTACGTTGACGCCAAACAGCATGGAATCGGGCGCAAATACGGCGAAGGAACGGTAGTCGTTGCCCGGCGGCTGGACGGTCGTCCGGCGGCCGAAGTCGTCGGTGGTCTGAATGACATCGGCCCGCCCCTTCAGGTGAATACGTTGCGTTACGTTGCGGTTGAATTTGTGCCCTAGCCAGTCGTCCGACGTATAAAGCCTCTTATGAATCAGATTGGGAACGAACAGCTTCGGTAGCATCATCAAACTAGGAATCGAATACAACAACCCTCCGGCGACGACCAAACCCATCGCAAAAACAAGTAGCCGTTCACGAACCTTGGTCCAGCATTCCGCGCGAAATCGTTTCATCGCCAAACCAGGTCCTTTCTCGCCACTTCACGGCAACATGTTCAGAGCGGCCAGATCTCGCGCTAGTCTCTCCGCGATCACGCGATTCCCACTCACTGTCGGATGTCCGTTGTCTCTTTGCAGGCACGGCTCGCTTCCGCATTGCCGCGAACGCCTCAATGATCCGGTCAATAGTCGCCTATAGTCCAGACAACGAATGCCCATCGGCTCCAACAACGCCTTCATCGTTTTCACATGCCGACAAACCGGCAGAAAGATAACTACCGTGCCCTGCGAAGTGAACCGTTTTTTGAACTCGGCATCGATCTCGGCGATCAGTCGTGCGGTCAGACCATAGTATTCATGTGCGCGGATCAACCATTGGATGCCGTCACCGAACAGTTCAAATCGCACAGAATGGGCATCCTCCGGATGCGGCAGACTCGCCTTGGCCTCGCCCTCGGTGCTGACGATGCCGAGCCGTTGCACACGATTCTGCGCGTCGACGACGTATTGCGGAAGCCGGTAGGAGCGGTCGGGCTTGAACAGAAACGGCCAGCAAGCCGCACGGAAAATGTGACTGTCATTGAATGAATAGACGACGAACCCGTGTTTCTCCACGATGCCGGGGGGGAAACGCGGATCAGTCATCAACGCCAGCATATTGCCCGGGCCCCAACCGGACACGGCGTAGTTATAAACATGGATCTTCTTTCCGGCCACTTGCGCCGCGAAAAGCGAAGGAATGGTAAACTCGTCGCTCACATTGATGCCGTACAACATCGAGTCCGGCGCGAAAAGCACAAATGACAGAGCATCATCCACTGGCGGTTGAATCGTCACCCGCCGGCCGAAGGCGTCGGTGTGCTGATAGACCGGAGTATTCCTTGTCGGCCAATACTCTTCAGGGACCACGCCTGTCGCATTTGCGGCGAGTTTGGATCCCAGCCACTCGTCGTACACGTAGAAGACCCGGCCGATCGGCGGCCTGACCAGCCGCGGCACCGACGCGCTGACCAGGTGCCAGATCGCCGCCGCGACCGCCACTCCCAGCCCGAGCGCCAACAGACGGGCAGCCACTCTATGACGCAATAATAACCTAAAACACTCCTCATTGCCGACCTGCCGTTCGAATCTGCGCATGTTATATGGCTGCTTTTGGTGCGTCAACAAAACGGGAAAAATTTTGCCTGGTCCCGTCTAAGGAGAGGAAAACAATAACGATCAAAGCCGAAACATGGTTCATTCACGCCGCAACCGATGCGGAGGTTGCCGCTCAGGCGCTGGCCCGGCTGGTGCGCGAAAGTATCGAGCTGGGCAAGCCGTCACGGATCTGCGCTTTCGAGGAGCTCCCGCAACTGGCCGAATCCTACGCTCGCGGGGAAACGGAAATGTTTCCCATCTTCGCCGTCAATATGCCGGCCAGCTAGCGGACCAGGCTGTCGATCGCCACGTATCGCCGTTGCGCCGGGCCGCCCGGACGGAATAGCATGACGGCCAGACCACAACGCGGGAGCACCTGGTGACCGACGCCGAGCGAGCGAGGCTTTGGACCATCCTCTACGCGGTCCTGCTTTGCGCGGCGGCGCTGGCGTTGCACTTGTATCTCCTGGACACCTCGCCCTTCCTCGACGAAGGCGATCACGCCACCACCGGCCGTCTGCTCGCCCGCGGCGGCGCGATGTACCGTGACGCGTTCAACGAAAAAGGGCCCGGCCTGTACTGGCTCACGGCGCTCCTCTTCCGCCTCGGCGGCGATCGCTTCGCCCTCGTCCGGCACGCGGCCACCGCCGGCATGCTGCTGACGATCGTGCTGCTGATCGCCCTCGGCTGGCGGCTGGGCCGGCGCGCGGCGGGCCTCGTCGCGGCGACGCTGTTCGTCGTCTTCCACTTGCTCTTTCTCGGCCGGCTCTGGCAATCGGAAAGCGTGCTGACGCCGCTCTGTCTGGCGCTGGCGTGGCTGCTCATTCCGGCCGCCTCCGGCCGCAAGGCCACCGGGCGCTGCCTGGCCGCCGGTCTGTGTCTCTTTGTCATGACGGCCGTCAAGCAGACCGCGTGGCTCGCGGTGGTTGTCGCGCTCGCGACGTTGGTGTTCGACCGCGCGGCGCGACGGCCGGAAAAATGGCGCGGGATCGGCCTGGTTGTGGCGGGTCTGCTCGTGCCGTGGGGCGCGGTCCTGGCCGGGGTGGCGGCGCAAGGCACGACGCGCATCTTTCTCGACGGCTACCTCTTCCCGCTGTTCGGTTTCCGCACGCTCACTTACGTGGACTGGCCCGAACCGCGTGAGGCCCTGATTCAACTGCCGCTGTGGTGGATGGTGATCGTTTCTCTGGCGCTGCCGCGCTGGGTGAAGTCGAGCGCGATCGCCCAATGCCGCGAGGCACGCTGGCTGTTGGTTGGCGCGATCCTGATGATCTCGCCGGCGTGGTACATGCACCACTTCCTGCCGGTGCTGGCGCTGGCGGCGCTGTGTTTCTCGGTACTGTGGCAAGAGATAGCGACGCCACGGCGCCGAGCCGCATTGGCGCTGGGCGCGGTATTGCTCGCCGCCACCGCCGCCGGCGCGGCTGAATGGCCGCAATGGTGGCGGGACCGGGTTGGCACATATGCCGCCGCGCGCTGGACGGAAGTCGCACGCGCCGTCGATCAGCGCGTGCCGCCGGGGCAGCCGATCCTCGCCTTCCCCCACGACTCGAGCTACTACTACCTGACCGACCGCTATCCGCCGG
>CAZEDX010000059.1:0-9024 GCA_964511015.1 uncultured bacterium | reverse complement strand
TCTTCCTGCCCTGGACCTCACCGCCGGAAGTGATCGACGAGGCGTTGCGTGAACTGACGGCCCGTCCGCCCGCGGCGATTCTGTACGTGTACTTCGCCAACGGCACGCCGGTGCTCACACCGCGTGCGTACCTCGCGCCAGTGCTGGATTGGATCGCCAGGCGCTACCGCATCGAGCAGGTCTTCCCCAACCGCGTGGTGATGCTCACCCCGCGCCGCCCCGATGACACCGCGAAAGAAGAGTGCCGCGTCCGGTCGGTGCTTTACGCCGACTTCCCCGGCTGGGAAATCACCGCCGAGGTCGTCGCCCGGCGCATCGAGCGGGCCTGTCCGTAGTCACGGCGTCGGCGCCAGTTCCAAAATCGTGATGGCGTTGTCGAGCGACGGCTCGACGGGCCGATAGCGCGCTTCGACGAACTCGCGCAAGGCGGGGAACATTTCCATCCGCGGCTGGCAGTAACTCATCGGCCGGCCGTAGATGTTGCGCGGCCAGGCGGTGGTGCCGTCCAACTGCTCGGGCCGGTCGCACGCATTGGTCAGGCGCAGGATGAAGCGCGGCGGCCGGCGTTGAAGATCGCGCAACAACTCGGCCCGGTTGCGCACCACCTCGGCGTCTTCGCTGGTGTGCGTCAGGCCGTAGTACGGGCTGGCGATTGAGGTGAGGTACTCGAAATTCTCGAAGTGCCGCGTCGGCGCGAACACGCCGGCGTAGAAGTACAACTCGAGAAAGTATTCGAGACACAAGATGGTCTCGCCGGGTTGCAGACGCGCGCGCAGGAACGCGCCGGTCCGCTGGTAGGTGTCGTTCCATTCCAGATGGCTGAGCAGTTCGGTGCGGAAGCCGGGCTCGATTCGCCGGGCGTAGTTGTCGGCATAGAGCGCGGCGCCGGTGGGCCGCTGGCCGGCGGCCAACGACGAGGCCGACGAGCCCGCCAGCGCGATCTCGTGGCGCAGGTCGAACAACGCGCCGCAGAGCAGCGCCACGAACAAGATGGTCCGCCCCTTCGCGCTCCATCCCTTGGCGCAGACGGCCGCCGCACCGCCGGCGAGCAACGCCAGCAGCGGCAGCAGAACGACGAAGTAGTGCGAGAAGAAGCGACCGCCACCCAACGCCGAGCCGACCGCCGCCAGGAAAAACAACACCGCCGGTCCGAGCTTGGCCAGCGCTCCCTTCGCGCCCAACCGCACTGCCGCGATCGGCGTCAACACGGCGGCGGCCAGAATCAACACCAGGTTGGAATGCCAGAAGCGGCCCAGCTGGCTGGCCGCGAACGTCATACGCTGGGCGTGGTCATACGAACGCACGTAGCGCAGCAGCCGCAGCGGATTGAGCTCGCCGATCGCCGCGCCCACGCATGAGACGCACGCCATGGCCACGACAAACGGCACGAGCGCGGCGGCGAAGCCGGCAGCGAACCAGCCGACTGCGCGAGCCGCGGCAGCCGGCCGCTCGCCTGGGCCGGCGGCGGACATTGCGTTGACGACGCCCAGCGCCAGCGCCGCCACGCCGAACGGCGCCGCGGTCTGCTTCATCATCAACCCGAGCGCGGCACAGGCGCCGGCGGCCGCCAGCGCGCCGCGTCCGGCCCGCCCGTTGCCGAGCAACAACAGACTGGCCAGCGCGGGCAGAATGATCCAGTAGTCGTAATTGGCGCAGACGCCGGACACCATCAGATCGGCTTGATAGAAACAGTACAGCCCGGCCGTCAGCGCGCCAGTCCACGGACCGGCCAGTTGCCGGCCGAGGAAGAACAGCACGACCACCGCCGCCAGCGTCCAGAGCAAGCCCATCAAATGGATGAACAGCATGTCGCGGCCGAACAGCGCGAAAGTCAGTCCGTAAAGCAGGATCGTGCCCGGCGGTTCCTGGATAATCGCGTCGGAATACGGGCAACGGCCGGCATTGAAGATGTTGGCGTTGTAGGCCGTCTCGCCCTGGTCCGGGTCGCAAAAGCGGTCGGACATGACCGGCAGCCGCAGGAAGATGACGACGGCGAACGCGAGAATCCAGAAAGCCAGGCCGATCCTTTTGTCCCAACCACCCAAACCAGCGCTCCTGGATGGACTCGCGCGAAGGCTCGAAGTCCGTCAGCCGTTACTTCATTGCGATGGCCGAAATCTTATTACAGACCCCGAGGGATGACAATTTGCCTTCGCTAGCGGCTCGTCCAGATCGGACTCGACCACGCCATCTCGCCGTCGATTTGCGTGACGCGCAGGTAGTAGACCGCGCGCGTCGGCGGCTGCGGGTCAGTCCATGCGCCGCTCGCATCGAGCGTGTCGGGCGCCGAGGAAAAGGCCGTGACGAAGCGTTTTGCGTCGAGGTCGCCGCGCAGAATCTCCACCTTGGCCACGCGCTCCACCCCGTTGACGCGCCACGTAACGCGCGCCGGCGAGCCGGCCGGGGCCACGCCGCCCATCAGTGTATTGCCGAGACGGAAGTCGAGCAGCAGCCGCGCGCCGGTCGTCGCGTAGCACCGGCGCTCGCGTAGCGCGGCGATGATCGCCTCGCGCGTGTTGGCAGTGGCGAACACGCCTGTCATGCCGCCGGCATCCATGTCGAGCCGTTCCCAACCCGGATAGCGGCGGGCGCCGGGCCGCGCGTGGTGGTTGTCGGAACCGCCGATAAAGCCCAGTCGGCGGCCGGCGAGCAGCGCATCCTGCGCCGTATGCCCCGGGTCGGTGACGTGCTCGCGCATGACGCCCGGGCAATCGAGACACTCGCTCGCGCCGTGGCTCGAAATGATTTCGATGACCGGCACCGCCTCGTTGGCTTCCATCAGCACGTTGGCCGGCGCCCACGCGGCGACCGTGTGATGTTGAAAGATCAGCGCGGCGCGGGAAGTCTGCTGGGTTAGCATCGTCGCGAGGGTGGCGCATTGCCCGCGGTCGACGCCGCACGGATCGCCGTCGTCGCCGGGGAAAATCACAGTCGCGTGCCCTTCGTTGGCCGGCCAGTTCTTGGCGTAAGGGAACGACCCGGTCCACTCGTAGCCGAGAAACGCGGTCAAGCCGTCGCGTCCGTTCGCCGCGCGCGTCGCCGCCCCCACCTCCGCCCAGATCGGCCGCGACAATGGCGGGCCCCAAACGGCTTCGACATGATCCGTGATGGCCGCGAAATCGAGATGCGCGGTGCGCACCGCGTAGCGCAGAGCGTCGGCGGTGGTGGCAGTGGTGAACGCGTCGGAGTAGCCGGTGTGCGAGTGCAAATCGCCCCATAGCACGCGGTCCGTGGTCGCCGCGTCGAACGGACCGGAGCGACCCCACTCGCGGCCGGCTTGCGTGACGGATATGCGGTGCAACCCCGCCGGCAGCGTCGGCAGCGAAAGTTCGCCGTACCCTTCTTCGTCGAGCACCAGCGCCGGCAACGGCGACGCGCCGTCGAGCCGCACGTCGAAACGCCGGTCGGCGCTTGGGCCGGGGTTGCCCCAGCGGTCGACCGCGGCGGCCCGGAGCAGCGGCCGCCCGTCGCGCGCGGACACATCGACCAATACCCGCACCGCCTGGCCGGCGCGTACCGCGGCACCGAACTCCACCAGCCGCACTTCCTGGCCGCCATCCAAGCGGGCTAGCACGGCGACCGGCAGCGAGACAACCGAACGCAACGGCAGGCGGTAGTCGGCAATCGAAACGATCAACGGCTGCTCCTTGGTGGCGGCCGCCGGCATCTTGAATTGGTAAAACGTCTGGGTCCGCGAAGGCGATGAATACCGCGCCAGCTGATTCTCCGGCGCCGCGACCACCTGGCGTTCGCCCACCTGCCCCGTCACCGTCGGCGCAAACGACCGCTCGTCGGGATACTGCGTGCCCGGCAGCTTCACCACGATGGTCAGGCCGGCCGACAATTCACCATTCGTCGGCGCGATTTCGTAGCGCGCGTTGTCGAATTGGCCGACGACGCCGCTCAGCGGATCGACCGCCGTTTTCTTCAAGACGGGCGTCGGTTGACTCACCGGCTCGCGGCACGCAACCGCCATGACAATCAACAGACCGACAGCCAACCAGATCGCGCGGCGGCGCAGCTTCATCGGTCGCCTCCCCGTTCCCAAAAGGCGAACCGCGTCGCCCGCGGCGTCACCGCGACGACCCGGTTGCCGGCCCAGGTGTAGGTGTAGCTCTGGCCGCCGACGCGGAACTGCTCGCTGCTCGGCGGTTGCGCGAAGCGGATCTGCACGCGCGCCCCGGCCGGCAGTGCGCCGAAGTCGAGGCGACCGTCCGCGATCGTGCCGCGCCCCTCCACCACCGTCGCCGCTTCGCCCGCCGGCTGGCGAACGGTCAAACGCGCGCCCTGTTTCAGGGTAATCGTCACGGTCTTCTCGTTCGCTGCGGCCGTCGTCTTGATCGTCAGCGCGTCGTCATCGCGGTCGAACAGCAGCGCAATGTGCATCATGTCGCCCTGACGACTGATCGCCGCGCGCCACACCGCCGCCAGCGCCAGCGCGCCCGCCGGCGTGCAGCAGTTCATCGTCGCCTCGCCGAAGGCGTTGGGCCGGCAGAAGCCGCAGAACAGACCCGTCCCCTCGCCGGCGGTCAATTGCGCCTGCAGCAAGCCGTTGGCGGCGTAGCGCTCGACCACGTCCCAGTAGCGCGCGTCTTTCTCGGCCAGCAGAAGCAGCAGCGCGATCATGTCGGCCAGCGTGTCGGTCTCGGCGCGTTCGTTGCGTTCGTCGCGTTGATTGCCTTCGGGCAGGAATTCCGGAAACCAGCCCCAACGCGGCGTGGTGGCGACCAGCCAATCGACGGTGCGCCGCACGAACGCCTCGGTCGCCGCATCGCTGGTAGCGCGCGCGCGCATGAGCAACCCGAGCAGCGTGTTGGTGCGGCTGTGCGAATGACCGCCGAACGAACCGTCGGCACGGAAGACGCCGGCGTCTTGCGTCACGTACCCGGCAAGCGCGTGGAAGAGCGCGAGGGCGTCGGCGTCGTCCGGCGCCAGATCGAGCCACTGCGCGAGCGGATACAACAACCGGCCGCCGTGGTGGCACGGATCGGCCCGGCCGCCCCAGTTGTTCGCGCTAATGCCGGGCGTGCCGTCGGGCAGCACCGTCGGCGACGTGTATTTCCCGCCGTGCGGCGTGGCGACCAGTTGCCGCCGCAGCGCGCGCACCATGCTCTCGATCAAGACGCGATACGTCCCGTCCTTCGTGCGGCGGTGCTGCTCGATCAGGTAAAGCAGCACGCTGCCCTGGTCGAACAGATCGGCCTCGACATCGGAGAACGCGGAGTTGGTGCGATAGGCCAGGCCGTCGCGGGCGATCGACAAGAGAATGCCGTTTCGCAGCGTTCGCATGGGCGCCGCTTCGTTTCCCGGACCGACCACGTCGGACAGCACGAGCGCCGCCAGGGCGTAGCGCGAGGAAATATCGCACCAGTCCCATGCCGCGTGCGTCTGCCGTGGAGGGGTGGTGCGCAGATCGACGTCGAAATGGGGAATGCACCTGACTTCCAGCGCACCCAGGTCGCAGTCGATGCCGGTCGCGAGGTAGCGCAGCGACAGCGCCATCCGCGTCGCCAACAAATCGCCCGGCGCCGGATCACGCTTCGGCGGCGGCGGGTACTTGTCCGCCAGGTTCTTGACCGTCGGCCAATCCAACGCGCTGGCGAGCTGCCGCGCATCGCCGCGATAGCAGGCGCGCACGCCGTAGCCCGTGCCCGGTGCGTCGAAGGAATCGAGCACGGCGAACCGCGCGCGCGCGACGTCACTCGCTTCGGTTGACAGCACGGCGGTGAAGCGGCCGCGGCCGGCCAGGGCGGTCAGACGCTGTTCGAGGGTGGAGCCCGGCACGCTGGGCACCACGATCCAGTGGTAGCCCGCGTAGTCGCCTTCCTCGCCGTACTGGCCGTCGAAGAAACGGCCGACGGCGTCGATCATCTTCTGGTGCGGAACGTTCGGTTCGAGCACATCAAGCAGCGGCACCACACCGGCCGACGGGTACACCAGCACGATGCCCCCCGGCGGCGTGATCTCGCGCAGCCGCTGCGCCAGCGGAACCCACGGCGAAGCCGCCGGCGGCGCGGAGCAGGCGCAGACCAACAGCGCGGCCAACGCCACGGCGGCCACGAAGGTCTTTCGGTGATGGTCGAAGAAAAACCGAACTGCACCAACGCCGGTCTTCATGCAGCGAGCATAGGGCATCCGCGGGGCGAACTCAACAAACGGGAGGCGACGGTGAATGAACGAAAGATTCGACCTCCGTTCCGGCCGAAGTCGGACAAGCGCCGCACGCAAGAGAAACAGGTCTCTCCCACCACGCCGCAACACCTCCATCGGCCTACCACTTAAAATCGTTTTCTACCTGGTAGATTTCTGTTGACTTGTCCGGCCGTTTCTGGCAACTCTGTGGTCATCGGGAAGCGCCGGGCGTACCCCGCTAGCGCCGGGCGAAGAGAGGCGACCATGAAATGGCATTGGTTGTTGGTCTTGCTGGCCCTCGTGTGTCTTTTCGCCCCCGCCTGCGACAGCGGCGATTCGTCATCAAGCGACGACGACGCGGCCGATGACGACCACGCCGACGACGACACCGCCGATGACGACGCGGCCGATGACGATACCGCCGGCGACGACGACACCGCCGATCCGGTCGATACCTTCTGGGGTCCGGCGCCGCCGGAAGACGCGCGCCTGGAGGTGTTCGACAAGGTCTGGGACACGCTCGAACGCCACTACGCCTGCTTCGCGAGCCAGCGGCAGACGCTCGACTGGAACGCCGTGCGCGACGAGTATCGCCCGCAGGTGCAAGCGGCGGAAAGCTACGGCCGCTTCTATCAGTTGCTCGGGGCGATGATCGACGAGTTGCACGATTCGCACACCCAGCTCTACAGCCTGCGCGTCTGCCACTCCTCGTCGATCGAACAGCGTCCGCCGCTGTACATCGAAAACTACTTCACCTCGATGTACGGCGCATGCGTCACGCCGACGCTCGACGATCAGCTCCTGGTCTACCGCGTGGCCGACGACAACCCCGCCGGCCTGCAGCCGGGCGACATCATTCTGGGTTACGACGACCGGGCCTGGAGCGAGTTGCTGGCCGACCTCGACGCTCAGCGCCTGCCGGGCTGCGGCGTCGCCGGTTCGGCGGCGGAAACCGAACGCACGCGCAGGCTGCAGGTGGCGCTGGACAACGCGCACCTGTTCCAGACGCTCGATGTCCAACGCCACGGCGCGAAGGCGGTCGAGCATATTCCGACCGCCGACCTGCTCGGCTACGGCAACGACCTGCTCTGCTCCGACCAGTTGCCGGTCGACGGCGTGGAGTTCCCTTATATTCATTACTACGACCAGCCGTCGGACCCGTTCTACGGCAAGGGCCACGTGAAGTACGGCAAGATCGCCGGCACGAACATCGGCTACATCTACGTCTACCAGTGGTTCTACGGCGCGGGCGAGGAATACTCCGAGGCGGTGCAGGCGCTGATGGACACCGATGGGTTGATCATCGACCAGCGGCTGAACCAGGGCGGCGTACCGCACGCCAGCGACGGCAACAGCTACCTGTTCAACGAAGACATCGACTTCATCATGCGCTTCGTGCCGCGCGATCCGCACGGCGAGACCATCTACGATTTGCTGCTCGACCCGGGCGCGGGCGACATCGTGTCGATCGACGCCGACGAAGGCACATTCTACGACCGGCCGATCGCCGTGTTGATGGGCCCGCGTGCGCTCAGCGGCGGCGACATCTACCCGGCGATGATGGTGCGCCACCCCCACGTGCGCACCTTCGGCCGCCCGACCAACGGCGCCTTTGGCGGGCAGGCGGTCTACTGGTCCGAACCCGATCCGATCATCGGCGACCTGCTGCTGTACTACACCAGCCTGGCCGGCGTGGACGAGAACGACGATCCGCTACAGGCCTGGCAACACGATCCCGACATTTGGGTCTGGCTGACGCCTGACGACGTCGCCGCGGGCATCGACACCGTCGTCGCCGCCGCGCGGGAATGGATCGAAGAGGAGAACGCGCATTAGGCGCTGTTCCGGCGGATCCCGGCGGGGTGGCGGCACGAGGCCAAAACACCCAGATCGAAAAGACGTTCCGTCATCCCGCCGATTCCGACCGAGTCGGCCCGCCAGCCAGTCGTATGATGATAACCATTTTTCTTGCCGCCGGTTCTTTCCATCCCGTCGTTCTAGTCAAAAAGAAGCGGTATGGCGCAAGTCGACCGTGTGTTGGAGTAACTGCCGTTGCGCAAACTATTGATTTTGCTGCGGACATTTTTCCGCACCTCGCCGTAAAACAATCGTGCAAACATGCCTTTTTAGACGTGCAAGTGATTGTTTTTATTAGGGCCGATTTGCCGTTAAACAACCATTTTTCGCCCGTGCTTTTTGCCGATTTCACGCGCGCAAAGGCCTGCGGCCGTAGGAGCGGGAAATGCACGTTTTGGATACGGGTCCGAAGGGGCCGGAATGACCGTTCGAGATGCTGTGAAAGATTTCACAACGCAATGAATTTCACAGCGGGGGGTAAAAGCGTCATTCTGAGGCGTCGCCGAAGAATCTATGCAAGGGTCTCGGGGCTAGGGTCTGGGGTTTAGGGTTTCGGGCTCGCAGCGTTCTACCTACAGCCTACGGTCTACAGCCTAAAGCCTTCGACTGCCGCCCCACTTTTCATTCTTCATTTTTCACTCTTCACTCCGTCCGATAGACCTCCACCAACCTCGTCCGTGTCGCGGAGGAGGAAACAAGGCCTGAAGGCGGGTGTGACAAGTGATGTGGCACCGGCGCCCTCGCCGGTGGGCGACGGAAAGAGAAAGAGCGCTCAGCTGTGCGCCTCTACGGGCCTAGCAGTGGGTGTGACAAAGGACGACCCCGGACTCAAAGTCCGAGGCTATTGACTGCCGCCCTTCAGAACGTAAATAGCCCCGGGTTTTCAACCCGGGGCCGGGTATGTGGCCGTGTATTCGAACACAATGTCATTCCCGCGAAAGCGGGAATCCAGAAGACCCTCCTGGATCCCGCATCAAGTGCGGGATGAAAATGATGAAAGGCGCGACCCCGCCGTTATGTAGAATAACGGTGTCA
>CAZEDX010000058.1:273-26892 GCA_964511015.1 uncultured bacterium | reverse complement strand
TGAAACCAACAACCGCCTTCCCTAACTTTCAACTGAGTTCGGGACAGGCTCGATTCAACCCGTCTGTGTTGTAGTCTTGCCAACGAAATGAATACACTTCGGTAAGATCCGGGTTGTTGAAAGCTTCCTTTTTTATAGCCAAGACATAATCGTTTGAAGCTACTTCAAAGCAGGTTAGACGTTTGTCGTCAGGGTTATTAGGATTAATTGCATACAAACGTGAGACATTCGTATCTCCATTGGCGATGTTGCTAATGTAATCCCAACATTTGCCACCTGCCTCTTCTCCCCACCATTCTGGTCCAACGGTAATGTAGTCATTGTTGCCGTGAGCGATCCACCAAAATACACGGTTTGGAACCGTCCGCGAAACTGTCACCAAATTCAAAAATTCCTCAAATGACTCAATGTGCCTATATAGTACGCCGAAATATTTGTGAGGATGATCTCCGTTCGAAGCCCATTGGGCAAAATGGGCCTTTTTGGCGTACACGTTGTCCAACGTTGAACCGGCTGTGTTGAAGATCTCGATCATGGGTTTTGAGCTAGCGCCATGATATACACAATACCAACGGTCAGATTGGTTGGCTACTCGATTACATCCGAGTCCCCAATTGAGCTCTTCTTCGTATTCTCTTTCGCCGAAAACAACTCCAAAGCCTGCAAACATGATCAGAAGTCCTAACTTCAATCCAAAGGCGTATTTCATACTCATCTCCTTCCCCGCGTGCGAACAAACAAGGCCGTCGAATACACGATTGGCCCCTGGCTCTGCTGGTACACTTCCCGCAACACGGTCCAGATCTGGGCGAAGGACTCCGAGGTGGACAACCGCGAGTCTGCCAGTATGTATTCGACGGTTTTTTTTGCCTGCCATACTTTGGTTGAAGTCATGAAGAGATGGTCGAAATAGAACTGGCGTCCGTTTGTCCCGTTGTCTAAATCATGTTTTATCGTGAACTTCAACCCTTCGTATGTGTCTTGTTTCCGCTTCCGAAGGTAGTCCGCCGACGCGGGGGTCATCTTCTTTTCGACTTCGCGATTCATGGTCGCGCGAAAATGCAAAAAGCATGCGAATTCTCCAGTGGTTGTTTTAACCGTAGCGTGCATAACCGGTCCCGATTCTATTCTTCCGTCCTCCAACCGCACTTGTTCGCGGTTCGGAGACGACCAATGGAGTTGGTAGCCGGAGTCATTCGGAAAAGCTTCGTTGGAATATGTCTTTGCGGCGGCCAACCACTTTTGGTCGGAATAGGGCTTCAGATGGATCAAACGTTCATTGACTTGTTCATATTTCCGCAAACACTCCTTCAACCGCTCATAGGACTCTGGTCGACCTTCAAGGGTTGAAATCATCAACGATTGTCTATCTTGCACGGCCGACAGGAACTCCTGATTGTAGATATTCGCTTGATGTCGACTCTCTTCAACAAGATAATCATTGACCGTCATTTCGCTATTGACATCGTCGAACTTGATCACGATCGGTCCGGTCAGGAACTGACCCATGAATAACATGATGCTGTTGGTCAAGGTAATCGTTTCGCTAACGTGCTTGAGCGGCTTTTTCACCGGTGGCTTGAAGATCTGGAGAGTCTTTTCAACCAGTGCCGGATCCTCGGCAAATAGAAAACCACCCAATCCGCCGATGGTTAACCACAACTTGCGATAGGTCGCGGCGTCAAGTTTGGTGCGATCGACAGGAAGAAATTGCTGGTAATCTGAGGTGTCGACCACCAGACGCTCGACATCGGGTTCGAAGGCGGCCTTCTTGTCGTCTTCCGGCGAGTCACCTCCCCCGCACCCCACCCCCATCGCCATCACAACCACCGCCAGCAACAAAACAATTCTTGAATAGGTTTTCATGTTCTTCCCCATTGTCGAAATCCGTGGCGAACGCACCGGTTGCGCCGGGCCTTTGGGTTCCCGTCTCTTCTCCGCAGACAAAACACTTCTTGCTTCATCCACGTTTTCCTATCGGTCTAGTCGTTGTTTTTTCCCTGCAAGAGAAAATATCGCACACCGCCGCGCGCGATGTCAATAAAAAGTAGTGTATCGGTTTGTATCGGCCGTGTGATCGTCCGCGGCATATTCGTCGTTGGTATCATCATCTCTGGTATCGTCTTCAGTCGTATCGTCATCGGTCGTGTCGTCGTCTACGGTGTCGTCATCCGGCCATTGGGTGTTGGCGCAGGTGACGAATTCGGTGCACATGTCTTCCCCGCCGGTTTCGTACGCAAGCTTCCAGCAGTCGATGAGATAGTGGGACACGTTGTCATTCGAACACGCTTCATGCCATTCGTACCGCGTGCGGCCCAAGCGGTCGTTGCCCTGGCAGGATCCTTCCGCCGCCACCGGCGCGAGGTAGTCGGGCGCGGTGCTGGACACGAACTCGTCGCACAGATCGTGTTGGAACAGCGCGGGCCACAAACAGTCGTAGAGCGAATCGCACGTGGATTTGCCGTTGAGGCAGCCGAGCGGCATTTCGTTTTCCGGCGCGTCGCAGATCGCCTCGCATTGGGCCTGTGCCTCGGCCACGGTCGGCGCCGTCGCGCCGTCGCCGATCATGCCGCAGTCGATGCCCATCTGCATCTTCGCTTCGTTCGCGCAAACGTCGCACGGCGCCACTGCCGTGTCGTCGTCGCTGGTGTCGTCGTCGGAAGAACCATCGTCATCGGTTAGGTCGTCGTCGGTGGTGTCGTCGTCGGACAGATCATCATCCGTATTGTCATCATCGCAGACATCATCATCTGTTGTGTCGTCGTCGACTGCGTCGTCGTCATTCCAGGTATCATCGTCAATCCAAATCACGGTATCGTCATCTGTCCAAGTATCGTCGTCGATTGTGTCGTCATCGACGGAGTCATCGTCGTTTGTAACGTAGTCAGTCATTATATGAACGAAGTACTCCCCACCGTTTTCCGACCAGGAGTAGTCATTGACCGCCAAGTACAAACGACCGGTCTCCGTAAGTGGCAACTGTTCGGCATATGCGCCGATCTCGAAAGGTGTGCCTTCGGGCCCGACCTTTCCAATCAACATCCCGTATGGCGCCGTTTCTAGAAGACATGCCGAACCGCAAGGTAGATCGGAGACTCCGGCTGGGCCGGTCTGCGTTCCCTGTGCATCAAGAGCAACCGTTCCGACCGGCACCACCGTGAGTGTTTCAGCAAAGGGCCCACCGTCGATAATAAATTTGGTTGGTTGCCAACTAGCCTGATTACCATAGAGACGGTAGTATTCGTCCGGCAGCGTGGAATACTCCATTGTCACATACGCCCAGAACTCGCCGGAACACAATGAATCGCAACCATTCACCGTGAAATAGATATCGCCTTGCTCATAGTCATCCGTTTCAAAGATCTGTTCTTCTGCAACGGAACGGACAAATGTCTGACCGGTGTCCGGGTTAACAGTTTTGGCGACCAACGAACAAAGGTTCGCGTCGGGCATCACACAACCTTCTTGACAAAAATCGCTACATGCGCGGCCTTGCTCTGTATCAACATACCCTTCCGGACCGACCGTCTCGCCGACCGGATTGCAGAGTAGCGTTTTGCCGCCGGCCAAGTGAACACGCACCATCGGTTCAACAGAAACGTCCGTATCGACCCACCCTTTGCTATCATCGGCGGAAACAACGGTATGTTCCGGAATGCCGGGTCCATCGGGATCGGTGAAATCGTCGACGAAAAACCTGATATTGATCGGTAGTGGTCCCGCTTCAGTGTCATCGTCGCTGGAATTGCCGATTAATCCGTCGCCGTTCAAATCGATTCCATTGTTGCGATCGTCTGGCCAACCCGCGTCCTGAGCGCCGAGTTCAAGATGAATGCCCAACGGATATATGCCGCAATGACCGAGTTGCCGCCGGTCGATTGACGCCTGCAACCAAAAACTAACACCCATTGGCGAAACCTCTTCGAACGGCCCTTGCTTGAGGAAGAAGTTGTTGTCGCCGAGAGTAATGAAATCCGTTTCTCCGTCTCGCGGACTGATTCCGGACTCGTACAACGACGTAAAGCTGACGCCACCTTCGATGTACGGTTCCCAGATATATTTGTCGTCGTCGGCCGGCAAATCCCCATTACAGTCTTCGTACAACGGATCCCACGGGTAGTAACCACACGGACACTCTTCGTCGTAACAACAACAGGGACGAGGGCTCTGAACCATCAACCAGTACGTGCGCGGCAATTGGTCTGGGTAAGAAAACGCGTCCGGGTATGCGACCGGGTCTAGATGGTTGTAGAAATAGGTGAACGTGCTTGCCTCGCTCCAGTCGGGTTTGATAAAAGGACTTTCCCAACCTTGTGCAGGTTGCGACTCGTCGTCAGTCGCCCAACCCATGCTGTCGATGATGATGGGGGAACCGAGTTTGTAACGATCACTCTGTTCGTCTCCAGATCTGTTCTTGTCTCTGGTTGTTTCCAACGTTGGTAGCGAAAAATAGTAACATTCTGGTTTGACTTTCCCTCTGGTTCCTTCAACCTTGGCAATCGCGGAATCAATAGAACTAAAATCGTTTTCTTCGTCGTCCCACTGCCAACCGTCTTCAAGACACTCCTCGCTAGGGGCGGATCTTGAATTCATTGACGAAAAGAACACTTCCGCGTAAAGAGACGTGTTAGGTGGAGTGGGATAGGCTAGACCTCTGGTTCCCAGGATTTCAGCCACAAAATTTTTTGAAAAGGCAGAATCGTTTGTTTTTAAATATCTAATGGTATTACACCCGTCTAAAAAGATCATTGAGTTTTGTGCGAAATTCAGTGGAATAATTAAACTAAAAAATTCTGGCTTTAGGTACAAACTGATTGAAAACCCGTGACTCACCGAAATGTACCCAATTGCCCAACGGAGGAAGTCTTCCTGAAATTTAGGCAAGATTCCCCAATGGACAACAAGATAGTTCGAGAACCATTCCTTGAGCCATTTCTTCACGCGTTCCGCATCTCCCGCAGTCGGACAGTCATCTTCGGGGCAAAAATACGACCAAACCGAGTACCCCCCGTGACCGAAATTGTAAAATACACCCCATTTTCCTTCCGACTCGTCTGTGCCCGTAGTAGCGTCGGTAATAAATCTTCCGAGCTCGATCGGCGTCTCTTCGCCCGAAAGATTATGTGGTTCAATGCTATTAAGTTTTGTGGTGGTGACGTATAGTTCTACCCGGTCAAGTTCAGCGAGATTGAATATTCCATCCAGATCGGGCGGATCGAACTGAAGGTCATGTCCATATATCTCCACCACCTTCCATTGCTCAGTCGGTCCAGCAGGCGGACGTTTGCAACTCGTCGCGTCTGCTGGAACTTGAACGAATACGACGGCAACCGCAATTAGTACTGCAGCCATACCCCATTGTCTCATTGTTTTTCTCCATTACATTAGCAAACGAAAACGCTGTTCGACTTAAACAAACCAGAGGGGAACCTCTTTTGTTCCCACGGTCTATCGGGGGTTGGCCAACAACCCTCTTGCGGATTCCCGATCACTGAGCGTCTTCTGCAACTGGTACAGTTTGACTCGGTCGTCGACGTCGGAACGCAGTATCACCAGAATCGTGTCCAAGACTTCAATATTCTTTACGTTCCCATTCGCAACGTACAGATTGCCGTCTGTCAACCGCTTTTTCAGACTCCGGTAGGAAAGATTGTTATGTGGATCGCTAGGGTCTTGACCGGACGGAGTTGGTGCGGGGCCACCTCCGTTCATCGCCCAAGTCGTGGCGTAGACCCCTGCTGCAGGACGAAAATATTCAATTTCTACGTGGTCCTGGTCAATCATTACACTTTTGACCGTTACATTCCTTTGCGCGCATTGTTCGCGCACCCATCTCTCGTCCCGCCTTTCATTCAGTGCTTGCGATGCGATCTCGAGCGCAGCACTCTCGTGTGGGTCGTCAATCGCGTCCCTCTTCTCCATTTCTTGCAGGTACTTTTTCTGTTCCTCCGTTGACGGTTTCAAATAGTCAATCTGCTGGAAAGTCTTACGTGGTACGAGTTGATAACCGTTCACGTACATCGTTTGCCCGACAGTTGTGATGTAGAACGGTGGGTACAGAATGATGCCGTACAGGATCATCGCACACCTTTTACAATCGATTCGCTCGCTTCTCGAAGGATCAACGGGGATGTCCGGCCCCGAAAACTTGTAGTCCCGGAGAATGTTCGCGATTTCTTCGTCAGACAAACGATATGTTGCGGGCAACTGGTCTAGCGCCGCAGGATCCCGAGTTGTGGACACCGCGCGACCGCTCCCTTGTTCCGCCTTCTCGAACGCGGTGGTCTCTCTTTTCCCCCCGCACCCCACTCCCGCAATCAACGCCACCACGACCGCCAACAACACCATTCTGGAAAACGATTTCATGTTCTTCCCCATTGTCGAAATCTGTGGCGAACGCACCGGCTGCGCCGGGCGTTTGGGTTCCCGTCGTTTCTCCGCAGACAAAACACTTCTTGCTTCATCCACGTTTTCCTATCGGTCTAGTCGTTGTTTTTTCCCTGCAAGAGAAAATATCGCACACCGCCGCGCGCGATGTCAATAAAAAGTAGTGTATCGGTTTGTATCGACTTCGGTCGAATGATGGGACTGATAGGACGGATAGAGCCAGGCGGGTGAGGAGACTTATAGATGTCATCCGGTACGCGTGAGATATTGAAAAAACCTTCTAGGTTTCTGCAACCCATGCTCGCCTTTTTTTCCAGTCCGGCCTGCGGTATCGTGCCTACTGCCCAACAACCACCACCGCCGAGGCCTCATGAGCGATCTGCAATTCGAACGTCTGTCTTTGCCGGAATTGCAGCAACTGCTCGCGGCGATTCGGCGCGTGCGCGTCGGCGTGTTCGGCGATTTCGCGCTCGATGTCTATTGGTTTGTCGATCCGCGAGAAAAAGAGCTATCGTTGGAGACGGGGCTGCCGACGCAACCGGTCGCGGAGGCGGCGATCGCGCCGGGCGGCGCGAGCAACGTGGTGAACAACCTGGTCGCGCTGGGTTGCGGACGCGTCGAGGTGTTCGGCGTGATCGGCGACGACGTGTGGGGCCGCGAGATGTTGCGTATCTTCGCCGCGCTCGCCGTCTACACCGACGGCCTGCTGTGCGCGCCGCGCGACTGGGCCACGCCGACGTTCGTCAAGCCGCACTTTCACGACGAGGAAGGTTCGCGTTTCGATTTCGGCAACTACAACCGCTTGGCCGACGAAACCGCCGACCGTTTGTTGGCGTCGCTGGCGAGCCGGCTGCCGGACCTCGACATGGTAATCGTCAACGAACAGGTGAAGCAGGGCATTCACCGCTCCGACCGGCTGCGCCGCGGACTGGCCGCGCTGATCCGCGAGCATCCCGACCGCAAATTCATCGTCGACAGCCGCCATTACAGCGACGCGTACCCGGGTGCGTATTTGAAGATTAACGACCAGGAAGCGACGCGGCTGGTCGGCGTCGAGTATGCGGACAACGCGCTGGTGCTCAAGGAGCACGCGCTGGAGGCGGCGCGTGCGTTGTGCGCGCGGCAGAGTCGGCCGGCGTTCGTCACGCGCGGCGCGCGCGGCCTGGTGGTTGCGGAGGAGCGCGGCACATACGAAATACCCGGCATCCAGATCCTGGGCCGAATCGACCCGGTCGGCGCCGGCGACACGCTACTGGCCGGCGCGGCGGCGGCCCTAGCGGCGGGCGCGTCCCCGGTAACGGCGGCGGTGCTCGGCAACCTCGCGGCATCGATTACGGTGCAGAAGATCAGGCAGACCGGCACGGCAAGCCCGGCGGAGTTGCTCGTGGCTTGTGTCGATTCGGACTACGTCTACCGGCCCGAGCTCGCCGAAGATGCGCGGCAGGCGCGGCCGGTGGGCGCGACGGAGTTCGAGCGCATCACCGACCGCGAGCCGCCGGCGCGCGTGCGGTACGCCGTGTTCGACCACGACGGCACGCTATCAACCTTGCGCGAAGGGTGGGAGCGGATCATGGAGCCGATGATGATCCGCGCCATTCTCGGCCCGCGCTACGACACCGCCGACGAGTCACTGTACCACCGCGTGGTCGATCGCGTGTGCGACTACATCGACCAGTCGACCGGAATGCAGACGCTGTCGCAGATGCAAGGTCTGGTGAAGATGGTGCGCGAGTTCGGCTGCGTGCCGGCGGACGAGATCCTTGACGAGTTCGGCTACAAACGCATTTACAACGACGCGCTGCTGCGCATGGTGCGCCAACGCATCGCCAAACTCGAACGCGGCGAACTGGCGACCGACGACTTTTTAATCAAGAACGCGGCGCGTTTGCTGGCCGCCTTGCGCCGAGCCGGTGTGAAGCTGTATCTGGCCAGCGGCACCGACGAAGAAGATGTCAAGGCCGAGGCGCGCGCAATGGGTTACGCCGAGCTGTTCGAGGGCCGCATCTATGGCGCGGTCGGCGACGTGACGAAGGAAGCCAAGCGCTTGGTGCTCGACCGTCTGCTCAACGAAATCGGAGGCGCCGACGGTTTGGTAACCTTCGGCGACGGGCCGGTGGAAATCCGTGAGACGCACAAACGCGGCGGTTACACGATCGGCTTGGCCAGCGACGAGCTTCGCCGCTTCGGGTTGAATCCGGCCAAACGCAGCCGCCTGATTCGCGCTGGCGCCGATCTGATCATTCCCGACTTTTCGCAACTCGGCGACCTGTTGGCCTGGTTGCACATCGATAGTTAGGAGCTCGCGGCATGCCGTATCCGCAACTCGACCGCCGGCGCTTGGTTATCAAACCGCTAGCCGCGCGAAAGAACCGTAAGCATGTCGAACGCGATCTGGTCGACCTCACCCAAGAACCGGCGCTGCCGGACGGCGCCGGCGCGGTGATCGACGAAACGGTCCGGCGTGTGCGCCAGGCGCGCGAGACCGGCCGGCCGGTCATGTTGGCGTTCGGCGCACACACGATCAAGAACGGATTGGCCCCGGCGCTGATCGAGCTGCTCGAGCGGCGATGGGTCACCCACCTGGCGACCAACGGGGCCGGCGTGATCCACGATTGGGAGCTGGCCTATCAGGGGCAGACCAGCGAAGATGTGCGCGAGAACGTGGCGCGCGGCGAGTTCGGCCAGTGGCAGGAAACGGGACTGTTCATCAACCTGGCGCTGGCCGTCGGCGCGTACGAAGGCCGCGGCTACGGCGAAGCGGTCGGCGCACTGATCGCGTGCGAGAAACTGTTGCTGCCGGTGCCGGAGACGCTGGCCGACATGGCACGTGTCTGTGGTGCGGACGAACCCGAGCGGGCCGCGGCGGCGCTGGATCTGCTTGCGGTCATGCGCCGCCTGTCGCTGACGCCGGGCGAGCTGGCGGTACCGCACCCGTTCAAGCGTTTCAGCGTGCAGGCGCGCGCGTTCGAGTTGGGTGTGCCGTTCACCGGTCACCCGATGATCGGTTGCGACATTATCTACAACCACCCGGCCAATCACGGCGGCGCGCTCGGTCGCGCGGCATTGCGCGATTTCCTGACCTTCGCCGACAGCGTCAGCCGTCTGGACGGCGGCGTGTACATCTCGGTCGGCAGCGCGGTGATGAGTCCGATGATCTTCGAGAAGTCGTTGGCGATGGCGCAGAACCTTGCGCATCAGTCCGGGCGCAGTATCGAGCATCATTTCACACTGGTGGTCGATCTGGCGCCGTCGACCTGGGATTGGTCACAGGGGGAACCGCCGGAGGACAGTCCGGACTACTACCTGCGCTTCAACAAGACCTTCGCGCGCATGGGCGGGACGATGCGCTATCTCTCGGCCGACAACCGCGCATTCCTGGTGGCGCTGACGCGGCGTCTGCTCGGCGACTGAGCCGGATCGCCGCGCGTCAGCCTCTCCCGTTCACCGTTACCTTGATCTGTGGTGGGTTTTCGAGCGCGCGCTTCACCGCGCACTGGGCGGCGGAGCGGATGATGGCTTCGTAGTATTTCTCCGGGATGTCCGGCCCGGCCTCGATGGACAGATGAACCCCGGTGACCAGGTGCGTTTTCGGATCGCGCTCGTCGGTCTGCGTCAGCTTGAGCTGATCGATCGGCAGGCCGCGCTGCTGGCAGAAACTGAGCACGTAGAAGCCGGCGCAGGTCGCCAGACTGGCCAGAAAAAGCGCAAAAGGCGAAGGCGCGGAACCGTCTTGGTGGGTGTGCACCGACAACCCCGCGAAGCTCGCATCGACCGCCTGTCCACCCGGAAAGCTCACCTTGATTTCCATCGCTTTTCCCCCATCGGTACGTTGCTTGTTCAAGATAGCCACGCGCCACGCGAAGGCAAGCGGCTAACGGGGTGGCAGTTTCGTAATGTTTGCCGCGGCCTGCGCGGCGGCGTCGGCGGGCGTTTGCTCGCCGAGAAACACGGTCGCCACCATCGTCGCCACTTCGTCAAGGTATGCCGCCAGCGCCGGGTGGAAGGGCAGGCTGCGCCCCGCCGCCAATGCCGCAGGTACTGCGGCGTCGGGCCCACTGTTCGCCGCCGCTCGCAAGACGAGGGCATTGACCGGCCATAGACGGTCTTGTTTAAGCTTCTCGGTCTGCGCCTTTTCCGCCAACAACAGCGCGAAGAACTCGGCCGGAATTGTGCGATGGTTGACGAGCTGCACCAGCGACCAACCGCCAACCAGTGTCGTCCCCGGCTGGCCGGCCCGACCCGGCAACGGCCGTGCGACGAGGCGGTCGCCCAGCGCACTCTGGCGGGCGAACATCGGTCGTTCCCAACTGCCGCCCACGGTCATGGCGTACGCGCCGCCGGCCAGGCCGTTGAAGACGTCGGCTTGCTCCAGCGAGGCGACGGTCGGCGGAGCCGCGGTAAAGGTGACCAGTGACTGCAGCCACGACAGAGCTCGTGTGGAGGCGCTTACGTCGAGCACGAGGCGACCCGCTGGGTCGATTACTTCCCCGCCGGCGGCGACGTACCACGCCAGAAACGACGTTGCCGAATATGTCGCGCGCGCGGCCGGAAAGGCGAAGCCGTAGCGCACGGCGCGCCCCGCGGTGCGCACCGTCAACGCGGTCGCCAACGCGGCGAGGCGATCTTGATCCCAGTTCTGGGTCGCCCATTGCGGATCATGCGCGGCGAGCAAATCCTCACGCAGCCAGACGACCAGCGCGTCGGCGTCGAACGGCACGGCCCACACCTGCCGGCCGTCGTCGAGCGCCGGTTGCAGCGCCGGCAAGGCGTCGCGGCGGACCAGAACCGCGGTCGGTGCGGGGCAGGGGGCGATTAATCCGTCGACGGCGAGACGCCCAAGCCATTCGTTGCGCACCAGCACCGCGTCACCGAATTCCGGCCGCCGGGCGTCGAGCAGAATCTTCTGCAACAGCGCCTCGCGCTTGCCCGACAATTCGCGCACGGTGACCGGGCTTTGCGGATGGCCGCCGTTCCATCGTTCGACCGCGAGTTTCAGCGCGTGCACCTTGTCGGGCGTGTACCACTGCGGCACAACGACCGTGAAGCCGGCGGGCTCGGCGCGGCGGCCGGCGCAGGCCGACACGAGCAATATCAGGATCAACAACCCGGCGGCGAGTTTAGACTTCAACATCGCTCCACAAGCGGCGGCGGAACACGAGGAACAGCACCAACACCGGCAGTACCGCCAGCAGCATGAAGGCGGCGGCGTGTCCGGGTTCGAACCCATGTTCGCTGAAGTAGCGGTACAGCCCGACGGTCAGCGTCATGCGCCGCGGATCTTCGAGCAACAGGAACGGCAGGAAGAAGGTGTTCCATGACTGCACGAACAAGAGCAGACCGGCAGTCAGCAATTCCGGTCCGGCCAGCGGCAGTGTGATCTTGCGAAACGCCTGACGGCGCGACAGGCCGTCAAGTTGGGCGGCGAATTCCAATTGCGGCGGGACACGGCGGAACGCGGCGTAGAGGATCCATAGTGCGACCGTCACGCCGGTCGTCTTGAGCAGTGCGACGAACAGCAAGCTGTTAAGCGCGCCGAGCCATTCCGCCGCGCGGTATACCGCGGTCATGTTGGCGACGCCGGGCACCAGGTGCAGGAGCAGCAGGCCGGTCAGCAGCGCGTCGCGGCCGCGGAAACGGTGGCGCGCCAGGCCATACGCGCCCCAGGCCCCGCACATGAGAGCCACGACCGTGGACAACGCGCAAACGAACGCCGAGTTCGCGAGTTGCCGCCAGAACGCGCTGTCGCGCAGGACATCGCCGTAGTGTTGTGCGGTCAGCGTTGCCGGCATCAGGCGCGGGGGCCATTGGTGGATCTCGATTTCCGGCGTCAGCGACAAACGCAGCAGCCAGAGCAATGGCAGCACGGCGTAGGCCGCGATCAGTGCCACCAGCAAAGCCGCCGCCGCCCGTTTCATGTCGTCCTCCGCCGCAACCGCAGCCACAGCGTCGCGAGCACGGCGCAGGCGAGAAGAAGCAGCATGCCCTGCGCCGCGGCATAGCCGAGTTCGAACTGTCCGTCGAACGCGGTGTGGTAAGCGAACAGCGCCGCCAGCTCGGTGGCGAACAGCGGTCCGCCGCCGGTCAACGCGAAAGGCAGCGAGAAGGCGATCAACGAGGTCAGCAGCACCAGCAGCGTATTGACCAGCACCATGCCACGTTGATGGGGCCAGATGATGCGCCGGAAGATGAGCCGGCGGTTCGCGCCGTCCAAGCGCGCGGCGTGTAGCAGTTCCTCGGGCAGCGACGAGAGCGCGGCCATCTCCAGAAAGGCGGAGAAGGCTAGCCCTTGCCACAACGCCGCGAGCCAGAGCGAGGCGAGCGCTAGGAAGGGATCGGTGCGCCAGGCCCACGGCGCGGCGCCGAGGTGCTGCAGCACTATGTTGAACCAGCCGATGTTCTCGTCGAGCAGACCGCGCCAGATCAGCGCCACGGCCGGTTCGGAAAGCACCCACGGTAACAGCAAAGCCACTTGTACGGCGTTGCGCGCCCGTGGCCGGCGGCGCAGGGCCAGCGCGAGGCTGAGTCCGGCGCCGACCTGCAGCAATGCCGCGCCGGCGGCAAAGACCGCGCTTACGCGCAGGGCGTTGACGAAGCGCGCGTCGGCGAGGGCACGGGAGAAGTTGGCCAGGCCTACCCACCCGCCGGGTCGGCCGGGAGTGGCGTCGGTGAACGATAGCGCCAGGCTGTAGACCAGAGGGAAAAGCCAAAGGAGGGTGACCAGCAACAGCGTCGGTGCGAGCAGCGCGGCGGGAAATCGGTCGCGCATATTCATCGTCGTTCGCCCGTGGCAGCGTCGAAGAGGTGAAGGCATTCCGCGGGCACCGCCACCGCCACGGCGGCTCCGGGCGCCGGCGTGCCGTTGGCGCTCAGGCGGAGGCGCAGATCACATTCCGCCGCGCGCAGACAAACCACGGTTTCGTGACCCTGATACTCCACGCGCGTCACCGTGGCGGCAAGCGCACCGGCGGCGTTGGTCAGCGACGCGTCTTCCGGCCGGAAACCGCAGAGCACCGCGCCGTCGCCGGCCCGGTCCACCGTCAGGCGGCCCCAAGGTCCGACGACCTCGCGTCCTTGCCAATGGCCGGGCAGCAGGTTCATCGGCGGCACGCCGAAGAAGCGGGCGACGAACTCGTGGCTTGGGTGCTGGTACACCTCGCGCGGCGGTGCACATTGGCGGATGCGCCCTTCGTGCAGCACCGCCAGGCGCTCGCCCACGGCCATCGCCTCGCTCTGGTCGTGCGTGACATAGATCGTAGTCACACCTGTTTCGGCGACCAGCTCGCGGATCAGCGCGCGCATGCGGTCGCGCAGTGGCAGGTCGAGGCTGGACAGCGGTTCATCGAGCAAGAACAACTTCGGCTTGCGGATCAACGCACGGCCGAGTGCGACGCGTTGGCGTTCGCCGCCGGAGATCTGATGCGGACGGCGGTCGAGCACGGCGGTCAGATCGAGTCGCGCGGCCATGTGCGCCACCGCGTTGCCTCCCCATTTGCCGCGCGCGCGAATGGGAAAGGCAAGGTTTTCGGCCACGGTGAGATGGGGGTAGAGCGCGCCGTTCTGGAACACCAGCGCGACGTCGCGATCGCCCGGCCGCACCCCGGCCAGCGGCCGACCGAGCAGACGGATCTCGCCTTCGTCCGGCGCGAGCAAGCCGGCGATCAGATGCAACACCGTGCTCTTGCCGCTGCCCGACGGCCCGACCAGCGCCAGCAACTCGCCTTCGCGCAAGGTCAGTTCGACACCGCGCAGTACCGGCTGCGAACCAAAACGGTGGCGTAGATTCAGCAGTTGGAGGGCAGCTTCCTTCATGTGCGCCCATGCTATGTTGGCCGCGACATAAAGGCAACAAGCAGGCGATTTTCGACTATAATCGCCATAAACTCGGCAAGCGAGGTGAACATGAAGACCAGGTGGTGGTTGCTGGCCGTGGCGGTTTCTGTTTCAATGCTGGGCATGGCATACGCACAGCTTTCAACCCCTCCGTTCGCGGAACAGGAAACCGGCGTACAGCGCATCCAGTACATCGAATCGGGAAAGACGCTGTACAACGTGCGCTGGACTTGCAAACGCGTAGCCCGCGGCGGTCGCACGTTTCTAGAGTACCAGCTCACCGGCGACAACAACCTGCAGGGCGCGGCGCGCATCGACTGGACCGAGCAGGCGCTGATGGAATGGACCGCCGAAGGCGTCCGCACCATCAATTGGGCGAAGAAGTCGACCGGCGCCGAACGCATGAGCTGGCAGCTAGACTACGACTGGGCCGGCCGCGTCGCGCGGTACACCTATGTCGACAACGCCACCGGCAAGAAGGAAGCCAAGACGATCAAGATCGCCACGGGCGCCATTGCCGGCGACGCGCTGAATTTCGTGCTGCGCTCGTTCCCGTTCGAGAAGGGGAAGGGCACGCAGATCAAGGGCCAGATTATCATGACCGACGGCAGCACGCTGGAGGGCGTGATTATCCATCTCGGCGAAGAGAAGCTGAAGACGGCGTTCGGCATAATCGACACTTACAAGCTGCAACTGAAGCCGGCCGGCGCGCTGGGCATGGTCGCGCCGAAGATGTTCATGTGGTACACGAAGTCGGCCCCGCACATCTGGTTGCGCTTCGACGGCCGCGACGACGGCCTGACCAATCCGCGCACGATGAATACGCTGGTCGATTTCCAGCCGCGGAATCTGATCGCGCGGTAACCGATCGCTTCCCTGTTTCTATTCCACCAGTGCTGAGTAGATGATCTCCGCAATGGCCAACGATGGGGTGCAGGCCGTCGGAGAAATAGTCGTCGCGGCCGGCCAGCGGCGTGTGCAGATCGATGGTGGTCAGGCTCAGAGATGTGGCGACCTCTTCGATTTCCTGAATGACGTAGGTCACCAGATTGGTGTCGGTCCGCCCCAGGGTGTTCTCGAAAATCGGCGGCGGAATCACCGGCCAGATGATCGGCGCACTGTCGAACGAGCTGAAGGCCTCGAATAGATAGGTATCGTCGCCGATGAATTTGTCGAAGGCACGAGATCTTTATCGGTATCGTTCGTGCCGAGCGAGATGATCACCACCTATGGCAGAAACGCGACGGCTTCGTTGAATTCGTCTTGATGCAAGTAGGTCTTGTCGCTAAAGTGCTCGGCAACCACGGCGCCACGGTGGCCGAAGTTGCCGACGAGACAGCCGTTGCCCAGCAGCGATTGCAGACCGGCCGGGTATTCGCTGATTTCGGTGATGCTGTCGCCGTCGCAGGCTACGCGAATCGGTTTCGTAGCGTCGTCATCGGACGTGGCGTTGCCGCCGTCGTCGTTGCCGGCACAGGCGGAGATGCCGGTCAGGCAGGCGAAAAAGCGTACGATCAGAAACCAGGTGATACCGTTCATCCGCTCCTCCAATCGCCGACCCGGCACATCTCATTTGTGCCTGAGTGCTTCCAGGAGCGCAGTGGAGAAAGCGTATTTGTTCGTGTGCGTTGTGTTACTGTCTATGGAGAAGGTGTTACCGGCGAACGGCGGGTCTCGCCGGCAGAGTCGGCGAGCTATCATCCAATGTTGGTCGATATGCGCTCTTGACCTTGCATGGCAGCAATGGTGAACTGATTTAGCGAAGGTTGAGAGTTCGACAGGTTCTACCGCCGCTGACCATGTTTGAATCATTGAAAGTAGACTTCAAAGTAGTATGGGGGCTGACCGTTTGTGAAAAAAAATAACATAACATATGCGCATGGTTTGGGGTGTTTCGGTTCGATATGAAAAAATCAAGTTACAAACCGACGATAGGCCGGCTCTTTTTCTGGAGCATGGCGGTGGTTTCGATCGTCACGTTGGTCAGCTTGGGCGCGACCCTGATCATTCGCGACTACCTCATGTTCAAGAAGGAATCCGCCAAGCTCCGTCAGACATACGTTAACGACCAAAAATCGATGATTAAGAACGAGGTGGAGAAGGTTTTTTCGCTGGTGACCTACCACCATTCGCAGACCGAGGAGCGGCTTCGGGCTTCGATCAAAATGCGCACGAACGAAGCAATTACCATCGCACAGGGTCTATACGACCGCTACCAGGGGCGAATGAGCGCGAGTCAATTGCGCCAGGTGGTGTGGGACGCGCTTCGGCCGATCCGCTTTAATTCCGGGCGGGGTTACTACTTCGCGGTGTCCATGGCGGGGTTCGAACTGCTGAACGGCGATCACCCGGAGATCGAAGGGCGGAATATGTTGGCTTCGAGCGAGCAGCGCGAAGCCCGGGTGGTCGGCGAGATGATCGAGTTGGTGAAAAAAGACGGCGAAGGGTTCTACCGCTATTTGTGGACCAAGCCCAATCGGTCGGGCGCCGAATTTATGAAAGTCGCCTTTGTCAAATACTTCGCGCCTTTCGATTGTTTCATCGGCACCGGCGAGTATCTCGACGATGTCGAGAACGACATCAAGCGCGAACTTTTGGCGCAGATCGGCAAGATCCGTTTTGGCCGCGACGGTTACATCTTTGTCGTCAGCTATCAGGGCGTGACCCTGATGAACGGCGTGCAGCCGAACCTGATCGGTAAAGACATGTGGGAGATGACCGACCCGTACGGCGTGAAAGTGATCCAACTGGAACGCGCGGCGGTAGAAAACCCAGTCGGGGATTTCATCAACTACCATTGGGAAAAGCCGACAACCAAGAAGATTTCGCCAAAGATCTCGTTTCTGCGAGGTTACCTGCCGTGGCAATGGATGATCGGTGCGGGGGTTTACGCTGACGAGGTCGAAACGGAGATCGCCAAAATCCAAAGGCAAACGTGGCGCAACGCCGAACGAAAAATGTTGATCATGGGCGCCCTCTTGGTGGTCATGTTGGCCGCCATTTTGGGCTTGTCGTTCATGTTCTCTCGCCATTTTAGCCGCCGTTTCAATATGCTGACCTCGTTTATCCAACGGATGGAGAAAGACGATACGCCGATCGATACGACCGATTTGATTTGGAATGAGTTGGTGGTGTTGGGCGAGTCGGCCAACAAGATGCTGGCCACTCGACGCCAAGCGGAAGAGCAATTGAAGGAGCGAACCGAGGAACTGGAACGCTACTTCTCGACCGCGTTGGATTTGTTCTGCATTGCCGACTTCAATGGTGTGCTGCGGCGCGTGAACCGCCAGTGGGAGTCCACCTTCGGCTATTCCATCGCCGAGCTGGAAGGGCGGCAGGCCTTGGACCTGGTTCATCCAGACGACCTGGCAGCAACGAAGCAGGTGCTGGCCAAGCTCGGTGACCACACTCCGGTGGTCAATTTCGTCAACCGATGCCAGTGCAAGGACGGTTCCTATCGATGGATCGAGTGGCGGGCCTATCCCAGCGACAATGTGATGTTTGCCGCTGCGCGCGACATCACCGAGCGAAAAGCGGCCGAGGCGGAGAAGGCGCAACTCGAAGTGCAACTGCAGCAGGCCATGAAGATGGAGGCGGTCGGTCGACTGGCCGGCGGCGTGGCGCACGACTTCAACAACCTGTTGACCGGCATCACGGGCAATGTGTCGCTGGCGTTGCTGGACTTGACTCCTGGCGATCCATTGGCAGCCACGTTGGAGGAGATTCAGATCGCCGCGCAACGCGCCAGCGAGCTGACCCGGCAGTTATTGGCGTTTTCGCGCAAACAGATCATCGAACCAAAAGTGGTCGATCTGAATGAAATGATCGCCGGCCTCCACAAGATGTTGGTGCGGCTTATCGGTGAGGATATCGTGTTGAACACGATTCCGGGAGAGGCACTGGGTTCGGTGCGCATCGACCCGGGCCAGTTCGAACAGATCATTGTCAATCTGGTGGTCAATGCGCGCGACGCCATGCCTAACGGCGGCGAGCTGATCATCGAAACGTCCGCAGTGTTGCTGGACAACGAATACTGCCGCCATCACGCCGACGCAACACCCGGCTGGCACGTCATGTTGGCGGTTAGCGATACGGGTGTCGGCATGAGTGAAGAGGTCAAGCGGCACCTGTTCGAACCGTTCTTCACCACCAAACCGAAAGGGCACGGCACCGGTCTGGGCCTGGCCACCATTTACGGTGCCGTTCGACAGGCCGGCGGTTCGGTGCAGGTGTATTCCGAACTGGGGCACGGCACCACGTTCAAGATCTACCTGCCTCGGCTGGAAGAAGCGGCCGAGAGTACAGCGTTCAATCACACGGGCAGCCAATTGGTTGGCGGCCACGAAACGATTCTGGTGGTGGAAGACGAGGCAACCGTGAGAAATCTGGCGAATCGGTTGCTCAATCGGCTCGGATACCGGGTGCTGCAAGCGGCCGATGGCGTGGAAGCGTTGGCGCTGGCCAAGGATTTCGCCGAACGCATCGACCTGCTCTTGACCGACGTAGTGATGCCGGGCATGAACGGCCGCCAGTTGGCCGAGCAATTAAAGCCCATCCACCCCGAAACGAAGGTGCTGTACACCTCCGGCTACACCGAGAATGTAGTGGCCCACCATGGGGTGGTCGAAGAAGGGTTGCACTTCATCGGCAAGCCTTATACGCCGCCGGAACTGGCCCGCAAGATCCGCGACGCGCTCCGCGAATAGCATACCCGACGAGCGCCCGCGGTTAGGCTACTGCATCAACGCGACCGGATTGGGATCCACCTCGTAGTCGAAATAGTACGCGGGCGCGGCCGGACCCAAGACGACCACATCGATCAATTCCTTTAAATCGTCCGGCCAGATGATTTCGCCTTCGAGGGAGTCACCGACCACGATGAGTCTGTTGCTGCAGTAGCGCGGCTTCGAAATGAACAGCACGTTTCCATCGGCCAAGGCTTTCGGTTCGATGAGAGGAGCTCGCGGAAGATCGGTGGTCAGATCGCGGCATGACCAGGTACCGTTCCGGCGTTCCCAGAACATGGCATGCGCATCCGGATCGGTGGCGACAACCAGGTCGTTCGCCACCGCCAGGAGGCGCGGTCTCACGTCCTCGCAACCCGGAGGCGCCGCAAGGAACGACCATTCGCCGTCTTGGAGAACGGCCACGCGTCGCTGGCCTTTCTGCGCATCGTCTCGCTCCCAGAGCGCAATGCCGTTGGCCGCATTCTCCAGCCACAGCCAGGCGAAGTAGCCGCCGCGCATTGCGGCCGGGTAGGACAGTTCCGTCCACTCTACCCCGTCGTAGCTCCACAGGCTGAACCGGGTGGCGGCCAACGCGGCATCCGGCGCGACCGCATAGAAGGCGAACACCCGGCGGTCAAACGCCTCCACCGGCGTATTGTCGCCCTCGTAGTGAAACAAGCCCGGCTGAAGCTCGAGAGGTGCGGCACCGACCGATAAGTGCCCAATAATCAAGTCGTACTCCGACGTGGCCCAGAAATCGTTTTCCTCCGGGGCGAAGACGATATTGACCTGATGATTGTCGGCGGTGGGCGGGCGCTGAGTGTCCAGCAGCCAGCCGTCTTCCCAGGTGAAGGTCAGCCATTGATGGCCGGCGGTGACATTGATGAACATGTACCAGCCCCCGTACGCTTGCCGGTAGTTCCAGACGCCGTAGCCTTGCTCTCCATTTAGGAAAAAAGTCGGGCCGAAATACTGCAAGTCCACCTTGCTGGCGGGGATCGGCTTTTCGACCCAGGAGGTTTCGTCCCACTGCCAAGACGTGATGACGTCGTGCCGGTCCTTGCCGATGACCAACAAGGGGTATGGTGATTCTATCTCGTGCTGGCCGTTGAAATAGAAGGTGTCATCGTCGACGTAAGGCCCGTCGTCGTCGCCGTGTTGATCGTCTTCGTCAAAGGGGTTGTCATCGTAGGTGTCGTCGTCACTCTCGTCCTCGTCTCCACCCATATCACAAGCGGACAACGAACCCAGAACAAGACACCACATCGCCGTCAATAACAGCCAATTCTTGTTCATAACCCACTCCTGCCTGCCGCTTTCTGTTTTTTGACAATTCGACACGGCAGGCAAGGGGGAGGTTATCAGGCGACGACATAAATAAGGCCGCGGCGCACCGCGGCCCTGGGTTGGCAAAAGAAGTGGTGGTTATGGCACGTCCACCAGTTCGGCCGAGAAGAAGCCGGGGATCATCTCGACGCGCACGAATCCGTAGGCCGGGTGGATGTAGAAGTTCGAGTCGATCGGGAACTCGTTGCCTTCGCCGTCGATCTCGGTGACGGTCAGTGCGACATGCAGGCAGCCGGTGACCTCACCGAACGGCACTTCGATGGTGGCGTTGTCGTCGACCACCGTCGCGGCCGCTTCGAAGTCGGATTCCACGGTGGCGCCGCCGAAGTCCCACGTGCCGGTGGTGGTATGCGTGCGGGTTTCACCGACCGGCTGGCTGAATTCGATCACGATCGCCGGATCGAAAGTGATGCTAAAGGACGGGTCGTCTTTGGCGACCTCGAAAATCTCGCTGCGCCGGATGCCGGCCTGCAATTCGGTGGACAGGTCGAACCACGTCCGCTGGCCGTTGGTCGCGGTGTCCAGATCGCCGAGTTCGATCACGGAATAGGTCTCGCCCGGGAAGGTGGTCGAGTCTTCGTTTGCGACCGTGGCGGGAATGTCATCGAAATCGGTTTCTTCCTCGTTGATGTATAGGCGATAGGTGCCCAGCGGGCCGGTCGGCGGCGGGAAGAGGTCGGACCAATCATCGTCGCCGGTATCGTCGTCACCCGCGTCGTCGTCACTGGCATCATCGTCGCCGGCATCGTCGTCGCCGGCATCGTCGTCGCCCGCATCGTCGTCGCCCGCATCGTCATCGCCGGCGTCGTCATCGCTCACACTGTCGTCATCGTCATCGCCGCTGCTGCAGGCGACCAACGCCGTTAAAGAAAACAAGAACAACACCAACCACATATACCAAGTCTTTCTCATTTGGGGCCCTCCGGAAAATGGTGATTAGGTAGATACCACAAAAGCCACCCCAAGGTAAACAAAAGGCCACGGCGAACCTTGGCCTTGGGGATCAGTTGGCAAAATGCCGCTAGCAGCCGCAGCCGCCCTCGTCGTCATCGTCGTCGCCATCGTCGACGGCGGTATCGTCATCGGTTGCGTCGTCGTCGGTGACGTCGTCATCAACGGTATCATCGTCATCGCCGCCGGCGGTGTCGACGCTGACCGGGCCGAACTGCTGATTCAGCGCGTTGTTGTTCGAGACGAATTCGACCAGGTAGTTGTAAGTGGTGCCTTCGGCCAGACCCTGGTCGACGAATACGTAGTCGTCCTGGCCGGCCGGAATGAGCTGGTCGTTGACCTGAACGTAGTTCTCACTGCTGCCTTCGGATCGCAGCACGTTCCAACCCTTGGCTTTGGTCTCGATGATCGAGTTCCAGTGGATCGTCGCCGCGGTGCCGTTCAAGGTCGCTTCGAGGCGCCACAGGTCGGACGAGAGCACGAGCGACGGCTGGTTGGACAAGCCGATCGAAAGCAGGATCGCCTGGTAGTTGCGCTGACACGCGCCCTCGATGATCGAGGGCTGCGGATAGAAACCAATGGGATTGAGCTGGCTGGGTTCCACCTCGAAGGTGAACGCAATGATGCCCTTCTTGCCATATTCCCAGTCGTCCGAGTCGCCGTTGACCGGATACAGGCCCGACGACTGCATCGGGGTGTACTTATTGAACGCAGCCATCGCCTCGGCCAATTGCTTGTGCGTCTGGTAGTCGAGTTGGTCCTCGATCTTCTGGTAGGTATAGCCCCACGGATACAGCACCAACCGGGCGTACGAGTGCAGGCTGATGGCAATGGTGATATTGCTGTGCGCGTTGATGAAGTCGCGCAATGCCGCCGCCTCTGGCGCCGAGAAGGGCGCGGCTCCGCGGTAGGTTTCCGAACAAGGCGAGGGACTTGAGCCGGGGCCGACCCACTCGAAACCGTAGTTGCGGTTCAGGTCGATACCCTTGCAGCTCGACCCTTCGTTGACCTGGCGCGTCTTGCGCCAGAACTTGAAGGTGCCTTGCTGGTCGTATTCGGCGCCGTCCGGGTTCACGGTCGGCACGATATAGATTTCACGTTCGTCGACGTAAGCCGTGGTTTGATCGTTCACACCGTACGATTCCAGCAGCTTCTGCGCGGTGTACAAGGCGATTTCCGGCGGCAGGATCTCGCGCGCATGATGCTGCGCGAACAAGAAGAACGCCGGCTTGTCTGCGTCGTCGACTTCCGGATTGTTGCTGATCTTGATCGCCCACAGTTCGCGGCCTTCTACGGATTGGCCGAGTGAGAAGACCTTGGTCAGATCCGGATACTGCACGTGCAGTTCGTCGAGCAAGGCCTTCTGCTCGGCGTAGTCGTGGTATTGCTCGTAGCCCGACGGCATGCCGAGCACTTCGATCATGTCGGTCCGGTAGGGAATGGTCAGCAGATCGTTCAATTGGTCGGCCGGCAGGCGCACCAACACGGCGCCAGTTTCGATATCGACAGTCAGGATGTCGAGCCCCATCTCGTTGATCACCGCACGATCTTCCGGAGTGCGAGTGTCTACCCGCACGAGCAGATCGTCGACGGTATAGACCGGCCTGGCCAAGGCCGGCGCGGCGACAGCCAACACCAACAGCGCCAACAACAGCATCTTGCACTTCAAGTCGGTACTCCTTTCGTCACACCAAGCCGCCGACGGGAAAACCCAGTTCAGCGCCCGATTTTTCGCATAGAATCGCGCACATTGCAATGTTCATGGTTAGAACTTGGCAGGCGTGTTCTGGCCGACTCCGGCATTGGCATAGGAATTGTGTCCAGGCTGCAATCACGGTTGACATCAAGCAAGTTTTTCCAACAATGTGCTGTCTCTTTCGGGACCCTTTTTCGGTCCCGGTTTGTGGAAAGGACCTCGTTCGCCAAATGACCGAGCCAGGATCGATCATCCGCGTTCTGCGGTTTCCGGAAAAGGAGCCAGCGCGTACCATCGCCGCCATCGTTGCAGTGGCTTCCTTTGGCTTGGTCACGGCGCTCTACGCCCGGCTGAATCTCGACGACGAATTCCACTGGCTGCAGGCCTTGGATCTGGTTTCCTGTGTGCTGCTGACCTCGCTGCTGATCGTCATTGTTCCACGGCGGCTGTGGCTGCGCATTCCGCTGGCCATTCTGCTGATCGCGTACTTTGCCGTCCTTAACGTCGGCTTCGTGTTCTATGTGCGCTTCTATGGCGCCTGGCCGACGGCGGATGTTCTTTATCAATGGCGCGACGCGGCGGGTCTGGGCTCCAGCTTTGCTCACCTGTTCACCGTGACGGACGTTTTTATCGGCCTGCTGGTGCCGGTCGGCCTGCTTCTGCTGAGCCTGCACGGGGCGAAATTCGTGCGGCGCGGGCGGATGGCGCTAGTGTTGCTCGGACTGTTGGTGGTCGGCGAAACCGTGTTCGAAATCGAGGCGGCCCACCCTTTGCTGCGCTCCCAGAACCAACCGTTGATGTATCTGTTGCGCGACGCCGCCATTTCGGGTGTCGGCGAGCGGATCTTCGGCAATCCGGCCATTCGCCGCGTCGACAAACGCATAGGCAAGTACTACCCGACCGACGAAAACCTCTATCAGTACGATCGCGGCAAGACCTCGCGCCTGCGCAAGATCCCCCGCGACGGCCGCCCCGAACGCGAATTCCGCAAGATGAATGTGCTGGTGGTGGTGCTCGAATCGGTGCGCAGTTACGAGATGGGGCTCTATGGCGCAAAACATTCGCTGACACCGAACCTTGACAAACTGGGCGCCAAGTCGCTGGTGTTCGATCCGTTCTACGCCTCGGCACACCAGACGCAACGGGCGGAGGCGGCCATCTTCTGCTCGCTCTACGAACGCGTGGCCGGTGGCTCGATCTTCACCAAACACCCGAGAATCCACGCCAGTTGCCTGCCCGACCTATTCCTCGAACGGGGCTATCACACGCTGTTGCTCAAGTCGTACAAGGGCAACTACGCCAACGCGCGTACCTTCTTCCGTAATCACGGCACGCGCGAGGTGCACGACATTTTGGACTTCGATTCCATTCCCCACCTCGATATCGGTTGGGGCCCTTCCGACGAAGACCACTACAAGCATTCGTTGGACGTGCTCGATGAGTCGAAGAAGCCGTTTTTCGCCGAGCTGCTTTCATTGTCGAACCATTTCCCGTTCAAGCAATCGTATCCCACCGACAACGTCTTCCCGCTGCCGCTGCCGGACGGGGACTACCGCAATCTGGCGCGTGGCATCTTCTATACCGATTTCGCCTTCGGCAAACTGATGGAGGAAATCGAGAAGAAGCCGTGGTTCCAAGACACATTGCTGGTGGTGGTTGGCGACCACGGCATCTGGCGCTTCCCCGAAGAAGTATCGAACGACATGACCAAGAAATTGGAAATCTATTTCCGCGTGCCGCTGCTCATCTATACGCCGAACGGCATGGTGCAACCCGGCGTCAACCGCACGCTTGGCAGTCAGGTCGACATTCCGCCCACCATCCTAGACCTATTGGGGCTGGAAGTGCCCAACGGCTTCGCCGGTCGCAGCCTGTTAACCGGCGATACCGGTCAACCGCGCCACGTCCTGATGATCCATGACGATCAGTGGAACATCCGGCGCGGCAACGACTACTGCTACGATTCAACCGGCGAGTTTGTCGAGCAGAAATTCTATGGGCCGAAACGCAAGAAAAACGCGCGGCCCGGTGAGATGTATTGCTTCCATTACAAAGGCGATTTGATGCGCGATACCATCACGCAAATGCCGCCGCCAGACCCGCGTCTGCGTGAATTGCGCAACTTCGGGCGCGACCTAAACGCCTACAATGCCTACATCTTGAAGCGCGACATCATCTATCGCAAACCCAAGCGGTAATCAGCCTAGCGTCGTTCCAGATAGTCGAAGCGGTGTTCGACACAGCAGGGGCAGTGCGGCGCTCGCTTGACCTTCAACGGGCGGCAGGTGTTGTGCCACGGATCAAGCGAAACCAATTGGTATTCTTCTGGCGCCGGACCGATCAGCGTGCGCAAGGCAGCGGTGACCTGCCATGCGGCGACGACGGCGACGGCGGAATTTAATACGCCGGCGGTTTCCGCTGTCGGCACCGCGTCCGGGGTGGGAGGTTCGGGCATCAGGCAGCGTAAACAGGGGCCATCACCCGGCTGCACCAGCATGACCATGCCGCTGGTGCCGATGATGCCGCCGTACACCCACGGTTTTCCCAGTTTGACGCACGCGTCGTTGATCAGGTGCCGCGTTTCGAAATTGTCCGTTGCGTCGAGCACCAGGTCGATACCGTTCAGTAGCGCCTCGATGTTGTCCGGACCCACGGCGACGGCGTGGGGTTCGATCGTCACCGCGTGGTTGATGGCGCGCAATCGTTCCGCGGCGCGTTCCGCTTTGAGTGCCTGGGCCGCCGCGTCGCGTTCGTCGAATTGGATCTGCCGAGGTAGATTGGACCAGTCGACCCGGTCGCGGTCAGCGAGTCGCACGCGGCCAATGCCGGCGCGCACGAGCAGTTCAGCGTGGTAACCGCCTAGTCCGCCGACGCCGATCACCAGCACCGCCGCTTGCGCCAGGCGCGCCTGGCCTGTCGGCCCGACCTCCGGCATGACCAAATGCCGCTGATACCGTTTGGCGTCGTTTGTCATTCCGCGGCCTCCTCCGTCCGTTCGATCCAGCCCCCACCGAGCACGCGTTCGCCGTTGTAGAAGACCACCGCTTGGCCGGGCGTGGCCGCTTTGACCGGTTGGGCAAAACGAACCCGCGCCCGGCCGCCGGACAGCGGCTCCACCGCCGCCGGAACCGGCGGATGGCGGTAGCGGATTTGCACCATGCACGACTGGCCTGGTTCGACATGACCATGCCATACCACGTCGGTAGCGACCAGCCCCGGCGCCAGCAAGGTGCTTTCGTCGTCGGCCAGCACAACCTGTGCGCTTACCGGATTGATGCTTGCCACCCAGGCGCGTCGCCCAAGCGCGATGCCCAAGCCGCGCCGCTGGCCAATGGTATAGAGGTGTATTCCGGCGTGTTTGCCGAGTGGCTGGCCCGCGGTGTCGACGACCGCGCCCGGCCGCGCCGGCGCCATAAAGTGCTGTCGCAACAACTCGGCATAGCCTTCGCCTTCGGCAAGGAAGCAGGCGTCCTGGCTTTCGGCACGCTCCGCATTGGGCACGCCCAGCCGGCGCGCCGTCTCCCGCACCTGTGTCTTGGTCATTCCGCCCAGCGGGAAGAGCGTGGCGGCAAGCTGCTCGTTGTGCAAGGCGAACAGAAAGTACGATTGGTCTTTGCGCCGGTCCACACCGCGCCAAAGCTCTGGCCCGTTTTCGCCGGCGACAACACGCGCGTAGTGTCC
>CAZEDX010000058.1:0-263 GCA_964511015.1 uncultured bacterium | reverse complement strand
GTGGCGATCCGGTCGGCGCCGAGTGACCGTGCATGGTCCAACAGCAAGCCGAACTTGATCTGTTTGTTACAAACCACACACGGGTTCGGCGTGCGGCCGCGCGCGTATTCGTCCCAACTGTAGCGGAGCACGATCCGTTCGAATTCCGCGCGGGCATCCAACATGTGGTGTTCGATGCCTAACCAGGCAGCGGTGTCCCGGGCCTGTTCGCCACCGTCGGCGGCGCAGGACGCGCCGTCGACGGCAGCCTGGTCTTGCAGTTG
>CAZEDX010000057.1:0-27365 GCA_964511015.1 uncultured bacterium | reverse complement strand
CCCGGCATACGCTTTGGCGGTAACGGCGACCACGGCCGCCAGTCCGCCGTTCTTCGTCACTATGTTTACCTTCCAGTCGGACTTCTGGTATCTATTACCCGCCTGGGCCGGCATTGCGTTCGTGTTGCGCTTTCTGCGCCAACGTCGCGACCTCGATCTCGTGATCGGCTCGCTGTGTATCGCCGGGTCGATCTGGAACAAAATCCACGGCGTGTTTCTCGCCGGCGCAATCGTCGTACTTTTATTCCTCTGGCGCCGCAAAGGACAGATCCGATGGCGTTCCCTCGCCTTTGCGACAGGAATCCCCGCTCTATCCTTTGTGTTATTCGAACTGGCACTGCCTTTCATCCACCCGGTCCGAACAACCATAGTGCGCAAGAACGCGGAATTCATCAGCCGTCTGGTCGACCCGACAGTCTGGTTAACCGATGGTCCGGCCCGCACTGCGGTCGTGCTGCTTTCGCTCGGCGTCTATGGCCTGCCTTTGCTTGCCGTCTTCCATCCGTTCCAGGCAACACGGCGCACCAAGACCATTGCCCTGCTGATCGCATTTACGACAACGGCTTGTTCCGCGGTCTATTGGCTTTGGCAGCGATCCGAATGGTTTCCCTTCACCAGTTCCGTGCTGCGAGAATGGCCACCGCTCCAGACGCCGGCGATTCTCGTGCTGCTGACGTCGTTCGGCCTGATGTCGAGTTTTGTTTTGATCGCCTCGCTCGTTGGGCGCCTGTCCGATGGTCAGGGGGCAAGTTCCGGCACTTCCGGGCTACTCGCGTTGGCGACCCTGTCACAGCTTCTCCCGTTGGTACCGATTCTGCTTTTCATGGATCGCTACTTCCTAGTGTTCATCCCGTGGATCTTCCTTCTTGCCCTCTCAAGAGAAACAACCGCCAACTCTCCTCCGCTCCACGGTCTCGCTAAAGCCTTCGCGGTCGCGTTGCTTGTGGCCATGTTGGCCTTTGGCGTTCTACGCGTGACCCAATACCGCAACGGTGTCGCCGCGCAATGGGCGGAGGCGGATCGCGTGGTGGCCAACCAGCACGTTGTTCCCTTGGCGGTGGACGGCGGCTACTCCTGGTTCGGCTGGCACAACTATCCCGAGTGTCTGGCCAACCGGCCATCGATACTGCAACCCAACGAATTGAATAGCGGCTATGTGGTCGAACTGTGCCCGTGGGCGCCGATCCGCTTTGACGTGGTCTTCCACGAAATGGCGCCGCCACGGGTTTTGCGCGAAACAATCCGCTGGTCTGATCCAACCGGCGGACCCGGCTTGCTCTATGTCTACGAGCGGCCAGCACCCCTCCCCTGACGCAGCCGAATCCCGCTCAACTTGACGGCAACGAAGTGAACAAGTTACATGAGCGAATCTATCCCACCTTTTTCGAACTGAGGCACACATGACCGAGTCGGTCCCCAACCTCGCAGAACACGCCGAACCCGGTTTCGGCCGCCAACTGGCCTACGCCATGGGTTTCTTTCCGGCCGGTCTGCTCAGTGGGCTGATGGGCGCGTGGTTGATGTACTACTACTGCCCGCCCCCTGACGCCGGTTTGATCCCCTTCCTCTCGCCCGAGACGTTTGGCTTCTTGATGTTCATCTTGAACATCCCCTCGGCGATTGCGGACCCGACGGTTGGTTTCCTCTCCGATCGCACCCGCTCGCGCTGGGGCCGACGCATGCCGTACATCCTCTTCGGCACGCCTGTGATCGCCCTCTCTTTCGTATTAATGTGGTTTCCACCTCATCGCGGCGCGGGTACCGGCAACGCAGTCTGGCTAACCGCGACTGTCCTGATCTATTTTTTGTCGTTTACGGCCGCAGTGAACCCTTATCTGGCCGTCATGCCGGAAATCTGGCAGTCGGTGAAAGGCCGCATGTCCGTCAGTTCGCTAATGTCGGTCACACAGGGTGTTGGCATGTTGCTCGGCCTCGCGATCGGCCCGCTGATCACCGGCATTCCGCAAAGCACGGTGTTTGGCATCGAAATGAATGGCTACCGGGTGACGGCGCTGGCGGCCGCGGCGCTGACGATCCTAGCCTTTTTACCCACAATGTTGTGGATCCGAGAGCATCCTCATTCAGAAAAAAAAGAAGTGCCGTTCAGTTTCGTCCGTTCCGGTTTGGAAACCCTGAAGAACCCGGCCTTCCTGCCCTATCTAATTTCGGTGGCATTGGTGAACACCTCCACCACCATGATCATCGCCATGATGCCCTACCAGGTGAAGGTTCTCGCCGGTGGTTCCGAGGTCGTCACCAGCGCGCTGCTTGGCGGCCTGATGGTATTGGCGATGCTGTTGTTGCCGGTGGTCAACATCTTGGTCAACAAAGTGCCGCGGCGCACGCTTTATCTGGTTTGCTGCGGCGGCCTGGCCGTGGTGATCAGCCTACTGTTTTTCGCCCGTTACAACATTGGCCTTTCACCGCTGACCTTGATGATCGTCATTCTACTGATGTCGGCGCCGTTCGTTTCGGTCTTCCTCGTTGTTCCACGCACGTTGCTGGCCGACGTGATGGACTTCGACGAGCAACGCACCGGCTACCGTCGCGAAGCGATGTACAACGGCATGGAAAGTCTCATCGGCAAGTTGCCGGTCGGCCTGGCGCCCTGGATCATGGGCTCACTGTTCACCAATTTCGGCAACACAACCCAGGAACCGATGGGCATTCAACTATCCGCCGTCGCGGCCGGCGTGTTGACCTTCCTTGCGTTAATCGCGTTCCTGTTCTACCCCTTGCGCAAGTAGCATTTCGTGGTCGTTGGGCTCAAACGATACTTGGCCCTGTTTGACAGTTCTGGAGGTTGATCACATGCGGCGTTTCTTTCGACTTGGTGTGTTGCTGCTGTCGGCGGTGTTGTGCTCAACCTGCGCTACCGCACCTCGAACGGCAGCGGTAGGACCACCGGCGCCGCCTACTAACCAGACCGGCGCCGTTCAGCAATTGATGATCGAAGCTCTCACCGCTTCCGCGGAAGCCTATTCTCCGGCCGGTCCGGTGGAGACAGTTCGCACTTCTTTGAGCCTGGCGGAACGGGCGCTTGAATATGACGGCACCGACGAAACCGCCAACTTCTACATGGCTCGCTCTGCGTTGTGGCTGCTTGAATTTGGCGGCGATTGTTGTGATCGCGCCTATCTGATTCGTGCCGGTCTACAACACGCGGAAGCTGCCCTGGCCAAGAATGACCAGCGTGGGGAGTATCACTTTCTGGTTGGCGCTCTGATGGGTTATCAATTGCGCGAGCAGGCGGTGCCGCGTCTCTCTGCCGTACCGGAAGTGCAGAAGCACCTGACGCGCGCCATCGAGCTGAACACGGCCTACGACGACGGCGCCGCCTGGCGGGCATTGGGCGCTTTGCTGGTCCGGGCCCCGGCCTGGCCGCTGAGCATTGGCGACCCCGAAGCCGGCGCCGAAATGCTGGAGAAAGCCGCCACCCAATTCCCCTACCGTCCCGACAATCACATATATCTCGCCGAAGCCTACTTCGCATTGGGACGTGTCGACGAAGCGCGGGTCACCTTGCGCCACGCGGAAGATGCCTTGAAAACCCGTGATTGGGGCACCGCCGCGTCGGTATGGCGCAAACAAATCGACGAACTTCGCGCCAACAACCCGGAGTAGACCCAGGCCATCTTGACCCTGCCTCCCAGAAATACGAACATCCGCCGGCTTGTTTGCCGACGGAGGTATTCATGCGCCGGACGACCAAAATCAGGCTCGTGTTTTTCCTTGTTCTCGCCTGCTCATTCGCCGTTTGGGCCGGCCAGCGTGACGTGGTAGTCATCCGTCCGGGCGGACCGGTGGTCACCCAAGACACGCAGACGCAAGTGACCAAACTGATCCAGGCCATCGCACAATCGGCCGGTTGGCCGATCAACAGCGTCAGCGCCCGTTTCTTCAACGCGGCGGACCCCGGCCTGGCCTTCATCAAACAGAGCAAACCGGGCTTCGCCTTCGCCAGTCCGGGCTTCTTTCTGAAGTACCGCCAAGAACTAAAACTCCGCCCGCTCAACCAGGTCGTGTTGCGCGACGGCGCCACCAGCCGCTATTCGATCATCGTGAAGTCGGGGGCTCCGGCGGGGTTGGACAGTCTGCGCGGCAAGACGTTGGCCGGCGCGCCGTTGGCCGAACCGGAATTCGTGCAACGCATTGTGCTGGGCAACAAACTGCGGCTGGGCACGGACGTCACCATCCAGGCGATGTCGGGTCTATCGGCGTTGCGCAAGGTCAGCACGGGCGAAGTCTATGCCGCGGTGATTGACGCCAACGAACGCCGGGCCATGGCTGCTCTGCCGTTTGTCGGTTCGCTGGCCGTGGCTTACACTTCGGCACCGATTCCGAACATCGGCATGATGGCGGTCGGCGATAATGTGGCCGCGGCGGATATTCCGCTCATGCAGCAGGCTTGTTCGAGTCTATGCACCAGCGCATCAGGCGCGCCGGTATGTCAGACCTTCGAGATCATCGGCTTCGCGCCGCTTGACGAGAACGCCCTGAATGCGTTGATCAAGCAGTGGGAGCAATCACGCTGACGGCTGCCCCGGCCGCACTCGTTCCAACAACTTTTCGACCCGTTCGCGCAGATCGTTTTGAATCGCCTTGGCGGAGCGATTGGCGTTGATGATTTCGAAGTTGAACCGCTCGTGCAGCTTCATGAACTCTTCGTTCAGGCGCCGCTGATAGCGTGAAAAGCTGTCGAACCAGTCACGCGACAGGCCAAGATCCATGCCCGATTCCCAGTAGTCCAACCGGCCGTGCGCGCGCAATGCGCGCGTGACCAAAGTTGCCAACGGCACCTTGAGATAAAAGACGGCGTCGGCCACCAAGGCGCGTGAGTAGAGCGATTCCAACCAATGCGGTTCGGTGCCGCGCACCAAGTCGCGCGCCATCAACGTAAAGATGTAACGATCGGCGAGCGCCACCGCGCCTGAATCCAGTGCCGGCACTACCTCGTTTTCCATCTGGTCGTAGAAATCGGTGGCATAAAACAAAGACATCGTGCGCGGGCTGAGCGTATTGCCTTGCTTGGCCTTTTCCAACTCCGGCCCGACCAGAGTGGATCGTTTGAGGCCAGTCTGCACAACGGAGTAGCCCTTTTGCTCGAGCCACTTGGTCAGCAAGCCAACATGCGTCGAACGTCCCGAAGAATCCGGCCCCTCGATCACGATCAGCAGACCAGTCAGGCGCGACAGATCGAGATCCGGCGGCGGGCTCTGGAAACAGCGGTTCGGACTCATTTGGTGCCCTTCTCGCGAAATGCGGCCAGCTCAACATGCGCCGCGACCATTTCGCGTAACTGTTCTTGCTGTTCGTGGATCGTACGGGTGGCGTCGATCACCGCGAAATGGAATTCCTTGATCATACTGGTGTACTGATCGAACACCCGTCCCTGATAGAGGCGATAACTCTCGTGAATGTCTTGCGAAAGTCCCAGATCCATGCCCGCTTCAAAGTAGTCGAGTTGCTCGCGCGCCCGAAACACGCGGTCGAGCGCAGTGTGCAACGGCAGATCGAGATAGAAGGTCAAATCGGGCATGTGCGCGAAACCGTACAGTTCCCGCAACCAGGCCGGGTCGCAACCGCGTACGCCGTCTCGCGCGAACGACGTGAAAATGTAACGATCGCATAGCACAATGAATCCACCACGCAACATGGGCAGGATTTGGTGCTCATAACGGTCGGCGAAGTCCGTCGCCAACAACAAGCTAAAGGTGGTTGGGGTGAACAACTGCTGTTTACGGCCACGCCGCAATGCGTCTTTGACGATCTCGCTGGATTCCCATGAACTGTGGAACACACGGCAACCCTGGCCGCTCAGCCAGCGTTCAAGCAGATTGACCTGGGTGGACTTACCCGAGCCGTCCAGTCCTTCAAAGGCGATCAACTTCCCCAGATACGGTTTGTCGCTATTCATTTTTCGTTCCTGCGTAAGCGGTGCTTGTTCTTTATCGGCTGCCGTCGATCACTTGTCAATTTCCGAGACGTCGAGACGTCCGAGCAACGTCTCTTTCTTCTGCTGATGGGCTTCCATGCGCTGCAGAATGTCTTCCAGTACTCGCAACGATTCCAGAATATACGGCCCCTTGTTCAACATGACGCATTCGGCGCGCACACTCATCGCCGCATCGGTGATTTCCGCGCGCGAAGGCAGGCCCTGTTTGGTCAGGTTCTCCAGCACCTGCGTGGCCCAGATCACCGGAATATGCGACGCCTCGCACAGCCACAAGATCTCTTCCTGCGCCTCGGCCAGTCGCTCATAGCCGCATTCCACAGCCAAATCGCCGCGGGCGATCATCACGCCAATCGGATGACTACGCATGGCCGCAAGCAGAATCGCCGGCAGTCCTTCCAGGGCCTGGCGGGTTTCGATCTTGAGGATGATGCCCAAATTCTTGGCGCCGAGCTTGGCCAGCCGTTCCTGCAATTCGTGAACGTCTTCCGGTGTGCGCACAAATGACAGTGCCACCAGATCCGCATTCTTGACGACGAACTTGAGGTCTTCCTTGTCTTGCTCGGTCAGGCCTTTGACACGCAGATGGCTGTCCGGCAAGTTGATTCCCTTGTCGGCGCGCAGCTTGTCTCCGGTCGCCCGCGCTCGAACGATACGAATTCGCACCTCGTGTGCCGTGGCCGACTCGATCACGCCACCGATCTTGCCATCATCGAACCAGATGCGTTCGCCAGCCCGCAGATCGTTGAAGATGTCGGGTAGTGTGCATGAAATGCGCGCCGGCTCGACGACCGTGCCGCTGCCGTCGCGCAAGGCCGGTCGCCCGGGGCCCGGGTCGGCCGTGAGCGACAGTGTATCGCCGTAGAAGAGTTCGATTGGCCGTTCGGTCGGCGGAACGTCCGTCACCCGGCCGACCAATCCCTTGTCTTCAGACTCACCACCTTTGCGGCGCAACTCCAGCCCGGGCACGACGTACGCCGTCTGGTCGGATTCCGCCCACCAGCCCCCGGCTTCACGCGCCACCACGCGCAAATTGCGTCGCCGCCCGCGAGCATCGGTCATCTCGAGAATCTCGCCTACTTCGAGAACCTCCAAAGCACCGCCGGCAACCGGCACCACGGTACCAGGAGCAGGCGGGACAACCGAACGTTCCGCCGGTGTCAGCCATACTCGGGCCGGAGCGACAACTCGTCCGGTCACGTCACGGCGGGGTCGCCAACGCACCACCCGCGGCCCGGGTTCAAGCACTCCCGTGCGCAATTTCGGTCCACCTAGATCCATCAGAATCCGCACCGGACGGACCAGTTCCCGTTGCGCCTTCCGGATATTCTTGACCATCCTCCCCCAGATTGTCTTGTCGTCGTGGGCGCAATTGATGCGCGCGCAGTCCATACCACCTTTGACCAAGTTGTAAACCATCTCATAGTCGTCGGCCGCTTCGGAAGGCATGGTGACCATGATCCGCACTTTGCGCCGCGGCGGCCGACCGCCCAGCAAGGATTCCGTATGCGTCTCAATCAGCGCCGCGCCTTCATGTCTGGTCACCGCCCGTTGATAGGGATCAGCCGGTTCGGCTCGATCGGCAAGCAACTCGTGCAATAGTCGCAGCAGAATGTTGAGGCTGGCCATCACATGCGACTCGGCGCGGCCCAACGAAGACAACCCGCAAGAGGCAAGATCTTCTTGCAGCGTGCGAATGTCATGCTGCCGCATGGCCACATAGTGCAGCAGGTTCCGCGCACTGGCAGCATACGCCGGATGAGTCTGATGGATGTGTCGACCGAACTTGTTTTCGAATTCGAGGAGCTGAGCGCGTAGCTTTCCCAGTTCCGTCATCATGCGCCGCAAACGCGCCGGATCGCCTTCCCACCCGTTCGAGCGACTAGACGGTTGCCGGGGTGACATTGCATTCTCTCCGTCGGTCTTGGGTTCACTAAACAACAAACTGACATGTTTTCGCTGACTTGTACATATCGCAGGCCGATTGCATCCCATCCTTGCCGTGAGATACTGACAACCGGGCCAACCAGATAGAGCGCGCCGTGGTCATGTCGCCTGCCCATCCGCCAGAAGCTATTCTCCGCGAGCAAGCGCTTGCCGTCGGAAGGGCGCAGCTGTTCGAGGAGGCTCACGCCGTACAGGTCGCCCGGCTGGCTCTCATGTTGTTCGACCGGTTGAGGGAAATGTGCGGCATCGATCCGTCCGCGCGCCGTCTGTTGCTCGCGGCGGCCTTGCTGCATGACATAGGTATGAGAATCAGTTTTCAGAAGCACCACAAACACTCTCACCGCCTCATTCTGGCCGCATCCCTACCTGCGTTGACGGCACAGGAGCTGGCGGCCGTTGCCGCCGTCGCTCGCTATCACCGTAAAGCCGACCCGGCGGAAAAACACGCCGAATACGCTGCCTTGCCGACAACAGACAAGAATCTGGTCTGCCGTTTGGCCGCACTCCTGCGCCTGGCCGATGTTCTCGATCGGGATCATGCCCAGCGGGTGCGCGACCTCACTGTCGCCATCACGACAGAAGAAGTCGTCATTCGTACCCCAGAAATCGTGCCGGCTGACCCCTCCGTGCTTGAGCGTAAAAGCGCACTGTTCACAAAGGTGTTTGGCCTGCGAGTTCGATTCGAACCCTAATGCCTGTTGACGCCGATCCGTGCTCTTCGTACGTTGAAAACAATAGTGAGGGCCAATGATTTCCGAAGAACGTTGTTTTCTTTTGCCCGCCGGCGTTGTCACCGCGTCTTGGCGACGAGCACTGGGTATCGTCTCGCCGGTTTCACCAAAAACCACGACCACCGAATGGATCGACACTTTCTTCGACACACGAGATGGGCGATTCGGGCGCACGGAATACCGCTTGCGCCGACGAATACGAGGAAGATCTTGCCGTTGGCAGTTGCTGGCCGGCACGCGCTTGATTATCGATCAGCCGGCGGTTGACACGTCTCCCCGTGCGCAGGCGGTGTCTTGCATACAAGGTCGGGCTACCCTGTTCCCGTTGATCGAAGTCGCGATAACGCAGCGGATCCACCAAATAAATACCAGTCCACGTGTGCGTCTGCGCATACGCGAAGAGCAATGGCGGTTTCGTGATCCGCTGGAAACCGCGGATTGGCTCGATGGGCCGCATGTGTTGTGTCTAGAGGGATCTTCGGCCGCTGCGTTGGCACCGGCGGCCACCGCGCTCAGTTCCGCAGGGTTGCCTCCGCTGCCCTCCGATCCCATGACCATTGGCCTGGCCGCCATCGGCGCCGCGGTGCCGGGTGCGGCATTGCCCGAAGAATACCATCTCCAGGCAGAGGATTCCGCGGAGACTGCGATTCGAAAAAACCTTGCCAAACAGGGTTATCGGATGTGGACCAACACCCGCGGCGCTCTGCACGATCTCGACCCGGAATTCGTGCACGACCTTCGAGTCGCCACCCGCCGCGCGCGTTTTGCTTTGCGCCTGGCGGCGCACGGTGCCGAAAAGTCCTGGGCCTCTGCCCTCCGGGCCGAATTGGTCTGGATCGCCGGCCTGCTGGGAGCTGTACGTGACTATGACGTGTTCCTGCAATCACTCCCCCACTACTTCCGACGAGCCGAAACGCCACCGGCGGTTCGCGCATTTGTAAGGCGGCATTTCCGCTCGCGACGCGCGCAAGCCCAACTTACACTGGCCGCCGCTCTGCAAAGCGATCGCTATCGCGCGCTGCTTTCCCAAGTCTGTGGGGCCCTGACCGGCAAGCGCATCACGATTCCGGAGTTGCGCCCGCAGTTAGCCGTTGAGTTGTCCGCCAAGACAATTGCCAAGGCCGCCCGCCGTGTGCGTCGTTGGGAGCCCGACACCACCGACCCGGCCGCTGGCCTGCATCGTTTGCGAATCGCCGGAAAACGCTTGCGCTACACGGCTGAGTTTTTTGCCGAGTTGTATGACGGTCGGCTCGAACCGTTGATCCAACAGGCGACGAAGATGCAAGACCTGCTTGGCGCTCACCAGGATGCCAAGGTTGCCGCGGCCACCTTCCTCGCCCTCGCCGAACACACCACTACACCGGGGCATCTGTTGGCCATTGGCGCGCTGGTACAGGCCCAACGCGAGGTCATGTTCGAGTTGCGCCGGCGATTCGAAGACCGCTGGCCCCGGATGCGCAAGCGCCTGAAGGTGGCGCGCTTTCGCTTGACACAACCAAGAGACGGCTGTTAGGTAAGAGGCACCGAGCTTTGTCCTGCTTGGGAGGTAGAATCGATGCGTCACAAGATAGCAGTTACATTCGTGGTGATCGCCGTGCTATTGGTGGCGGGGTTCATTGTGGCCTGCGCCTCAAAAGACGATGAGAACCAGGAAGAAGAATATGTCACCGAGGTCATTACGGTGACGGAGGATCAGATTTTTGACTTCGCGATCGGTGACGAAATCGGTCAGGTCAAGTTCCGCCGCTCGACCGGCTCGACTGGTTCGCGCGTCGACGCTATCTGCTATCTCGACACGCTCAGCCGTTTTCCCGATCAGAAGATCAATGTAGCGCTCGAATTGTTGAATCAGGATGCCGCCCAATCTACGTGGGAACCGGTGGAATGGGTACAGGACACCAATGAAAAGGTCTTTTTCTTCATCATCCCGCTGGTTGAGACGATCCCCTCAATCTTGAACTTCCGGTTGAAAGTCTATCAATACGAATACGACGAGGACTCTTCTTCAACTACGGATGACGACACGATTGATGACGACACCGTTGATGATGACACCGTCGACGATGACACGGTTGACGACGACGCCGTCGACGATGACACCACCGATGACGACACGACCGATGACGATGAAGACGACGATGCCGACGACGATACCAGCCCGACGCCTGATCGTACGTTCGAGGCGGAAGCGGTTTTTCTGTTCACGGTGAACGAAGGCCAGCCCGGCGCGGCCGACTGACCAACCGCGGAATCATACGGGCCGCACCCGTCCGGTTGCTTGCAGATTGAACCCACAACGCAACCGCAGCCAGCGCGGCGCCGGCAAGACACGCCGCAGCAACGCCGCCAAGGCGCGTAAGATCCACCAATTCGGCCAAACGGCGATCGTACTGTACGGCGACAACCCGTCCACCTGCACATCCATCAAGCCGGCCGCTTCCAGATCCTCCCCAAGATCCCGCCATCCATATTTGTGCCAGGCCACGCTTCTGGCATAGCCAGGGTATCTGGTCCGCTCCCACCAACCCACCAGCGGGTGGCGTCCGTTGGGCACATAGACCGCCACCAACCCACCAGGGCGCACCACCCGAGCCATTTCCCGCATCACGGCTTGCCGGGCCGGACGGTCGAGCCAGTGTTCGACCACACCCTCGTTGATCACTGCGGCAAATGATTTGTCGGCAAAGGGCAACCGCTCCAGATCACCGCGAACAGTCTGTACGGTAAGCACCTGTCGAGTTTCCGCGCTCAGGCGATTACGGTTTGCGGCCAGATTGGCCAGCACCGCCGGGGTGTTATCGAGACTCACCACCCGCCGGCCGCGCCGAGCCAGCGCTAATGAAATGGTACCCGAACCGCAGCCGGCCTCCAGAACCGCATCACCGTCATGAGTCGCCGCCACGACCGATTCGACATACTCCGACCGTGCCATGGCATCCACCTTGGCCAGGGGAATTTGCACGAGATGGTAAGCGGCGCCGTCGCCTTCAATCAGACGCCGCCAGCGCTCGGCAACTTGCCCCGCGCCCGCAGCATCAGGTGTGGAGGGCGGATGACCTGGCTGCAACTGGTCCACGGGACCGTCAGCAACCGCAGCAGCCGTCGTCATCGTCGTCGTCATCGGCTACGACAACGTCGTCATCATCGGCCGTATCGTCGTCATCGACGGCGGTGTCGTCATCTTCCTCGGTATCGTCGTCATCGATGGTGTCATCATCGGTGTCGTCGTCCGGCCAATCGTCATCCGCCGGCACCGTTGGATCGATGATCTTCAAGCCGGTGATCGAATACGGCGGCAGGTCGACGGTCAGGCTCGAGCCGTCGAATTCCCCATAGTATTCGCCGCCGGACAAGAACACATGGTAGTCGGGCCCGGCGTCACCGAGTTCGTTCGTTGCGTCGACCGAGTCGCCGGTCAGACGACTGATGTAGATCGACATCCCGGCCCGGGCCGCTATTTTTGACGCTAGGTTGATGGTCGTGTTCACCGTCCGGTCGAGATCTTTATTGATCAGGATCAAGCTGTAATTATTGCCCGAACGGCCCGCCAAGGCCGAAATGACGGGCGTACCAGCGAGGCTCCTTTTCGTCCAATCACGCGAGCCGTAGTCGCCCGCGGTCTCGATGGTCCTTTTCACCATACAGGCCTGATCCTGGCAAATGTCGACCACCACGCGCGGCGCATAGTTGTACTCGCTGCGGAACATGCGCACATAGTCGAACCAGGCCACGCCGTTGTCCTTGCGTCCGGACTTCTTGCGCAAGTGTACATTGATAAACGCGGTGTTCGCCCGGTCGTTCAGGGTGAACAGGTAGTTCTGCAAGGCCCAATCGGTGTCGCCGAACACACCGTAGGAGTCGGCGGACTGCATGTACTGATCGGAAGCATTGCGCGCCTGCGCCTCGATCGTTACTGCCGAATCGAGGTTTTGGGTCTTGATGTAACCCTGCACCCGATAGCTGGCGGGGTCGGCCAGTTCCGGATCCGCATTGTTCTGTATGTAGTAGCGTTGCCGAATGTGATAGTAGTCTGGGTTGTCGATGAACGGTACCTCAACACACTGATCGCCTTCAAAGCAGTCCTCGGTGACGATCGTCGCCGGTGAAGGCGTGTTGCCGTACTGGATCCAGTAAGTGTTGGCGTAGTTGCCGGGCACGCTGGTGTCTTCCCAACTCGGATCGCACAGCAGGTTCTGTGTCTTGATGTTCAGGTTATCCAGCCGGTACACAAAACTTAGGCTATATCGCTCGCCGGGTGTGACCGGCACGGTCTGGTACACCTGCTCGAGGTAGGACGGGTTGTTGGCTTCACCGTCGGCGAAAGTCAATTGTAACCAGCAATTGCCGGCGTCACATTCGCGGGTGGTCGTCACACCCGTCGGGTCCGTGTTGACTGTCCAGCCAGTCGTCAGGTCGCTATCAAAACTACCGTTGGTCATCAGGTTGACCTGTTGGTCGGGCGGCAAATCATCCTGCACCAGTTTGAATTCGTCGACCCCATACAGACCGTTGATGTAGCTGGTGGTATCGGGGTTGTAGATGTTCCCCGGCCCACAATCCAGCGAGATATCGACCGGTTCGGCGTGCCGAACTACCCGCACGCGAATGTAGTTCTCGTCGTTGCCGATTGCGATGCTATTGTAGGCCGGCGTGCGCCCGATCGCAATGTTGTCGAACGACGAAGTGACCACGGAGGTCTGAAACACCTGCTCCATGTGGTACTGCGAACCGAGCATGCGCAACATCAAGGCGTCGGGACGTTGAATCGCCGCGCCGTTGTGAAGATAAACCGAGCCGTAGAAACCGCGCATCGAATCGTCGGAATCGGCATAAGCATAAATCGCCGCCGACAGCACGTCATCCGAATACGGCAGCGCGGTCAACAGCACGTCGGCGTTGAAGATCGCGGCGCCCAGAGAGTGGGACAAATTCCGCAACGGGCATTCGACCGGGTCGACGCCCGCCGGGACGTTGGTTTCCATCTCGGCGAACAACAGCTGAGTGTTGAATTCCTTGAGCAGGATAGGAACGTTGCCCTTCATTTCGCCCCAGGTTTCGTCTACCGCATTGAGCACGTTCTGCAGACGGTCATTCAGTTCGCGACTGGCGGCAAACGTGGTGGCCATCGTCGCCCGTAAATAGGCATCGACGTCGACGCCATACAAATCGCACCGGTTGCGGTCGAAATTGGGCCGATAGAAGCCCATGGTCAGGAAGTCGGGCCAGTAGTCGGGATCGACGCCGGACGTCGCGATGTGCGAAAGCAAGCGGTAGGTATCGGTGACGTCGCGATAGTCGTAGGCATCGGCGCCGACCTGAATATTCGGATCGACTGATTTCAGCGCCTGGCTCATCTCCAGCAGCGCGTCGGCGTAGACTTCCGGCGGCACCCGTTTGTACTCGATGTCGGGATTAAACGGACTGGTGGAATTCTCCCACGGGTCGGTTTCAATTTCCCAGTAGGTGGCCGGCCCGTACGGCGAGGTGCCCGAAATGTATTCCGCCCATAGCGCCGCACTTTCGATCGTCTCCGCGCCGGCGTAGTCACCCGTTTCCGGATCATACAAACTGACCGTGATCACCGGAGACGCAGACAGCGCACCGCTCAGAAACAGAAACTCGTCGGTGCCGAAGTAGAACTTTCGTCTGTCTGCCGGGCCAACGCCATCGCTCCACACGTAGCTGCGGGCATAGCGCCCCCCCGGAAAGCGCAGCAAACCCGTGTGGATGTCACTAAGAATCTCAAAGGCTTCGGCGTTGTAGCAGCCGATGATCTCGTCCGAGCAGGGTACGCCTTCCGGGTCCCACACACCGCCGCCGTCGTCACCGTAGGTGTAGCCCGCCAGTAGGTTATTGCCGAACATCTGCGGATGCACGTCGGCCACTACCTGGTCGCTCACGTTGACCACCGCTTCGAGCACGTCGGTGTCGTCGTCTCCCGGCGCCCATTGTTCTTCTGTCGACGCCGCGGCGCCAGATAAGGAAAAAATCAGGCAGAGGCAGGAAAAAACACACAGCAACACGAGCATCTTCAACCGAGGTTTCATCACCTATCCTCCGTCCCAGCCTGCGGACAGCACACTAACCTACCCATTCCCAAAGGGATTTTACCGGTTTTCGTAGTCAACGGCAATAACTAACTTGGGTTTTCCGGTCGGCGCACAAACACCACGAACGTGTCGTGGGAGAAGGCAGCGACGTATTTTTTTCCTAACTCGGGATCGGTTAACAGCGCGCGGCCATACGCAAAATCCGAAGTCCGGCCACCAGCCTTCACCCCACCGATTACCAGAAATCGCGGCGCGCGTTGAAAAATATATGCTGTATCCACTTTTTCATGGCGTTTGCCCGGTACGCGGGCCAAATGGGCGTCGGTCAGACCAAAGCAATCGACGGTTGGCAGGCCAGTCAGGTACGGAATCAAACCCGCCTCACCGGTTGCCAGCCAATCCCCTGGACGGGCTTCCTTCTTGAGCCAATCGACCACGGGCATGTAGGTTGGCGCGAAGAAGGTTCCGACCTCCAGGCCGCGCCAGCCGCTAGGCCGGTGGCTGAGCTGTTTTACGGTGTAAAGGTTCGCGGCGGCAATTGCCAACACGACCACCATAGCGGCCGCCGTCAGCCAGCCCCGGAACGAATCCGCCAACCGCCGCCGGTGGATGTTCTCCAGCAACCGCCTCCCCGCAGCCGGCGCTAACAACGCCAGTAGCGGAACAACCGGCACCACGAAACGCCAACCCGGCATCCAATCTCCGCCGCCAACCACAATAAATACAAGTTGTGCAAGGACGGCCAGCCAAAGAGACAAAGATCGCGCATTCGTTTTCCGCCATGGCGCCAACGGCAACAGCAGAATCAACAATAGAGCCGCGTTACCCCACAAAGCGGGACCAATCGCCAGCAGCAGGTAGCGCAGACCATCAATCCAGGTTGACCACCCACCGCCGGCTTTGGCGTAAAACGTATTTGGCCACCACAAACCGTAAAACGAATGTCGCCAGAAGAAGTATACCGCCGGTGGCAGTATCGCCAGCAGTGCGAAGAACAAATCGGCGATGTCGGGACGACGATAATCGTTTCGCATTTCGATGCCGCGAACAATCATGATCGCCACCAGAAAGATCGGGCCCTCCGGCCGCGACAGCGCCACCAGCGCGAAAGCCAGCCCGGCCAGCGCCCGCCATGCGCGGCGGCCGGTTTCCAGCGCGCGGATGTATCCGCCAACCGCCAGTAGCACCAGCAGTGCATGCAAACCGGTCTCTAGGCCCGAAGCCGACCAGAAAGCGAAGTAGCCCGACAACCCGGCCAGCAACGGCGCCAATCCCCAGAAGCCGGCGCCTTCTGGATCACGACGTGCCAGTACGGCACAGAACAACACCGCCAGCACGCCGGCCAGCAGGCCAGTCAACTTGGCCGCCAGCACCATGTTCTCCGGCGATGAAAGCGCAGGCTGCAGCAGCGCCAGCAACGCGAGGAATACCGGGTTCGAGAAACCTTCCACCCGCTCGCCGACGTTGAACACCGGCCCCTGCCCGTCGGCCAGATGTTGGGCGTAACGCAAGGTGATGTAGACGTCGTCCGGCGCGTAGTTGAGGAAATGCACGCCGACCAGCACAAACAGCAGCAGGCCGATGAGAAAACAGGCAATGTTGGCGTTGCGGGTCACGTCGTTATCATGCCGTGTGCCCGGCGCCGGCACAAGGGCGCGGTTGTGCTTTCACTGCGACTCGCTACAATTCCGGCATACCAAGTGCGAGGGAGCCATGCAGCGGGAAATCACCAACCCCGGTCCGCTTCTCGACGACAAAGGCCATTTGCGCGAGCTCGGCTACGCCAAGAAGATGCTGCTCGAATACAACCCCGAAAACATCCGCCTTACGCCCTCAGCGCTGCTCAACCGCCTGCGCCTTAAGGAATGGGACTACTACGCCACGACCGGCCCCGACTACTTCTTCTCGGTGACCGTCTCGCACGTCGGCTACATCGGACTTGTGTTTGCCTACTTCATCGACTTCGTCACCAAGAAGATGCTCGACCGCACGCTGGTGCTGCCGCTGGGCCGTGGTTGCGAATTGCCGCGTCGCAGCGACCGGGGCGATGTGCATTTCCGGCAAGGCCGCGTACACGTCGACTTCCGGCGTGAGTCGGATCGCCGGCTGATTCACGTCGACTGGCCGCGCTTCAGTAGCCGCGCTGACCTGCAGGCCGAACTCGAACTATGCCAACCGCCAGACCTGGACAGCATCGTCATGTGCACGCCGATGGAAGGGTCCTGCTTCTATTACAACCACAAGGTCAACTGTATGCCGACCACCGGCGTCATCATCCTTGGCGACCGGCGACTCGAACCACAGCCCGACCGCGCACTGTCCTCGCTCGACTGGGGGCGCGGCGTGTGGCCCTACCGCACGTTCTGGAACTGGGCCAGCGCGTCCGGCTTCCTGCCCGACGGCCGTTCGCTCGGACTCAACCTGGGTATCGGCTTCGGCGATCTGTCCGCCGCGACGGAAAACTGCTTCTACCTCGACGGGCGCATGACCAAGCTCGAGCAGTTGCCGTTCGACTACTCGCCGCAGGATTTCATGCTGCCGTGGCGTTTCACCAGCAACGATGGCAAGCTCGACCTGGTTTTCACCCCATTCTTTGACCGGCCGAGCATGTTCAATCTCGGCGTGCTGAGCACCAAGGTTCATCAGATGTTCGGACATTACGACGGCACGCTGATTACCGACGCCGGCGAGAAGATCCGCGTCGACCGGCTGATCGGTTGGGCGGAAGAACACCACGCGCGATGGTAGGTGCCTGCCCCTGCTGGCATATCGACGACTATTGCGATCTCGCCGCCGAATGTGCTAACGACGGCTACAGATGAAGCGCAAACTCCTCCTCTTACTCGGGTTGCTCATTATCATGGCTTATGGCGTGTTCCTACGCCTGCCTATGATTGAAGACATGTTCTGCAACCCCGACGTGGCCGTGGTCGCCTACTGCTCGCAGGAACTGCTAGGCGGCGGCGCGGTTTACGACCAATGCGCCGACACCAAAACTCCGGGCAGCTACTTCCTGTTCGCGTTCCTCTTCCGTTACTTCGGCCGCACGATGGCGAACGTCTACTTCACCACCATCGCGTGGCACCTGGCGGTGCTGCTATGTTTGTTTGCCCTGGCTCGCCCGTTGGCCGGCAACGCCGCCGGTCTGGCCGCTGCGGGGTTCTACGCCTGGTATTCAGTAAGCGCCGCCAGCGCCGGGTTCTGCCCTGATTTCGAATCCTGGACCCTGCTGCCGGTGGCGGTCGGCTTCTGGGGTTTGTGGCGCTTCACCGTGCAGCGCCGGCGTATTTGGCTGATATTGATTGGTTTCTGCGCCGCGCTGGCATTGCTGTTCAAGCAGACAGCCGTGCTTTTCCTCGTTGCGGCCGTTATTCCGTTGTGGTTGGTCCGCAAGCCGCGGGAAAGCCGTTTGCCTCCTTTCACGCCGTTCATCGCCGACCTAGGCGTCTGCGTCCTTGGCGCCTTGCCACCGCTGCTGGCCACGGTGCTGTTCTTCCATTCCCGCCACGGCCTTGGGGCAATGTGGCACGCGCTCAATCCGTCGAGTGTGGTCGGCGGGTACATGGCCTCGGAACCGGTCTCCGACATCTTCCATCGCCTACTCGAAAACGGCGGCTACTTCGTGCGCCACTCGTCGCTGTTGTTGCTCTTCGCCGCCCTTGGCCTAGCCGCCGCGTGGCGCGCCCGGCATGACGTGGACCGACCGTTGCGTTGGGCCGGCTACCGCCTGGCGATCTTCTATCTCCTGGGCGCAATTGCCGCGATCCTGATCGGCACCAAATTCTTCGACCATTACTTCGTCATGATCATGCCGCCGCTGGCCCTGTTGGCCGGCCTGGGAATTGCCGACAACACTCTGGTGCGGCGCTGGCCCCTCCCCGCCGGCATCGCCCTGGCCGTGCTCGCCGCCGGCGGCGCACTGGCCAATCTGCATCTGGAAACCGGCCTCGCTGTGCAGGTGGCCAAGGACTATGCCAAGGTCGGTCACCAAACGTGGAATGAGGACCACGAGTATTTCTGGAGCCGCATCGACTTGCCGCGCCACCTGACCAGCCGTACCTATCTGGTGCAGGTCGGCAAGTGCCTGGCCGAAAACTCCCAGCCAAACGACACGATCCTGGCCTGGGATTACATCCCCGATTTGTACTGGCATGCCGGCCGCCGGGCTCCGACCCGTCATTTCGTGTACTTCGAAGTGGCTACCGAATTGCCGCCCGGTTCCGGCCGCTGGTACAGCAAGGTAGTGCCGCCGGTCCGCCGTGCGCGCGACGAGATGATGGCCGACCTTGCCCGCCGCCCACCGGCGTACATCGTCCGCATTCAAGACAACCCTGGCAATCTGTACCGTCCGTATTTCCGCTGGAACGCGCCCATGTTCCCCGAACTTGCCGCCTTCGCCGCCGAGCACTATGAGCCGGACCCGGTGTGTTCGCGTGGCCTGGTGGTGGTGCTGAAACGCAAGACAGCAACCTCGGTACCGTAGGCGTAGCCTGCGACACCAAGGACGGAGAGGAACACTGAAGTGAAAAGACTCATCGTGTTTGTCGTCCTTTTCGGCGCCTTCTTCGCCTGGCTGGCCCTGGATTCGGGAAGCATGAAAGACACCACCGATTTCGTTCTGGTCGGCATCGCCGCGTTCCTACTGGCCGGTGTCGCCTTTTTCCTTGGCGTCGCCGCCATCGCCATCTTTCGCGCATTTGCCAACTGGAAAACTGTCGCCATTCGCGAGGAAGGCTACTTCCACGTGGGGCCGCTGAAGTCGTATCTCATTCCATGGGATCACATCGATTCGGTGGAGATCAAAATGATCACCCCCACACGCATCTACCGCTACGGCACGATCCATCGCTCGAAGATCAAGGTGCCCAAGTTCAACATCCACTGGATCGACAAAGATGAAGACTTGGTCGTCACGGAAAAGGACATGCTAGCGGCGATCGGCCGAATTCAGGACCTGCTGCGCGCAAAGAGCCCCTTGTACAAACAGCGCGACATCGATTGGGTCGAACGCTGGCGTGCGGTCGATCCGGAAATCGAGTACCAGGCCGAAATGGCGCGCATCAAGGCCAAAGCCGCCGAGCCTATCCCCGCTGACATTCAGCAACGGTTGGACGAATTGAAAGCCTCGGGCATGCCGGAAAAGAAGGTGTTCAAAGAGTACCTCCGGCTGATGGAAGAACGAGAGATGGAAGAAGACGAGAAGGAAGAGCAGGAAAAACAATAGCTTGTCGTCGACCGCAGCCTCGTCGTCCTGAGCCGCCGCTTCCCACCTTGCCGTCGAAATTCATTGCACGACAGACCGCAACATGTTAGGGTTAGATCTAGATATGGTCCACAATATATTGAGGTGGGTGGAATGACTCAACACCGTTTGTGGTGTGTATTGTTGGTGTGTTTTCTGCTTTCGATCATCGCGGCGTGCTCGCACTACCCATATGTGGCGCCCGAGACATCCGCCCAGGTGGCCGGCAACGACGGCGATACCGGTCTCAAGCTGTTCGACTACGACCGCGCCGAGATTCCTATCCGCATGAAGTTTGTCGAAGAGACCGAGCGCTATTCAATGTACTTGGTCAAGTTCGAGGCACACGATTTCCCTGATCTTAAAAGCACGCAAGCTAAAAGCTACTACTTCGTGCAGAAAGACCAGCGAAAAAAGTCGCCGTGCCTGATCGTCTTCCCCCCTACCGGCGGCGGCATGGAACTGGTCGAGGCGTTCGCCAAGTTTTTCGCCGAACGCGGATACACGACCATCGGCTTCTACCGCCGGGAGATGTTCTTCAACCCCGATCAGGACATCGAATACAACAAACACGTGTTCCAGCAGACCGTCATCGATGTACGGCGCGCGATCGATTTCCTGCAAACACAACCTGGCGTCGATCCGAACCGCGTCGGCATCATGGGCGCGAGTCTGGGCGGCATCATCAGCGCGTTGGCCACCCAAGCGGATTCACGCATCAAAGCGACGGTGATGATGATCGCGGCGGGCGATCTGCCGACCATCCTCGACCGCTCGAACTACAGCCGAGTCTATCGTTTCCGGCAGAGCCTGATCAAACGCTATGGTCTCGAGCGAGACCAGGTCTGCCAGTTCGGCCGGGACAAGTTGACCGAAATCGATCCGCTGACCTATGCCTCGCGGATCGACCCGAAGCGCGTGCTGATGATCAACGGATCGATGGACACGATCATTCCCCTCGCCGCCGCGCGCACGACCTGGGAGGCTTTCGGCAAACCGGAATGGCGAATTCTACCGGTGACCCATTATTCGTCCATGCTGCTCGTGGAATACGCGCAGCATCTGTCATGGTCTCATTTCAAACGGGTAATGCCGCGGCCGTAACTACCATCGAACAACAAGCGGGAGCGATCATGGCCAAACATTTCGTGCTCGACACCAACGTAATGTTGCATAATCCGCGCGCCCTCTTTCTGTTCGAGGACAATCACATCGTCATTCCGATCAAGGTGATCGAAGAAATCGACCGCTTCAAGAAAGAGCTTTCGGAAATCGGGCGCAACGCCCGCACGACCAGCCGCTATCTCGACCAGTTGCGCGTCAACGGCAATCTGATGAACGGCGTGCAGTTGCCCGGCGGCGGCTCGCTACGCGTCGATGTCTTCCAGCACAGCGAGCTGGATCTGGGCGACATCAGCCTCAAAGAAACGTCCGACAACCAGATCATTCGCGTCGCGCTGTCCATCAAACGCGCCCACCCGGATGAACGCACGATCGTCGTCACCAAAGACACCAACCTGCGCATCAAGGCCGACAGCCTGGGTCTGGAAGCGGAGGATTTCGAGAACGCCAAGGTCAACATCGAAGAGTTGTACAGCGGTATGTGCAAGATCGAAGTCGAGAGCCAGACTATTGACGATCTCTACGATGACGGCGAATGCGAAATCGAAAACGGCGAGTTGTTCCCCAACCAGTTCCTGCACCTGGTCGACGAAAATAACGAAAGCCACTCGGCGCTCGCGCGCATGGACCCCAAAGGCGAAAAGGCCGTGCTGCTGCGCGACGTCAAAGGTGCTGTCTACAACATCCGGCCGCGTAACCGCGAGCAGCGCTTCGCCCTCGACCTGCTGCTCGACGACCGCGTGCGCCTGGTCACCCTGGTCGGTAAGGCGGGCACCGGCAAGACCCTGCTCGCCCTCGCTGCGGGCCTGCAGAAGGTGCTCAACGACAACGTCTACCAGCGCCTGCTGGTCAGCCGACCGATCTTTCCGCTGGGCCGCGACATCGGGTACCTGCCGGGCGACATCGAGGCCAAACTCAAACCGTGGATGCAGCCGATCTTCGACAATCTCGAGTACCTGCTCAGTTCACCAACCGACAAAGCGGCGCACTACACGCGGCTGAACGAAATGATGGAAAAGGGCGTGGTCGAACTCGAAGCCCTAACCTACATCCGCGGCCGCTCGATCCCGAACCTCTTCCTGCTGATCGACGAGGCGCAGAACCTGACGCCGCACGAGTTGAAAACGACGGTCACCCGCGTCGGCGAAGGGACCAAGATCGTCCTCACCGGCGATCCGTACCAGATCGACAACCCGTATCTCGACAGCAACTCGAACGGCCTGACCTACGTGGTCGAACGCATGAAAGGCCAACAGTTGGCCGGCCATATGACCCTGGTCAAAGGCGAACGTAGCGCGCTGGCGGAACTGGCAACCAATATTTTATAATCGCCCGATTCTTCCATGGCGGACCGGACGATGGACAACCTGTTCCGAAAGATGGCGATCATATTGGTGATCGGTTTCTTCATCGCCTGCGGTGCCGGCTTGGTCTATTTCGCTCTGTTTGCCAAATTTCCGCCGGTGGAAATGGAAGAGAATTTCACCGCGCCGCCGCAAAAGACCATTGTCGTGGATAACCCCGGCGGCCTGACCCACTTCGTCGGCGCCGAGCGGGCCGACATCCAGGTGAACGCGCAGCGCATGGTGATCCCGCGCCTGCCCTTCCTGGCCCAAGGTGCGCTCAACCGCTTTCAGGTGCTGGCCAAGGCTGAAGCTGACCGCTACCACATCACCGCGCGCACGCCGTCGGCCTGGCGCGGTTCCAGCCGCTTGGAGGTGCAGATCGAAGCGCCGCCAACCGCCGCCATTGTGGTCAACACCGGTTCGGGCAATGTGAACGTCTACCAGTGGAGCGCGCCGGTCGAGATCGTCAACCACGGCAGCGGCACGATCGTGCTCGAGCACGTCTCCGGTCCAGTCAGCGTAACCGCCGAAGGCGGCGAGATCCGCGCCAATCTGGTGGGCGACCGCGTGCCGGTGAAGATCAACGTGAAGTCGGGGCAGGTGTTGTTGAATCTGTTCTCGACCACACCTGGTCCGCTCGATCTGAACATCGAAAACGGCATCGTGGTGCTCAAAGTGCGTTCCGACGTGAACGCTCAAATGAACTACCGCACGAACGGCACGGTGACCAGTCCGTTCCCCACCGGCCGCGCTGAACCACAGCCGGGCAACAACCATCCGTATGCGGTCAAGTTGGGCGCCGGCGGCGCGGTGTTCAACATCACGGCTGGCCAGGCCGATCTGACTATCGACGTGCTGACCCCGAACCAGTAACTAACGCGCGAGCGGCACCCAGAACGTCTCGGACCCGCGCTGCACTAGCAACACCAGCCGCGTTCCTTCCGGCATGGCGGCGACGATTCGCGAAAAATCCTGCACGCTGCGCACCTTTTGCTGATTGACCGACAGAATGATGTCGCCGCGTGACAGACCGGCGCGGTCGGCCTGTCCGTCCGGATATATGGTTGTGATCAACACGCCGCCGCCGGCTTCGACGCCCAGTTGGCGCGCCAGTTCGGGCGTCAGATCGGTCAGTTCCATGCCCCAATTCCCGGAAGACGAACGCGGCATCAGGCGCGTGGCGTTGTCGGGCATCGATTCCAGACGGATGCGCACTTTCAGCGGCTGGCGGTTGCGCACCACCGACAACTCGACGGTTTCGCCGGCCGGGGTTTGCGCGACCATCGCCGGCAGGTCGTCGGCCGACTCCACGATTCGGCCATTGAATTCGATCACCACGTCGCCGGGCAGCAAGCCGCCCTTCTCCGCCGGGCTGCCGGGCACGACCTGGCTGATCAGCGCGCCGCGCGGCGAGTTCAGGCCGAAGCTGTCGGCCAGCGCCGGGCTGACGCGCTGCACGTAAGCGCCGAGCCAACTGCGCTCGACGCGCCCGCGTTTGCGCAACTGGTCGATGATGACTCGCGCCAGATTGCTCGGAATGGCGAAACCGATGCCTTGCGCCTCGGCCACCAGCGTGTTGATGCCCACCACCTCGCCGCGCATGTTGAGCAGCGGACCGCCAGAATTGCCCGGGTTGATCGAGGCATCGGTCTGGATGAAGTCGTCGTACGGGCCGGCGCCGAGCACACGCCCTTTGGCCGACACGATGCCGGCGGTCACGGTATGGCCCAAGCCCAGCGGGTTGCCGATCGCCAGCACCCATTCGCCAACCGCGAGATCGTCGGAGTCGCCGAATTTCAAATACGGCAGGTTGCGGGCCATGATCTTGATCAGCGCCAGGTCGGTCTTCTGATCGACGCCGACCGTGGTGGCGTCGAACTCGCGCTGGTCGAGCAGGCGTACTTTGATCTGCCGCGCGCCGGTGACCACGTGGTTGTTGGTGACGATGTAGCCTTCCGGATCGACGATGAAGCCGGAGCCCTGCCCTTCGCGCTGCCGCCCAGCCATTCCCGGTGTACCCTGCACGACATAGATATTCACCACCGCGGGGGCGGCTCGCTTCGCCAGCGAAGCGAACGACGCCGATTCCCCCAACTGAGCAAAGGCGGGAGAAACCAGGCACATCGTCAGGGCTAGCGATAGCAGGAACACACCAGCTTTTTTCATCGAACCTCCAGCCGCCGGCATAAACTACTCGTGCTTGTGCTGGCAGGCTTCCACGAAGCGAACGCGCAGGTCGTACAGCGAATCTTGCAGGAACTGGTTCTCCTCCGCGGTGAGATTGCCTTTGGTCTTCTCCTGCAACATGCCGAGTAGATCGATGTATTGTTTGGCCAATCCGAGATCGCGCTTGGTCTGTTTGGTTGCCGGATCGGGCAACACACCTAGAAATACCATCGTTGAGGTGGTCAGCGAAAAGGCGAAGGAAATGAAGTCGAGCGCGGGCAAGGCGGTGTATTCCTCCTTGCACTCACAGTTTTCCATTTCGGCCTTCGGGTCGCGCGGCTGTTCCGTCCCCGGCGGGGGACCGGCGTCGGCCGGCGGCTCGGCGGAGGTTTCCTCGCGTTTTTTCACTGATCCGTCTTCCTCCATGCGGAAGTGTCGTTTGTCTGACACCTTGAATCCGTCTTTGGTTTCCTTGTCGCTCATGCCTGTCCCTCCTGCTCCCCGGTGGCCGGTACCGGGGGCTCGATAGCCACCTGCACCTTCGCCGGACGCAACAAGCGATCCTTATATTTGTAGCCTACCAACCACACGCTGACCACACATCCGGCCGCCACTTCGGTCGTAGGCAACGCCATCAGCGCCTCGTGTACAAGCGGATCGAGTAATTCGCCCTTTTCCGGCCGCACGGTTTGCAAGCCCAGTTTTTCCAGCGCGTCACGCATCTGTCGATGGATTCGCTCCAGGCCGTCGCGCCAGATCTGGTTGACCGACTCGTCGGCTTTCGCCAGCGCCTGGTCGAAGCTGTCAAGCACGGGCAACAATGCCTCGAGCGCCTGCGCCACGCCGGCGTCGTGCGCGCCGTTCATTTCACGCGCCGACCGCTTCTTGTAATTCTCGAATTCGGCGGCCAGGCGCTGCAGGTGATCGGTCAATTGTTCAACCGTGTAAGCTGGCTCTTTGACCTCCGCCGCCGGCACCGGTTCCACCGCTGGTTCCACTGCGGGTTCCGCCGCGGGTTTCGCCGCGGATTCCGCCGCGGATTCCGCCGCGACGGGTTCCCCCGCCTCGGTCGGGGCCGCCTCCGCGGCCGGGTCGATCGGTTTGACGTTGGACTCGTGATGTTTTGCCTTCTTGGTCATCGGACTATTTCCCCCAACCCTGTTTCAGGTTTTGGCGCGGATACAACTTGTTTTCCCGCTCGAACGTTTCGATCAGTGTTCGCGACTTGTCGCTGATATCCTTCGGCACGACGATTTTCACCGTCGCGTACAGATCGCCTTTGCGGCCGTTCTTGGCGTGGATGCCACGCCCGCGTAGGCGGAACGTTTGGCCGCTCTGGGTACCCGGCGGCAGCGTAATGGTTGACGAACCGTCGAGGGTCGGCACGTCGATCTGCCCGCCCAACACGGCCTCACCGATGGTGATCGGCACGGTGCAGCGCAGGTCGAGCCCGACGCGGGTAAAGAACGGATGCGCGCCGACCTGCACCTCGATCACCAGATCGCCGGGCGCCCCGCCCATCGGCCCAGCCACGCCCTTGCCGCGCACGCGAATCCGCTGCCCGTTTTCCACGCCGGCCGGGATGCGGACCGACACCCGGTTGCCCGGCGCGAGCTGGATTTGCATCACCCCGCCCTGCGCCGCGGTGTCGAAGTCGACCTCCATGCGGTATTCGAGATCGCGTCCGCCCGGTGGTTCGCCGCCGAAACCGAAGGCGTCCATCCCGCTCCAGCCCCGGCTGCGCCGCCGCCCGCCGCCAAAGATCTCGCTGAGAATGTCGCCGAACGAGCCGCTGAAGGTCTGTCCGCCGGCGCTGAAACCGCCGCTCATGTTATTGAAGTCGAAGCCCGAGAAGTCGAAGCCGCCGGCGCCCGGTCCCTGCGCGCCGAAGGTGTCGTACTTGCGCCGCGCTTCGGGGTTGGAGAGCACAACGTAGGCCTCGGAGATTTCTTTGAACCTGGCCTCGGCGTCCTTGTTGCCTTGATTTTTGTCCGGGTGGTACTTCTTGGCCAGTTGTTTGTAGGCCTTTTTGATCTCGTCGGTCGTGGCGTTACGGCCGACACCGAGAATTTCGTAGTAGTCGCGTTGTTTGGCCACCGGTCACGAACCTCCTAACGCACCGGAATCTGCCGTCCGCCCTTCGGCTGCTTGCACAGCAGACGGATCCGCAATACGCCGTCGGATAACTGAGCCTCGACATGTTCTTCGTCGATCTCCGTCGGCAACTCGATCTCGCGTTGAAACGAGCCGTGCGGCCGTTCGAAGCGGAACACCGATTCCGGGTCCTGTTCCCGGCCGTACGCGCGCGAGCCGGACAGGACGAGCGTTTTACCGCGGATTTCAACATGGGTATTCTCGCGCGACACCCCGGGCAGATCGACATAGAGCATGTAGCCTTCGCCGGTTTCGATCAGGTCGATCGGCGGCTCCCAACCCTCGGCGCCAAACGTGCCCTTTTCTTTCCAGCCGGTGGTATAGCCGACATCCACCAGGTTCGCCAGTTGGCGCTGCAATAGCGAGATCTCCCGCAGAATGGTACGAAATCCGGGACTCACCATGGGTTCCTCTCGTGAAAAACGGGGCGGGAACGACGCTTGCCGTCGTCACGCCCCGTGCCTTGGTTCGCGCGTCAAACCGTTTCGCCGCGTCAGTTTTCGTCGACGATCTCCGCGTCGATCACGTCGTCGCCCCCACTCTTGGGGCCATGTTTGCCACCGCCGGCGCCGGGGCCGCCCGCACCGCCCGGGGCCTGTCCGCCGCCGGCTTGGGTGCTGGCCTTTTTGTACATCGCTTCGGCCATGCGATGCG
>CAZEDX010000056.1:3862-27656 GCA_964511015.1 uncultured bacterium | reverse complement strand
GCAATGGTTCGGCTACGGCCTGGCGATCGTGCCGGTCGCTTTGCTTACCTACGGCGGCTCCTTCGTGCCGGGCATGGGGCGCCTCGACCCGGCGCGCTATGTCTCGTTCTTGTCGGCCTTGTTGGCGCTGCCGGCGGTGGCCGCGCTGTGTGGAGCGCGCTGGCGGTGGGCCGGCGGGCCGGCCGCGGTGGTTTTGCTCTTGGTGCTCGGACTGGGCGTTCTCCCGTCTTCCGGCCGCTTCTACCTGAGCAACAGGATCCTGGCCGACCCCGCGCCGCAACTGCCGCAGATGGCCGCTTGGATCAACGGCCTGTCGAGCCCGGGCCGCGTGCATGTCGAAACCTTCACCTCGCACGAACGCACGCGGGAGACCGTGCCGTGGAACGAGCAATACGCGCGCGTGTCGTTGATGCTGCCGACGCTAACGCAAACGCCGCTGCTGGGCGGCCACTACGCGACCATCTTCACCAAGTTCAACGCGACCAATTTCTTCACCGGCCGCTGGATGGGCCGGCGGCTGCGCGATTGGACCGAGCCGGAACTGCGCGCGGCGTTGGTGCGCTATCACGTCAGCTACCTGCTGACCTGGAGCCAGGACGCACGCGAGACGCTGGCCGGTCTGCCCGGCTTGTTCGAGCCCGTGCCCGCGCCGGCGCCGTTTTCCGGCTGGCGCGTGTTGGCGGAAAGCTCGTGGTTCGTCGAAGGCGGCGGCCGCCTGGCGCGCATCGCTTACGATCGGATCGAACTGGCCGACGTGACCGCTCCCGGCGGACGTGCGGTGTTGTCGTATCACTGGACCCCGACCTTGCACGCGGAAGGGGCGCGCCTGGTGCCCGTGCCGCAACCGGGCGACCCGGTGCCGTTCATCGGCCTGGAGCAACCCGCGCCGGCCGTGGTGATCACCAACGGGGGGGTCTGGTGAAGCGGTGGACCGGCCCGGTCTTGGCGTTGGGGGTGTTCGCGGCCGCGCTGCGCCTGACGCTCTATTTCGTGTTCCAGCCGGTGGGGGTCGAACCCGACGGGCTGGGGCTGGCCGTGCTGTTCTGGTCCGGCAACGATCACGCGCGGCTCTGGGCGGCGGAGATGCTGCCGCTCATCGCCGGTTACTGGCCGCCGGCCTACCCCGCGGCAAACGCGCTGGTCGGTGCGGCGGCGGGTGACCCGTTCCTGGCGGGGCGTCTGGTCAGCGCCCTGTTCGCCGGGGTGCTGGCGGGCATGGTGGCGCTGCTCGTCCGCCGGTTGACTTCCTCCCGCATGGCCGGCCTGTTCGCCGGCGCCTTGGCCGCGTTGGCGCCGCTATCGGTCGCGTGGGATGTGCGCGTGCGTCCGGAAGCGATGTTCCTGGCCGCGTACGTCGCGGCGGTCTATTTTGCGGTGGCGTATGGACGCGATCGCAGCGGGCGCGACCTCGTCTGGGCGACGGCGCTGAGCGGCGTGGCGGCGTTGGTGAAGTACGACGTCGTTTGTTTCCTGCCGCCGCTGGCGGTGATGTGGTTCGGCCACCTGCGCCGGCGGCAGTTGCGGGACCTGCCGTGGGGATTGGCCGCGCTGGCCGGTTGGCTGCTCGCGTTGACGTGGATGCTGACCCACCAGGCGGCGCGCGCGGGTGACTACCGCGACCTGTTCAGTCTGGCGATGCTGCGCCAGTTCCCGGTCTGGACCGGCATGACCCTCTTCGCATTGCCCACCGTGGCGACCGTGCCGGTCTGCGCCCTGGCGATCTGGGGCGCCTACTCGCTGCTGGCCAACCGCGAGAGCCGACCCGCGGGGTGGTTGCTGGTTTACCTCGTCGCCGCGCACATCGGGCTGATTGCCGTCGGCTACAACTGGACCAGCCGCTACCTGCTCATGACGCTGCCGTTTGTCGCCGTGCTGGCCGGCGTTGGTTGGTACGCGCTGCCGCGCCTGCGCGGGTTGCGGGCGATCGCCGCCGCGCTGGCGGTGACGGTCTGCCTGGTGACCGCGGTGAGTTGGGTGCGGGCCGAGCACGACCGTTGGCGCGAGACGATCGAGATCGGCCGGGCGGTGGCCGGCTTGCCTCTGGCCGGCGCCACCAACCCCGTTCCGCCGACGGTGTGGACTGACGATCCGTATCTCACGCCATACTGGGCCGGGCGCGATCTGCGGCCGCTGGACGATCTGTCGCAGGTACAGCCTAACGACTATGTTGTGCTGCACGACTGGTTCGGCGCGCTGCGCCACAAACGCATGGCGGAGGATACGCTGAAAGATCTGCATCGCCTCGGGCAGTATCGCGTTGTGGCCGAAGCGACTTCGACGACTCGGCCGCTGTCGGGCGAGGTGCTCGACGCCGAGGCGTTGGCGCGGGTTGCTTCCTTGCGCGAGCTCGGGCCATGGTCGTTTTCTCAACGCGGCCAACCGCTGACCACGCGGGCCGTGCTGCTTTTCCGGATGCCGGAGACTGAGGGACAGGCCAATGCCAACCCGTGAGCCGACGATCACCAGCCGCCGGACCGTGCGCTTCTTGCAGGTCTTGTTGGCGTTGTTGCTGGCGCGACAGGTCTGGCTGGCGTTCTTCGGCATGTTCAATGTCGACGAGTTCGAAAATCTGCAGATCATCTGGCTGTGGACGCAGGGCGTGCTGCCGTTCCGCGACTACTACCATCCGCACCTGCCGTTCTACAACCTGCTGCTCGCGCCGTTGCTCGCTGCCACCGGTCCGACGCCGGCCCTGCTCAGCTGGGTGCGCGCCGTCTTCTTCCCGGTGGTGCTGTTCACCATCTGGCAGGTCTGGTGGATCGCGCGCCGGATGAACGGCCGCACCGTGGGCCTACTTGCACTGGTGCTGTTCCTGATTTCGCCCATGATGGCGGTCGCCTTGGCGGAGATGCGGCCGGACGTGTTGGCCCTGCCGTTGGTGTTGGGCGCGGTCATGGCCTACCTCGCGCAATTGGACCGGCCGGCGGTTTCGCCGCGCCTGTTTCTCCTGGCGGGCTTGTTGTTGGGCCTGAGCTTCCTGTTCACGCAGAAGAACGTGTTCCTGGCCCTGGTTCTGTTCTGGGCCTTCGAGCGGCACCATGCGCGCACTGGCGGCCACGGCGGGGCGCGGCACGTGGCCGTCGTGGCGGGGGCCGCGGTGCTGGCCGCCGCGCCGGTGTTGCTTTCGATCGTGGCCCTGTTCGCCGCCGGCGTGATGAATGCGGACCAATGGGTTCTCTTGAGCGGCAATGGCACTGCCTACGTCGAGGTGCGCAAAATGTTGCCGTACAAGGGGCTGATCTGTTTGCGCTACGCCTTTGCCGGCGTGGTGGTGATCGGCTTGTCGTTGCTGGTGGGGCGCCGTCAGCCGCCGGGCCGCGTGCCCTGGATCGGCTTCGCGGCCGCATTCCTGGCCGTCACCGCGGCGCAGCTTTTCGGGCAGTCGATCGTTTTCTACCACATGTTCCTGTTGCCGCACCTGTTTCTCGCCATGTTGGCCGCGCGCACGCTCAGCCGCTACTCCACCGGCGCCATCGTCGCGTTGGTGATCGTGCAGGCGTTGGTTTCCCACGTCGTCGAGCGGGATTCCTACCGCCCGCGGGGACCGCAACTGGCCGCCTACCGTTACGTGCTGAACCACGTCGATCCTGACCGCCCGGTGCTCGACAACCTGACCGGGTTTTCGACCTTCCGCCCCATCGCTGGCCATTTCATGTTCGTGCGGCCGATGTTCCGGCCGGCCGGCATCATCGGCGACCAACTGGTCGTGGCCGCTAAGGAAATCGCCTCCCGACACTATGGGGCGGTGGTAACCGACAGCCTGTTCCGGTTGTACCCCGAAGCGCTGCGGAATCTGATCGAGCTCAACTACCAGCGGTCAGGTCGTTACCCCGAGGTGCTGCTGCCGAGACCGACCGGATCCAGGGGGGTGCCCCGCCGTACCCATTGGCCGATGAACCATGAAAATTAGTATGGGGCTGCTTTTCGCCTAGTTAGACCACAAGACATTGAAAAAACCCGCCTACGATACCGGAGACTTTACGATGGGTGAGGGAGAAGTGCGGTCCGGCGATGATTCGACCGAATCCAATTACCTCGGCGGGTGACGAAAATATTTTTGGCACGTCCTGTTTGCCTAGTTACGGTCAAAAGGGGGTGCCCAAAAGCCGGTTTACCCCCCGACAAATTACGTAGGTTAAGGGAGGAGTGCGTTGCGCCGGCTACCGCGGCGTGCCTGGGCCGGGGGCGCGACCGTAGTCGTCGGCGAGTCGTTCGATGTCGTCTTCGCCGAAGTAGTCGCCGCGTTGGACTTCCACGAACACGAGCGGTCCGGGGCCGGTATTGTGCACGCGATGCGCCGCGCCGACCGGAATCTCGACCGTCGCGCCGGGGGCGACGTCGATTTCCTCGGCGTCGCGGGTGACGACGCCGGTGCCGCGCACGAAGACCCAATTCTCGCTGCGCCGCTGGTGGCGTTGCAGGCTGAGGCGGCAACCGGGGGCGATCATGATTTCCTTGACCTTGTAGGCGGCGGTTTCATGCAGCACGCGGTAGCCGCCCCAGGGCCGTTCGTCATCCCAGCGTTCGGTCGCCATGCCTGATCCCGTGTGGTTCTTGCCGTGGCCTTGCGTTTACCACGCCGTCGCGGCCGACGCCATCCCGGCTCCGGGGATCACCACCAGCGAGCCGTAGACGCCGAGGTAGTCGTCGAGCGCGCCGATGGTGGTCAGCTCCGCGATGTTCAGCGAGTAGCCTTCGAACGCCGGAATCGGGAACTCGTCGAGGAACGAGCTGATGAACGGCAGCACGAACTCGACCAGCGTCGGCACGAAGGTCTCGACGAACGAATCGGGCAGCAGGAACATCGAGTCGGTCACATCGACGTTGACCGTCGGCGTGCCGATGTCGAACTTCAGCGCGTCGCCGGTCTCGTTGGTGTCGACGGTGAGCGGCGCCTCCAGCACCAGGGCCATCGAGAGCACCTGCGTTTCCTCGTCGGCCGGCGATTGCACGACCATGTCGACGAAGAACTCGCCCAGTTGCAGCTCGACGGTGGCCGCGTCGGTGGGCGACAGGTCGATGATCGGCGGCAGCAGCGCTTCGGTGGAAATCACCACCGGCGCCTCTTCGCCGTAGAGGTCGCTGATGCCGGGGAAGAACAGTTCGAGGTCGCCGGCGGTTAGATCGAGCGAGAAGCCGGAGGTATCGTCGAGGGTCATCGTCAGCACGCCGGCGCGGTAGAGCGTGTAAAGCGCCTGATTGAGCACGTCGTCGGACAACCCCGCGCCCAATTCGTAGGTTTCGCCGCCGGGCGTCAGCAGGGTGAAGGTCGGCGGCGTGCCGGCGGTATAGAACGAGCCGGGCAGCAGCGGCGTGGAGGGCGTGTAGGCGTCGGCGGTGGTGCGCGCGTTCATCCAAAGGTTGATGCCGGTCTCGGCGATGCTCAGGCTCTCGAATTCGGCGGCGAGGCTGATGGTGTGGTCGAGTAGTTCGAAGTCGTAAGCCAGTTCGAGGCTGGACAACGCTTCTTCGATCAGCGGCGGCACTTCTTCCTGCACGATCTGGTTGATCATGTCCTCGCCGATCGCCAGCAGCACCGCGGTGAGCGGGTCGATCAGGGCCGGCTCGATGCCGCTGATGCTGATCGAGAAGTTGGTCGTGGTCAGGTTGATCGTGCCGAGCGTCACGTCGAGCTGGTTGTCGACCACGGCGACGTAGATCGGCAGCGAGGCGGCGAAGGTGTCGGCGCTGACCGTGCCGGTGAGCTGGGTCGCCGAGCCGCAGTTGATCGAGGCGCTGACCGAGAGGGTGAAGTTGTCGACCTCGAAGCCGGCCTGCAGGTAGCCGTTGCGCGCCAGCAGGTCGATCTGGAACGGATCGTTGGCCACGTCGGTCGCCTCGGCGTAGACGGAGCAACTCATCGCGCCCAGGTCGAAGGTCTCGTTGACCAGCGGGTTGTAGCCGTAGACCAGCTCGGGCAGGTTGAATTCATCATTGAGGTAGGTCTCGGCGATGTCTTCGACGGCTTCCAGGCCCGACTGGTTGACGTGCGCGCCGACGGAGTTCTCGACCCAGGAGTCGTTGGCCAGGTACGCGCCGCGCAGCACGCTGATCGTGTAGCTGGCTTCGTTGTCCGCGCTGTCGGTCACCACGGCGGTGAAGGTGTTGTAGCCGATGGCCAGGCCGGACGGGAAGTAGAACAGGCCGGTGTCGCTGAAGTTGACCCAGTTGCCGTTGATGTACAGCGATTCGACGTCGCTGCCGATGTCGGCGACGTAGCCCTGCAACGTGATCGACGCGGCCTGGGTGAAGGTGCCGCGCGCCGGCGTCGTCCAGGTGATCGTCGGCGGCACGTGGTCGGAAACCTGCACGCTTTCGTAGTCGTGCAGCGTGTAGTAGTTGGCGCTGATGGTGAAACTGCCGGCCTTGTTGAAGGTGATGGTCTGGTTGACCGTGTCGATGACCACGCCGTTGGTGGGGTTGGAGGCAATGGACCAGCCGGAGGTCCAGACGTTGCCGTACTGGTCGAGCATGGTCACCGCGTAGTCCACCGCCTGGCCCGAGTCGATGCTGTGGTCGCTGAGGGTCAGCGCAATGCTCACCGCCGCGCCGGGGTTGACCTTGACCTGGTCGGAATCGGTGACCGCCGGGTAGCCCGCCGGGTTGACGGTGACCGTGTGCATGCCGGTGACCGTGAAGGTGATCTGCGCGCCGTTGATGGTCACGCCGGTGCTCGGGTCGACGGCGATCTGCACCGGAAGGTCGAGCACTTCGTCGAACTGGTTGAACACGGCCGTGTTGGCGATGACCGTCGCGCCGGCCTGCACCGTGTGCGCCGACAGGTTCAGCGTGACGTAGGCCGGGATGTGGTCGAAAGAAGAAATCGTCTCGTCGTCGGCCAGCGTGATGCGTTGGCCGTTGTATTCGCAACTGGCCGAGAAGGTCCAGGTGCCCAGTTCTTCGAAGACGAACGAGTCGCCGCTCTGCTGGAAACCGGTGCTCGGCTGCACGTCGTAGTCGACGGTCACGCTGCCGGTGATGTCGTTGCCCTGATCGTCATAGACGTGCACCGCGCGGGTGACCGCGACGCCGACCTGCACCTGGTAGGCCGAGAGGGTCAGGTCGAGATAGGCTTCGTCGATCTGGGTGGTGAAGGAGTGTTCGTCGGAATCCCAGCCGTAGGGATTTTCCACCGAGACCGCGAGGCTGTGTGGGCCGTTGGTGACGCCGTCCACCGTGCCGGACACGCTGTCGTCGGTGATGGTCAACTGGTCGGTGACGTCGTTGCCGTCAAGGGTGACTACCACCGTGTCGGCGTTGCTGACGGCGATGGTCACCGGCTGTTCGTTGGCGTTGTAGGTGCCGCCGTCCTGCGGCTCGATGATCTCGACGGTCGGCGGCTCGCCGGTCGTGTCGTCGTCGGCGGTATCGTCATCGGCGGTATCGTCGTCAACGCTGTCGTCGTCGGCGGAATCATCGTCGGCGGTATCGTCATCGGCGCTGTCGTCGTCGACACTGTCGTCGTCGACGCTGTCGTCATCGGCGGTGTCGTCGTCGGCGCTGTCGTCGTCGCCGGTATCGTCGTCGGCCACGTCATCGTCGCTGTCGTCATCGAGAAGCGGGCCCGCGTCGTCGTCGGATTCACGGCCGGCCGCGCTATCGCCGCCGCCGGAACAAGCCAGCGGCAACACGGCCGCCAACAGCACCACCAGGACAAACCCGTAACGCCACATGATTGGCTCCCGTCCGAGAGGTTGCGCACAAAGGGAATTGTAGTCCAACCGGACGGCGAGTTCAAAGAAGGCGGTGCCGGACTCGGATTTGGATGGCAAGCGGCAAACGATGGACTGTCTTGTCATCGTGTGGCGGCGCGTTTAGTATTTGGCGAGCCACCATACCACGGGTCCCGATTGAGATCGAACGCCAGTCGTAACTTTGTGTTCACGCTGTTTCAGGACCTGATCCTGTTGGCGTCATTTGGCGGCGCGGCCTATTTGCGCTACTCCTGGGACCAATTCGACCTGTTCAACTATCAGAAGTTGGGCGGCCTGCTGATCATCTTCGGCATCATCAAGCTCTGCTTCCACTACTTCGACCTGTATGAAGTGGCGCTGCACATTTCGTTCCGGGAGTTCGCCAAGAACCTATTGAAAGGGTTCATCACGGCGGTGCTGCTGCTGACGCTGATCTACTACGTCTATCCGCCGGCGATCGTCGGCCAGTACATCCTGGCCTTGGGCGTCGTGTTGGGCATGGTAAGCACGATTCTTTACCGCCTGCTGTGGGGCGAGATCAGCGAGGAATCGAGCTTCACCCAGAACGTGCTGGTGTTGGGCACGGGCAAGGCCGCGCGGCTGCTGCTCGAGGACGTCCTGCGTTACAGCGGCTCGGGGTTCAAGATCGTCGGCGTGGTCGGCGAAGGCGGCGGGGCGCCGAAAGACCTGATGGGTTTTCCGCTCATCGGCCAGACGCGCGACCTGCTGGCGCTCAGTCGTTCGTGGCGCGTCGACCTGATCGTGGTTGCGCTCGACGAGCAACGCGGCAACATGCCGGTGGCGGAACTGATGCCGGTGAAGATGGCCGGCGTGCGCATCATCGACAACATCTCGTTTCACGAGCAGTTCACCGGCAAGATCGTGCTGGAATCGCTGCGGCCGAGTTGGTTCATTTTCACCGACGGCTTCAAGGTCGGGCGGCTGCGCTTGTTCACCAAGCGCGCGTTCGACGTCTTTTTCGCCGTGCTCGGGTTGATTGTTTCCGCGCCGATCTGGGTGACGACGGCCGTGCTGGTGAAACTGTCCAGCCCGGGTCCGGTGCTCTACCGGCAGGAACGCGTGGGGTTGAACGGCCGCACGTTTGAGCTGCTGAAGTTCCGGTCGATGCGGGCCGATGCGGAAAAGGCCACCGGGCCGGTGTGGGCGGCCGAGGCCGACCCGCGCATCACGCCGGTGGGGCGGGTGATCCGCCAGTATCGCATCGACGAGATCCCGCAGATGTACAACGTGCTGAAGGGCGAGATGAGTTTCGTCGGGCCGCGGCCGGAACGGCCGTTCTTTGTCGACCAGTTGGCGCGCGAGTTGCCGTACTACCACCAGCGGCACGTGGTCAAGCCGGGCATCACCGGCTGGGCGCAGGTGCGCTACCCGTACGGCGCGACGGTCGACGACGCGCGCGAGAAGCTGCAGCTCGACCTGTACTACATCAAACACACCAACCTGAGTTTCGATCTGAAAATTCTCACCGAGACGGTGAAGACCCTGTTCAAAAAGATGGCGCGGTGAGTTGGCGCGCCAAATCGTGTACAATACGTCGCCGAACCGACGGGAGGTGGATATGCGCCGCCGTTCTGTGCTGATGATGCTGTGGCTACTGGTGTTGCTATGCTGCGCCGGCTGCGGCGACGACGATGACGACGACACCGCCGACGACGACACGGCCGACGACGACACGGCCGACGACGATACGGCCGACGACGACGCGGCGGACGACGACACGGCCGACGACGACACGGCCGACGACGACACGGTGCCGGAAGATCCGCTGGCCTTTGTCGATCCGTTGATCGGCACCGGCGGGTTCATCTACGGCTACGCTTCGGCATACCCTGGGCCGAAGGCGCCGTTCGGCATGGTGTCGGCGGGTCCGGACACGACGATGCACGGCATCACCATTTCCAACCAGCATTTCTCCGGCTACTACTATCCGGACACTTACATCCGCGGCTTCTCGCACACGCGCATGCACGGCACCGGCGCGGCCGACCTGTGCAACGTGATGATCATGCCGCTGAACGGCATGCCCGGGCGGCCGATCAAGGAATCGCGGTACTGGAGTTCGTTCTCGCACGCCAATGAGACGTCGCTGCCGGGCTACTATTCGGTGTTGCTCGACGACAGCGGCGTGTTCGCGGAACTGACCACCACCGAGCTGGCGGCGTTGCACCGCTATTCCTACCCCGACGAGGGCAAGCCGTACGTGGTGGTGAACCCGAGCCACTCGGTCGAAGCGGGCTGGGTGACCAACGCCACGGTGCACATCGTGCCGGCTACCAACAGCGTGCATGGCATGGTCGAACAGCATGGCCCGATGACCGGCCGTTTCGGCGGCGTGGTAGTCTACTACGCCATGCAGTTCTCGCAGCCGTTCACCGGCTACGGCACATGGAAGGACGGCACGCCGACCGCGAATCGGGAAGACGAAGAAGGGGCCGACATCGGCGCGTACCTCGCCTTCGCGGAAAACCTGGGCGATCCGCTGCTGGTCAAGGTCGGCCTCAGCTACCAGAGCGAGGAGCAGGCGGCGGCCAATCTCGCGGCGCAGATTCCGGCGTGGGATTTCGAAGGCACCGTGCTGGCCGTGCGCGACCAGTGGAGCGAGAAACTCGGGCAGATCGAAGTGCGGGGCGGCACCGACCGGCAAAAGCGCATTTTCTACTCGGCGCTGTATCATGTTTACATGATGCCGACCGACTACACCGAAGAGAACAACAAGTACATCGGCTTCGACCTGGCCCTGCACGACGCCGGCACGCGGCGGTACTATTCCGACTTCTCGTTGTGGGACACGTTCCGCACCGAGCACCCGCTGCTCAATCTGCTCCAACCGACGATCTCGGCCGACATGATGCAGTCGCTGACGTTGATGTACCTGCAGGGCGGCGGCGTGCCGCGCTGGCCGTTGATCACCGGCGACACCGGTTCGATGATCGGCACCAGCGCCGACATCGTCTTCGGCGAGGCCTACCTCAAGGGCATTCGCGATTGGGACTACGACGCGGCCTACGAAGGCTGCTACGCCCACGCGACCGGACCGGTCGCCAAAGGCTCGCGCGGCGGCATCGAAGAATATCTGACCCTGGGCTGGGTGCCGGAAGACCTGCACTCGCGCGGCACCTGCGACACGCTCGAGTATGCCTATGACGACGCCGCGCTGTCGAAGTGGGCGGCAGCGATGGGGCTAGATGAAGACGCGGCCATGTTCGCCGCGCACAGCCAGAACTACCGCAATCATTTCGACGCCGACACCGGCTATATGCGCCCGCGCAACAGCGACGGGTCGTGGTTCGAGCCGCTCAAGCCGTACAACGTGTTTAGCGAACAGTACGTCGAAGGCAATTCCTGGCACTGGACGTTCTACGTGCCGCACGACGCCGAAGGGCTGATCGATCTGTTCGGCGGCGACGAGGACTTTGTGGAGGTGCTCGACTACGCCTTCCAGCAGGCGGTGCACGGTCCGGACAACGCGTGGCTGCCCGACGTCTTCTACTGGTTCGGCAACGAGATGAGCATGTTCCACGCCTATCTGTTCGCTTACGCCGGCCGACCGGATTTGACGCAGAAGTACGTGCGCTGGATTTTGGAAAGCAAATTCGACGACACGCCCGGCGGGCTGGACGGCAATGACGACGCGGGCACGCTCAGCTCATGGTACATCATGAGCTCGCTCGGCTTCTTCGCGCTGGCGGGCACCGACCAGTATGTGATCGGCAGCCCGCTGTTCGACGGCGCGACGTTGCACCTGCCCGGCGGCGATCTGGTGATCACCGTCGAAAACAACGGGCCGGAAAACGTGTACGTCGCGTCGGTGAAGCTCAACGGCACGGAAATGACCGAACCGTTCTTCACGCATGACCAGATCGTCAACGGCGGCACGCTCGAGTTCATTATGAGCCCGTTCCCCAGCAAGTGGGGGAGCGGCGACTGAGCGCGCCGGTGCGACCAGAGGCGTCGCCGGACTGGTGCCGGCCGCCGCCGACGGCCATCGCCGTCGATTGCCACACGCATCTGTTTCCCGAACGGCTGTTCGCCGCGATCCGCCGCTGGTTTGCGGACATGGGTTGGGTCATTCCGTATCCGCACCGCACCGCGGACGTGCTGGCCCGGCTGCGCGAGTTCGGGGTGCGCGAGTGCTGGGCGTTGCCTTACGCGCACAAGGCCGGCGTGGCCGGCGACCTCAATGCCTGGATGGGGCAGGTGCAGCGCGAACACGCCATGGTGCGCGGCTTCTTCACCGTGCATCCGGAAGACGACGTGGCCGACCTCGCCCGGCGCGCCCTGGACGACCACGGGCTGTGCGGGTTGAAGATCCACTGCGAGGTGCAGCAGGTGGCGGTGAGCGACCCGCGGCTGGACCCGGCGTTTGACCTGCTCGAACAGCGCGGCCTGCCGTGCGTGCTGCACGCGGGCAACGCGCCGTACCCGTACACCCGCCCGCACCTCGATGTCGCGCGCGTGGCCGAGCGGCTGCAGCGCAACCCGGGCTTGAAGGCGGTCATCGCCCATCTCGGCGCGCTGCAGACCATCGACTACCTCGCGTTGATGGATTGCTACCCCGGGCTGCACCTGGAGGTTTCGTTCACCAAGGTCGCGGCGATGGAAGCGCACGCGAACGTCGACTGGGAGGCGCTGGGCCGCCGGGCGGACCGGCTGCTGTTCGGTTCCGACTTCCCGAACCTGACCTTCACCTATGCCGAACAGGTGGAAAACTGGCTGCAGTTGGCTTGGGTACGCGCGAACCACGACGCCTTTTTCGGCGGCGTCGCGCACCGGCTGTTGCCGCCGCGCTAGCGCAGCATCTTGTCCAACGCCGGCTCGACCAGCGCGTTGAGCGCGGCGTAGCCGGCCGGGGTGAGGTGCAGGCCGCCCTGCGAGTACTCCTCGCGCAGCCACTTCTTTTTGTCGCTCAGCGGATCGTAGGCGTCCAGCCAGACGGCGCCGGTGCGCGGCAGTTCGTGCGCCAGTTCGGCGTTGACCGCGCGGATCAGCTCGTTGCTCAGTTCGGTCGATTCCGCGGTGATCGCCGTGCGCACCGGCAGCAGCGACACCACCAAGGGGCGGATGCCGTGGCCGACCAGCCGTTGGGCCAGCGAGACGATGTTGGCGGCGGCGTGGCGCGCGCGGTCGGGGCGGTACATCGAGCCGAACAGATAGAGATCGTTGACGCCGATCAACACCACCGCCACGCGCGGTTGCAGCGCCACCACATCGCGCAACAGGCGTTCGTGCAGGCCGTTGGTGGAATCGCCGGCGATGCCGCGATTGGCGAGCTGGATCCGGCCGGCCAGCGGCAGCGGCGCCCACGCTTCGACCAGCGAGTCGCCGGCCAGCACGACCTCGCGCTTGATCTGGGCCGCGTCTTGCCGTGCGAACTCGCGCCGTTTGAGCAGTGCGTGCTCCCGGCAGTTCGCCGGTAACTCGGCGGAGAAGAACGGCGGTAGGGTGTAGTTGTCGTCGGCCGGGCAGGGGATGGTGGTGCGGGCCTGCGCCCAGAAAGCGCCGGCTACCGCCAATCCGGCCGCCAGCAGGGTCAAGACAAACATGCGGCGCATGGCAAACCTCGTGTGGGCAATGGTTCCCTAGCTATTCCATCGACGCCGCTTGCGGTCAAGCGCGGCGGACTTTAGAATTCCGGGGCTTGTATCGACGGGGGTTTTTTCATGGCACTGCCGTACACCGACCTCAACGAATTCCTGGCCGCCTACGACCGCATGGAGCGCCCGCTCACCGTGGTGGCGCACCAGGACGACGAGTGCACCTTCTCCGGCCTGCTGCAACGAGCGGCCGACCGCATGCACATCGTGTGGGTGACCAACGGCGACGGCTTGTATTTTATCGCCGGCGTCGCGCCGCATCAGTACGGTCCGGTGCGCATGAAGGAAGCGCTGAAGAGCGCCGAAGCGATGGGCATCGATCCGGCGAACACGGAATGCCTGGCGTTTTCCGAAGTCGATATTTACCGGCGGCTGATGTATATCACCAAGAACCCGGAAGCCGTGCTGTGGCTCCGGCCGTTCTTCCAACGCATCGCCGACGCCGTGCGCGAACGCGTGTTCGCCTACCGGCCGCAGTGCGTGCTGACCTGCGCCTACCAGGGCGGCAACCCCGAGCACGACCTGACGCACTACTTCACCCGCCTGGCGGTCGACGACTACGAGCGCGAAACCGGCGAGACCGTGCCGTTTTTGCACGTGCCGATGTACGAATACACCGTGCTGGTTGCGCTACGCTTCAACCCGTTCTATCGCGGCCTGAAATGGCGTTACCAGCTCGACGAAGCGCAGATGGAGCGCAAGCGGCTGCAATTCGAAACCTATCCGTCGCAGGCCGGCCTGTTCGACAAGTTCCGCCGCGTGCTCAGCGGCGTGGGGAAGATCGGCCTGCTGACCCGCGGCAAGCCGCTGACCGCCGAGGAATACCTGAGCATCGAGGAATTCGGGCCGGTGCCGGAGGACTGGGACTACCTGCAGAACCCGCATAAATTGGACGCCGCCAATTATATCGGTGACCATTTCGCCCAGGTGCCGGTATCGTTCGACCAGTCGGTGCGGCCGATCGTGGCGATGTTTCCGCGGCGGAAATGAGGGTTTAGCAGGGTGTTGAAAAACACCCTGCGCGTCTCGTGGATGAGGCGCCTTTTTAATGCGGGGTTGCCGCAACTCCGAAAAAAAACGAAGAAAAAAACAAAAACCGCGCGTTTTGTTTTTCGCCGTTGAAAAAGGCCAGGACAGCCTTTTTCCACAACCTGTTAGGATCTCGGGGCTAGGATCTGGCAGCCGCAGCCGGAATCGTTCTTTTCGTCTTCCACGTAGGGGTTATCGTCATCACTCGTATCGTCGTCTGCCCAGGTGTTGTCGTCGCAAGGGCCCCCGATGCCGGCTTTAGTTTCGACGAAGGGGAAAGGGCGGGTTCATAGAAAAACCCCGTCAGGCCGAAACCTGACGGGGCTTTTACGTTCGAACGGAACTAGATCACAACTTAGCAGCCGCAGCCGCCCGAGTCGTCATCATCATCACCGTCGTCAGAAGCGTCGTCGTCCGGCGTGACGTCGTCATCGTCGCCACCGATCGAGCTTTCGCCTTCGACCACGCTGCCATCGTCACCGATCAGGGTCCACGCAAAAGCGTTGGCCGGACCAGCATCCGTGGTAGCGATGAAGCTGAACGTCTGCACGTCCTGTTCGCGGATGTCACCGTATTCAACGGTGGTCACCTGACCAAAGGACTGCCACGTAATCTTGTTACCGGTCGAGTCAAAGGTGGTTTCCCAGCGATCGCAATACTCGCCTTGGTGCAAGCACTCGGGAGCATCAGGCTGTTCGGCCTCGTCGGCATAGGCGTAGCCTTCCGGCAGGGTCAAATCAACCTGGCGAATCCAGATCCCCTTTTCGACTTCTTCGTCAACCATTGCGGCGTTGAACACTTCAAAGGTGAAAGTGTACAACTGGTTGGCTTCCAGCGCGTCCGGAGCGGTGAACGAAACCGTCGAATCATCGAAGGTCGTGTCCGCCGCGTCATCGTCCTGCGCATAGGCCACCGCGCTGATCGCGAGACCGAAGGTGAGGACCAAAGCCATCAACAGGAACTTTTTCGTCACGTTATCCCTCCTTTCATACTTCAGTTTCTGCCGTTGGCGACGGCAGGTTGGGAACAAAACCTTGGAACCAAAGATTCCGCCTCATCACCTCCTTCGCACAAACTTCTCATGGCCTACGAAAAGTGTACATACCTTTCGCCGGCGACAATGCGCCGCGTGACTAGTTTTTAACACGCCGAAAGTGCGAAATCAACAAAAAAATTGGAGTCGCCTGCGATTAAATTTTCCTTGATCTTTCAAACATTTTCCGACCGGACAAGTACTATTCGTCCGCCGGCTTCGTCGGAACCGGGGTTTCCGAAGCGCCGAGTTCTTTCAGTTTGGCCTGTGCTTTGGAGTATTTGGGGTCGAGTTCCAAGGTCCGCCGGAACCAGCGGATAGACTCCTCCCAATTGCGTTCGCGCTCGTAGCTCAGGCCCATGACAAAGGCCGCTTCGGCCTGGTTCGGCGAATCGTGCAGCACACCCTGCAGAACCTGCCGGGCATGCGCCGGCCGCGAGGTCACGGCGACGGCGGCATAGGTCAGCCGGGCCTGGATATGCTTCGGATTGATCTTCAGCGCCTGCATAATGTAGTTGCCGGCGTCGGCGTATTTGCCCTGGTTGGCCAGAATGTGGCCCATCGCCGCCAGGGCGTCGGTGTTTTTCGGCTCGGCGGCGAGCACGAACTTGAGCAACCGCGCCGCTTCGTCGGGGCGGTTCATCCGAAATTTGACCAGGGCCAGGTTGACCGCCGCGCCGCTGTGGCGAGGATTCTTGACCATCGCGGCTTCGAGATAGGACGAGGCCTTTTCCAGGTTGCCTAGCCGGTAATAGTTGTAACCAATCTCGTTGAGCAGATTGGCGTCGTGCGGGGTGAGGTTCAGCGCCGCGAGGTAGCTCTTGTTCGCCAATTCCCAGTCGCCCAACTGCTGGAAGCAGATGCCGAGCTTGGAAAAAGCGGGCAAATTGTCACGGTAGATAGCCAGCGAGCGTTGGTAGTAGCGGATGGCGGTGTGGCAGTCGCCCATCGCGCGGTAGATCTCGCCGTAGTTGTACTGCACCGCGCTGTTGTGCTCGCGGCTGCGGCTGGCCAGCTTCATCACCTTCAACGCTTCGTCGTAGCGGCCCTGTTCGGCATAGATGCCGGCCAGGTCGTTGTAGATCCAGGTCGGCTCTTCCTTGTTGCGCGGCGCGATGTATTCCAAGGCCTTCTGCAGCGTCTTCTCGGCCTCTTCGTATTTCTTGTCGATGCGGTAGATGTTGCCGAGCACGACATACAACAGCGTCGCGTTGGGGGCGTCGGCGATCATCTTGGTGAACATCGTTTCGTTGTCGTACCAGTCGGTGTTGCGGCGCAGGGTCAGGGCGGTGAAGGCGACCAGCACGGCGACTGCCACCAACAGCGAAGTCGCGCGCCGACTCGCCACGCCCAGGTTCCAGTCGCGGTCGGCGGATAGCCGCCCGACGCGGCCGATCAAGCGCCCGATCGCCAGGGCCAGCAGCAGCACGAACGGAGCGCTGGTGATGTAGATGAAGCGCTCGGCGGTCATAAAGCCCATGTCCTTCGGGCCGCTGATGCGGATCAGGTTGGACAGCGGGCCGAGCGAAACGATCATGAAGATCAGCGAAAACGCCACCACCGGATCGCGCCGGAACGTGCGCCAGATCAACGCGGCGATGACCGCCAGCAGGACAAAAGCGGCCAGGAAGCGCGGGTCGAACACCGATTCGACCAGCGGATTCTGGATATAGGCCGACAGGTGCACGGGCACGAACATCTTAAGAATGTAATAGGCGATTGTTTTAATGAACGTCAGCACCGTTTCGATGAACGAAAACGGATGCTTGGCCTGCTGGCTGAAGCCGACGACGTAGGTGCGGAACAGGAAGTAGCCGCCGATTTCGGCCAGCATGACGCCCAGCACCGGCAGATAGGGGATCAGGCGCTTGAATTGCCGGCCGGCGATGAAAACGATCACGTAGGCCGCCGCCACCAACGGCAACGACAGCACCATTTCCTTGGCCAGCATGCCGATCGCAAAGAAGACGATGGCCAGAATGGCGTAGGGCAGGCGCCGCAGGTTGGCCGCGCCTTGCGGCGTCGACGGGGGCAACGGCGTGAAACCGTTGGCCGCGGCCACGCGTTCGGCGTAGACCATGAAACATAGCAATCCGGCGAAGAAGAACACCGCGGCCAGCGGGTCGGTGCGACCCGCGATCCAGGTCACCGACTCGGTATGAATCGGATGGACCGCAAACAGGAGCGCGGCGATGGTCGGCACCAGCAGACTGCGGTTCAGCAACCGGAAGAAGATGAAGAACAGCAGGATCGTACAGACGATGTGAATCAGGATGTTGGTGTAATGGAAACCGCGCGCGTTGGTGCCCCAGATGTGCCAGTCGATGGCATAGCTGATGGTAATGAGCGGGCGATAGTAGCCGTATTTGCGGTTGTCGTCGGAAAAGCCAAAGAAATCGCGCGAGAACACCTCGGTGAGGAAGTTCCAGCTTTTGATCTGGTAGTCGAGCACGATGAGGTTGATGTCGTCCCAGATGAACGTGCCCTTCGGCGCATTCCAGTAGGCGGCCACACATGCGGCGGCCACCGCGATGACGATCAACGCAATCAGCAGTTTGCGGTTCATACTGCCCTTTCGCCTCCGGCCTGCGGACCGAAGCAGCGCACGATACATAAGCGAATAGGGGCTGTCAAATTGGCCGCGACGCGAGGTAAGTTCCTGAGGTGGGCGATTGGAACGTCTGATTGCATATCGTGGCGCCAAGTGCCTTTTTGAGAGACGCCTTGGGCAACGATGTCGTTGGATGGTGCAATTTGTCGCTTTGGCCAAAACACCACTGGACCGCGCCGCCTGTCCCCACTACCATTTGGGGCGGAGGCCGAGATGAAACGAAGCTGGATCCTTTTGCTGATGGCATTTGTGCTTGTGTTCTTGGCTTGCGGCAAGGTCGACCAGCAGGCGGCGGGCGCCGGCGGCGGGGGAACGATTTCGGGCGTCACCTCCGTCGACGAGGATGAAGACGACGTCATCGACGACGTGCCCGAGGCGGTCAACGGCATATTTACCGTCGCCGAACTGCAGGCCTTGATCGACGCCGGTCTGCCCGTGTTCATCGGCGCCGAGCCACCCAACGTCGAAGGCACCTACAACGCCGGTTCGCTGCGGATCACCTACGACAGCGGCGGCAACGTGGGCGTTTATCCAGTGTACATGTTCGTCTTTTCCGACCAGACCGCCAGCGGAACAGTACAACTGGCCTACGCCATCGACGACTATACCGACCAGTCAGTTGACAACCTAACCTATATTGCAGGTAGTGGCGATTGCTTCTCGTTGTATGGCCTGATTGAAGGTACCGATAGTTCGGCAGACTGCGTTTACCAACGGGCAACGGTCTATTCAGGCTGCATCAGCGGGACTGACGGCGTGTTGGGGTTTTCATTCGGCTTTATCATGCGCGAGATTTCGGGCACATGCGAAAACTACCTGCAGCCCGGCTCGATGCGGGTGATCAAGGAAACCGACAACCTGGCGACGCGGCACTGACCGCGATTAGTCGGTTTCGTACGCCGGCATCGTCTTCTTGCCGAACAGCGTCTTCTTGATGCCTTTGAAGAAGCGGGCGAACTCGTTGCCTAGCGGGTTCTCGTTGACCAAGTAGGTCCAGGTCGCTGACGGCCCTTTGATGCCCGCCGCTTCCAGCGCGAGGCGGCCGTTCTGCACGCGCACTTTACGGAAAGCGTCGATCACTTCCTGTTCGACGCGGTCCATCATTTCGTAGAACGCCTTGGACGTCGCCGTGTTGAATTCGTCTTGCGGCCGCTGGCCGAACAGCACCTGACTACCGTGCAGCGTGAGCAGGTACAAGCCTTCGCGGATATCGGCCACGCGCGCCAGATGATCGCACCAGCCGCGGTCGATCACGTGCAGCATCACCGCCCGCTCGGCGCGCGCCAGCTCGTCGGCGCCGACCGCCGCCAGCAGCGTGGCGTGAAGCTCCGGATCGCGCTCGGCGAGAAATGCCGGGTCATCGCCGAAGAGCACCTCGTCGCGCCGTTCGCGGACCAGGCGCCGTTGCTGCTCGACCAGCGAAGAGTATTTCCACAGCATTTTTCGGATCGAGAGGTTCTGCCCTTCGAGAATCCGCTGCGCGCGTTCGATCTCACGCCCGACCGCCGGGTCGGTCAGCGGCTGGTCGCCGGTCGACTTCGGCAACAAGTCGCGCAAACCGAAACGTTCGATCAAGTCGTCTTCGAGGCTGACGAAGAACCGCGAAGCTCCCGGGTCGCCTTGCCGGCCGGCACGGCCGCGCAACTGATCGTCGACCCGCCGGCTTTCGTGGCGATTGGTGCCGATAACCAGCAGTCCGCCGAGCGCCACGACCCGCTCGCGCTCCTCGGGCGAGCGGGTGCCGAGGCGGATATCGGTGCCGCGTCCGGCCATGTTGGTCGAAATCGTCACCGCGCCCAGCGATCCGGCTTGCGCGACGATTGCCGCTTCCTGTTCGTCGTTCTTGGCGTTGAGCACCTGGCAGGTGATGTCGGCCGCTTGCAACGCGGCGGCCAGTCTTTCCGATTCTTCCACGCTGCTGGTGCCGACCAGTACCGGTTGGCCCGTTCGATGCCGGCGGCCGATCTCGTCGATCAACGCCGCCTCCTTCGCCGCGCGGGTGGCAAAGACGATATCGTCGTGATCTTGCCGCACACAAGGCACATTGGGCGGAATGACCACGGTGTTCCGCCCGTAGAACTCGCGCAATTCGTCGGCCGCCGCCTGGGCGGTGGCGGTCATGCCGGCCAGGAGCGGATAGAGCCCGGCGAAATGTTGCAGGGTAATCGAGCCGAGGATCACGCCTTCTTTTTCCAGGCGCAGACCTTCCTTCGCTTCGAGCATCGTCTGCAGGCCGTCGGGCCAGCGGCGGTTTTCCGCGACGCGGCCGGTGAATTCGTCGACCAGTTCGACGCGATCCTGGCGCACGATGTAATCGACATCGCGCCGCAATAGCGCGCGAGCGTGCAGCGCCAGGTTGACCGACGTCAGCAGCGCTTGGTGGGCGGCGTCGAAGATGTTGGCGCAGCCGAACGCCGCTTCGACGCGCGCCGCGCCGCTCTTGGTGAGGAACACGTTGCGGCCGTTCTCGTCGGTTTCGTAGTCGGCGCCGGGTTGCAGCTCGGCCACCACGGCGGTGACCTGGAGCGGATCGACCGGCGCATCGGCCACGTTGCCGGCGATGACCAGCGGAATCCGCGCCTCGTCGACGAGAATCGAATCGGCCTCGTCGACGATGGCGTAGTGGAACGGCCGCTGCACGACCTCGTCGGCGTTTGTCGCCAACTGGTCGCGCAGAAAATCGAAACCGGCTTCCTTGGCCGTGGCATAGGTAACGTCCGCAGCGTAGGCCTGCCGGCGCGCGGCGAGGGGCAGGCCTTGTTGCACGTAGCCGACGGTCAGGCCGAGAAAACGGTAGATCGGCCCCATCCATTCCGCGTCGCGGCGGGCCAGGTAGTCGTTGAAGGTCAGCACGTGTGCGCCGTCGCCGGTCAACGCATGCCAGAACACCGGCGCGACGGCAGCGAGCGTCTTGCCTTCGCCTGTTTGCATTTCGACGATCTTGCCTGCGGCCAAGGCGAGTCCGGCGATGATCTGCACGTCATACGGACGCAACCCGATGGCACGGTGCGCCACTTCCCGCACCAAGGCGAACGCCTCGGGAAGCCGCTTCTCGGGCGGCGAACCGGCCTGCGCCGCTTCGCGCAGGGCGGCGGCAGACTGGCGCAACGTCTCGTCGCTCGCCGTGCGCAACCCGGCGCCGAGTTCGTTGATGCGCGCCAGATGGGGCTGGTACGCCCGTAAACGATACTCGACCGGGGCGCCGCGCAAACGATCAATGAAGCGGCGAAGCCTTGAATCGCTGGGAGACATGGCCTAGAAGGTAAGTCCAAGCCTGGACGGTGTCCAGGAACGCAATGACAAAAAGACTGGTGAAGGGAAGAACAAAACATCATGGCCGCCTATGATTTGAAACGCGCGGCGCGTTTGTTGGAATGGGATCGTTTGACCGAGCGTCTGGCCGGCTTGGCCAGCAGCGCGCCGGGGCGAGAGAAATGCCGGGCGCTGGAGTTCATGGACGATCCGGGATTGATCCGGCGGGCGTTGGAGGAAGTATCCGAAGCGCGCGAATTGCTCGAACGTGGCGTGGAACCGCAGTTGGCCGATGTCGTCGAACTCGGTGCGATCGTCAAACGGGCCCGCGTGGGCGCGGCGCTCGATGGCGCCGACTTGTTGGTGGTTGCCGGTCTGCTGCGCGCCGCCCGTCGCGTCAAGACGCTGCTCGAAAGCGAGGCCGATCGGCTGCCGAAGCTGGCGGAACACGCGTTGCTCTTGCCGGCGGAAGTGGTGCTGGAAAAGGAAATCTACCAACGCATTGAACGGGACGGCCGCGTGGCCGACAACGCCAGCGCCGAGCTGGCGCAATTGCGCGACCGCTATCGCATCATTCATGCGCAGATCCATGCCTCGTTGGAAGGCATGCTGGCCGAGCCGAAGTACGAAGACGTGCTGCAGGAACGGGTGTTCTCCATGCGGTCGGGCCGTTTTGTGTTGCTGGTCAAGCACGAGCGGCGCGGCAGCGTCGAAGGCATCGTGCACGACATTAGCCAGACCGGCCAGTCGCTATTCATCGAACCGCGCGAGGTGACCGACCTCAACAACCGGCTGCGCACGGCCGAACTCGAGATCGAACGCGAGATCTACCGCATCCTGCTCGAGCTGACCTACAAGGTGCAGGCGATTTCCGACGATCTCGAGCGCGCCGTGACGGCGCTGGCGGAGCTGGACGCCATTTTCGCCAAGGGCCGCTATTCGATCGCACTCGACGCCCACCCGGTGGAGACGGCGAAATCGGGGCCGATCACGCTACCGCGCGCAAGACACCCGCTGTTGGCCGAACAACTCGAAGAGGTGATCCCCAACGACATCATGCTCGACGAGGTGCGCACGATGGTTTTGTCGGGCCCCAACGCCGGCGGCAAGACGGTCTTTCTCAAGACGCTCGGTCTGTGTGCACTGATGTTGCGGGCCGGGCTGCATCTGCCGTGCGGACCGGACGGCCGGCTGCCGGTGTTTCCGCGGCTGTTTGCCGTGATCGGCGACGAGCAGTCGATCGAGCGCAACCTGTCGAGTTTTTCAAGCCACGTGCTGAACTTGAAGGGCATCGCCGACGAACTGGTGCCCGGCAGCCTGGTGTTGATCGACGAGATCGGCGAAGGCACCGACCCCGCGCAGGGCGTGGCGCTGTCCAAGGCGTTGCTGGAACATCTGCATGACCATGGCGCGCGCACGGTGGTGACGACCCACTTCACCGAACTGATGGCGATGGCCCAGGTGCGTGAGGGGTTTGCCAACGCGTCGATGGCGCTTGATCTGGAAACCATGACGCCGACCTACCAACTCGTGCCCGGCTTGCCCGGACGCAGCGGCGCATTCGCCATCGCCGAGCGACTAGGACTGGCCAAGGCGATTGTCGAACAGGCGCGCAAGTATGCCAGCGGGTCGGACACCGACCTGGACCTGGTCATTTCACGGCTCGAGGCGGAGCGTTCGAAATGGGCGGCTGAGGTCCAGAAGGCGGAAACGGCGCGTCTCGAAGCGGAAGCGGAACGCGAAAAGCAGGCCGCGATCTACCGCGAGTTGCGCGGCAAGAAGGCCAAGCTGCTTGAACAAGAGCGCGAAAAAATGGCGCACGATGTGGCCGCGGCGCGCGCGGCGATCAAGCATGTCATTCGCCGGTTGCAGGAAGCGCCATCGTTCAAGGCCGCCGAGGAGGCGCGAACGGAACTCGAGCGCATCGAGAAGGCGGTGGAAGAGGTGTTGCCCGAGCCGGTGGTTGAAGAGCCGCCAGTTCATCTGGAGCCGATCGCAGACTGGCGCGGGTTGCCGGCGGGGGCCACGGTGTACGTGCGCGGTCTGCGTGACGTCGGGCAAGTGCTGGAAAAGCCCGACAGCAAAGGGCGGGTGAAGTTGCTGGTGCGCGAGAAGCGCATGACGCTGCCCGCGGCCGATTGCTTCTTGTGTCCTGAGGGAATGGCGGCGACCAAAGCGACGGCTCCCGTGCACGTGATTCAGGTGCAATCGGCGCCAAGAGACGATGCCGGGTTGCGCAGCGAATTGCTGGAACTTGATCTGCGCGGCCAGACCAGTGACGAGGCCCTACAAGCCGCCGAGGCGTTCTTGGACCAAGCGGCCCGGCAGAGGTTGCCGCGCGTGTTCCTGATTCACGGCCACGGCACCGGCACGCTCAAACGCGCCATCCGCAACTATCTGGCGGCGTGCCCATACGCGAAATCGTGGCGGCCCGGCGAGCGGGGCGAGGGGGGCGACGGTGTCAGCGTGGTGGAGTTGGATCTGTAGGCCGCACACAACGGAGGCAAGAAATAGAAAGACCCCGCGTTTGCGAGGTCTTTCTGTTTTTCAGCGAATGATG
>CAZEDX010000056.1:0-3852 GCA_964511015.1 uncultured bacterium | reverse complement strand
TTAGTAGCCGCAGCCGCCCAGGTCGGTGGTGTCGTCGTGGGCGCGCTTCAGCTTGTCGCCGGCATCCGCGCCAGAGTCGTCGGCCGCGCCGGTCAGGTCTTCGCCGTCTTCACCGAACAGGCCCAAGTCATCGGCTTCCAACGCTTCTTCGTCGATCGCCACGCTGTCAACGGCGTTGTCGACCGCGAGGTTGGCCTCGTAGTATTCCTCTTCGGCCGCCAGCGCATAAGCCACACCAAACACCATCATCACGGACACTGCAATCAACAGATACGAAACGCGCATCGAACTCTCCTTGGCGATAAAGAACCCTCAGCTCCCCTTAGGACGTGTCATTATACCCATCGTCTTTGGCGAGTCAAACGGGATTTTCCGAACTTTCCTCGGGGGCCTGATCGTCGCGCAATTGCAGGTGATTGCCGTCCGGATCGACGAACGTGGCCACACGATGGCCGTTGAGTGTAACGACGCCGGTCAGGAACGGCACGCCGCCTTTTTCCAGCTGTTCCATCGTTAGCTCAATGTCCGGCACGTCGAAGATGACCGTCGCGCCGCCTGACGGCATCAGTTCGTCAGACTCGACCTGCTGCAACGCCAACCGGGCACCGCAGTGCGGATGGGTGAATTCCGCCCATCCGGCTTGGTGGTCCAGCAGCGCGACCTTCAAACCCAACGTTTCGGCGTAGAAATCGCAAGCTTTTTCCAGATCGCTGACGCCGAGCCACACCACCAACGTGCTGCCGTGTTCGATCATGCACCCACCTTGGGCTTTGCCATCTGCGATTGCGGAGCACAACACGAATGCCGACAAACTGCCCCAATCAATCTTCTACTTGGCCCAGCATTTGGTACACGAAAACAAAGGCCTTGGCAAGAGAAAAAATCAATTAAATCAGATACATTTGCTGTGTCGGTGGTTGCGTTGTCTTTCTTGCGACTTCCCTTGAAGCATGAATGCGGAAACTATCGCGTTTAAAGGACTTTTTCGCGAGATGTTGTATGGCATGAATCCTACGTCGGCTAGATATGGTGTGACAGCGGCGATTTGAAGCGCTTTTGGCGATTATATCAAAAAAACTTTCGAATGAAGGGTCGGCAAAGGCCGTTACGCTTGACATTCCCTGATCCCGCGTGATACCAACCGAGCGAACATCACTACTTGCGTCGCCACCGCAGGGAGAACGATTTGTATACTGAATTTTACGGCTTTAGAAAACTGCCGTTTTCGATTACTCCGGACCCCGAATTCGTGTTCATGTCCGCCAGCCACCACGAGGCGCTGGCGCAGATGCTTTACGGCATTCAGGAACGCAAGTGCCTGATGGTGGTCAGCGGCGAGGTCGGCGTCGGCAAGACGACGATGATCTATACTTTGTTGTCGCAGCTTCCCGACAGCGCCAAGATCGCCATTCTGTTCGATACGCACGTCGACTCACTGAGTCTCTACCGCTACATGTTCGCCGACTTCGGCATCGAGGAGAAAGGCGCGGATCGCGCGGAAGACGTGCTGATCCTGCGCAAGTACCTCGAGCAGCGGCTAGCCGACAATCTTAAGACGATTCTGATCATTGACGAAGCGCACAATATGTCGGAAGAGATCTTCAACGAGGTCGTCTTCCTGACCAATCTGGAAACGCGAACCAGCAAGTTGTTGCAGATCATTTTGGTCGGCCAGCCCGAACTGAAGCACATTTTGAACAGCCACCGTTTCCGGCAGCTCAAACAACGCATCAATCTGCGTACCGAGATCCAGCCGCTGACGTACAAAGACACGCGCGCCTACATTCTCCACCGCCTTACCCAAGCTGGCGCACAGAACCCGAACATCTTCACCGAGTCGGCAACCGATCTGATCTATCAATACTCCAAGGGCTTGCCGCGTCTGATCAACACCATCTGTGACAACAGTCTGTTGATCGGCTTATCGCGCAAGAAGAAGACGATCGACGAGGCGGTGATCAAGGAAACCTACGAAGACCTGATGGTCATTCCGGAAGATGATGTCGAAGCCGAGCCGCCGCCTCCGCCATCCCCGCCGCCACCGCCTATTGCCGCGGCACGGCCGGCCGTGGTCGAAGTGGCCGAAGGTGACGAGATTGTCGAAGAGGCGCCCGAGGCGGTGGTCATGCCGCCGGTCGCTGCGCCGAAACGGCCGGCCCTTCAGGCGGTGGCTGCCGACGAAGGAGAAGAGCGGCAGGAAGTGCGAATCGTGCGGCGCATCGTGCAGTTGCCCGACGGACGGCAGGTCGAGCAGAAAGTGCGCAAGATCCGCAAGATCAAGAAACGCACCACGTCGGGGCCGATGCGAAAACTGCCTACCGTAGTCGATCTGCCCGAACACGTGGAGATCGCCCGGTTGACGCACAAGGCGGAAAGCGAGTTTTTGCCCGCTCTGGTCGGTAACGATCCGGGCGCGTTGCGGCAATACCACATGTTGTGGAACAAACTGCTCAACGCGTCGGAAGCGCAGGGAAGCCGCGTGTTCGCCGTCACCAGCAGTTTGCCCAAGGAAGGCAAGACGATCACCAGCATTAACCTGGCCGCAACCATCGCCCAGGAGCCGGGGGTGCGGGTGTTGTTGATCGACGCCGACTTGCGCCAGCCCCGCGTCCACGAAGCGTTGGGACTGACCAAAAGCAACGGGCTGGCGCACGTATTGCAAGGCCAGTGCGGTTTCGGCGAATCGTTCTGCCGCTACGAACTGCCGAATCTGTATGTCATGCCTGCGGGCGAGGTGCCGCTGGATCCAATGGCCCTACTGGTTTCGACCAAGATGCAGGTGGTGATCGAGCAGGCGCGCCGGATGTTCCATTACGTCATCGTCGACGCGCCACCGGTGATCCCGATTCCGGATACCGTTCAGTTGGCCGGCATGGTCGACGGGGTGATCTTGGCCGTCAAAGCGCGAGTCACGCCGCGCGAAGTATTAGCCCGCACATTGGATGACTTGCACGCCAGCAATGTGCTGGGGCTGGTCTTCAACGACATCGATGGTCGGCTGGCGCAGTCCAAAGGCGGAAAATATGGTTACGGGTATGGTTATGGCTATGGCTATGGCGCGGGCCGCTACGGTAAACCGACGCCGCCACGTTCGGTGGCGGTTCCTTTGGAAAACCAGCCGGAGGGTTAGCATGATGAAACGCACACTGCTGGTGCTGGGTCTGGCTTTGTTGGCCGTGGCTTGCGCGACGGCCGGCACGATGCTCATTCCGGATCAGCCGACCGCCTCGGGCCGGGTGAAAGCGCCGGAACGCCTGGTGTTGCAGTTCCTTGCCGGCGACACGGTTGCGCGCTCGCTGGTGGTCAATCCGGACGGCACGACCGAATGGCAGGAAGGGCAGGCGGGCGTGAAGCCCGATTCCATCGGTGTTTGGGTGCGGCGTGGCGAGGCAATGATTCCGTTCGTCAACACCCAGTTGATGAGTCCACTGGTCGATTCGCGTGAGTTCATCATCGGCCCCGGCGATGTGCTCGATATCAATGTTTGGAAGAATCAGGAAGTCAGCCGTCAGGTGCCGGTGCGGCCCGACGGCCGCATCAGCTTGCCGTTGTTGGGCGATGTTCCCGCCGCCGGTTACACCGCCGCAGGCCTCAAGCAACAACTGCAGGCACAGTTTGCGCGGTTCATCGCCAACCCCGAGGTGACGGTGATCGTTTCGCAGGTGCATAGCTACCAGATCTATGTGCAGGGCATGGTGGCGCGACCGGGCACTTACCCGATCGACGGCCGCACCACGATGGTGCAGGCCCTCAGTCTGGCCGGCGGTCTGACCGAGTTTGCCAACCGCGGCAAGATCGTGGTGCTGCGGCAGGTCACCGGCGGCACCCAGCGGTTGGTGATCGACTACGATG
>CAZEDX010000055.1:0-27909 GCA_964511015.1 uncultured bacterium | reverse complement strand
GCTCAACGGCCAGGCGATTCAGGCGGTGGCCGGCGTCAGTATCGCCGAACTGCTGGTCGATCACCCGCACCCCGGCAAGCACCCGCCGCTGGGCGCCATCGTGAACAACCAAGTCACCGGGCTGGGCCGCCGGCTGCGCGGCGAATGCACTGTCTTCACCGTCGATCTGACCAGCAAGGCAGGCGCGGATATTTACCGCCGCACGGCAGTGCTGATGCTGACCCACGCGGCGCAGCGGTTGTATCCGGACAATCCCCTGGTGGTCGGACAATCGATCGCCAACGGCTACTTCTGCACGATGGTGGGACGGGAGATCTCCGCCAAGGTGGTCAAGAACCTACAGGCGGAGATGGAGCGCCTGCGCGACGAGAACATCCCCATCGTATTCGTGCCGATGCCGGTCGAAGAAGCGGTACGCTATTACGAGTCGCTGCAACTGATGAATAAGGCCGAGATCGTGCGGCAAAGCCGGAATGCCGATGTGCTGATGGCCAAGATCGGCGACCGGCTGACCATGCCCCTGGGTCCGCTCGCCCCGCACACCGGCTCGATCAAGAGCTTCTCGGTGATTCAGTACGAAGACGGCCTGGTGCTGCGCTTCCCCGACCGCGAAGGGCGGCCGATGCGGCGCTTGACGCCCCAGCCGCGGCTGTTCGCTTCCTTCCGCGAGGCGGCGCGGTGGAACGAGCTGATCGGCGTAGCCAACTCGGTGCAGCTCAATCGCCGTCTGATGATGGGCCAGGCACGCGACCTGATCCAGGTCGCCGAAGGTCTGCATGAGAAGAAGATCGTCGAGATCGCCGACCTTATCGCTACGCGGCGCAAGCAGTTGCGGCTGGTGCTGATTTCCGGCCCAAGTTCGTCGGGCAAGACAACGACAACCAAACGCTTGGAGATACAGTTGCGCGTCAACGGCATCGAGCCGCTCACGCTCAACATGGACAACTACTACCTCGATCCGGAACACACCCCGCGTCACCCGGACGGCTCGTACGACTTCGAACACATCGAGGCGCTCGATCTGGAGCTGTTGACCGAACACCTGCAGCGCATCATCGGCGGCGAGCGGGTCGACACGCCGGTCTTCGATTTCCGCAACCACCGGCGGCATCCGGAAAAGGTGCGGACCATCGACCTGCAGCCGAATCAGGTACTGCTGATGGAAGGCATTCACGCGTTGAATCCGCTGATTTCCGAACGCATACCGCGGCCGGCTAAATTCAAGCTGTTCGTCTCGGCGTTGACGCAGCTCTCGGTAGACGAACACAACCGCATCTTCACCTCCGACACCCGCCTGCTGCGGCGCATCGTGCGCGACCGGTTGTTCCGCAACTACAGCGCGGACGATACGATCCGCATGTGGGACAGCGTGCGGCGCGGCGAACGGCGGTGGATCTTCCCGTTCCAGGAAGACGCCGACATGCTGTTCAACTCGGCGTTGATCTATGAACAGGCGGTGCTGACAACTTACGCCCGCCGCTTCCTGCCGGAGGTGCCGCGGGAAAGCCCGTCGTACATGGAGGTCGACCGGCTGCGGCAGTTCGTCGACCTCTTCATTCCGATCCTGCCCGAGGAAGTGCCGCCGACCAGCGTGCTGCGCGAATTCATCGGCGGCAGCGCGTTCAAGTACTAGTTGCCGTTCGGTTTGGCGCCGGCCGGCTTCTTTTGCAGGAAGGTTTCGCGGGCGTGACGAGCGAACTGCGCCACCTGCGGGTCGTTCGGATGGGCTTGTTTCAATGCCGCGACGATCTGGTCCCCCCGCGCGCCGTCGCCCGACTGGTAGTAGGCCATCGCGAGCAATTGCAGCAAGGGGACCTCGCGCACCCCTGATTCAACAATCGGTCGCACCTCCTCGATGACCTGCGCGCGCTTTTCCATCTGCATCAACGTCGCCCAGCGCTGCATCATCCCTTCGCGATCGGTCGGCACCAGCGTGAGGTAGCCTTCAATCGCGGAGAGCGCTTCCGGATACCTCTGCAAGGCGAGCAAGGCGCTGGCCTCGTTGCGGAACGCCAGGGTGAATTTCGGGTCCGCGGCGCGCGCGCGGCGGAAGTAATCCACCGCTTCGGCTTGCCGGCCGCGCTGCAGAAGCGCAGTGCCCAGGTTGTTGAGCGCGCCGGCGTGGGTCGGCTCGCGCCGCAGCACACGCGACCAGAGGGAAATGTCGTCGCGAAAATCGCGGGTGTACTGCGCGGTGAGGACGGCGAGCAGCAACAAATACGCCGCCCCCGCCCCGACGAGCAGTCGCCGGCGCGCGGTCGTGCGCTCGAAGAGCGACGCGCCCAACACGCCGAGCGCGAGGGCGAAGCCACCGAGTGGTAGATACGCGTAGCGCTCCTGAAAGACCGGCTGATTGGGCAGGATCTGCGAGAACGGCAGCAGGCACACGAAGAACCAGAGAATCGCCATGGCCAGACCGGGCCGGCGCCGCCGCCACCACAGCGCCCCGAGCAAGAGCGCGATCGTGCCGGCCAGCGACAACGCGCCGACCAGCCGCGCGCCCGGCGCCGCCACCGGCACGAAGTGAAAGTAGTTCGCCTGCCAGGGGCAGACGAACAGCCGCAGGTAGTAGACGTAGGTGGTGCAGACGGTCAGCAGGTTGTCGAGAACGCCGGCCGCCGGCCGTGGCGTGCCGCGCCCGATCTGACCGATCAGCGTGACGCGGCAGTAGGCGTAGACCGCGGTCACCGCCAGCCCGACGGCATACGACCACCAGCGCACGCGCAACCGGTTCCACCACGAGTGCGTGCGCACGAAATCGATGACCAGAATCAACGGCAGAAAGACGCCGGCCATTTCCGACGAGAACAACGCCGCCAACAGCGCCGCCGCCCAGCGCGCGGTCCAGCCCACGGGGCGGTCGCCCGGCGGCCGGAGGTAGAGGTAGACCGCGAGCAACAGCAGGCCGTCGCCCAACAGATCGAAGCTGGCGGTGATGCCGGCGACACGTTCAACGTGAACGGGGTGCGCGGCGAATACGGCGCCCGCGATGCCCGCGGCGGTGAGACTGCGGGTCAGCCGCCGCGCCACGCCGAAAAACGCCAGCGTGCACGCCAGGTGCAGGAGAATGCCGACGGCTTCCCAACCCTCGGGCTGGCGAAGCCCGAGCACGTCGTAGCAGACGGAGTACAACGTCCGCCGCAACGGGCGGTAGAGACCGTCCTGAGCGGAGGTGAAGAACTGCGGCAAATTGGCGAGCGAATGCATCAGCCGGTCGTCGCGGATGAAGCGCGGATCGTCCCACAGCAGGTAGGAGTTGCCCAGCTTGGCCAGGTACGGCCCGGTCGCCAGCAGCACCAACACCAACAGCCACGCGCGCAGGGCTCGCGCCTCGGACGGACGAAGGGGCTCGACAGCCGACATCTTCTTTCCAGGTTCGGTGGTGGCGACAGAATAGCGGTTGCCGGCCGGCGAATCCAGCGCCGCGCCCTTGCGCCGCCGCCGCGCCGCCGCGTATATTGCCGGCGAATCCGGTTGGCGAGCGGAGAAGATGCACAGCAAGCTGGTGTTACATCTGGTCGAATGTCTCATTGCCGTCTTCGTAATCTACGAACCGTTCGGCAATGTGCCGATCGTGATATCGCTCACCAGCAACATGACCAAGAAGGCGCGCAACAGCGTGATTCTGCGCTCGTCGCTGACGGCAGTGGTGACCATGCTCCTGTTCGCCGTCTGCGGCCAGCTCATCTTCGACTTTTTCCAGATCACGCTCGGCGCGTTCCGCATCGCCGGCGGCATCCTGCTGTTCATCATCAGCTTGTCGATGGTTTACGGCGAACGCTCCAAGTCGCGCATGACCGAAGACGAGCAAACGCAGGCCGGCACCAAGGAAGACCCGGCGGTGACGCCGCTGGGCATTCCGATGATGTCCGGCCCGGGCACCATCGCGACGGTGATCGGGTTGATGGATCAATCGCGCGGCTGGGAAATGAAGGGCATGGTGCTGGTCGCCATTGTGATCGTCGTCTTCGTCGGCTGGATCATCTTTCGCTTCAGCACCGCGCTGATGCACAAGATCGGCTCCGGCGGCTTGAACATCCTGACCCGCTTGATGGGCCTGATTCTCGCCGTGATCGCCGTGCAGTTCGTTATCAACGGCATCGGCGACGCGCTGCCGCAAATCCTTAAAAGACACTAGCGGCTATTTCGGAATCCGCACCCGCCGCTGCCGCGCCGTCTGGAGCGCGATCTCGTACCCCGCGTCGACGTGCCGCATCACCCCCAGGCCCGGGTCGGCATCGAGCACCCGCTTCAGGCGGCGAGCCGCGCGCGGCGTGCCGTCGGCGACAATCACCATGCCCGCGTGCAGGCTGTAGCCGATGCCGACGCCGCCGCCATGGTGGAATGACACCCAGGTCGCGCCGTTGGCGGCATTGGCCATGACGTTGAGCAGCGGCCAGTCGGCCACCGCGTCGCTGCCATCGCGCATGCCTTCGGTTTCACGGAACGGACTGGCGACGGAGCCGCAATCGAGGTGGTCGCGGCCGATGACGATCGGCGCCTGCACGCGGCCGGTGCGCACCAGTTCGTTGAACAGCAACCCGGCCTTCGCGCGATCGCCGTAGCCGAGCCAGCAGATGCGGGCCGGCAGGCCCTGGAACGCGATCTTCCGCTCGGCCAGGTCGAGCCAGTTGGCGAGCATCGCATCGTGCGGGAACAACTCGCGCAGCGCCTCATCGGTGGCCCGGATGTCGGCCGGATCGCCGGACAGCGCCACCCAACGAAACGGCCCCTTCCCTTCGCAGAATAGCGGCCGGATGTAGGCCGGCACGAAGCCGGGGAAGGCGTAGGCGTCGACCACACCCTCTTCGTGCGCCACGGTGCGGATGTTGTTGCCGTAGTCGAAGGTGATTGCGCCGCGCTGCTGCAACGCCAACATGCCGCGCACGTGCCGGGCGCAGGTGGTCCGCGCCGCGCGTTCGTAGGCGACCGGGTCGGTCTTTCGCAGATCCAGCGCCTGGGCCAGGCTCATGCCGGCCGGCACGTAACCGCCGCGCATGTCGTGCGCGCTGGTCTGGTCGGTGAGCAGATCAACATCGACCTGGCGGGCGAGCAGCTCGTCGAGTAGATCCGCGGCATTCATTTCGACCGCGATGCTGACCGCGCGCCCTTCCGCCTGCGCCGCGCGCGCCTCCGCCAATGCCACGTCGAGGTTGGGCGCCCAGAGATCGAGGTACTTCGTGTCCAATCGCTTCTGGATGCGCTGCGGATCGACCTCGGCCAGTAGCGCAACGGCGCCGGCCATGGTCGCGGCCAGCGGTTGCGCGCCGCCCATGCCGCCGAGCCCGGCGCTGACCAATAGCTTGCCGCGCAACGAGCCGCCGTAGTGCTGCCTCGCGGCGGCGGCAAAGGTTTCGTAGGTGCCCTGCACGATGCCTTGGGTGCCGATGTAGATCCACGAACCGGCGGTCATCTGGCCGTACATCATCAGGCCCTTGCGCTCCAGTTCGTGGAAGTGGTCCCACGTCGCCCATTTGCCGACGAGATTGGAATTGGCGATCAGCACGCGCGGGGCGTCGGCGTGGCTGGCGATGACGCCGACCGGTTTGCCGCTCTGCACCAACAGCGTCTGGTTGCCGCGCAGATCCTGCAACGCGCGGACGATGGCGTGGTACGCCGCCAGATTGCGCGCGGCCTTGCCGCGGCCGCCGTATACCACTAGCTGGGCCGGGTCCTCGGCCACCGCGGCGTCGAGGTTGTTCATCAGCATGCGCAAGGCCGCTTCCTGCGGCCAACCCTGGCAATGCAGTTCGGCGCCGCGCGGCGCGGGAATCCCCGGCGGTGGATCGATCAAACGCGGCATGGGACACCTCGTGAAATGATCATACCGGTGTTCATCGTAGCACCCGACTGTCGGAATTCAAACTTCCGCATTCTCCGATATAATGCCGGCCATGGATTCCCCAAACGAACCACGCCAGGCCATCATCGCCGTTACCTACCGCTGCAACTCGCGGTGCGCGATGTGCAGTATCTGGCAACGCGACGACGCCGAGGAAGTGGAACCGAGCTTCTATTTCCACCTGCCGCCTTCGCTGCGTGAAATCAACCTCACCGGCGGCGAGCCGTTCTTGCGCGACGATTTGGAAACGATCGTGGCGGTGATGCTGGAACGCGTGCCGGGGGCCCGCATCCTGATCAGCACCAACGGGCTATTGGTGGAGCGCATCCGGCGGCTGGCGCCGGCATTGCGCCGCCTGAGTGCGCGGCTCGGCGCGCGGGTGAGCATCGACGGCGACCTTGCGGAAACACACGATCGCATCCGCGGCGTGCCGGGCGCCTTTGACAAGGCCTGGGCCAGCGTGTCCGCCCTGCGCGAGGCCGGGCTGCGTGACGTGGGCATCGCCTACACCATGTCAGCCGGCAACGAAGACCAACTGCTGCCGCTCTACGATCGGGCGCGGCGCGAAGGCCTCGACTTCACTTACGCCGTCGTGCACAATTCGCCGTTGTTTTTCGGCGAGCACCAGGGCCAGATGCCCGACGCCGAGGCCGCGGCGCGTGGCTGGTCCGAGCTGCGCCGCCGGCAATTGCGTTCGTGGCGCATCAAAGACTGGTTCCGCGCCCATTTCACCGGCGGTCTGGTCGACCTCGCGCGCGGGCAGCCCCGGCGCATCGCCTGCCCGGCCGGACGCGATTTCTTCTATCTCGATCCATACGGCATCGCTTATCCGTGCCATGTGCGCGACTGGTCGCTGGGCGATCTCACAGCCGGCTACGACGTGCTGGCCGCCGCTCACGCCGACGTCATCCGGCAGGTCGACGATTGCCCCGAGCATTGTTGGATGAGTTGCACGATTTCACCGCTCATGCGCCGCGATTTGTCGCACACCACCGGTTTGGTGCTGCGCGACTGGCTGCGGGCGCGCGGGGGGAAGCTCTGATGCGTATTGCGATGCTCGGCTTGAAGGGCCTGCCCGGCACGTTCGGCGGGGTCGAGCGCCACGTCGAAGAACTCGGAGCGGCGCTGGCGGCGCGCGGACACGACGTGACGGCGTACGTCCGGCGCTTTTATACGCCGCGGGAAATCGACGTGCGCGGCGTGCATACGCGCCTGCTGCCGACGGTCCACTCCAAGCATCTCGACGCAACGGTGCACACTTTCCTCGGCGCGTTTCACGCGGCGTTCGGCCCTTACGACGTCGTCCATTTCCACGCCATCGGCCCGGCGAGCTTCGGCGTGATCACGCGGCTGCTGGGCAAGCCCGTCGTCGCGACGATTCACCGGCTCGACTACCTGAGCAACAAATGGAGCACCCCGGCCAAGTGGGCCTTGCGCATGGCCGAGCGCGCAACCGTGCGCTTCGCCAACCGGGTGATCACGGTCAGCCAGAACATGGCGGAACGCCACCGCGACGCGCACACGCCGGTGGTACACATTCCCAACGGCGTCGGCATGCCCGATCCGCGTCCGGCAGACATCATCAAACGGGAGTGGGGCCTGCAAGGCGGCGACTACGTGCTGTACCTGGGCCGCATCAGCCCCGAGAAAGGGCTGCACGATCTGCTCGCCGCCTGGCGCGACGTGCCGGGCGACCGACGGCTGGTGCTTGCCGGCGGCACGAGTCACACCGATCAATACGTGCGCGACCTCACCGCCGCGGCCGATGCCCGCACGCTGTTCGTCGGCTACCAACAGGGCAGTGCGCAAGCCGAGCTGTATCACAACGCCGCGGCATTTGTGCTGCCGTCGTACATCGAAGGACTGCCGGTGGTGCTGCTCGAAGCCTGGAGCTACGGCCTGCCCTGCCTGGTCAGCGACATCGAGCCGTGCCGTGAAGTCGGTGGCGCGCCAGGCGAACGCTGCCGCTACTTCCCGCCCGGCGACCGCGCCGCGCTTGCCGCGCAACTGACGGACTTGCTGGCCGACCCGCAGTCCGCCGCAATGGGCCAGGCTGCCCGGGACCACGTGCTGGCCAACTATGGTTGGGATCAGATTGCGGCGCGCGTCGAGGAACAATACCGGTTGGTGGTCGAGGGACGGCGATGAACCCGTGTCCGCTGTGCCGCGCCGTGCACCGCACCACGTTGTATCGCGGCACGCGCAGCGGCGATATCCATCGCTGCACCGCCTGCGGTTTCGTCTACGCCGATCCGACCGGCCAGGCCGCCGGTCCGCGGCTGCCACACTGCAAAGACGCCGTCGAAGTCTATGAGCGGAACGCCGCGCACCGGCTGGATATGTTGCGCGAGGTGACCGGCATCGCCGGCGGGACTCTGCTCGACGTAGGTTGCTTCGACGGCTCGTTTCTGCTGGCCGCGCAGGCCCGCGGCTTTACCGGCCAAGGCGTGGAACCCGAAGCGGCCCCGGCCGCGGTGGCGCGCGAGCGCGGGCTGACCGTGCAGGAAACGACGTTTGCCGCGGCATACTTCGCCGAGCGTTTTGACGTGGTGACGATGATTCACAGCCTCGAGCACATGCCCGACCCATGGGACACGCTGGCCCGCGCGCACGAGCTGCTGCAGCCGGCCGGCGCGCTGCTCGTCGAACTACCGAACTTTGCTTGCGCCACGCGGCGGCTCCTTGGCCGGCGGTGGCGACAATTCATTCACGACCATGCCGCGTTTTTCGAGCCCGAGACCCTGCGCCGCCTACTCGAGCGTACCGGATACGAGGTGCGCCTGATTCGCCGGGTCGGCAAGATGGCCAGTCTGCGACTGTTGGCGGATCGCGTCGAACGCTACTATAGCGCGCCCGTCGGCCGGACCTTGCGACAGGCGTTCGAGCGTCGGCGCTGGTTGGACCGCACCCTATCCCTCGACCTGGGCGATATCATGTTGGCCGTTGCCACACCGCGAGCGCGGTCGTAAGCTAGCGCAAGCAGGCTAGAAATTAGGTCGAAGAATGCACCGCGAACGTCTGTCCGGTTTGGCCGCTTTCTCCGTAGTCACTGACGCGGTGATCCTGTTTGTTGCCTTTTTCGCCGCCCATTTCTTGGTCAACGCGTTCAAGCAGTACCTGCCGGATCCGTCGTTGGCCAAGCAGCTGTTTGATCTGGGCCACTACGGGTGGCTGTTCGTGATCGATCTGTTCGCGAGCCTGGTGCTGCTGTACCTGTTCGGGTTCTACACCTTCGGCCGGACGCTGAGCTACGTCGACATCCTGATCAACCTGGCCAAGATGGTTGTGCTGGCGTTTCTGTTGCTCATCGCTTGGCTGTTCGTCGCCCGCATTCAGGATGTCTCCCGTCTGTTGCTGGGAGCCTATGCGCTGGTGAAGCTGCTTTTCCTGCTTATGGAAAAAGCGGCGGTCAAGGCGATTCTGGCCAAGCTGCAGGAACACGGCTACAACCGGATCAACGCGCTGGTGATCGGCGCCGGCGATCAGGCGGCTGCCTTTGTGCGGCGGCTGCGGGACCGGCCCGAACTCGGCTACCAAATCGTTGGTGTGCTGGCCGATCAGCCAGCCGCCGGCACGGTGGAAGGCGTGCCGCTGGTGGGCCATGTCGGCGATTTGTACGACCTGCTGACGCGCCACAGCGTGGACGAGGTCTTTTTCGCGCTGCCGATCGAAGAGGCGACCAACATCAACGAAATGGTGTTCGCCTGCGAAGAGGTGGGCGTCCGTTTTTCGGTCATCGCCGACTGGTTCAAGCCGAACATCGCCCGCACCAGTCTACGCAATCTCGACGACATTCCGCTGCTCACCTTTTCGACGACGCCCAGCCAGATCGGCCAGCTTCTGCTCAAGGCGCTGCTCGATCGAGTGGCCGCGGCGGCCGGGTTGGTGATTCTCTCGCCGCTGCTGGCCGGCATCGCGGCGGCGATCAAGCTGACCAGCAAGGGACCGGTGTTTTTCGTGCAGCAGCGCTCGGGCCTGAACGGCCGGGTGTTCAACTTCTACAAATTCCGCACCATGGTCGAAAACGCGGAAGAACTGAAAGAACAACTGGCGGCGCAGAACGAGATGTCCGGGCCGGTGTTTAAGATGGCCAACGATCCGCGCGTAACGCGCGTCGGCTATTGGCTGCGCAAGTACAGCCTCGACGAGTTGCCGCAGTTGATCAATGTCGTCAAAGGCGAGATGTCGCTGGTCGGTCCGCGCCCGCCGATTCCGGCCGAGGTCGCCAAGTACGAACGCTGGCAACGGCGGCGCCTGTCGATGAAGCCCGGCCTGACCTGCTTCTGGCAGATCGGCGGCCGCAACGAAATCGATTTCGACGAGTGGATGGAATTGGATCTGCGCTACATCGACAACTGGTCGCTCAAGCTCGACCTGCTCATTCTGCTCAAGACCATTCCGGTAGTGCTCAGCGCCAAGGGTGCGCGCTAGCGCATCGTTTTCCGGAACCGCATGCTGGCCAGGGTAAAAACAACCACGCCCAACGCCAGCAGCGCCCCGTATTGCGGCAGCAACGTGTAGAAGTCGTTGCCTTTGAGAATCACTCCGCGCACAATCACCAAAAAATAGCGTAGCGGATTCACGTAGGTGAGGTACTGTACCGCAACGGGCATGTTCACGATGGGGAACATGAAGCCCGACAGCGTGATTGCCGGCAGCATGAATAGGAACGAGACGAAGATCGCCTGTTGCTGAGTGTTGGCGAGGGTAGAGAAGAACAGGCTTAGACCCAGGGTGGAGAAGAGAAAGACCAGCGCGGCCAGATAGAGCAAGCCGACCGAACCGCGCATGGGCAGGTGGAAATGCCCCATGCCCACCACCAAGATGAGCGTAACGTCGATCAGGCCGATGATCGCGAAGGGCAGCATCTTGCCGGCCAGCAGTTGCCAGGGCTTGATCGGCGTGACGATGATCTGGTCCATCGTGCCGATCTCGCGCTCACGGGTGATCGCCATGCCGGTCAGGATCATGGTAATGACCATCAGAATCATCGCCAAGACGCCGGGCACCATGTAGTAGGCGCTCTTGAGTTCCGGGTTGTAGCGGAAACGCGTTTCGGCGGTCACCAGCGGGTTGGGTTTGATACCGCTGCCGGTCAATGCGGTGATGCTGTCCATGCGCACGCTAATCTGCTGTTGCGTGTAGGTGGCCAGAATCTTACCCAGATAACCCATGCCCACCGTAGCCGAGTTCGATTCCGTGCCGTCGAGTAGCAACTGCAGCTGCGCCGTCTGGCCTCGTTCGAGTCGCACGGCGAAACCGCGCGGGATGACCAGCACCATGTCGGCCCAGCCGCGCACCAGCGCGTCGTTCATTTCGGCCGACGAGTCGACGCTGCCGACGTTGGTGAAATAGCCGGAATGGAAGACGGCCCGTTGCAGGTCGCGGGCCGGTTGGCTGCGGTCGAGGTCCATCACGGCCACGGTGATGTTCTTGACGTCGGTGGTGACCGCATAGCCGAACAGCAGCAATTGAATGATCGGCGCGACGAAGATGATGATGATCATGCGCCGGTCGCGGAACGACTGGATAAATTCCTTGCGGGTGATGTGCAGGATTCGCCACATCTCAGTTCTCCAGCTTCTTGCGGAAGCGCGTGACCGCCAGCGTCAGCAGCACGGCGGCCAGCACCAGCAAAAAAGCTGTCGGACGCACCATGTCGGCAACCGGCTGATCTTTGAGCATGATGCCGCGGCAAATACGAATGAAGTAACGCGCCGGCACGGCATAGGTGATCGGCTGCAGCCAGTCGGGCATCGACTTGATCGGGAACATGAAACCCGACAGCAGGTAGCTGGGCAGCATGGTGGTCAGGATGACGAGCTGGTTGGCGAACAACTGGTTGCCGGCGACGACGCTGGCCAACAGGCCAAAGCCCAGGCCGGCCAGGGCGAAAATCAAAGACGTGGCCCCAAACACGACGACGCTGCCGGCGAACGGCACGCCGAAGACCAGCACGCCCATGCCGGCCACCAGCACGCAATCGATCAGCGCGATGGCCAGGTAGGGCAACAGCTTGCCGACCAGAATTTCGTAGCGCCGCACCGGGGTGGCGATCAGGCCTTCCAAGCTGCCCATCTCGCGTTCGCGCACGACGGTCAAGCTGGTCAACAGCGCCGACATGACCATCATGATCGCGGCCACCAAGCCCGGAATGATCGTGTGCGAGCTTTTTAGTTCGGGGTTGAACCAGATGCGCACCTGGGCTTCGATCGGCGGCAGCCCACCCGTCCGCAAGCCGTAGCGGCCCAGCGCTTGCCGCACCGATTCTAGATTCGCGCCGGCCAACAGCGAGTCGACGTAGCCGGCGGCGATCGTGGCCGTGTTTGATTCGGACCCGTCGAAGATGATCTGAATGGTTTCACCGCGCATCGTTTCCAGGTGGCGAGCGTAGCCGGACGGAATGGCCAGCGTGATCTGCGCCTCGCCCGTATCGAGCAATGCCGGCAGTTGTTCCGGGTGCTCGCGCACGGCGACGAGTTGGAAGTAGCCGCTGGCGGTAAAGCGGCGGATCAGCTCGCGGCTGGCCTTGGTCTGGTCTTCGTCGGCCACTGCCAGCTTCAGGTCGCGAATGTCGAAGGTGATGGCGTAGCCGAACAGCAGAATCATGATGGTCGGCACGACGAACGCCGCGGCGAGCGTGCGCCAGTCACGCAGGATGTGCAGCGTTTCTTTGTGGGCAATGGCCGGGATGCGACTGTGAATCATCGCGCGCGCCCTCCCGCCGAGCGAATCCGTTCGTCTTCCTGCTCGATCAGGTGGATGAAGGCGTCTTCCAGACCGGCGCGGATCGGTCGCACGACCGCACCATCCACGCCAGCCGCGGCGAGCTGCGCCTGTACGCGCGCCGGGGCGTCGCCGTCTCGTTCCACCAGCACGTGGCTGACCAGGCCAAAAATCGCGGCGCGCCGCACCCCCTCACCGTTGCGCAACGCTTCGACCACGCGTGCGGGAGCCGGACCGGCCACCTCGACCATCGTGCCGGCCAACACCTGCGTGACCAATTCCCGCGGCGCCGCTTCGGCGATCTTGCGCCCGGAGTAGATGAGCACCAGCCGGTCGCAATGCTCCGCCTCGTCCATGTAGTGCGTGGTGACGAACACGGTGACACCGTTGCGGCGCAGTTCGGCGATCAGTTCCCAGAAGGTGCGGCGGCTGGTCGGGTCGACGCCGGCGGTCGGCTCGTCGAGAAACACCAACCGCGGCTCATGCAGAATGGCCGCGCCCAAGGCCAGGCGTTGTTTGACGCCGCCCGACAATTCACCGGTCAGCCGATGTTCGGCGCCGACCAGTCCGGCCATACGCAGGGCGAAATCGAGGCGCGCCGCCCGCCGGGCGCGGGGGATACCGTAGATGCCGGCGTAGAACTGCAGGTTCTGTTTCACGGTCAGGTCGTTGTAGAGCGAGAACTTCTGGCTCATATAGCCGATGCGTTCCTTGATGCGATCCGCCTGGCGCGCTAGATCGAAACCCAGCACGGTGGCGTGGCCGGCAGAGGGTAACAGTAGGCCGCAGAACATGCGGATGGTCGTCGTCTTACCAGCGCCATTCGGGCCGAGGAAACCGAACACCGACCCTTCCGCCACGTCGAGCGAAAGCCGGTCGACGGCGGTGAAGTCGCCAAAGCGTTTGACCATCTGTTCGGCGTGGACGGCGATCACGCGCCCTCCTCGACCGCGGCGAGAAAAACGTCTTCAAACGTCGGACGCGCGCGTTCGACGCTCGCCGTCGCGAGGCCGCCGGCGGCCAGTGACTGCCGCAACCGCGCCTCGTTGGCGGCATCGGCCGCCAACACCGTCTTGAACTGCTGCCCCGCGGTATAGGCCCGCCGCAGGCCCGGCAGGCCACTTACGGCCGCGCGAGCCGCGTCGAGATCGACGCCGGCGATTTCGAACAGATCGTCGGTGAACCGGTCGAGAATCGCACGCGGGGTGTCGGCCTGCAACAGACGACCGCCGTACATCAACCCGACGCGGTGGCAGCGCTCGGCCTCGTCCATATATGGCGTGCTGATCACGATGGCTACGTTTTCCGCGGCGAAGGCGTAGAGGATCTCCCACAGTTCGCGGCGCGAGAGCGGATCGACGCCGGTGGTCGGCTCATCGAGCAGCAATAGCTTCGGCGTGTGAATCATGTTGCAGGACAACGCCAGTTTCTTATACATGCCGCCGGAAAGCTTGCCCGCCGGCCGGTTGGCGTAAGGCTCCAGACGCGAGAAGCGGAACAAGCGGGCGAGCCGCTCCTGGCGTTCGCGGCGCGGCACGAAGTACATGTCGGCGAAGAAGCGCAGGTTCTCGGCGACGGTCAGGTCGGCATACAGGCTGTATTGTTGCGGCATGTAGCCGACGCGTTCACGCACCGCTTCCGGCTGGCGCGCGACGTCGAGGCCGTCCACGATCACCCGCCCGGCGTGAGGGTCGAGTACGCCGACCAACAGCCGCAGTGTCGTCGATTTGCCGGCGCCATCGGGCCCGACCAAGCCGTAGATCTCGCCGGGCTCCACCTGCAGCGACAGTTGGTCGACGGCCGTCAACGTACCGAAGCGCTTGACCAAACCCTCGACCTCGAGCAATGCCATGACCTACCTCGCGGCAAAAACGGCGTCGACCGGCATGCCGATCTTGAACACGCCGTCGGGGTTGGGCACGCGTACCGTCACGGCATAAACCAGTCGTACGCGTTCGTCGCGCGTCTGCACGTTCTTCGGTGTGAATTCGGCCTGGTTGGAGATGCGCGCAATCGTGCCAACGAACGGCTGGTTTGGATAACTGTCGGTGAACAGTTGCACCTGTTGGCCCAGCCGGATCTTGCCCAGTACGGGACCAGGCACGTAGATCTTCACTTCCAGCGTCGATAGATCGGCGACGGTGAGCAGCGCCGAACCGGGAAACACGGTTTCGCCCGGCAGCACGTGGCGTCGGAGCACCACGCCAGTCAGGGGCGAGGTGATGCGCGAGTAGCCGAGTTGGGTTTGCGCCAGTTTCACCGTGGCGCGAGCCTGATTGACCTGGCTGCCGATCACCTGCCGCTGCGCGTCCAATGCCGAACGTTGGATTTCGAGGTTGTCGAGTTGCATCTGTGTCGCGGAACCGGTGTCGAGCAGCTTCTTGGTGCGCGCGAGGTTGATGTCGATGCCTTCGGTGTTGGCGCCGATGACGCCGTTCTGGCTGGCGGCCAAGCGCACCGCCGCCTCGGCCTGCCCCAGTTGCGCGGCGTAAATGGAATCGTCCAGCCGCACCAGGAGCTGGCCTTGCTCCACCCGATCGCCTTCATCGACGGTCAACTCTAGAACACGCCCGGCGAGTTGGGCGCTGATCAACACTTCGTCAGCCTCGATCGTGCCGTAGTAGGTCGGTTCGGCCCGTTCGGCTTCGCGTTGTTGCCAGGCGCGGTAGCCGAAGTAGCCGACCAGCGAAAGGACCAACAGAATGGGGATCAACCTTTTGGCCATGGGATCACCTCCCGATTTCGGCGCGTTGGCCGGTGGCGGCGGCGAGCCGCACGCGGGCGACGCGGTAGTCGTACAACGCTTTCAGATAGGCAACGCGCGCGCCGGTCGCGGCCAGTTGCGCATCGATGACTTCGAGGCTGGTCACCGCCCCCGCCTGGTAAGCGTTTTCCGCGATGGCCACCATCTGCCCGGCGCGCTGCATGTTCGCGGTGGTGGTGCCCAGGCGCACCTCAGCTTCGTGCAAGCTGGTGACGGCTAGGCGCACGTCGGTGGTGATGTCGGCCCTCACCTGCGCCTGCGCCCGGTCGGCCGTATCGGCCATCGCGTTGGCGCGTTGCATGGCGTGGTAGGATTGCAGTCCGTCAAACAACGGCACGCGCACGCCGACGCCGACTGTCCAATTCTCGTCCCACTCGTCGAGCGTGTAGAACGGCCGCTGGTAGGAATACGAAGCGGTGAGCATCACCGCCGGCAGCATCGCGCCGCGGTAGCTGCGGGCCTGATCTTCCGCCGCGTTGCGGGCAATGGCGTAGGCCGCCAACTCCGGCCGGTTTTCCTGCGCATGGGCCAGTGCCCCACCCTCGTCGATCGGCTCGGGCCGCGTCTCCAGATCGCCCGTCGCCCGAAGCGGGGCGTCGGCCGGCAAACCCATGATCCGGCGCAGGGCGGTCAAAGCGTTGGCTTTGGTACGTTCGGCCTGGGTGACTTGCGGCTCGAGGTTGGACACTTCCACCTGGGCGCGCAGCAATTCGAAGCGCGAGGCGGCCCCGGCGTCGAAGCGATGCTGCACCTGCGTCAGGTGAGCGCGCGAGTTGTTCAGGGCTTCGGTTTGAGCTTCGAGCACGCTCTGCGCCATCAGCACGCCCAGGAACGCCTCGGCCGCATTCTGCGCCACCTTCAGGCGAATGGCCTCAAGCCGCAGTTCGCCGGCTTCGACCTGTTCACCGATGGCGCGGTTGGCGTAGTACACCTGGCCCGACGCGAACAGCACCTGGCTCAGATTCACCTGGATGCGCCGGTTGTCGTGGTAGCCCATCGGGAACTTCTTGTTGATGGTGACGGGGTCGGCGATCGGCAACGGCTGCACGGTCATGTTGACTTCCATCTCGGGCACGTTGCTGAGATAGCTGTAGCCGCCTTCCAAGGTGAGATCGGGCAGGAAGTTCGCGAACACCTCGCCCTGCAACTGGCGGGTCTCGGCCACTTGCGCCGCCGCCGTCTGCAGGTCGGGGTTGTGCGCCACGGCGTAATCCACCGCCTCCGCCAGCGTCCAGATCTCCGGCGCACCGACCGGCGCAAGCGGTTCTTCCTGCGCAAAGACCGGCGCGGTAACGGCCATACACGCCAGCAGGATCAAGCTAGCGCACGCATTTCTTCGATTTGTCATGACCAGTCTCCTTGGCGGGCGACACGAGAATGCCGCCTGTCACGATCTTCTGGAATGTCATGGCGACTTGTTGCAGGCTCAAACCCAACGAGGATACGAATACGGGATTCGCAAACGACTGCAGCAGGCCCTGAAACATATGGCCGAGCAGTTCCGGGTCGATATCCGGGCGCACCGATCCTTCGCGCTGGCCGCGACGCAGCAGCTCGATCATGCGTTGCACGATGTCGCTGCGGAACTCCTCGACCATTGTCCAGATTTCGGGCATCAAGTTCTGGATGTCGGTCAGGAACTGGAGCGACAGCCGGCCGAACAGCCCGTTGATCAACAGGTTGAAATGCACGCGAAACACCTCTTCCACCGGTTTGTCGGATTCGAGGTTCTCGAGAATGGCGGCACGAATCGGGCCAAGGGTTTCCAACCCGACCGCCACCACCAATTCGTCGCGATCGGCAAAATTCGCGTAAAAGGTGCGCTTGCTCATAGCCAGGCCGGCACACAGCTCTTCCACCGACACCTTGCGAAAGCCACGCTCGCGGAACACGCGGTCGGCATACGCAATGATGCGGCGGCGGGTCTTGTCGTCGCCATTCCGGCGTTGGGCAGCGGACTTGGTCATGGTTGGCTCCCTTTGGAAACGAATTCTATCAAAGCCGTTTACATCGTATCTGCAGTTTTGTATGATGTCAAGAGGAAAAATTATGCGTTGTATTTCACCGCTCGGGTTTGCAGTGATAGAATATCATCGTTATGGTGCGTTCCCCCGCTAGGCGCGCCGCTGCAGAAAGGGAGGGATTCCATGAATCGTTTGTGGATCTGCTTGCTTATCGTCTGTGCGATCATGGCGTCACTGCTCGTGACAACCGGTTGCGACGACGACGACGATGACGCCCAGAGCGACGACGATACCGATGACGACGCGGACGACGACACCACCGATGATGACAACGGTGATGACGACGCCGTGGACGACGATTCTGTAGACGACGACCTCGGGTTCATTGTGGCGGCCCAGTTCACCGATCAAGGCAGCAACTTGGTGCGTTTCGACCAGCCGGGAACCGCGCCGACTGTCTTGGTGAGCGGGCCCGGCCATATCGTGGTCTACCCGACGATCAGTCCGGACGGTCAGCTGATCGCTTTCGCGTCGAACCTGCACGACCCCAATCCGGGCGTGAACTTCGCCACGATGCTATACCTGATGACCGCAGACGGCGGCGAGATGGCGTTGGTAACCAACGACAGCTACTTGCAAACGACCGAAAGCGAACCGGCCTTCTCTCCGGACGGCGCACGGCTCGCCTATATCCGGTCCTCGTCGATCGACCCACCGGTCAATCTGGACCGCATCTACCTGGTCGATATCGACGGTTCGAACCAACAAGCCTTGTACGATGACGTCGAAAGCCGCAATGATTACGAGCCCTCGTTCTCGCTCGATGGGCAGTATCTGGTCTATGTCTCCGACGGCGATGTGTTGTGCGGCGACATCTATCTGGCCGACCTTAGCCAGAACCCGCCCTCGCGGGTGCGTTTGACCACCTCTGATCCGCTGCAGGTGGTCTTCAATTCCGATCCGTTCTTCGATGCGGCCGGCGAATGGGTCTATTTCGAATCGCAACGCAACGACTCTTTCGGTCTCTACCGGGTGCCAGTTGCCGGCGGTGAACCGCAGTTGGTGTGGGATATCGGCTATTCTGAAGACGGGCCGTATGAGGGAATGTACGCCTACTCGCAACTCCGCCCGACGCCCGATGTCACCGGCCTGGTCGGCACCGGAGCGCTGAACGGCACAGACCGGGTGGTGGTCATTCCCGACCTGACCCCGCCGCTGGCGCAACCGATACCGGTTTCCGGCGTCAATCTCGACGTGGTCGAGCCGTACTGGTGGCGGCCCGCGGCGCGGTGATTTCGCCCTCGGCCCGGCGCCGGCGACACGGCCGATTTTCAGTGGTTTTCGCGGCGGGGCCCGTCCCGCCCGAAAAATGAATGGTCATTCATTTTGCCCTTGTGAAAGCCGCTTCCGGGTGGTATACAGAAAGTCCTTTTTGACCGACCCCGCTCGTCTTCTGCCGTCACCGGCGGCGCGTGGCGGCGGTAAATGTAACATGGGGTTGATTGAGGTTCCTTTATGGGCGGGATCCTGGCCGTGGCCAACCAGAAAGGCGGCGTGGGTAAAACCACGACTGCGGTCAATCTGGCTGCGGCCGTAGCGCTGTCGGGCCGGCGCACACTATTGGTTGATCTCGACCCCCAAGGCAACGCCACCAGCGGGCTAGGCCTGACGCGTGCCGAACTCGATAAGCACGTCTACCATCTCATCATGGGCCAGGCGACGCTCGAAGAAATCGTCCGTCCGACCGCGATCCAACAACTCACGATAGCCCCCGCCGCGCGCGACCTGACCGGCGCCGAGGTCGAACTGGCCGAGCGCTCGGAGTGGGAATACGCACTGGCCGACAAGCTGCGGCCGGTGGCGGCGAATTACGAGATCATTTTCGTCGATTGCCCCCCGAGCCTGGGCCGATTGTCGGTCAATGCGATGGTGGCGGCAGACGGCGTGTTGGTGCCGTTGCAGGCGGAATACTACGCGATGGAAGGCCTCAGTGAATTGCTGGCTACCGTCGAATCGATCCGCGGCGGGTTGAATCCGAACCTGACCCTCGCCGGCATCGTGCTGACCATGTACGACGGCCGCACCAATCTGGCGCGCGACGTCGAGGCGGAGATCCGTAAGCACTTCGGCGAGCTGGTGTTCCGCACGGTGGTTCCGCGCAGCGTCCGGCTGGCGGAAGCGCCAAGCCACGGCCTGCCGGTGTTGTTGTACGACGTACATTCGAGCGGCGCCGAGGCCTACCTGGAGCTGTCGCGCGAACTGCTGCGCCGATATCGCTTCAGTCCGCCTGTGCCCGCGGCGGCGGAAGGCAGCGGGGTGGCGTCATGACGGTGAAACGTCACGGCCTGGGCGGCCGCGGCTTCGGCGCATTGGTCGATTCGCAACGCGCCCGCTCCACGGCGGCGCGGCCTAAGAAGGGCGAGCTCTTCTCCTGCCCGGTCGATCACATCCTGCCCAACCCGCGCCAGCCGCGTCACCGTTTCGACGACGACGCGTTACAGGTGCTGGCCGCCAGCATTGCGCGCGACGGCCTGCTGCAGCCGTTGGCGGTGCGGCCCAAGCCGGGCAGCGAAGATTTCGAACTGATCGCCGGCGAACGCCGCCTGCGCGCGGCCAAGCTCGCCGGTCTGGCGGAAGTGCCGTGCGTCCTGATCGAAACCGACGAAGAAGGACTGGGCGTACTGGCGCTGGTCGAAAACCTGATGCGTGAAGACCTCAATCCGGTCGACGAGGCGGAGGCGTATCAGCGGTTGACCGACGAATTCGACCTGACCCAGGACCAGATCGCGACGCGCGTCGGCCGCAGCCGCGTGCATGTGACCAACACGATCCGGCTGCTTACCTTGCCGGAGATCGTGCGGGCCTATCTGGCGTCCGGCGAGCTGTCGGCGGGTCACGGACGGGCGATTCTGGGCATCGAAAACGAGGCAGAGCGCATCGCGGCGGCGCAACTGGTGGTCGAAAAAGGCCTTTCGGTGCGCGAAACGGAGACTTTGGTTCAACATGCCGCCCGGCTCCTGCGCCGAGGCAAAACGAAGGGTTCCCGCGTCACGAAGACGCACCCCTACGCCAACCTGGAAGACGACCTGCGCACGCGGTTCGTTACCAAGGTTCGGCTGACCGGAAACAAGAAGCACGGGACCATTGAGATTCACTATGGTTCCGAAGAGGAATTGACCCGTTTGATCGACTTGTTGCTGCATTGACGCATTGCGCAATGCGGCTTGACATTCGCGGCCGTATGGGCTACGGAAAGGCGGCCGTAAAAGGGGGAAGAGATGTTGGGACGCAAAGACCGGGCCGATCTTGCCATCGAGCCGCAGTTCGTGGCCAGCCCGCAGCCCAAGGAGGTGAACAGGATGATGGACGATAAGGATCTGGGGACCAAGCAGCCGAACACGTTCGTCGGCAAAGGCAGCGAATTCGTTGGGAAGCTCACGTTCGACGGAACCGTCCGGATTGACGGCAAGATCGACGGCGAGATCTTCTCGCGCGGCACGCTGATCGTGGGTCCGGGGGCGGATGTGTCGGCCAAGATTCAGGTCGATACGGTCATCCTGTCGGGCACGGTCCGCGGCAATATCTCGGCGGCCAAGAAGATCGAATTGCGGGCGCCGGGCAAGCTGTACGGGAACATCAAGTCGCCCGCGCTGATCGTTGAAGAAGGCGTGATATTCGAGGGGAACTGCAAGATGGAGAACCTCGAAAGCGACAAAGGGACGCCGGAGTTGAAGCTTCGCCAGTCCGAACCGAGAATCTCCGCGGCCGAGAAGGACGAAGACTGATCGTTCTCGTTCTGTGATGAAGTGACCGACGCGGGACAACTTTGGCGGCATCGGCCGCCAGCGACGAGTCGGATGTTGAATCGAGCCGTATGCCTAACCTTGGTGCTGCTCCTGGTGGGCGGCGCCTCCGCCTGGGCGCAAAGCTCGCCCGGTGAAACGCCGGTGGTCACGCACCACGGCGTGCCGGGGCAATTGTTGCCGTTGTGGGCCGCGCTACCCTTCGCCGGCATGCTCCTGTCGATCGCATTGTTCCCGCTTTTGGCTCCGCATTTCTGGCATCGCCATTTTGGCAAGGTCAGCGCTTTCTGGGCGCTGACCTTTGTTGTTCCTTACCTGGTCCGCTTTGGCGGGCCGGCACTTTACGATGTTGCGCACATCTATCTGATCGACTACGTGCCTTTCCTGATCCTGCTCGGCGGGTTGTACATTGCCGCCGGCGGCATGATCGTACGCGGCACGTTGCGCGGCAGTCCGGCGGTGAACCTGTTGTTGTTGTTGATCGGCACCACGTTGGCCAGTTGGGTCGGCACCACGGGCGCGAGTATGCTGTTGATTCGTCCGGTGTTGCGGGCCAACTCCTGGCGGCGCCACAAAACCCACGTGATCGTCTTTTTTATCTTCCTGATCGCGAACATCGGCGGCATGCTGACGCCGCTAGGCGACCCGCCGCTGTTCCTGGGCTTCCTGCACGGAGTCTCTTTCTTCTGGACGGCACATCTTTGGCCCGAAATGGTGTTTCTCGCCGGGATCCTATTGTTGTTGTTTGTGGGCCTCGACACCTACTACTATCGCCAGGAAGGCCCGCCGCCGAGCGACGGCACGCGCGAACCCCTGCGAGTGGAGGGCTTGCACAACTTGTTGTTCTTCGCCGGCATCATGGGCGCGGTGCTGTTCTCGGGCATGGCGGAATTGGGCCGCTTCAGCGTGGGCGGCATCGAGATTGCTATTCAAAATTTGGTTCGCGATGGCTTGATCATCGTCATGGGCCTGCTGAGTCTGGCGACCACCCGGCCGGAAGTGCGCCGGGACAACGATTTCAGCTGGGGCCCGATTCTCGAGGTCGCCTATCTGTTTGCCGGCATCTTTGCCACGATCCTGCCCGCGCTGGCAATTTTGCGGGCCGGCGTCCACGGCGCCGCGGCACCGCTGATCGAGGCGGCCAATCAACCGTGGCATTACTTCTGGCTGACCGGCGGCTTGTCGAGTTTCCTGGACAACGCCCCGACGTACCTGACATTCTTCAACACCGCCATCGGCCAGTTATACCCCGCTGGCACGCCCGAGACAGTCGCCGTGGCGGCGTTGATGGGGCACAACACCGGCGCCGCCGCCGGCCTGACGGACGGCAGCCGCTTTCTGGCAGCCATCAGCGTGGGGTCGGTTTGCATGGGCGCCAACACGTATATTGGGAATGCGCCCAATTTCATGGTCAAATCCATCGCTGAAGAAGCCGGGATCAAAATGCCCAGCTTCTTCGGTTACATCTTCAAGTACTCGTTGCCGATTCTGGTGACGACCTTCTTGGCCGTCACCTGGTTGTTCTTTGTGAGCTGAGATCGTGATTCGTGACGTCGACGGGCGCCGCTGACGGTGTCCGCCACAAGGAGTAGCATCTGGGCCGATCGTTCATCGAGTTGGTCATCGAAGGTCCGCCGGACTACGTGCGCGGCTATCTTTGCGGTTTCGTGCAAGGGCGCGCGCAGCAGGCGGATCTCCAGTTCGCCGACCAGATCGATGTCGAGGACGGCGGCCTGCTCGAACGTCTGGCCGCGAAGATCGGGTTGGAACACGCGTTGACGCACGTGATCGTCGACGCCGAAACCGCGAAGCTGGTGGCCGCGGCGCTGGCCGCCGAGGGTGAGCATCGGCTGCGTCTGCATTCCGAGCGCTCGATCGTGGTGGCCGCGTTCGACTACCGCTACGCGGTGTTCAACCGCGAACAGGCCGAAGCGGTGACCAAGGCCCTCCAAAGTCATGGGCCAGACATTACACTGGTCGACCACGAAGAAAAGCGCCGTGAAGACCCTGAGGCGGAGGAAGTTGAGCTCTACACCGCAGCCCATGACTTCGAGTTGAAGGGCCACGGCCGCGCGGTCGGTCCGCTGGATCAGATCATCGCCTTGCGGCGGGAGCTGAAAGGCATTGAACAGGCAGAAGTGAAGCGTATCGAGCTGACTTTCGCCTGAACAACAAGAAGAAGGATCAACGATGGACAAAATGGCAATCACGTGGACGCTCATCGCGCAGATGCTGATGTTTCTGTGCGCGATGGGCATTCTCACGCGGTTCCTCTTCCGGCCGATGTTGGCGGTGTTTGAAAAGCGCCGCTTGGCGACGGAGGGACCGAAGGAGAAAGTGGCCGCCTTGCACAAGGAGGCCGATCAAGCCAAAGCCGCGGTCGAGGAAATGATTCGCACCTCGCGCGCGGCGGCGGAGAAACTGCGGAGCGAACTGCTGGGCGCCGCGCAGGAAAACGAACGAAAGACCATCGGTGAAGCTCGCCAGCAGGCCGAGGCGGTGCGGACCAAGGCCGGCAAGGAGCTGGCCGACGCAGTGTCCCACGCGCGCTCGCGTCTGCAGGTGGAAGCCGAAAACCTGGCCGAACAGATCTCGGCCCACCTGCTTAGCGACTAGGACGGCTACATGAAAAAGATCATCTTGTCGTTGTTGTTGGTCACCCTGGCCGCGCCGGCGTGGGCCTCGGAAGGCGAAGGCGGCATCCCCTACTTGGAGTTGATCGCCGCGGTGGTCAATTTCGGCATTTTCGTGTTCATCCTCGTCCGCTACGGCGGACCGGCCATTAAGAAGAACTTCGCGGGCAAGGCCCGTGAGTATCAGGAAAAGGTGCGGGAAGCCAACGCGTTGTTAGCCGAAGCGGAACGCTTGCACCAGGAATGGTCCGCGCGGCACAAGAACCTCGAGGCTGAGGCGCAGCGCATCCGCGAAGACGCCAAACGGTTGGCCGAAGTGCAGGCCAACGAGATCGTAGAAAACGCCAAGATGCAGGCCAAACGCCTGCTCGCCGACGCCGAGCGCGCGGTGGCCAACGATCTGTTGCGGGCGAAAGACGACCTGCGCCGGGAAATGGTTGAAAACCTGGTGGCCAAGGCGGAAGAGAAACTGCGCGCGCGGCTGGCTCCCTCGCACCAGCGCGCGTTGATTGATGATGCGATGAGAAAACTGGAGGCGACCGAATGAAAGGCAGCGTCCTGGGACGCCGGTATGCGGCTGCGTTGCTCGAACTGGGCACTGCTGACGGCCGCGCCGAGCCGTTCGGTGAGCAACTCCGTGCCGCGACCGACGCGTTGGTCGCCGTCGGAGCGCTCAAGGTCCTGGCCAGCCCGCTTTTTGCGGCACCACGCAAGACCGAACTGCTCGATAGCGTGGAGCGCGAACTGCAACTGGCCAAACCGGTGGCCAATCTGCTGCGGCTGTTGCTCGACAAAGGCCGCATCACGATCCTGCCCGATGTGACCGACAGCTACGGAGAGCTGTTGGACCGTCATGCCGGGCGCACCCGCGCGGTCGCCGTCGCGGCCAGTCCGCTGGACGGATCCGTGTTGGGCCGCTTGCGGGTCGTCTTGCAGAAGAAAATGGGCCAAAAAGTAGAGTTGACCGCGCGTGTCGATCCGGCGGTGATCGGCGGCTTGCGGGTGGAAGTGGGTTCAAAAGTTTACGACGCAACGGTAGCCAACCATTTGGCGCGGCTACGCGAGCGTCTCAACCAAGTTTGACCGAGGTTGATCGATGGAAATCAAAGCGGAAGAAATCAGCAAAATCATTGCCAAGCAGATCGCGGACTACGGCAAAGAGGTGGAGGTCGCGGAGACCGGCGTCGTCCTCTCCGTCGGCGACGGCATCGCCCGTCTGCACGGACTGGAAAACGTAATGGCCGGCGAGTTGCTCGAATTCCCGGGTGACATCATGGGCATGGCCCTGAACCTGGAAGAAGACAACGTCGGTACGGTCATCTTCGGTGAGTCCACCGAGATCAAGGAAGGTATGGTCGTCAAGCGCACCGGCAAGATCGTGCAGGTGCCGGTCGGTAAAGCGGTCATCGGCCGCGTCGTCGACGCGCTCGGCCGCCCGCTGGACGGCAAGGGCCCGATCGCCGCCACCGAAACGCGCAACATCGAGATCAAGGCCCCGGGTATCGTCTATCGCCAGCCGGTGAAAGAGCCCCTGCAGACGGGCATTAAGGCCATCGACTCGATGATTCCGATCGGCCGCGGCCAGCGCGAGTTGATCATCGGCGACCGCCAGACCGGCAAGACCGCCATCGCGGTCGACACGAGCATCAACCAAAAAGGCCTGAACATGCACTGCATCTACGTCGCCACCGGCCAGAAAATGTCGACGGTCGCCCAGGTGGTGGACAAGCTGCAGCGCTACGGCGCGATGGACTACACGACGGTTGTCGTCGCCACCGCCTCCGACCCCGCCCCGCTGCAGTTCCTCAGCCCCTACACCGGCTGCACCATGGGCGAATACTTCCGGGACAACGGGATGCACGCGGTGTGCTTCTACGACGATCTGTCCAAACAGGCCGCCGCCTACCGCCAGCTCTCCCTGCTGCTCCGCCGTCCGCCGGGACGCGAAGCATTCCCCGGGGACGTCTTCTACCTCCACAGCCGCTTGCTCGAGCGCGCGGCAAAGATGAGCGAACAGAAAGGTGGCGGCAGCTTGACCGCTCTGCCGATCATCGAAACCCAGGCCGGTGACATTTCGGCCTACATTCCGACCAACGTCATCTCCATCACCGACGGCCAGATCTTCCTGGAATCCGACCTGTTCTACTCCGGTATCCGGCCGGCAGTGAACGCCGGTCTGTCGGTCAGCCGCGTCGGCGGCAACGCACAGATCAAGGCCATGAAGCAGGTCGCCGGCGGCCTTCGCCTCGACCTGGCGCAATACCGCGAAATGGCGGCTTTCGCCCAATTTGGCTCCGACCTGGATAAGCAAACCCAGGCGCAGTTGGCCCGCGGCGAACGCATGATGGAGATCCTGAAGCAACCGCAATACCAGCCGCTCCCGGTTGAGAAGCAGATTGTGCTGATCTTCGCGGGCACCAGCGGCATGCTGGACAACACCCCGCTGGACAAGTTGGGCCAGTACGAGCAGGAACTGTATCGCTTCATGGACGAGCGCTATTCCTCGCTGCTCAAGACAATCGCCAGCGAAAAGACAATCAGCGACGCGACCCGCGAGGCCTTGAAGAAGGCGCTAAGCGAGTTCGGCGAAATCTTCGCGAAAATGGGTTGAGCCATGGCGAGTTTACGCGACATCCGCAAACGCATCAGCAGCGTGAAGAGCACGCGCAAGATCACCAAGGCGATGAAGATGGTCGCCGCGGCGAAATTGCGCGGGTCGGAATCGCGGTTGCGCGCCGGCCGCCCTTACGCGCAGATGCTTGATGAAGTCATTGGCAACCTCTATCGCCGCACCGACCCCACCGGCTTCCCTCTGCTGGCGGGCAAGGAACAGGTGAAGATCGTCGAACTGCTGGTGGTCACCTCCGACCGCGGGCTGTGCGGCGCCTTCAACTCCAATATTCTGCGCTACGCTTGGCAAACCAAGCAGCGTCTGGAAGCCGAGGGGAAACAGGTCAGCATCAGCGTGATCGGGCGCAAGTCGAATGAGTTTTTCAAGCGCCGCAACGTGACGCCGCGCCAGGCTTACCTGAATATCCTGGGCAACCACAATTACGGATTGGCGATGCGTATCGGTCATGAAATGGTCGAGGCGTTCAATAATGACGTGGTGGACGAAGTCTATCTCGTCTACAACGAATTCGTCAGTGCCATCAGCCAGCGCATCATCGACCGCCGGCTGATCCCCGTGCAACTGCCGGCCGAACCGCGCCCGACGGGCCTCGACACGATCATCGACTACCGTTACGAACCGACCCGCGAGGGGCTGTTGGCCGAGCTGCTGCCCTTGCAGGTGAACTACCAACTTTACCGGGCGTTCCTGGAAAGCTTCGCGGCCGAAATGGGCGCCCGTATGAGTGCGATGGACTCGGCCACCACCAACGCCGAGGAAATGATCGGTCGGCTGACCTTGCAGTTTAACCGGGCACGGCAGGCGGCAATCACCACCGAACTGATGGACATTGTCAACGGCGCCAACGCCGTGACTTGAGGAGACAAGCGTGATGACACAGGGTCAAGTTCAAGCGGAAGGCAGGATCGTACAGATCATCGGTGCGGTCGTCGACGTGCGCTTCGACAACGGCAAGTTGCCGCACATCTACGACGCACTGCGAGTCACCAATCCGAACGTCAACGACCAGGAATGGAACCTCATTCTCGAGGTGGCTCAGCACCTGGGCGAAAACACCGTGCGCACCGTTTCCATGGACACCACCGATGGCCTGCGGCGCGGCCAGGCCGTGCTCGACACCGGCGCGCCGATCTCGGTACCGGTCGGTGAAGCGACACTCGGCCGCATCATCAACGTTGTCGGCGAACCGGTCGACGAAATGGGTCCGATTCAGGCCAAAAAGCGGTACCCGATTCACCGTCCGGCCCCGACCTTCCTCGACCAGAGCACCGAGGCGCAGATGCTGCAAACCGGTATCAAGGTCGTTGACTTGCTCGCGCCCTATTCCAAGGGCGGCAAAATCGGCTTGTTCGGTGGCGCCGGCGTCGGCAAGACCGTGCTCATTATGGAACTGATTCACAACGTTGCAACGCACCACGGTGGTTACTCCGTGTTCGGCGGCGTCGGTGAGCGTACCCGCGAAGGAAACGACCTGTGGCTGGAAATGAAGCAGTCGGGCGTTATCGCCAAGACCGCGCTGGTGTACGGCCAGATGAACGAACCGCC
>CAZEDX010000054.1:0-29697 GCA_964511015.1 uncultured bacterium | reverse complement strand
CGGGCATCGACCAGGCGCTGTGGGACATCCGCGGCAAGGCGCTGGGGCTGCCGGAAACCTCGCTTGACCGGTTGGCCAAGCTGCTGTCGCACTGGGGCGACTTCGCGCCGGAAGCGCTGGCGCAGGCCGGCCTCGACCCCGCCGCGCCGGCGCATCAGCACCTGCTGCGGCTGGGCAATGAGATTCTCGATTTCCCGCGCCACCTGTCCATCCACCCCGGCGGCTTTCTGCTCGGGCACGAGCCGGTGCACGATCTGGTGCCCATCGAAAACGCGACGATGGAACGGCGCACGGTCATTCAGTGGGACAAGGAAGACATCGAGGATCTCGGCCTGTTCAAGGTCGATCTGCTCGGCCTGGGCGCGCTGACGCAGCTCGACGACTGTTTCCGCCTGCTGCGCGAGCACCGCGGCGTGGAGTTGTCGATGGCCACCATTCCAGCCGACGACGGCCCAACCTTCGCCATGATCGACCGCGGCGACACGATCGGCGTCTTTCAGATCGAAAGCCGCGCGCAGATGGCCATGCTGCCGCGCCTGCGGCCGCGCACATTTTACGACCTGGTAATCGAAATCAGCATTGTCCGGCCAGGGCCGATTTCGGGCAACATGGTCCACCCCTACCTGCGGCGGCGCAACGGCGAGGAACCGGTGGAATACCCGCACGAGAGCCTGCGGCCGGTGCTGGAAAAGACCCTCGGCATCCCTCTCTTTCAGGAACAGGTGATGCGCCTGGCCGTCGTGGCCGCCGACTACACGCCGGGCGAGGCCGACCAGTTGCGCCGCGACATGGCCGCGTGGCGCCGCGCCGGCCGGCTGGAAGGGCACCGCGAGCGATTGATCAGCCGCATGCGCGCCAAGGGCATCGCCGAAGAGTTCGCCGAACGGGTCTTCGAGCAGATTCGCGGCTTCGGCGAATACGGTTTTCCTGAAAGCCACGCGGCGAGCTTCGCGCTGATCAGCTATGTCACCGCCTGGCTGCGTTGCCATTATCCGGCCGAGTTCGCCTGCGGCCTGCTCAACGCGCAGCCGATGGGTTTCTATGCGCCGTCTACCATCGTCGACGACGCGCAGCGCCACGGCGTGGTCGTGCGGCCGATCGACGTGGTCCACAGCGAGGTCGCGGCCACGCTCGAGCCGCTGGACGGCGAACGTTTTGCCTTGCGCCTTGGGCTGGGCTACGTCAAAGGGCTGGCCGCGGACGACGCCCGGCGCATCGCGGCCGAGCGCCGCCGCGCGCCCTTCGCCTCGCTCGACGATTTCTCGCGCCGCCTGCGTTTCGACGAGGGGACGATGTCGCGTCTGGCCGAGGCCGGCGCCTTCGAAACGCTGACCGGCCGCCGCCGCGACGCGCTGTGGGAAGCGCTGGGGCTCGGCCGCGCGCCGCATCCGCCGCTCGATCTGCCGGAGGTCGAGGGGAAGGCTGCGTTCACCGATCTGACGCCGCTGCAGGTCTCCTCGTGGGATTACCGCACCACCGGCCTGAGCCCGCGCGGGCATCCGCTCTCCACCGTCCGCCCCACACTGCGCGGCCTGGGCCTGCCGACGGCGCGGCAGGTGAGAGAGATGCAGCATGGCCGGCGAGTGCGCTACGCTGGCCTGGTGATCTGCCGCCAGCGGCCCGGCACGGCCGGCGGCGTGACCTTCATGACGCTCGAAGACGAAACGGGCTTCGTCAATCTCGTCGTGTGGCGCAAGGTGTACGAGCGGTTCGTGCTGCTGATCAAGACGACGCAGTTTCTCGGCGTGAGCGGCCGGCTGCGATCCGAACGGGGCGTGGTGCATCTGATCGCCGACCAGTTCTGGCAACCGAGCGTCGCCCTGCCCGAACTACAGACGACGAGCCATGATTTTCATTAGCCAGCCGTCCTCTCGATCCGGGCGTGGACACCATTCGCATGTCAAAGGAAGTGTTGGAAACGGTGATCGTTGATCTGATCGACAACGCTCGCCAACATGGAAGCGCCGACACGGCAATCGAGATCAACGCTACGCCGTTGTGCAAAGGTCAACGCGAGCGAGATGGTGGAACTGGCTGTCGCCGACAACGAGCGTGGCATTTCGCCGGCCAACGCCGAGCGGATCTTCACGCCGTTTTTCAACACGGCGCGAGAGAGCGGCGGCAGCGGATTGGGGTTTTGTTTCGCGCGCTCACTGGTCAGTGCGCACGGCGGAGAAATCACCTTGGCGTCGGCCGAGCGCGGCGCGATATTCATCGCGCGGCCGCCCGTGCGCTAGCGCCCTACATATCTTTGGTCACGAACTCGCCATAAGCCGCCAGCCAATAGGCCACTAGGTAGTCGACACCCGGGTTTACGTCGGTGACGTCGTCGTAGCCGCATTCCTCGATTTGGAACGGGTTGCGCTGGAAAAGAAAGCCCGTGGAGCACTGCTCAAGAATCGGAAACGCGTCGAGAGCCTGGACACTGACCGAGCCCATCAGTTCTTCCAACCAGGGGAACTGCTGTTGCAAGTTGTACATGAGCTCGGAGAACGGGTCGACGGTGTAACCGGTGCGCGCCGGCAGGTAGTAGGAGTAGTTGGGCGCCGCGCGGAAATCGCTCAGGTCCGTCAGCAACTGGTCCAGGTAGTCGTCTTTGACATTGTTGCTCGGCTGATAGTCGCCGAAGTTCATGAACACGCCGTTGAACCAGGCGTTGTGCGACAACCGCGTGAAGGTGTGCACCTGGGTCTCGAACACATCCAAGAAGAACGCGTAGTCCTCCGCGCTGAAATAGACCTTGCCCAAGCGCAGGATATTGAACCAGTTGGTGTGGGACAGGTTGTTGCCGTAATACTGCGCATAGCGGTTCATGAATGCCAGGTTGGACAATTTAAATGCAGTCCGTTTGGAATCCCGCAGCCATACCTGCACCTGTTCCTTGAACCGCTCTTCGCCGGTGATGTGATAGCCCATGAGGGACCACGCCAGGCGGAACATCGGCATAATGTTTGGCGCCGCGTCGGTCGGTTCGCCGGCCTCGTCGATGATCCACCAATTGTTTGCGATCAGTTCGTCGAGCACTTCGGTCACGTTGTCGCGGATCTTCTGACGCATCGTCTCGTCGTCCACCAGATCGTAGGCCATAGTGTTACCGAAGAACCAACCGGTGTATTGATCGCGGCTGGTTTCACCCCACCACCAGTCGCCGGCGAATTCGCCGTCTTCCCAATGGTGGCATCGATCCTGATTTGGATCGTCACACCATTCGTCGCCGCCGTATGAGATCGAGTCTTGCGGCGCCCAATAGCGGGCAATGAAACCCGGCCGGCCGGTAACATGCAAATATCCGTCGAGCGTGTTCACCATGTTGATGGAGTTTTGTTTGGCCTGTGCATCGCCGGTCACCCAGTAGCGCAACGCTTGGCTGCCGAGGTAGGTGCCGGTCCAGATGCAGCTATCGCCCCAGCCGCCGTAGCTTTCAGGAACCGTGTATGTGTCGTCAGTGAAGTTCGCATCGACCGTTCCGCCGTAGTACGGCTGGTGATGCGCCAGATGGAAGGCGTCATAGCCTTCGGCTTTGGTGCGCAGCGCGCCAGCCGTCAGCGTTTCATCGTATTCACCGCTGTGGACGTTCTGTTGCGGCCATGGCGCCATGTACACGTCGGCGGCGGTATCGTCATCAACGGAGTCATCGTCCGTGATGTCATCATCCGTCGTGTCGTCATCCAGCGTGTCATCGTCAATGGTGTCGTCGTCCATCGTATCGTCGTCGGCGGTGTCGTCGTCGGCAACGTCATCGTCGAGCTCGTCGTCGTCCGCCTCATCGTCGTCAGTCGTCGTGTCGTCATCCGCTACTGAGTTGTCGTCATCCACGGCGCTGTTGTCGTTGTCGTCGTCATCGCTCCCGCACCCAACCAAGCCGCCGCACGCGAGCAGCACTGTCACCAGCACGAGCCACCACTTTGTCGAATTCATCGCTGTTCCTCCTGCCCTATTGCGGCACTCGCCGGCCGCGCGGCGTAGATTGCTGAGTTGGTTGACCAGGCCTTCTTGACTTGGCCACCGGGTGCATTCTAACCGCTCGGGTGTGCCCCTTCAACGCATAGGCACAGACTGAAGATTTTAGAGTCTCTGTTTGACAGGATTCGAGGGGGAAGGGACAATTCTGGCGGGCTGCTGGGCACTTTCTTTAGCCGGGAGGTTCGACCATGAAAAAGATTGATTGGGCATGGCTGGTTGTGCTGCTGTTAGCCGTATTGTCGGGCTGCTCGTCATCCAGTGGAGACGATGACGACAATAACGATGACCAGTTAGATGACGACACGGACGATGACAGCGATGACGATTCGAATGACGACGACACGGAAGACGACGATGCCGACGACGACACGGAGCCTTCCCGTCCGTGTTTTGAAGACGCGGACCACGATGGTTACGGCAATCCGGACGTCGAGCAGGATGTGACGGAAGATGAATGTCCGGCCGGGTTTGTGACCGACAACACCGACTGCAACGACACGGACTTTTTCACTCATCCCGGGGCTCTTGAATCCGCCGACGACGGCGTTGACCAAGATTGCAACGATGTCGATCTGGTTCATACCGACGAAATCGGCGTGTTTGTCAGCCCGGCGGGTAATGATGCAAACGCCGGCACCATGGCGGCCCCGAAAAAAACCTTGGCCGCCGGCGCTGTCGCGGCTGCGACGGCCGGCAAGATTCTGTTTGTTGCAGGCGGCACTTATCCGGAACACCTGAGCACCGAAGTATCTATCTACGGCGGTTATGCGACCGACTGGTCTGAGCGCGACCCAGGGACCTACGAAACCCAAATCGGCGGCGTCGACGGCAGCACGGCGTATCTCACGGTCGCACCGGCGAAGAATCGGCAGACCGTCGTGTTGGAAGGCTTGCAGATCAGCAACGACACGGCGAACAACCCGGTGAGTCTCCAGATCGAAGCTGGGGCTGAGGCGAGCTTTCAGTATGGATACCTGCAAGGCGCCGAATTGGCGATGGCCGTCGCCGGCGGCACCGTTACCGTACGTGGCACCTCGCTATATTCCCAACAAACCGGAATCGACGTTTCGGCCGGCGACCTATTCCTGGTTGGGGCCACTGTGGAAAGCCGGAGTGACGGAACGGATACCACCGGCCCGATCCTATCGGTCGGCAACGACGCCACCGCGGTTGTACTTGCCAGCGCATTGTACGTTTCCAGCAACGGTGATGTATCTGGTCTGCAAATCGACGGCGACTTCATGTTGATTGGCAGTACCATCCAAGCCCTCTCCGGCAACAACGGCATGTTGGTGGATATTGCCGGTTCAGGCGATCCCTTGCAGATTTTCAACAGCACGTTGTACGGCGAAGCGACCGCCGATTGCATCGCGATCCAACTGGCGGGTCGAGCGCTGCAACTGGTCAACGTCTTGCTGTCGGTGGCCGGCCCCACAACCGCAACCGGTGTGGAAATCACCGGCGCTGGCACGCTGGAAACGTATTCCACCGACTTCTGGTTGTTGGGACTGGAGAAGTTCCTCGTGGATGACGTGACCGACTTGAGCATGCTCAATGCTTGCGGGTGGAACGGGTGTGAGGGCGCGGCCGACAATTTTGCGGACAATCCGCTTCTCGACACGGACGGCATTCACCTAACTGCCGAAAGCGCCTGCGTGGACGCCGGAACCGATCCGACGGCGTACTCTACAGATCCTCGCGTCTTCCTGGATATCGACTTCGCCTCGCGGCCCTTGGGCGAAGGCTGGGATGTCGGGGCGGACGAACTGATTCCGCCAAGACGATAGCCCTGAGGTAGTAAAGCACCGGGCAATCTGGTTCGCTTTTTATCACGTGCCCTGCTATCGTCCGCCAAACGAACGGAAGAGCCGTATGACCGAATCCCGTCGACTCGCGCCTCGCCCGCCATACCGGCAGCACCCGACGGTGGTGCTTGCTGTGATCGGCACCGGCACCTTGTTGTCGGCAATGAGTAACTCCACGGTGGCCCTGGCTTTACCGAAGATCGGCAACGATCTGCACGCCCCCCTCAACGCCGCAAGTTGGGTCATGCTGGCCGCTTTGTTGACCACCACTGTGTTGTTGATGCCCGCTGGCCGGCTGAGCGATGTCTGGGGGCATCGGCGTATGTACCTGACAGGCTTTCTTGTCTTCGGTCTGGCCTCGTTGGCCTGTGGCCTTGCCAATAGTCTGGAAATGTTAGTCGCGTCTCGGGTGGTACAGTCAATCGGTAGCGCAATGGTCATGGCCTCGGGGCCGGCTCTGCTCACCGCGTCGTTTCTCACGACCCAACGCGGCCGCGCCCTCGGCGCACTGTCCACCATGACCTACGTAGGTTTGACTATCGGACCGCCACTGGGCGGCTGGGTGATGGCACTGGCCAGTTGGCGCTGGATCTTCCTGATCAACTTGCCGGTCATGGTTGTGATCGTGGCGTTGGGTTGTTTTTTCTTGCCGCCAACCGTAAAGAGGCCCGCCCGGGCAGTAGATGTTGCGGGGTTCTTGACCTTTCTTCTCGGCATGCCGCTCTTGTTGTTGGCGCTCACCCAAGGTGAACGTTGGGGTTGGTTCGCCCCCAGCACACTGATTGCCGCAGTCGCCGGGTTGGCTTTCCTGGCCGGATTCGTGTTGGTCGAACGGCGCCATACCGACCCGATGCTCGACCTTACACTATTCCGCTCGAGGGTTTTTACCGGGGCCGCACTCAGCGCTCTGGGCAACTACATTTCGATCTTCATTGTGACCATTCTTTTGCCCTTCTGTCTGATGGAGGGATTGGCCGTTTCGTCACCGGACGCGGGTTTGTTGTTGTCGGCCCAACCCTTGTTGATGGCGATTGTGGCCTCGCCGTCGGGTTGGATTTCGGATCGCATCGGCACACGCATGTTGGCCATTGCCGGGTTGGTCATACTCGCCGGTGGAGTGGCTGGGCTATCGACCATCTCGCCTGCCACCTCGCACTACACCATCGCGCTGTGGCTGGCGACCGTCGGTTTGGGTACCGGGGTCTTCATCTCCCCAAACTCCAGCGCGCTGATGGGTTCCGCGCCCGAGAACCGACAAGGCGTCGCCGCCGGTGTCATGGCGCTCGCCCGCAGCACCGGCATGATGATCGGTGTGGCGGGAAGCACGGCGATCTTTCAGGCGGCCGGCGGTGCTACAGGCCGGGCTTGGCTGCCCACCGACTTCGCCGCCCAGCGGCACACCTATTGGATATCAGTCGCCGTCTGTCTTTTGGCCGCGCTGGCTTCCGTGTGGGCGAAGATAGATACTGCCGACTGAGCGGGTGAAAGGCTCGTCACCTAGCGCAGATAGCCTAACGATCGCAACTGACGGACATCTTCCGGCGATAGCCGTACCGAAGCACCGCGAGGCAACGCTTGGTTACGTCCAAAGGCAAGATAGCGCTCCAACGGGTCGCCCAACATCTGATCCACGACCGATTGATACTCGTGAGCCACATTGGTCTGATCGATCCATTCGGAAGTGCGGAACAGCTCCGTAGCGGCACGATCCGGCTTCCCATTGACGACCACGGTGGTTAGTTTCCACTCGTCGTCCTGCAAGGCGTATTGAGGCAATAGAGCCAACGCGTTTTCGGAATGCATGAACCCGTCTGGCCGTTTTCGGGCAAACAAGCTGGCTCGGCCGGCCGGAGCATGATAGGGAAGTCCAATCATTTCCATGATCGTCGGCACCAGGCTGACCGAAGCCTCCACCAGATCGTTACGCCGCACACTCGCGGGAACGCGCCGCGGGTAAACAACCAACAATGGCACGTGCACCTGCTGCGTATACAACGCCGTGCCGTGGCTCATGACGCCGTGCTCGCCGAATGACTCTCCGTGGTCCGAAGTGACTACGATGATCGTGTTCTGGAAGTCCGGCCGCTGGGCCAGCCAACGGAAGAACTCCCCTAGGTTGTCATCAACGTACCGAATCTCGCCGTCGTAGAGGCGGTGCAGTATATCCCACACACGAGCATTAACCCCGCGTGCGCCATTCTTGAACAACGGCGTGTCGATTCGGCCGTCCGAAACATCTACTTCTTCTTCACCGGGCTGCAGAAACATCCGCCGGTACGGGCCGCGGGGTTCGTAGGGGTCATGTGGATCGAACAGGTGCAGGAAAAGAAAATACGGGCCGGGCGGACTGCTTTGAATCATCGCCTGGGCGATCTTTATCTGCGAAGACGCATTCGAACCCCGATCGAAAAACTCCTCGAAACCCTGGTCGAAACCGTAGGCGCGGCTGACAAAAATGCAACTCGTCGCCGCCATGGTGTGATAGCCGCGCTCCAGCAGGATTTCAGCCAATGTGTCGAATTGTGGAGCCAGCATGGCGCCTTGAATACGATTGGCACCGTGTTCGTTTGGATACAGTCCGGTCAGCATCGACGCATGTGATGGCAACGTGGAATTGCTCTGGCTCACCGCCCGCTCAAAAACCACTCCCAGAGTCCCGAATTGGTCGATCGACGGTGATGTTTCCGCCGGGTAACCGTAGGTGGTAAGGTGATCGGCCCGCAATGTGTCGATGCTAATCAGAATCACATTCGGCAATTTCGTCGACGGGCGGACAAAAGTAGTGCTGTCCAGAATCGACAACACGGCCGGCGTCAATACGGGCAAGGCCGCTAGCACCCACCACGGCCGTGTGCGCCGCAAGCGACGGCCCATTCGATCCAGCGGTGCTTTCCCCGCCAATGCGCGCAACACCGGCCGACACACAAGCCAGGCCACCACCGCCCCGAGAACCAAGACGCCCCCGAATACCAACGGCGAGTAGCGGGGTCCGAAAGCCATAATGACGAGTTGCATCGGGTGTTGAATCAACGGCAAATACAAGACGGAGGTCAGGTCGGCAAATCGGGTTACCAATTGCACGGGCACCTGATGGACCGTCTCGAGCCGTTCCCGCACCAGTGTCGCGCCCAACAATTTGCCGGCGATCACTCCAGTAGCGGCAAGCAGCCCGAAGCTCGCCGACAAAGTCGCAAAGGCGTAAGCGATCCCCCGCCGGAATGTCCCAAACAGACGACCGCCCAGCCAGACCAATCCGACGAACACGTGGGTCGCCAGGAGCAACACCACCATGTAGTTCCAGTACTCGAGATAGAAAACGCGCCAAGCGGTATGTGACAACTGGTGGGCGAGATATTCGTTGGCCAGCACCCGGCGACCCGCCGGAATCAGTGCTCCCCAAAACGTGGCCACCAGCGCGGCGGCTTCCAACAACAACAGCAACGGTAGCAACCTCGCACACGGCACCAGCGCGCCCGCGGAGTTTAGCTCGTACTCGACGGACGGGTCAACGATCTTTCTTCCAGGACGGTCGTCGCAAAACAACCTTCAGTCATTTCGTAGCCACGCAACGATGGTCTCGGCATTCCAATCTACGCCGATGAGCCCATCACGTTCCAATAGATCGAGATAGGCAACCGTTTCCGACACCGCTAAGTATTGGTTCATTAGATCTAACTCGCCGAAGAGCGCGCGCGCCAACTCGAACGGCGTGATGGGGGAATGACCAAACAGCGCGGCATATCGCCGGCGGCGCCGTTCGACAAACACGCGGTTCTGCGCTAGCAATTCGGCCACATCGGAGATCGCCGGTCCATGTCCGGGACAGCCGGCCGAGAACGAACGACCGGCCAGCAAGGCCAACGAAGAAAGATAGTCCAACAGCGCATGGTGGCGACGGAATTGATTGTGGGGATCCAGATACAACAACGGATTCGGTGTGACGCGGGGCAGCAACATATCGCCACAAAACAATGTTCCGGACGCGGGCTCGACAAAACACAGATGATCCGGCGCGTGTCCGGGAGTGGCAACCACTTCCAGTTCCACTCCGCCGAGCGCGATCCGTTCGCCGCCGGCTAGCCAAAAGACGTCATGTGGCACGGCGCTCCGATCATCGAACTTGGATCCCTCCTTCCCGAACATCCGAAATGCATTTTCGAGCCAATCCCGAGGCACCGCACAACGAAGTAGAAAATCGAACAAAGGTTGTCGGGTATCCGCCCATTTTGTCGGCCGTTCGCCGCGGCGATGCATGCACAACGTGGCTCCACACTGCTGAGACAAGCGGCGAGCCGCGCCGGCGTGATCAGTATGATCGTGCGTGACCAGAATGCGTCGAACGTCGACCAAGCGACGCCCGTGCGTAGCCAACTGGCTTTCCAGCACCCCGATCGAACGTGACGACCATACACCCGCATCCACCAGAGCCGGTTCATCGCCGTCCAACAGATAGACGTTGACTGGCCCGACCGGGTACGGTGTCGGCAGTTCGATACGATGAACCTGGTCAGGAAAAGTCACGCGCCGGTCCCTTTCGACAAGCGCCTGGCGGCAACATGGCCGCCCGATCCTGAACTGTCTGGATCAAGACCGGGCGGTCGATTGCCGTTTCGTTCAGATGAATTCCACCGTGGCCGGTGGTTTGGGCGTCAGGTCGTACAGCACACGTACGCAACCCGGCACCTCGGCCAGCAGGCGGGTGGTAATGCGGTTGAGTGTCGGCCACGGCAACTGCGTTGCTTTGGCCTTGCGCGCATCGACGCTGTCGATACAACGCACAACGATGATCTCACCGAACTCGCGGGCGTACCCACGCATGCCGGTGGCTCGGTCTTCCATCAGGACGGCGAAATACTGGAAAGCTTTGGTGCCACCTAGCTCCTCCTCTACCACGGTGGTAGCACGGCGCACTTTGGCCACTCGAGCCGGTGTAACTTCGCCAATTATTCGCGCAGCCAACGCCGGGCCAGGGAACGGGATGCGTTCGGTAATCTCCTTGGGCAATTTCAACGCGCGCGCCAGTTCGCGCACACCGTCTTTGCGCAGATCGACAACCGGTTCCACTACGAGATAGCCATATTCTTTTTCCGTATCGATCCCCAACTGGGCCAGCACATTGTGTTGTCGCTTGATGCCGGCGACGGTTTCGTCGATGTCGGTCAAAATGGTTCCCTGCAGCAGGCATTTGATTTTGTTCTTGCGCACGTACTTGGAAAAGACGTCGGCATAGAACGTATCGGTGATTGCCTGCCGTTTGATTTCGGGATCGGTCTTCCCTTTGAGCGCCTTGAAGAACGCTTTCTGGGCCTCGAGCACCTGCACACGGATACCCAATGGCCGGAACATCTTTTGAACGCGTTTGGCTTCGCCCTCGCGCATGATGCCGTTCTCAATGAACAACACGGTCAGTTGTTTGCCCAGGGCCATGTGGCCCAACACAGCGACAACCGACGAATCTACGCCGCCCGATAGCGCCACGAGTGCCTTTTCACGGCCAACTTCTCGACGAATCTGCTCCACTTTTTTGGCAATGATCTTGTTCCACTTGGTCATGTTCAACCTCGATAGAAAAACGGTTTGGGTAGCGAATAGATGTTGATAGCACGGCGGCGTTGTGTTTCCAAGCGGCGGGATTCTTTCCCCGGGCCATCGAAACATTCTTGTCGCAGTGCAGGTCATTGCGGTAGAGCTACCAAAACAAAAGGAACGCGATTGAAGACCCCGTTGCCAATTCCAGGGAGAGAAGCCTTCTTCGCCGCCGATCGCCATACGTGGCGGAAATGGTTGACCAAGCACCACGCGAAGAAAGCGGAAATTTGGCTGATTATGCTAAAGCGCCATGTGCGGCGTGATTGCGTTGGCTACAACGCGGCCGTCGAAGAAGCGCTTTGTTTCGGCTGGATCGACGGCAAGATGTGTCGCATTGACGAAGAGCAACACGCCATTCGCTTCACTCCGCGTAAGCCCCGTAGCGTCTGATCGGAACTCAACAAGCTTCGTGTCCGGGCAATGATCACCGCCGGGCGCATGACCGAAGCCGGCCTCGAGCCGGCACATGCGGCGCTGGAATCCGGCCAATGGGAACAGGCCTATGCTTTCGCCAAGGACGACACCACAGAGATTCCGCCCGAACTGCCCAGTGCCCTGGCACACAACAAGAAGGCCTGCGAAAATTTAGAGCGGTTCGCACCGTTCTATCGCAAGACCTATCTCAACTGGTTGCGAGCGGCCAAGCGGGATGACACTCGCCGCAAGCGGATCCAGGCCATCGTGACCCGTTCGGCTGCGGGCAAAAAGCCCTTCATCAACATGTAACCGAGACGGCGTTTGCACGTTCGAATCGCGATCAGCTAGATTGCATTCATGTTCAACCGCTATTTTGCCAGTCAATTGGCATGTCCGCACGGACTGCTGGGTCGTCTGTTTCTCGGTCCTCTGTGGAACACGCGCAATCGCGCACTCAACGACCTGGCCTTCGCACGTCTGGCCGCGAATGCTGACGATCACATACTGGAAATCGGCTTCGGCGGTGGGTATCTGATTGACCGACTGTCGGTCATCGTCACCACCGGCCTGGTGGCCGGGGTAGATGTATCCGCTGCGATGGTACGAAGCGTGCGCTCACGGCGCCAGTACTTGATCGAACAAGGCCGGCTTTCCATCGGGCAGGCCGCTGCCGAAGCACTTCCCTTCCCCGACCGCAGTTTCGACAAGGTCTGCTCGGTCAACTCGTTGTTCTATTGGACCGACCTTCCGAGGGCCTTCACCGAGACTGCCCGCGTGCTGCGTCCTGAGGGAATCCTGGTTCTGGTGTATACCAACCGGCAATCACTGCAAAGCAAAGCCTTTGCCAAACACGGTCTTAAGTTGTTCGAACCGGAACAAGTACAGGAGACGTTGTTGGCGGCCGGGTTTCACCACGTGCTTTTTGAACAAGCAGCGGACCGGCACCGAACCTTCACTGTTATGCAAGCTCGGCGGTGATGCTCGGTGTCAATTGACGGCTGAGCGCGGCGGAACCTCGCGTCCCTCCCCGAAACCTAGAATCCAGAACTCGTTTGCCGGCACCTGTTGCTGTTTCAATGCAGCCGACAAATCGCGTTCATGCGAATCGATAGTCTGTTCGGGATGTTCGCGAAAAGTGGCATAGTGCATACCAATGCTTTGGCGAGAACCTAGCAACCGGTGTGCGCGCACGGCGTCTTCCGGATTCATATGCTCCCGCTTCATAAACCAGCGTTTCTCGTAGCTGCCGATCGGAAAAATCGTCAGTCGAAAAGGCGCAAAGCGATCGCGGATTGCATCAAGAAACGCTCCGTAGGCGGTATCGCCCGCGAAATAAACCCGTTCCCCACTGTGGTCGATGACAAAGCCGCCCCACAACGTCCGATTCCCCTGCAGTAGCGCGCGTCCAGATTTGTGATATGCGGGAACGAAGATGAACTTCAACGGCATGCCCGCGGGCGCATATTCCTGCCACCAATCCATCTCATTCACCTTGTCTGCCCGCAAATCGCCGAGCACCTTTCCCACGCCCAAACCACACAAAATTGTCGGCCGATCACGTTCGGTGATAGTCCGAAGCGTTGGTAGATCTAGGTGATCGTAATGGTCGTGGCTGATCAGGATCACGTCGATCTTGGGCAGATCCGCCATCTTGACCCCGGGCGCCCGCACCCGCTTAGTACCGGTCCACGAGAAGGGCCCGGCTCGTTCGGACCAGATCGGGTCGGTGAGGATATTCACCCCGGCAGTCTGAATCAATACCGTCGCATGATTCACATAGGTAACCCGTAGCGCTCGGTCGGCAACCGAAGTCGGTGGCCGCGGTTGCGGCGGTTCGTCGATCCATTCCGGCCAGTCAACTGTATCCATCTCCCATAGCCATTTCAGATGCGCGCAGAAACCGTTGTCCGGTTCCGGGCTGATGAAACGACGACCGTCGAAATGGTCGGATACTGGTCCACGGTAGTACGAACTACAACCGAGAAGTAGCAGTAGGGACAGGCTGACCGGCAGCAACCAACGCGCGAACCGACGTTTCCGCGAATACGCCACGTTAATGGCGGGAATGCTTCGCCAACACACGCGACAATCGACCACTTGGCGGGTCAGCAACCGCACGACTGTTCCTCATCGTCATCGTCGCCGTCATCGTTGTCGACGGGCGAAGTGTCGTCATCGGCTGCGTCATCGTCGATGGTCGTATCGTCGTCGAGCGTGTCGTCATCAACCACATCGTCGTCGACGTCATCGTCCGCCGGCAGCGGAGCAGGTAGTTGATCCAGGTAAACGAACACCGCGCCGCGATACTTGCCCTCGTCCCCAGGCAACAGCAAGAAATTGGCGGCAACCGCCAGATCGCGTTCCTCGTTGTCGTCGAACTGGCCGATGAGTAGGTCGCGGCCGTAGCCCGCTCCGGCGATGCCAGAGTAAAGGTTCGGCGGAACGACTTCGTTTAGTTGTAACACCGCGCTTTCGGTCAGTTGATCTTGAGACAGTTGCCACACTTCCCCGCAAATTGCGCTTTCACCGGCATCGGGATTGGCGAACCAGAAGGAAGACCCGCTTTCCAAGGAGGGGCCAGCCAAGGTCAGGCCCCTGAAGTTGAGACCGTAACCCACCAGATCGGTAGGTCCGATTACCGTCAAGTCCGCGGGGCTCTCGGTCAGGTCGATCGTCTTACGTTTCATCAACCTCATTCCGTCGATGAAAAACACCGCACCGACCGCCTGCGCACCGAACGCCGGATCGGCGATAGCCAAATCATTCTGCCCATCGTCGTTGTAGTCGCCGACCAGCAACGGGTACCCCAATGTCTGAAAACGTCCGTCACTGCCGGTCTCGATGCGCGCATCCGCCGGCGTGTCGGCCAGATTCCATTCTGCGGGCTGTGACGCAAATTCGGCGCCGAAGAAAAGGAACACTGCGCCCTTTGTGTCTGCACTGATCAAGTATGGATGGCCCACAACGAGATCGGCCCGACCGTCATGATTCAGATCGCCAAAGGTCAGGTACTCACCGAAGGAATACGTCGATTCTCGCCGACCGTTGATCGTCAGATCCGCCGGATCCGTGGCCAGGTCACGTGTTGCCCCATTACCGAGCACCGGTCCACGCAGCAAATGAACCACCCCGCGTCCACCCGGTTCCCAATAGTCGAGCCCACCAACGGCAAGATCATTAATGCCGTCGCCGTCGTAGTCGCCCACCGCGAAGGCGTCAGTCAACTGATAGCTTTCGTGATTTAGAAAGAGCGTAAAGTCGGGTTTCCTCCCCCCGCGCCAGTTGATCACCGTTCCGGTGGTCAATCCGGCTTGGCCGCGTTGTACATAGAACGCGCCGCTGGCGGCAGCATACAACGCGCTTGAATCGGCAATCACCAAGTCGTCATAGCCGTCAGCATCCATATCTGCCAGTAAAATGTCGCTGGCGAAGCTGCCACAGTTGCGTGGGCCAAGAATGGTGAGGTCGGCCTTCTCGGAAGCCAGATCAATGGTCGGGCTATCGGTTGCTAACGGACCGTAAAAAATGTAGACGCGTTCGCCGCCAGCCTGGGGCGAGGGGTCACCCCCTCAGGTGCCGGGCGCACTTAAGGCAAGATCGACTATCCCATCGCCGTTGAAGTCCCCCGACGCCATACCAGCCAGGTAGTCGTCCGTCATGCCCAGGATGGTCACGTCGGCTTGGTCGGGTGGAATCTCGCCCGCCCCCGATAAGCCGACCGACAACAACAGCAACAACAGCACGCGAGCAACATGCCATAACGCTTTCATGGGACCTCCCACATTGCATATCGCCGGTATTATGAATCAAATGTCTGCTACCGGCGAGGTGAGGTGTCTGTCAAATAGGCCAGCAACATTGACACCAGTTCGTTGGCGAAGACCGCCCCCGTCACACCACGCGGCGGGTGCGCGGCGAATCCGTGGCTTAGCAATTCGATCGTTTGAACCAGCATGTACGCAGTTGACCGGTCGGCTGTCCGCCGCACTTCGCGAAAACGCGGTAGCAAAGCGTTTACCGCTTCCATGGCGCTTTCATCCAGTCGTGCCATTTCGGCTTCGATGTGGGGCGGACGCGGCGATTCCTCCAGCAACAGGTGTTGCAGACGAGGACGATCCGCGTGCAGCGACATCATCGCGTCGACAAACAAGCGTAAAGTCGATCGCAGATCACGTGGCCGCACCGCCAACTCCGCTGTCACCTCGGCTACCATACGCTGTCCAGCCTCAAGGTGCCGCATCAACAACGCTACTGCCAAGGCCTCTTTGCTGGGGAAATACTGATACAACGTGCCGATCGACACGCCGGCGCGTTCGGCGATGCGGTTGGTGGTTGCGCTGCCATAACCTTCCTCTTCGAAAACCTGAGCAGATGCTTCAAGTACAGCTTCCACCGTTACGCATGAACGGTTCTGTCTTGGCTGACGACGCGGGTTTAGGCGCGTTTGCCGCCGCCGAGGCTGTCGTGGAGAAAAGCGAGTAGCCATGATCTGAGTATTTGCTCATATTGTTCTCCGGAACGCAAGGAAGTCTGTCATGCAAATCACGTTGCTCGCCACGGTCACCATCGCCTATTTCATCGGCGCCTTTTGTTGGCCGATCTGGCGCTCATGGCAACGCTATCGCATATTCCCCGTGGTCTTTCTGCGTGAAGCGGCTCCACTACAACGCGCCGCCGGTGCTGTCTTCTTTCTGCTGTTCTTAGGTCTCAATGCGATGGTGGTGTTGGCGGCGGCGATTGGCCCGGAACAAGTCGGCATCCACCCGGCAGCTTCGTGGGCGCCAGGGCTAGGCTGGCCGCTGTTGTTGACCGGTGTCGTCTTGACCGTCGTCGCCCAACGGCAGATGGGCCGGTCGTTTCGTATTGGCATTGACGACCGTCCGACGGAACTGGTCTACCGCGGCCTGTTTCGCCTGTGCCGCAACCCCATTTTCACCGGTTTGCTGCTGGTTGTCGGCGGCATCACCCTACTCTGCCCGGCGTGGTGGACGATCGGTGGCTTCTTGGCAACCGCGGCGGCACTACGCATTCAGGTCCATTTCGAAGAACGACACCTGATGCGGCTGCATGGCACAGCCTACCTGGCTTATGCATCCCGCGTCGGCCGGTTTTTTTTCGTTCGTTGGCCGTTTGAACCCGGCCGTCATTCATACTGGCCGCTCGTAGGCCGTTCACCGGAGATGTCCCATGGAACTAAGTCATACAGAATTCCTCGCGATGAACAGCGGACTGCGCGCCTTCTTGCATCGCCATCTGGAATTCCCGCTCTTTCGACGTCTGGGCCTGCGGCAGGCAACTTGTCGCGATGTGGTGGAAATCGGCTGCGGCAACGGCCTGGGAGCCGAGCTGATTTCCGGCTTGGCTCCGCGCAGCTACGTCGGTCTCGACATCATGCCCGAGCAGATTGCCCTTGCGGCACAGCGGAACGTGCCGCATGCACGATTCATGGTTGGTGATGCGACCGACATCTCTTCGCTGAGCGACGCCACCGCCGACATGGTGGTCGTGTTCGGCATTCTCCACCACATCGACGGCTGGCCGCGCGCGATCGCCGAAATCCGGCGATTGCTGCAGCCAGGTGGTCTGTTCCTAATCGAAGAACCGGACAGTGGTCTGCTACGTTTATGGGATCGGTTCTTCCAATGGGGTCACCCTCAAAACGCCTTTTCATTGCACGCCCTTGAACGCGAACTGCAGACCAATGGTCTGATTCTCGAACGGCGCTTGAAGATACCCGGCGTGTTTGGCATGTACCGCGCCCGTCTGGGCTACGGAGCTTAAAGATGAGCAATGAACAACGTGAATTCTGGAACCGTTTTGCCCCGCATTACGACACTCATGTAATGAGCCGGCAATGCGCCCTCATCGCCCCCCGTTTGGCCGACGAGATCGGCGCCGTAGAGCGCGTACTCGATGTAGCTTGCGGAACCGGAACATTGGCCGTCGCTCTCGGCGCCCGTGTCGGCCAGGTCGACGCCGTGGATCTCGCCCCCGAGATGGCGGCGATTGCCCGACGTAAGGCGGACGAGGCCGGTTTGACCAACATCGTGGTCGATGTGCAAAGCGCGGAGCAGTTGCGCTTTCCCGACGCCACTTTCGACGTGGTGGTTCTCTCAAACCTGCTGCACCTGCTTGCCGAACCAACGCGTGCGCTCACTGAGGCCAAGCGGGTGCTAAAACCAAGCGGTCGCCTGTTTGCGCCCACCTATCTGCATGGGCAAAACCTTAAAGCTCATTTCCTGTCACGACTCTCCGGCTTGCTTTTCGGCCTGACGGCGGCTTCGCGTTGGAACCTCGCTGGATTTCTCGCGTTGTTGAACGACGCCGGGTTTGTCGTCGAAGCGCATGACCTTGTGGCGCTCAAGATGCCCCTCGCCTACGTGATCGCGCGTCCACGCACATAGCGACCCCCGATTTGCGGCTACCGCGTTCCCACTGCTACACTTCGCCGTTGTCCGCATGGCTCCGTTTGCGGCACAAACAAAAACGAGGCGCACGATGATGAAATGGTATCGGTTCTGGTCGCTGGCCGTGTCGTTGGTCCTAGCCCTCGGATCGGGTTGCACAGCAACGGAAGACCACAACGACGACTCGCCAGCCGATGACGATCAATCAAGCGATAACGACACGCAATCCGACGACGATGCGACAACGGATGACGACGTCATCGACGATGACACCGAACCTGCCGTTTATACCATCGACCGCGCAACGCTGGAGGACAAGATCCTGGGCTCTTGGGTGGGGCAGATGGCCGGTGTGGCCTGGGCCGCGTCCACCGAGTTTGACTACCATGGCCGGATCATCCCCGCCGAGGACGTTCCTGACTGGCGCCCCGGCATGGTCAATCAGGGATTTGTTCAAGACGATCTGTACGTCGAGATTCCCTTCCTGGAGACGATGGTCGACTCCGGCCCGACCGTCTCGTGGACAGTATTCGGCGAGGGCTTTCGCGACACCATTTTCCCGCTATGGCACGCCAACGACGCCGCGCGCGACAACCTGCGTGCCGGCATTCCGGCTCCCGCTTCGGGTCACTACGCCGACAACGAACACGCCGACGACCTGGACTGGCAGATCGAAGCCGATTTCATCGGCGCTATCTGCCCCGGCCGCCCGAATGAAGCCATCGACATCGCCTGGCGCGCCGGTCACGTGATGACCTTCGGCGATGGCACCTTGGGTGGCATCTTCCTCGCCGCCATGCACTCGGCGGCTTTTTTCGCAACATCCTTGGACGAGATCATCGCCACGGGCCGCGACTCCCTGCCGGCCGGCAGCAAATACCGCCAAGTGATAGACGATGTCCTTGGCTGGTATGAGGTCGGCTTGTCATGGGAAGACACATGGCAACAACTACAAGACAAGTGGGGCAATGACGATCGCTGTCCGTCCTACGACAACATCTTCATGCGCTCGTACAACATCGACGCCAAACTCAACGGCGCATATGTGCTGATCGGTTTGCTCTACGGCGATGGCGACTTGACCGAATCGATGCGTATCGCCATGCGCTGTGGACAGGATAGTGACTGTAACGCTTCGTCCGCCGGCGGAATTCTTGGCAATTGGTACGGGCTGTCGGGCATTCCGGTCGAATACCAATCAGCATTGAATCCCGATTTGAAGTTCTTGTTCACGTCGTGGACGCTGACCTCGGTGATCGAGCACAGCCTGGCACTGGCGCGCCAGATCGTTTTGCTGGCCGGCGGTGAAGTCACCGGTGTAGGCGATGCGGAAACCTGGACTATTCCGCGCGACCCGTCGGTTGACGCCGCACTGTTGGAACAGTGGCCGGCAACGGCCAATGAGGCTCCGGTTCTGACGGCCGAAGTCGTTTCGCAATCCGGCCAAACGGTTGAGTTCAATGCCATCGCCGCCGACGACGACGGCGTAGCCGACTACCAATGGTTTTTCGGCGACCTGCAGCGGGAGTCCGGCAGCTCGATCTCCCACACCTATGCCGCGGCCGGAACATACGAGGTGATCGCCTATGTGGCCGACGCGGTGGGAAACACGTCCTGGCAGACACTGACGGTTACGGTGCCGTAGGTTTCGTTCCCGTCAATAAGAAGATCGAAAACGTACGCGTCACGCCACTAGCGATTTCTTTGGTCGTGGTGGTGGCGGTGGTTGTCTGCACATCACGAAAGCCCTCAACGCCGAGCGCACGAATCAGGTCATCACGTGTGAATCCGTCGTGAAAGACGCCGGTGCGGTCGCGATGAAAAAGACCGTCTTCCAAATCGAGATCGGCCACGGCGATCCGGCCTCCGGGAACCAACATACTGTACCACCAGCGGAATAGTGCGCCGGTATCGGGAACATGATGCATGGTCATGCTGCTAACGATCAGGTGGTAACAACCTGGTGGACGTTCTCCCTTTTCAAAGTTCACCAGATGAGTGTGCACATTGGTGAGCCCGGCAGCTTCGGCCTTGTCCGCCAACACCGCGAGCATGCCGGCCGAACTATCAACCCCGGTAATGCTGTGCACATGCGGTTGCAGGTGCAGCGTAACCAAACCAGTACCACAGCCAAAATCAAGCACGTCCATTTCGGCGGTTGGGTGCACTTCCCGCAAGATTGCGTCGGCCACACGGCCGGCCAAGGCTACGCGGCCGGCGTCCGCGTCCCACTTTGCGGCGGCTTGGTCGAAATCGCGTCGTTTGTGATTCATGTTCGTCGCCTCGCTGTCTATTGGTCGGTATTCTCGCACATCGTGGTCGTTCCACCAAAGGAGCCCGGCGGTTGACTTCCCGCCGGCCCGGTGGCGTATTGTGATTCGGACTCTCGAGGTACGTGATGGTCCACCAATTGTTGATTTGGTCCTACGTGAGTGCAACTACTCTGCTCATCGTTCACGAAATCGATTCGGCTTATTGGCGCGAGTGGGAACTTTTTCGCCTGCCGGGCGGCCATGCCGGATTCATAATCCTGCACGTGCCTCTTGTCTTGGTGTTGTTGTTTGGACTTCTTGCGGTCGTCGAGGAACGACCAAGCGGAATAATGTTGAGTCTGTTGGTCGCCGCCGGTGGTATCTTCGCCTTTGTCATTCACGACTATTTCCTGCGTCGGGGTCGTGCGGAGTTCGCCGTCACGACCTCCCGCATCGTCCTAGGAATGTTACTGATCGCGTCAGTGGTACTGCTAATCGCCACCACGTTCTGGTACGGAACTCAGTAGTCGCGGAGGATGCAATGACCGAAAAGCGACATATTCGGCGCGTCATCAAGAGCCGGACGACGATCGAGGGCGCAGGGGTTCACCTGCGCCGCGCCATCGGTTTTACCGACCCCGAAACGACCGATCCGTTCTTGTTGTTGGACGACTTTCGCTCCGACACGCCGGCCCATTATCTGAAGGGCTTCCCGTGGCACCCACACCGCGGTATTGAGACAATCACTTACGTGTTGTGCGGCGAAGTCGAACACGGTGACAGTCTCGGCAATAGTGGAGTGATCACCTCCGGTGACGTCCAATGGATGACGGCCGGCAGCGGCATCATTCATCAGGAGATGCCCAAAGGCGACACAAACGGTTCAATGCATGGTTTCCAACTGTGGGCCAACCTGCCCGCGGCGAACAAAATGACGAACCCCCGCTATCGCGGCATTCTGGCGGCGGAGATACCCGAAGTCGTCGATCCAAACGGTGCGCGTATCAAGATCATCGCCGGCCAGGTCGGCCAAGTGCATGGTCCAATACGCGATGTGGTTATCGACCCGGAGTATCTGGATGTCACGGTGCCGCCTCGCTCGGTGTTCGTTCGACCGACGGTCATCGGTCACACGGTCTTTGCCTTCGTCATCGACGGCCGGGGCATGTTTGGTGAACCAGACACAGGTGTAGCGGCGGGAGCCATCACCAACGGCCACCTCGTCCATTACGCCGATGGCGAAGCAATTCAAGTAGTCACCGCGGACGACTCGGTCCGTTTTCTGCTGTTTTCCGGCCGGCCAATCCACGAACCAATTGCCTGGTCCGGACCGATCGTCATGAATACCCAGGAAGAACTCGACACCGCATACGACGAATTGCGGCGCGGCACCTTCATCAAGACTAAGAACACATGACATACAACAAGGTGGTTGCTCGCCAGATCGTGATCCGTCTCGCCACCGTAAAAAAATACCCGTGAATCAGCTTGCCTGTCACAATCCGGCCGTCGATCTCATGCTGGGCCCCAATCTCCCCACGAAGGTCCAGTTCGACCTCCGACGTCAGACTCGACTGAGAACTTCAATTTGATTTGGGGGGGCGTAACCCTTCGAGTCCGGCCTGGTTCCAACGCGCCATCCACGCGCGGATCGTGGCGATGCTCATATTCAACACCCCTGCCGTCTCGCTTTATGTCTAGCCATTCACCAATAGGCGAATCGCACGATGGCGCTCTGCCAAGCGGGCGTCACCTTCCCGACGGCAAAGCCGGATCACCTTCTCCAGATCGCCAAAACACGTATCCGGTTTGATTGTTTTCGTCATAACCTATGCCTAAACGCACCTGCGTCAGGACTAAAAGACACATAACTAGAAATAATTATGAGTTGCTATAGGCGGCTGCCAGATGCCGGCGTCAATACACCGGCCACTTTTCGGTCATCAGGCCAGCGTCGTGGCTTCGCGAATCGCCCTGCGGCGGAACTCTTCCATGTCGACCACCTCGCCGCGAACCCGGGCTTCTTCGGCCGCGAAACACAACAGGTTACTTTTAAGAGCTTTGTCGGCGCTGGTCAGCAAATCGCGCAGCTCGTCGCGAACGACCTCGGCAAAGCGCACAAATCGATGGCAGGCAAAAAGCCGGGCGAGTAGCTCAGGTCGCGGACGTCAACTCCAGCGGTTCGACAATAACGATCCCGTTTTCCCTGCAGAAGCGCCGAAAACCAACGGCGACGGTGCTGCCCGAGCTCATCCTTACCGCGTCGGCCGGGCAGTTGTTAACGCATGCACAGCACAGCACGCAGCGCTCGCGGTCGATCGCCTTGCTTGTTGCTTCAATCGCGTTGACCGGACAGCCACGCACACAAGTGCCACACTGGGTGCATTTGTTCAGGTCGATCGAATGGTCTTTGAGGAACTTCTTCGCCCACCACATCGGTCGGAGCGGCACCACCAGGCCGGTCACGTCGAACACGTGGTCTACCGTGACCAAGCGATTCTGCCGGATGTTGGCCAGGACTTTGCCGACAAATTGCCGCGCGTCAGCGTAAGTCTTTTCGTTGGGCAAGTGTTTGTGCTTCAAGGTGCGCTGGGCGCCGTTGCCGACCAGCGAAAGCGAATAGGTGTTCATATTGCCGAAGGTGCGCATGCCCACCGGAGCGCCGCCTTTGGCCATCAGTGTTTCCACCACCTGCCAGCCGGTATTGACCTGGTTCGAACCCTTGTTGCCAAAAGTCACCCAGGCGGCGACGGCCGTGTTGTTCAGCTCCGGCAGCCCCCGCAGCCATTCGGCAACCGTCGGCGGAATGTCCATATAGTGAACGGGCGTGCCGATCATGATCAAGTCGAATTCGGGCGCGCGAGCCAAATCAAAACCACGCAGTTCAGTCGCGGTCACGGCTAGACCGTTCTTTTCCAGCACCTTGCCGAACAATCTGCCCAGACGGCCGGTGTGCCCCGTCGGGCTGTACCACAGCACCAGCGCTTTGCGCGGATCCGTCACTCGCAATGCTGATGGCCTGTCCGGCTTCGTCTGACACCCCCAAGCGCTACCGACCATTCCCGCGCCCACCGTCCCCATCACACCCAGCAGAAACTGCCGTCGATTCAACATACCGGCGTTCCTCCGTAGGCGCGAAATGTAGCCGCAACCCGACTTTGTGGCAACCGGAGTCCAGGCGAATCCAGCCGTTCGGTCACAAGTCAGCCCACCAGCCAATCAATAAGCCCTATCATCAAGGCAAGCGCGGCCATACCACCGAAGACGAGTGCGAGGATCTTTTTCACCGACGGCGGCTTGCCGGTCGGCAATTTGATGCCGTTCTTTTCGGCGAAGGCGAGCACCTGTGCATTGGACTCCTCGATGGGCAGGGCAAGGATCATGCGGTGCAGATGCATCACGAACACGGCGGACATGGGGCCCAGACGCAGGTTTTCCAGCATCCAAGCTTCGCGCGCCGCTCGGTCGGAGGCTAGGGTCAGATAGTCGAAATTGCAGGCCGCACAACGGTACGTAGCCTGCACCGGCTGCACCAAACCGTTTTGATGGCAGGACGGACACCGCGAGTAAATCGACATGTGGGTGGTCATGCGGTCGTCCCCTCCTTGTCGTGGTGCAAGCTTTGCCCATAGCCGCTACGTGCAATAAAGATCGTCCGCGTGGTGGGGACAAGTCAAGTGGTTGATCGTTCACCACCTTTTCTCTTTCACAATCGAAAAAAGAAACCTATTTAGTATAGTTGACAATGCCGTTTACCATAGTTAGCGCTTCGAAGGTGAAAGGATCTAGGATTCAATTGGGGAAAGGAGTGCGCCATGTTGCCAGAACTCGGCAACGAATTGCGAAAGGCTCGGGAAAAAGACGGCGCGTCGCTCGAGGCCGTGGCAAGTACGGCTAATATTTCCGCGGCGTACCTGCACAAACTCGAGCATGGCGCTGTAATGAGTCCTTCCTAACGCGTACTGGTCCGGCTGGCAGCGGCCTTGCAATTGCCCTACTTGCGACTGATGGAACTCGCCGGATACCTCGACGAAGGGCAACTCGCCGAAATCCGACAGCAAGAGCCGTCCGGCCACGCCCACCCTTTGGCCCGTCAGAGGCTGACGCCTCAGGAATGGCACGCGGTGGCTGACTTCATCAAATCGTTGCTCTCCCATCGGCCCAGTTGATTCACGTGTGAAAAACGCGTATTCTCCCCAGCGTTTTTGACGAGGGCCAAAGCTCCGTCAGAGGTTGGATGACCGCCATCGTTCTCCATAAGGATCTTGCGTGAGGGTTCACGTTCGTCGCTGACGCGTGGCGCAGCGACGTCCTTTTTCCCTCGAGCGTTGATCCGTGACCGAGCGCCCTTTCTGGCGCATGGTCGTTTGTATGCGCCTCTTTTTGCGCAGATGGAGGACATTATCGTGACCGACTTGTCTACCCTGGGCTTCGGCCCGTTTTTCGAAAATCAGCTTCAACCGGAAGAAATTCCTGCACGCATCGCCGCCGAGCATCGTGGCGCGTATGAGGTTTGGGCGGCGGCGGGCAGTGGTACGGCGCAACTGGCCGGGCGGCTGCGCCTCGAGCTGGAAGAGCCTGGCCTACCCGGCGTCGGTGACTGGGTTGTGCTTAAGGAAGAACCGGGGCCCGGTCGCATCAGCATGATCGAACGCGTGCTGAATCGGCGAACGGAATTCACCCGCGGCGCCGCCGGGCGTCAGGTTCGTTCACAAGTGGTGGCGGCTAACGTCGACCTGGTGTTCGTGATCTGCGGCCTCGATGAGGATTTCAACGTCCGGCGCATCGAACGCTATCTCGCGCGTATCTGGGCCAGCGGCGCACAACCGACCGTCGTGCTCAACAAAGCCGATCTCTGTGCGGAAACCGCGGCGCGGGTCGCCGAGGTCGAAAGCCACTGCGCCGGCGTGTCCGTGTTCGCCATCAGCGCGTTGCACGCCGAAGGCCTGGCTGTGCTGCGCGCGAGCATCCGGCCCGGCATGACCGTCGCGCTGGTCGGCTCGTCCGGCGCCGGCAAGTCGACCCTGGTCAATGCCTTGCTCGGCGAAAGGCGGATGGCCACCGGTGAAGTCCGTGAACGTGACGGCCGCGGCTGTCACGTCACGACACACCGTCAGCGTGTTCTGTTGTCGGACGGCGGATTGTTGCTCGACACGCCGGGTATGCGTGAACTACAGTTGGTCGATGACGAAGGGCTCGACGCGGTCTTTGCCGACATCGCCGCGTTCGGTGAACACTGCCGTTTTCGCGACTGCCGTCACGACAGCGAACCAGGCTGCGCGGTAAAAGCGGCGGTCGAATCCGGCAAACTGCCGGCGGAACGCCTGGATCACTACCGTAAGCTCGAACGCGAAGCCCGTGCGTACGAAATCCGCCATGACGAACGTCTCCGGCGACAATCGGAGCGCATTTGGGGCACTTTGCACGACGAAGTCGCGCGCATGCGCCGTTGGAAAGGCGGCAAACCATAGAAAACAAGTGTAGCGGAGGCATCACGCACCACCGAGCGTGGCGCCTCCGCAATTGACAACATGCGCCGGAAATCGAAATGGAGGGATTGTTAAAAGGAGACGTGATGACCAACCGCATTTCCTCACTCAGAACCGTCCGCACCTTCGCCTCGCGCGGAACATGTTCGAATACCCTGCTCTGCGTGATCAACCGTGCGTTTGATCATCCGCAAAGCGATGAAGAACGCGCCTCCGACCCGCTTGCCGGCGGCATCATGCAACACGGCTACCAGTGCGGCATGGTTTGGGGTTCGGTCTTGGCCGCCGGTGCAGAAGCCCACCGGCGGTTCGGAGCGAGCCCGCAGGTGGAAGCCAAAACCATTCTGGCGGCACGGCGGATCGTCGATTCCTTTGGCATGCAGAACCGCGCCGTCAACTGCAAAGACATTACCGGGATTTGCGTCTCAACAACCCCACGACAGATGATGACCTACTTCTTCCTGAAAGGCGGGCTCATCGGTTGCTTTCGCATGGCGGCTCGCTACGCTCCGCTCGCCTGGCAAGAGATCAATGCCGCTTTTGCCGAAGGCCCCGGCAATGCACTAGTTGGCCCGGTCAGTTGCACCGCCGAGGTGGCCCGCCGCATGGGCGCTGACGACGCGCACACGATGATGGCCTCCGGACTCGCAGGCGGGATCGGTCTGAGCGGTGGTAGCTGCGGGGCTTTGGGAGCCGCGATCTGGCTCGCCGGTTTGGATACCCTCCGCAAAGGCGGCAAGGTGGAGTACCAGTCTCCAACCGCGCGGGCGCTGATTGAACGTTTCGCCCAAAGCACCGGCGGGCAATTCGAATGCACCGCCATCGTCGGTCGAAAGTTCGACGGCACTGCCGACCACGTCTCTTATTTGCGCGAAGGCGGCTGCAAAAAGCTCATTGCGCTACTGGCGGAAAAAGGCTGAGTCGTTACCAAGCGGAACTAGCCGCGGCCTTGCCGTACACCGTTGGTCAGTTCGCGAATCTTGCGCAATACCACCGGCAAATCGGCGCCTTTGGGCAGGAAGGCGTTCACCCCCCATTGCTGAACCGCGTCGAGGGAGAACGCGTCGCTTCCCATCATGCCGGTCATCATGATCACGGGGACCTTCTTGCCTTTCGCATGCTGGCGGATGCTCTGCACCAGCCGTGCGCCGGTTCTCCCCGGCATGAGCAGATCCAGCAATATCAGGTCCGGCTGCTTCTGCACGAATATCTCGTAGCCACGGTCTCCATCCTCGGCCAGTACCACATCATAGCCGGCCGCTCGGAGCACATCACCCATCATGGAACGAAAGATCTCGTCGTCATCGACCACAAGAATCGTTTTGGCCACGATTGATTGTCCTCCTGGGCGGTAACACCAAACGCATATTTTTCTATTTTCTTTGTAACCCATTTCGCGGTGGATGTCATGGACAAAATCACCGGCGCTGGTCACGGGTGAAACCAGTTATTCATCGTCGTTCAAGACAGCGTGGCCGATCTCGTCCAGCGGGTCCGACAGATCGCTCCACCAAGCAAGATCCGCTTCATAATCGAACTGGAACATGACCGGCGACGGCGCGAACCACTCGCCCCAGTCCGCGAACTCCTCCACTAGAGACGTCAGGCTGTCGAAATCCCGGCTGTCATCTGCAAACACAAATCCGTCCCGATAGCTCGGCGGCATTTTTCAGATCAGCCTGTGCTTGAGAAAGACAGTGTACTGGCCGCGCCTTTTCGCTCCAGGATTGCGCTTCTTCGTCGGATACCGCCTTCCCGCCGGTATTCGCCGGCCGGCAAACCCTCTCCACGTCCACGCCAACTCCGATCACGCCCGTGCGATTGGCGTAGCTGTCAAGCACTAGTTCGATCAACATCGAAACATCGGTGTCACCCGGTTTGACCTGCAACCAGGCCGAAAGCTCATTGGCGTCAAACCATTCGAGAGCAACGGCGTTGTAGTCATTTTTCTGGAAGACAGCCTTTTTGAAGGCGCCGCCGGGCGACGAAAAGCTCAGTAGACATTCTCCGTTGTCACCGGGTTGCCCGACAATCCAAAGTCCTGCGGGCGCAACGCCGGCGAACTTACCGGCTGTCCCTGACAGTTAAACAAGTCCGGAGTAGTAGCAGTTAAAGATGTCCGGTGTTGATGGGTCAGGAGATGATGGTTTGGTTGGAGTTTGGGGTGATGTTCGAAAGCCCCCGATCCCCCCGGGGGGATCGGCGCGCGCGAGGTGGGCAACGCGATCATCGCGGGGTTCATGATTGCGCCGCCTGGGTTTGGGGTGGGTGGAGCAACAGGCCTGTGGCGGTGTAGCGGCTCAGTAGGCAGCCCTGGTAGCTGATCCCCAGCGTGTCGTCCAGAAACTCGTGCACGATGACCGGACAGCGCACGTAGTGGTAGCGCTGTCCGGTGGGCGGGATTTGCAGCGCCAAGTGGCGGAACGAAACGGTGTTGTCGGCGCGCACCACGCGTTCGTGGTGGACGGAGAGCAGCAGGTCCGGATCGAGGCCCACCAGCGGCACGAAAGCGTTCTCCGGGCTGGCCGGTTCGACGGTGAAGCGGCGATTGAAGTCGGGCCAGAACACCTCGTTCAGGAAGCGGTTGGCGGCCGCGTAGTCGGTGATGCCGGCCAGACGCAACTCCGGCGGCAGCCGTTGCTGGAGGGTGCCGAAGGCCCGCTCGCTGCGTCCCCGCGCCTGGGGCGAACGGGCGAAGATCTGGCGAATGCCCAGCGTGCGCAAGACCCGCGTGACCTGCCCGTCCTGCTGTTCGTCCGGTCCTTCCCCGGCGCGGCTGGTGCGGCCGAAATGGCTGCCGCAGTCGTGGTACAACTCGGCGAAACGGCCGTGGGACAGCAGCACCTCCCGTAGCGCCGCCAGCGTGGAGCGCGTTCCTTCTTCGACGACGAACTGCCCATACAGCACGCGGCCGGCCGCGGCCGTCGCGCAACCCGTCCAAGCCGAATTGCTCGTAGCGGTAGCGCAGCCGTCGCAGGTGCCGCGCGCTGATCCCGCAGATGTCCGCCGCCTGCGGCCAGGTCTGCTGGTCCTGAATCGCCTTCAAAATTACGGCCGTACGGGTCATGAGTCGTGCCTCCCAAAAGGCCGGTGGCTTCTTCATCAGGCGTCCCCCAAAACGGAAAAACACCTGGTTTACCAGCCTTCGGCAATGCGGACATCTTTAGGTGCTTATGAAGCGGACATGTCGAGTGTCTTGTACAGGGCCGCAAAAATGCTATTGCCAAGCCGCTTGGGTTGTGTTAGCAAATCGACCGGTTCTTTTCGAACTGAGCGGGTGTAGCTCAATTGGTAGAGCACCGGTCTCCAAAACCGGGGGCTGGGAGTTCGATCCTCTCCACCCGTGCCAATCCCCCGGGCATTTGGCCGCTGACGGTCAGGTGCCCTTTTCTTTGGCGCTGTTTGTCGTCAAAGCCTCATGGACAAATTGTAACCCTCCGTTAGGTTGTGGCTTTGGGGTTAGTTGAACACAACGAAAGGGGAAAGGCATGAGTACATAAGCAGGACCGGAAGCAGTCATGAAGGAGATTATGCGCAAGACGAAGCGTTTTTTTTCGCCGGAATAGAAGAACCGGATCGTGCCGGAGGGGCTCCGAAGTGACTAGATCATTGCGACGTCGTGGCGCCAGGAAGGGATTAACCCCAACCTGCATTATTGCTGGAGTAAGGACTTTCTGGAGGCCGGGAAGAAGCGGTTGAAGGGCGAAACGGAGCGAGCGGCGACCTCGGGCGAGGTCGCGGGCGGGCGGCAGCGGGGGGGCGATCACAATCCGCC
>CAZEDX010000053.1:0-30586 GCA_964511015.1 uncultured bacterium | reverse complement strand
CCAACCAACCATTTGAAGAACGTTCGTTCGCCATAAATGAATCATCTTCCTGGCATTGCCCGATGACAGTCGGTTGACCATTGTCGCGCAAGACAATCTGCGGATCGTATAAAAAAGGTTCCAACGTTTCATATGTCCATTCTTCCCCGTCCTCACTGAAGGCATACGTCTGCGTGTAGTCGCCCTTCGCATCACCCGAATAGACCATGTGCAATGAATCGTCGTTTGCGTCCACAACTAGATCAACATCGAACAGAATCCAACCTGTAGCGATTGTATAAGACAGCCAGTTGCCATCGCGTCGAGAGGCATAGACGACTTGGCCGTCAAACGCATATACAACATGTGCAACGTTTTGACTGTCGATGGCCAGCGAAATTGTGTCGTAGTTGATGGTCTCTCCTTCAACAACATTTTCAACAATCCAGGAACCGCTGGCATTCGTACCGTACTTACCGACACCTTGAAGACTACGACTCGTAGTAACTTCGATATAGACGAAATGTGCATGACCGGCCGAATCGACCGCCAGGCGCAACACCGGGTCGACTAGAGGTGCGTCATCGTCGAAAGCCGCTACGGTTTCAAACAGCCAATTGCCATTTCGATTGTTGCCATAGACCAGCCTTTCGTTATCCGGGTCCTCGTTATTGATAAACAGCACATGCAATGCGCCGTCGCCATCGACAGCAATCGTCGGGCTGGTGGCGTAATGGGCGACGAGTTCTTTGGTCGTCGTGCCTTGTATTTGAACATGGTAGACGAATAGTGAACGCCCTTTCACTGCAGCCAAAGCAAATGAACCATCCGGCATCGCCGCCAGACTCGTGCCGTTGTGGCCGGGGCATCCGCCGGCGATCATTTCGATCTTCAGATTGTCTTCGTCGACCACGGTGAGTTGTTCGAGGAACGGTGTTGTGTTGGCGACCGCTTGCTGCGCCGGCGGAGTCGTGTCGTCGTCAATGGAGTCATCATCGGCTGTATCGTCATCGGTAGTGTCGTCGTCGGCCGGTGTCATGTCATCGTCGTCCGAAGAGTCGTCATCGCATGCGGAGCAAGCCATAATACTCAATAGCATTAGAGACAACAGGAATGTGGCTATTAGAAAGACCCTTACTTTGTGCATCAAACGGTTGATGACACTATTCGTCCACATGGATCCCGCTCCTTCTCCAACACCGGTTAACTGTCGCCCTCGCTCCAAGACAAGTCAACCGTTCGGGCTGCGTTTTTCATAGGGGCAGACCGGGGAGCTCGTTCGCTCCCCGGTCCACCGTTCAGGTCTACAATGAGTCATACATTTCGTCGTAGACGATGGATTCAATGTCGCCATCGTCAATGAGTGAACTCCATACACAATCGCATGACGCATCGTATGCATTGCATCGGATTGTCGGTTCGAACGTGAGTGCGGTCTGTCCAAGTGTTCCCGCTGACGCGATGTCTCCGGTGAGGAACCAGTAGAGATCGCGACACACACGAGCGCCACCACACACAATGCCACAGCGACACGAGTCTTCCTGATCCAATACTCCTTTCACGTTGGTTACCTAGTTCAATTCGTTTTTGGGGGGAATTCCCGACGGTGATCAGAACAGCAGACTCGCCGCCGCGCCGTCAAGGAGAAGAATGGATATTTGTTAACTAATATTGGCACAAACGGATACAATTCGGCGTCGCCCCGACGCAAAGTTGCCGTCCCGGGGTTTTGGATGCCCATTTTTTGCGGGCGGTTCGCGAACCGCCCCTACGGTCGGGGTTGTATGGCGCGGCTCGGTTTCCGACATGGTTTTGCCTCTTCTTCGCCTGTTCTATTCCCTTGATTTTCCTCGCCAACCACCATGCGTTGGTTATTATATAAAAATACGCAGGCACGATTCCGTCGTCCACCGGCGGAGGCCAGCCTTCGCTGAAGCTACGGCCTGGCGGGCTGCCGATGCCACATAACTTGTTGCGCCCTTGCCGCCCCCTTCCCTAAACCCCAGACCATAGACCCGAGACCCTTTTGTAGATTCTTCCGCGACGCCTGCCCTGAGCGAAGCCGAAGGGGCTCAGGAAGACACTTCTACACCTACCGCCAGGCCTTGTTTCCTCCTCCGCGACATGAAGGAGGTTGGTGGAAGCCTTGCCCCCGCTGTGAAACTTACCGCCTCGTGAAATCTTTCACAGCATCTCGAACGGCTGTTCCATCCCTCGCCGGGCGGCATTTAAAACGTTCATTTGTCGCTTCTACAGCCGCAGGCCTCCGCGCTGGTGAAAATGTCAAAAAGTACGGGCAAAAAATAGCCTTTTAACGGGAAAACGGCTCTAGAAAAATCAAGCACTTGCACGCCGAAAACGCCACGTTTGCACGGTGATTTTGCGGTGTGAGGTTCGAAAAAGAAACGTTGCAAATCAATCACTTGTCGATCGACGGCGCATCAAAAACACGGCATTTTCCGACCATTGTCCGATTTTTCCACCTGGTCGTGTCCAGCAAAATAATCACAGGATCGGCCGGCCGGTCAGACCACCTCGATCTCTTCCTTCCACGCCGACAGCGAGACCGGTCCGCCTTCCTCGATGACGACGGTGTTCTCGAGGCCGGCCGGGCCGAGGTCGGGGAAGAAGGCCTTCGGCTCGACGGCGATCACGTTGCCGACCGCCAGTTGGTCTTGGAAGCCGCGGGCCAGGATGGGCAGTTCATCGACCTCCAGCCCGACCCCGTGGCCGAAGAACTTGACGCGGTTCTCGCCGTAGCCCATGAAGCCGGTCGGCTCGCCCGCCGCCTTGGCCCAGGCGTCGATGGTTTCGTACACCTCGCCCCACGGCGTGCCGGGCCGCAACAGAGCCTCGATGCGGTGCATCGCCTCGCAGCAGAAATCGTGTGCGCGAAGCAGTTCGGCCGGGGGTTCGCCGACGCAGAACGTGCGGGCGATATCGGCCGTGTAACCCCCGCTCGTGCCGAGGATATCGAGCATCACCGGCACTCCGCGCCGGATGGTGGCATACCCCCCTCCGCCGGCGGACGCGGGGCTCGGTCCTTCCGCGCCGACCGGACCGTCAAACGACGTCGGCGACGACGCGCTGAGGCCCGAGCTGACGTGGGTCGGGCCGAGCTCCAAACCGGGTCTCCGCAGGCGGATAATGGCCGAGTGTCCGGCCCGCCGCATGGCCCCTTCCATGATGGCGGAAAGTTCCAGTTCAGTCAGGCCCGGAACCAGGCTGTCACGCACCGCCGCGTAGCCCAGATCGACCTGGTGCGCGGCCTCGCGCAGACGGTCGATTTCCCAACGCGATTTCACCGCCCGCAACGCGCGCAAAACGGGGCCTGTATCGACCCACTGGATGTCGGGCGCCTTGGCCACAAGCTGCAGGTAGGAAGCTGCCGGATAGACGTCGAGATCGAGCCCCGCGCGCGAGGGGCTCCCCCCCGCCGCGCGACGCACCTCCGCGAGCCATTCGTCGCTGCCGCGCAAGGGCCGCAGATCGGCCAGCGGCGACTCGATACGCACCCGCGAAAGGCTCTTGCGCACGAAGTAGATCGGGGCTCCTTGCGCGGGGCAAACGAGCAAGCCGTTGGGCATCGATCCGGTAAGGTAATAGAGGTCGACGCGATGGGTGATCACGGCCACCGGCAACCCCTTCGCGGCGAGGGTCTGCTGCAGTCGCGCCAGCCGTGCGGACACCTCTTCCGGCGGCACGATCAGGTGCGGATGAACGACGTTCTCGGCCATGCTTCTCCTCCGGGTGTTGACGGACTATAGCCGCTCACGGCGGATGTGGTCCAGCGCGGTGTTTGCCGGGCCCTTAAACGGCCGCCTCCGCCTCTTGCGAGGCGGAGGGGCAATGGGAGGGGAGTTGAATCGGGGTCGAACCAGAAGTCTAAGCCGCAGGGCGTGGAACCCAGGGCCCGAGAAGCGAATCAAAAGGAGCAATATCGATCTACTTAGGGCGACTTTCGAATGGCGATTCGATTTCGTTTTCTGGCGTTGCCGCCCTGCGAAGCTACAGGATGGTAACCGGGCGATCTTTGGTTGTCTGGCTCTCGCGCAGACGGCCGAGCAAATCGAGACCAAAGGCCACGTTGCTGCTGATGATCAGCCCGCGGTAGCGCCCCGCAGCGCACCGCTCCAGGAATTCTTTTTCATCACGGGTGAATTCGATTTCGTCTTGGTGTCCAACCCACACCGTGCTGACCAGTTGGTCCTCGTCGCCGAACTTGTTCAGATAGGGGCGCCGCAACTCGCATTGACCGTCCTGGTCCAGTACTAGAATGCTCATGCCAGTCCTCCGAACAATTTCGTTTTCTATTTTGATGTTGGGCTGTCGAACCCCATTCACTCATCCATCGCCGGCGGCGGTCCGCCAAAGTGTTTATCGGCGGACCGGCGCCGACTCTTTACTCACATTGCCGACGCAAAGTGAATTCTTTTTCCTTCGAGATCAAGTTGAAGCTGGGCGTCTTCATCGGAATCAAAGTACTTCCGGAAGAAGTAGGCCCGGTCTTCATCGGTAATCCGTTCGATGCTGGCCGACACGCGCATCGACTCGCCCTGCATTTTCGCGGTCTTGATGCGGGTAACAAAGGGCACGACGCGGCGGCGATAAAGCACGGTTTCATCTTCGGTTTCCGCGCCTTCGCACAAGTCCTTGAACGAAGCCTTGATCAACACGATCTCACCCTTTTCCACGGGTCCGCGTACGACATAGCGACAATCGTTGTCGTCACACAATTCGAAGCCCAGTACCGGGAGGTCTTCCGTGTTGATCTTGTCGACGTGCCTGATGTTGATCTTCGTCGCGCCCATTGTGTCCCCCTCTTCGTGCCGCTAGTTTTGATACCTCAAATGCATCCAGCCAATTCCCTGATCCGTTGCCTGTCACTTTGTTCGGTTCACTCTGTGCGGCGTATCCCTAGAGCAAAGACTGTGCCCGTTGCGGCAGATGAGCGCCTTGTGCGTGTTGAATGACGACAAATAGTTGCCGCCGTTGAGTTTTTATTTTCATTCACCCTGAGGGCGCGTCATCTGTCCGTCATAGATATGACGTTTGACAAAATTTTGGCAATATATATGGTCCGAAATGGATCATTCAATCGAATTTGGCACTCACGACGTGGTTTTTGATCCGAAATGGACCATTTTCAGGATACTATGCGTTTCAGTCTGTTTCTACTGATTCCCAGCAATCGGGCCGCTTCTGATATATTTTGCCCCGTTTTTTCAATCACTTGTTTCACATATAGCCGGATTGCCTCATCCAATGGAATTGGGTCATCTAAAGCATCCAATAACGGCTGTTTTTGAGCAATTTCATTGCCTCGAATGAGCAGATCGCCGGCGGTCAGTAGCGATTTGTTTGCCAAAAGGCATGCTCGCTCGATTACATTTCGCAATTCCCGCAAATTACCCGGCCAGTCGTGAGCAAGCAAACGAGCCCGGGCTGTCTCGTCGAAATCCAGGACTCGGCGTCCCAAAGTGCGGCGGATCTGCTGTAGAAAGGACTCGGCAAAGAACAGGATATCTTCCTTCCGTTCGGCCAGCGACGGTACGTGCAGATGAACCACGTTGATGCGGTAGTAGAGATCCTCGCGAAACGTGCCTTGAACGATCATGGCCGGCAGATCGCGATTGGTGGCGCAAACGATGTTGCACTCGACCCGCCGCGTCTCCGTCGCCTCCCCCAATCTGGCGAAGGTGCGGTCCTGCAGAAAGCGTAAAAGTTTGACCTGCGTCGGCGCGTTCAACTCGCCGATTTCGTCAAGAAACAAGGTGCCGTGATCGGCTTCTTCGAGTTGGCCGCGTTTGCCCTCAACGCGCGCATCGGTGAAGGAACCGGGCGCATAGCCGAACAGCTCGGCCTCAATCAATTCGGTCGGAATGGCGGCGCAGTTGATCGCCACGAACGGACCGTCGGCATACGGCCCCTGGTAATGCAGATGCCGCGCTACCATTTCCTTGCCAGTGCCCGAGGCGCCGGTGATCAAGGCAATCAGGTTGGGGAACTTCGCCACCTGATCGATCGTGTGGTAAAGCTTGGCCATCGCAGGGCTGGGGCCGTGGTAGTGCAATGACTGGAACTCGTCGCGGCGCCGACGGCGTAAGCTGGTCACCTCGTTGCGCAAACGACGGTTCTCGTCCAGGCGGCTAACCCGCAGCAGCACCTCGGGCAACTGCACAGGTTTGGACAGAAAGTCCGCCGCGCCTTGTTTGATGGCTTCGACCGCGACGTCGATCGTGCCATGGCCGCTGACCATGACCACTTCGGTTTCGGGCGACACGCTGCGAATGCGGCCCAACGCCTCCAGGCCGTTCATGCCCGGCAGATGCAGATCGAGCAACACCAGAAACGGCCGCCGCGAAGGCAGTTCCGCCAGCGCCGCTTCGGCCTCCCGATAGGTGAACACGGTATAGCCCGCGTCGGTAAGCGCGCGCTCGAATAGCGTGGTAATGAACTTCTCGTCGTCGACAACGAAGATGGGCGGACGCACGGAGTCTCCTTCGCGGCCAGAATACCGGGCCGGCGGGCGAACAACAAGCCGGAGTTGACACCGCCGCCGTCGGCGCCTACTCTGGCGTCCAGTTCTTTGTATTAGCTGTCGCAGGCTAAACCGTTCATGTTCTTGTTCACGAAGCGTGTTGCTGTTTCTATTCATCACGTGATGCGGCCGCGAAATGAAAACCAAGACACTGCAATGGCTATTGATATCGCTACTCGCAGCGCTGCTGATTGAGGCGTGCGGACCCAGCGATCCCGGTGCTGATTCACAAAACGCTGATGACGACGACGTCGTATTGTCGGACGATGATGGTGCATCCGATGACGACGACGTCGTATTGTCGGACGATGATGGTGCATCCGATGACGACACCTCGCCCGCCGATGACGATCGACCCACCGATGACGATGCCCAGAGCGACGACGATGCGGCCGATGATGACGACGCCGATGATGACACGATGGCCGGTTGCATCGAACCGTACGTCGGACTGGTCGTGACCGGCGACACCGTCATCTGCCCGGGCGAGTATGAACTCGATTCCGCTAACGGTCCGGTGATCACCGTCGCCGGCTCCCACCTGACCCTGACCGGCGAAGGCGTCACGTTGATCGGCGCGGCTGCCGCGTACGGCAGCGGCATTAATCTCGTATTGGGCGACGTGCGCGATGTGCTCATTCAAGGCTTCACCTTGCGCAACTACTACTACGGCGTCTATGGGCTGGGCAACTACCAAGCCGTGCGCTTCACCGGCCTGTCGATCGAGGACCCCGCCTACGCGCCGTTTGATGTCGGCGCGTCGGGCACCGGTTCCTGCCAGCTCACACTCGACAACATCGCCGTCACCGACAGCCGTACCACCGGCATCACCCTGCGCGACTGCACCGACAGCCTGTTGCGCGCCATCACCTACACGAACACCACCGTGGACGTCATCGAATCGAATGTCATCTTGATGGGCGGTGAGCACAACACCATCGAAGACAGCTATTTCTCGTCGGTGGATGACGCGGGCTGCAACGCGATCTGGCTCAGCGATTCGCGCTTCAACGTGATTCAGAACAACATTCTCGACCTGGATTTCAAAGACGGCAGCCATCTGTTGAACGATGCATCCGAAAACGTTTTCCGCAACAATACGTTCCTGCTGCACAGCTCCCAGAAAATCTTCGATATTCCGGCGGACTGCCGCGCCAACCAGATTTACGGCAACACCTTCGTCGGCGGCCTGCTCGACGACCGCGCGCCGGACACCGTGTTCTGCGTGGATGGTGTCGGCAATTCCTACGAGGACGACGCGTCATACCAGGGCGCGAGCCCGACTGACGGAACCTGCCCGTAGCCGTGCCGAACTCACCCCAGATCGCCGCGCAAATCCTGCCCAACCGTGCTCGAACGCAATTCCAGTCCGAACCACGCGGCGGCGGTGACGGCCAGGTCGGCGATGCGGATTTCGCGGTCGAACACGCGCGGCGCCAGGCCCGGCCGGGCGATGGCGGCGGTGATGGCCAGTGTGTCGATCGAGCCGTGCCCGCCCCGGAACGGCAACAGCGGCGGCAATATCCGCGGCAACCGCAGCGCCGTGTTGGGCACCTTGCCGCCGTAGGCCGGCAGTTGCCAGCCGTTCCTGGCGAAGAGGAACAGGTCGGGCCAGGCTCCGGTACGGTGTTGCTCGGCCTCGACCAGATACGGGTGGTACAACTCGCCGGGCAGGCAGATGCCCGGCACGCCCTGGCGCATCTCGTCGCGGTCGAGCACCCACCACGGGCACTCGTCCTGCCCCGTTGCCGGGTTCCGCGCCCGATGCTCAAGCAGCAGCTTCTTGGCCGCGAGCGCGCGCTCCTTGCCCTCGCGCCAGTACAACGTGCCGACACTGCAGCCGGCGTAGGCAAACGCGTCGTCCTCGGTGGCCAGTTTCGCCTCGAGCAAGCGGCCCCAGTAGTCGACGCCGTCGGCGTTGGGCGGGCGCAGGTAGCTGATCATCGCATGGTCGCTGAGCAGCATCACGGTCGCGTCGCGTAGCGCGCCTTGCTCCTCCAACCCGCGCAGCAACCGGCCGAACTGGGCATCGGTGTCGCGGATCGAATCGAGGATCGGATCGAGAAACAGGTCGCTGTCGCGGCGGCTGACCAACTGGTATTCGGGCTGGTCGGGACAACCACGCGGCGGCACATAGCGCCGTGGCGGCGACACGAACTCCGCCGGGTCCCACGCTGCGCCCAGACAGTGGCCGGCATCGTCGGCCTGTGCGAGCAACACGTAAGCCAATTCCGGCTCTTCGCGCGCGAACACCTCGAGCGTCGCGTCGACGATCCAGCGGTCGTGCGGAAAACGTTCGGGCGACATCTCCATGATACGGGTCATCAGCCCGCGCTGTCCCTCGAAGGCGCCGTAGATGCCCGAGCGGCGATGCAACGGCGAGCGCGGCGCGCACAAGGTGTCCGGATCATTGCCCGGGTCGGCGAAACGTTCGGGTTCCGGCACCTCGAGATACGACGGCCGGCGACGTCCGGTGACCAGCACGTCGACCGCGGGCGCCGGCGACGAACGAAACATGTCGGCCACCCAGCCCTTGCCGGCGATGAAGGCCGTCGGCGAATCGGGCCAACGCCGTTTCCAGGCGTGGAACACAGTATCGACCGGCCGGCCCCGGTCGTCGCGGGCGAGCGCCACGTCGGACGGCATCATTTCCGCCCCGCCGCGCGGTAGCCAGTTGTCGAACTGCCACGCCACGCCCAACACGCCGGTCTGCCCCGCGTGGGTGCCGGCCAGCGCGTTGAGGTGGTTGGTGTCGGTCATCGACGGCAGAAAGCACTTCGCGTTGGGATACCAGGCGGACGCGCCGAGAAAACGCCGCAGATTCGGCATGAGCCAATCGCCGTCGCGGCCCGCGCCCCGGCCGCTCGCCGCGAGGCTCAGGTAAGCCGGGTGCAGCGAATCGATAGCCACGTAGATCAACTTGCCCGGCGGCCGGTCGGCCAGCGTGCGGCGCGCCAGCCGCGGAGCGCAAGAACACCACAGCGCGCTGCCGGCCGCGGCCCCCAGCCGTTGCAGAAACTGCCGGCGGTTGATTCTCATGCGAGCCCGGCGGTTGTCGACGCTCATGGTCTCCCCCAGCCCGGTGAGATTTAGAGTATCCCAAGCGCGAGAAATGACCGTCAAGGCGGGTCGTGGTGCCGGGGGGCACGGGCAGAGGCGGCATATTGACGCGCGCGCGGCAACGGGACTAACCTACGCCCCCATGCGGCCCAGAACAGCCGCGCGTTGAAAGAAAGGGAAAGGCCATGGCGAAAGACAACGAGAAAAAGGCGGCGGCAGAGCAGGAAGCGAAGCCGGCCGCGGGCAAGAAAAAGAGCGGCAGCAACGAGATTCGGCGCCTGCTGGCGAAAGGCCGCAAGTACAAAGGCACCAGCGCCCGGCGCTTGGGTATTCTGTTTTCCGGCGGGCCGGCGCCCGGCGGCAACGCGGTCATTTCCGCCGCTTCGCTGGCCGCGCTAAACGACGGTTGGGAAGTGGTCGGCTTCAACAAGGGCTACGCCTACCTCGAAACCTTCGACCGGCAGATGCCGCGCCTGTTCAAGGAAGGCGTGCACTACCGCCGGCTGGGCTATGAGGACGTGACCAAAATCCGCCAGATCGGCGGCGTGGTGATCAAGACCTCGCGCGCCAACCCGAGCAAGACCGAGCACGGCGAGATCCGCAAGCCGGAAGATCTGCTCAACCCGAAGATGGCCGAGAAGCTGCACCGGGTGCTCGACGCGCTGGAGTTCATCGGCGTGCAGGCGCTGATTTCGATCGGTGGCGACGACACGCTGAAGACGGCATACTACCTGCATCTGCTGGGCGTGCCGGTGGTCCACGTGCCCAAGACGATCGACAACGACTACTACGGTATCCCCTGGACCTTCGGCTACTTCACCGCGATCGAGCACGCGCGCCAGGCCGTGAAGGTTTACAACCAGGAAGCGCAGACCACCGACGCGTGGTGGATCCTCGAGCTGATGGGCCGCAAGACCGGCTGGTACACGCTCGGCGCCGGCATCTCCGGCGAAGCCGTGCGGATGATCGGGCCGGAGGAAGTCGGCGCGCACTTGGACATCAACGAACTGGCCAACAGCATCCTCGAGCTGATTTTGCAGCGCGAACGCATCGGCAAGAACTACGGCGTGGTGCTGATTTCCGAAGGCCTGGTCGATCGCCTGCCGCCCGATCAGCGGCCGCAGGAAGTCGACATGCACGGCAACGTCAAGTTCTCCGAGGCCTACTTTGGCCGCAAGCTCGCCAAGCTGGTCGGCGAACTGTACAAAGAGGAAAAGAAACGCCGCGGCGAGAAAGACACCAAGCTGCAGATCAAGTCGGAAAATATCGGCTACACCACCCGCTGCGTCGAGCCGTCGGCCTTCGACATTCTGCTGGGCAGCCAGCTCGGCATGGGCGCATTCAAGTTCGTCAACGAAGGCAACCACGGTACGATGGTGAGCGTCGGCGACAACATGGAGCTGCGTTCGGTCCCGTTCGAAGAGCTGATCGACCCGGCGACGTTCCGCACCCGGCTGCGCTACGTGCCGATCCACGGCGACTTCTTCAAAATGGCCAAGGCGCTCGAGTTCCGCCGTCGCTTCGACGTGTAAGCGGCGCGGTCCCGCCAAACACGACGGCGGCCCGGGGACAGCCCCGAGCCGCCGTTTTCGTTTCGCTCGCGACTAGAACAATTCGGCTTTGACCGGCACCACCAGGCGCTTGCCGGGGGTCATCTCTTTCGGCGTGACCATCGGCCGCTGATCCTGCGGCAGCGGGTAGATGTCGATCGGGCCCGGCTCGGCGAAGCCGGTCAGCACGTAGGCCAGGCCGATCTGCAACCCGTTGCCGTCCACCGCCGCGCTGGTAACGTTGCCGATGAAACCGCCGCGGTCGTCGATCAACACGTCGCCCGGTTTGAGCGGCTTGCTGCCCTTAGCCGGCACCTTGAACTGCATGACCACACGGTCGCGCGTCTTTTCGCTGGCCAGGTAGGCGGCTTTGCCGACGAAGAACGGCTTGTTCAGCTTGACGAAGTTGCCGAAACCCGCGCCGCCCGGCGAGATGTTGTTCGGGCCCATCAGTTCGTGGCCGTAAAGCGGCAGGCCGGCTTCGATGCGCAGGCTGTCGCGCGCGCCTAGGCCGATCGGCACGACGCCGAAGTCGCGGCCGACGGTGAGAATCGCGTTCCACAACTGCGGCGCGCGTTCCGGATGGACGAAGATCTCGAAACCCATCTGCTCGCCGGTGTAGCCGGTGCGCGAAAGCACGACGTTCAGTCCGCCCAGCTTGCTCTCGAGACAGTCGTTGCGGTTCATCTTGCGGATGCGCGCAGCCTCCATCTTGTCGGCCATCGCCGTCAGCACCTCGCGCGACTGCGGCCCCTGCAGCGCCAGGTCGACGCGGCAGTCCTCGCCCCACTGCGTTTCCTTCAAATTGCGCAGCCGCACCGGGCACAACGGGCTGCGCGTGGTGACCTGACGGTCGAGCAGCACGCTGCCTTCGTTGACCAGGTTGAGCCACGTCCAGTCCTTGGCCTCGTTGGCGGCGTTGACCACCAGCAGGAAGCGTTCGACACCCAGGCGGTAGACGAGCAGGTCGTCGATCACGTTGCCGTCCGCGTCGAGCAAGAACGCGTAGAACGCCTTGCCGACCTCGTTGGCTGCGGCGTGGTTGGTGACGACCAGGTCGATGAATTCGACCGCGCGCGGGCCCGACACCTCGAACACGCCCATGTGGGTCACGTCGAACAGGCCGGCGGTGGTGCGCACCGCCCGGTGTTCTTCGATCGTCGAGCCGTAGCGCACCGGCATCACGTAGCCGGCGAACGGCACCATCTTCGCGCCGAGCTTCACGTGTTCGTTGTACAGCGTGGTGCGCCGGTGCTGCTGGTCGGGCTGCAGCCAACGGAAGTCGATCTTTTCGTTGTCCTTCGGCGCCCTGGCCGCCAGCGCGCTCTGGCCGACGAAATATGGCTTGGTCATGGCCACGCGGTCGAGCAATTCCGCGGCGTCGCGGCCCGCCAGCTTGGCATCGGTGGCCGGCGCCTTGGCCAACAGCTTCGCCTCGGCGGTGGTGCCGGCGATCTGTTCGACGAACACCGGCCCGGTAATCTTGGCCGTCACATCGCTCGGCTCAAACTTGGTGTAGCCCTCGGCCAGGCCGCGCAGCCACACCAGCAGCGTCGACAAATTCGCCGCGTTGGCCTTGAGCACGTAACCGTTGCGGCGTGGTTGGTCGTTCTCCGGCAAGCGGGCCAGCGCCACCTCGTCGATGATCTTGCCGTCGCCGTCGAGCAGCAGCGTCGTGCGTACCTGCCCTTCGGTCAGATCATGAATCTTCGCCGCGCAGACTTCCTGCATGAAGGCGTCGGCGTCGCAACCGGTGATGCGCACGTAGGGCTGCTTCGCCACCGGCTCGTCAAGCAGCGGGAAGTGCGGATAGCCGCTGGTGGCGGCCGGTTCCTGGCGCAGCTTGCCGGCGAGCGCGACCACGTCGGCGGCGATTTCGCGCATGACCGCCAGGTCGATCTTGCCCCGCGGCTGCAGCCGCGCCGCGCTGTCGTAATGGAACGGTTCGATGTTGACCAGCGTTTTGTGGATCAATCGCGCCAGTTCTTTCACCTCCGCCGCGCCGGCGCCGCGCTGGGTGAACCAGGGGGTGCCCATCCGCAGGCCGGTGGCCAGCGGGGTCGCGGTGTCGCCGGGAATGGTGTTCTTGTTCAGGATAATGCCCACCTGCTCCAGAATCGTCGCCGCCGGCTCGCCGTACAACAGGTCGCCGCCGCGCTTGCGCAACGGTTTAAGGTCGACCAGCAACAGGTGTGTGTCGGTGCCGCCGTAGGAGAGGCGCAGGCCGAGGTTGGTCAGTTCGCCGGCCAGCAGCTTGGCGTTCTCCACGATCTGGAACTGCATCTTCTTGAACGCTTCGCTCTGCGCCAGGTGGAACGACACCGCCAACGCGGCAATGGTGTTCATGTGTGGGCCGCCCTGCTCCCCGGGGAACACGGCGTTGTTGATGCGCACCGCGTGTTTGCCGTTGGTGGTCAGAATGACCGCGGCGCGCGGGCCGAACAGCGTTTTGTGCGTGGTGAAGGTGACCACGTCGGCCCAGTCGATCGGGTTCGGGTACGCGCCGGCGATGGCCAGGCCCGCCGGGTGCGCGATGTCGGCCATCAAGATCGCGCCGACTTCATCGGCGATGGCGCGGAACTTCGCCCAATCCGGCGCCCAGGGGTACGAGGTGAAGCCGGCGATAATCATCTTCGGCTTGGCCTCGAGGGCGATCTGGCGGATCTGCTCGTAGTCGAGCAGTTCGGTTTCCGGGTCCACGCCGTACGGCACGATGTGGTAGTGCTTGCCGCTCATGTGGAACTGGCTGCCGTGCGACAGGTGGCCGCCCTGCATCAGGTCCATGCCCATCACTGTCTCGCCACGTTTGACGAATGCTTCGTAGACGGCCAGGTTTGCGGCCGCTCCCGACAGCGGCTGCACATTGGCAAAAATTTTATCGGCCGGCGTTTTCTTGGTGGCGAAGCACTCGGCCGCGCGACGGCGGCAGATCGACTCGATCAAATTGACGTAAGCGTTGCCCTTGTAAAAGCGGCGGTCGCCGTAGCGCCGGTAGTTGACCAGGCGCGCCGGAATGTCGGTCAGATCGTCCATGCTCATGCGCGTGTTTTCCGACGGCGGATAGCCTTCGGCGTACAGATTCGAGAACGACGAATCCAGCACACGGCGCGCGGCGTGCGCACAGATCGACTCCGATGGAATCAGAATGATCTGGCGCGCCTGCCGCTCTTCCTCACGTTCGATCAGTTCCTGAATCAGCGGGTCCGCGGTGGCGAGGTCGGAGTTGAAGATAAAGTCGAGACCGTCGTCTTTTTTGGGCATGGCTCACTTCTCCCAGTTTGATTGAGCAGTCTTCGGTGCCGCTTGAGACGTGCACAGCTAACACCCACGAACAAAAAATGTCAATTTCACCGAGGACTGGCCGTTGACGAGCCTTTCTCTCAATGTTGTATTCAACCCACCGATTCTCCAAGTGCGGATGGAAAAATGTGGTCGCGGCGAACAGCGTTAATTTTCGGCCTCGTGGTGACCGTTCTGGCCGCCGGCCTGACGCTGCTGTTGCGCACGCGCCCGCCTGATGAGCCGCCGCTACGGCGTCCGTGCACTCAGACTGCCGGTTGTGCGGACCCGTTGGTCGCGTTGCGGCCCGCCACACAGGTGAAGTGGGATTGCGCGGGCCAGCCGATCGTCACCTGCCACCGCGACTACCTCGCGTTTCCCGACCGCGCGCGCGACCAGGCGCGGCCGACGAACGAAGCGGCCTGGCGCGAACAACTGCGCCGCATCCGCTCCGGCAAAGAGCTGCCGTTGACGACCTACCCTTCGCCGCCGGAACTGTCCAAGCTGCTGATCGAAGCCTTGAACATCGGCTTTCTGCTCGACGGCCTCGACCGGCGGGAGTTGACCGTCGCCGTCACCGGCAGGTCGCCGGTGACAAATGGGTACTGCCGCGAGAACCTGCTGTTTTCCGACCCGTATCTCGGCACCTGGCCGGCGATTCTGCTGACCCCGGTTACGCCCGGCCCGCACGCGGCGGTGATCGGCCTGCACGGGCACGGCTCGAGCGCCGAGTCGTTTATCGCCGAATACGGCGGCGGCACATTGGCGGGGCGCGGCTATGCGGTGTTGATTCCCGGCGCGCGCGCGCTCGGCGGCACGCCGTACGAAGACGAGGTGGCCCGCCGGCTGTTGACCGCCGGTTTCACCTTCGAAGGATTGCGCGTGTACGAGGTGCTGCTGGCCGCGAAGTTTCTGCGGTGCCGCGAACACATTGCGGCCGAACGGATCGGCCTGCTCGGCCATTCGGAAGGCAGCGTGACCGCCAATCTCGCCGCGCGCGTGCAGCCGTTCGGCGCGGCGGTCGTCGACCATACGGTCAACTTTCTGGAAAGCGGCGATGGTAACACGCTCGTGGCTTCGACCACGCCCGCGCTCTGGCGCTACCACCGGCTGCTCAACCAATTCGACACGACGCTGACGCCCACGCTGGTTGTTCCCTACGGCTATCGCGGCCGACTCGACGCCATCGCCGCGTTCCTCTCCCAGGCCATGGTATTCACGCCTCGTTGACGGCAACGGTTGCAGAACCGGCCAATCGGGGTTATAGAGCGGTCGGTTTCGCGGAGGGATGTGGTGGAGAAGGAAGACTTGATCGACGTAGCCAACCAGCGGGATGACCGGAACATCCCTATCGACAAAGTGGGGGTGAAGAATATCCGGTACCCGATCCGTGTGCTCGACCGCGCCAACGGCACGCAGCACACGGTGGCGACCTTCAACATGTACGTCGATCTGCCACACCACTTCAAAGGCACGCACATGAGCCGGTTCATCGAGGTGCTCAACGAGCACCGCGGTGAAATCTCGGTGCGCAACTTCTTCAAGCTGCTTTCCGACATCCGCAAACACCTCGACGCCGACTCGGCGCACCTGGAAGTCGAGTTCCCCTACTTCGTCGAGAAGGAATCGCCGGTCAGTCACGCCAAGGGGCTGATGGAATACTTCTGCCGCCTGGTCGGTTCGCGGCGCAACGGCGACAAGGACCTGGTGGTCAGCGTGCACGTGCCGGTCAACACGCTGTGCCCGTGCTCGAAGGAAATTTCCGACTACGGCGCGCACAACCAGCGCGGCGAGATCCGCATCAGCTTCCGCATGACCCGTTTCATCTGGATCGAAGAGATCATCGAACTGGCCGAGGAATGCGCTTCGAGCGCGGTCTACTCCATCCTCAAACGCGAAGACGAGAAGTACGTCACCGAACACTCCTTCAACAACCCGGTGTTCGTGGAAGACGTGGTGCGCAACGTCGCCGAACGCCTCGACGCCCTGGACGGCGTGTGCTGGTACACGGTCGAGGTGGAAAACTTCGAGTCGATCCACAACCATAGCGCGTACGCCTGCATTCAAAAGGACAAGCGGTAGGACAAGCGTAGCGGCAAAAACGAAGGGCACGGCCGGCCGTGCCCTTTTTTGTTGGGGAAATGACCGTTAGTGCTTGAAGCTCCGCTGCCCGGTGAAGACCATGGCGGCGTTGAACTCGTTGCAGGCTTCGATTGACTGGTAGTCGTTGATCGAGCCGCCAGCCTGAATCACCGCAGTCACGCCTTCCTTCAAGCCGATGTCGATGCCGTCGCGGAACGGGAAGAAGGCGTCGGAGATCATCGCCGCGCCGATCAGCCCGCCGTGCAGCTCATTCACCTCGGCCAGGATAGCTTCGCGCTGCGCCGGGTCGGCCAGCGTGCTGAAGTTTGCCCGATGGCGTTCGAAGGCCAGGCGGTCGGCCAGTTTGCGATAGGCCTTGTCGCGCGCGATCTCGGCGACGCCGACGCGGTCCTGCTCGCCGGTACCGATGCCGACGGTGACCTGGTCTTTCACGTAGATCACCGAATTCGACGAGACGCCCGCCTCGACCATCCAGCCGAACAGCAGATCGGCGTATTCCTTCTCGGTCGGCTGGCGGTTCACCTTGTATAGCTTGCCTTTATAGGTGGTTTCGGCCGGCAGCAGGTCTTCCTTGCGCCGCGCGGCGGGCTGGAACGACACCTGAGCGATGACCGAGCCGTCGATAAGGCTCTTGAAATCGACGAAACGCTCCGGCGCATACTCGGCCAGACGCTTCATGTTGCCGATCTTCATGATGCGCAGATTCTTGCGCGCGGCCAGCACGCCGACCGCGCCTTCCTCGAATTCCGGCGCCACCACGACCTCGGCGTAGCGCTCGGCCACCGCTTCGGCCGTGGCGCGGTCGACCGGCCGGTTCAGCGCGATGCAGCCGCCGAACGCGGCGACGTGATCGGCCAGGTCGGCCTTCAGATAGGCCTCGACAAGCGAGTCGGCCAACGCCACGCCGGACGGGTTGTTGTGCTTCATGATCGCGGCCGCCGGACGTTCGGTCAGGTAGCGCAGAATGTTCAGCGCGTTGTCAGCGTCGGTGAGATTAATCTTGCCCGGGTGCTTGCCGAACTGCAGCAATTCGGCGTCGGCCACCAGCCCGCGGCCGGGCGCGATGGTGGTCACCTCGCCGATGACCAGATTGCCGTTGATCAACTTGTACAGCGCCGCTTCCTGGCCCGGGTTTTCGCCGTAGCGCAAGCCCCGCAGTTCGCCTTCCACGTCCCACACGACCTTTTCGTAGACCAGCGTCGTGCGGCGGTCGTGCTCGTCGATGAAGCTGATCTCCATCCGCGGGGCGAAATGGTCGTCAACGATGGTGTGATACGCTTTTTTCAGGTCTTCGGGCACGGCTCGCTCCTTACTCGTCCATCAGGTGATAGGCCTGCGGCACCGCTGCCGGCGACTGCTTGGCCAGGAACGCGCTGATCGCGGTGTCGTAGTGCGCGGTGTGCTGAAATGCCTTGACCGCGAATTCGAACCGTTGCGCCAGGCTGAGCCGCCCCTGCTGGCGGCGCAATTTGTCCAGCAGGCCGGGGTAGTCGGCTGGGTCCACCACCGGTGTCACGCGCAGATAGTTCTTCGCCGACGCCCGCACCATGCACGGGCCGCCGATGTCGATGTTCGCCCGGGCTTCCTCGACGGTCACGCCGGCGCGGGCCACGGTCGCCTCGAACGGATACAAATTGACCACCACCAAATCGATCGGCAACGCGCCGGTGCGCGCCAGGTCGGCCCGATGATGCTCATTGTGAGTCTCGGTCAGCAGGCCGAGGTAGATCTTGAAATCGAGCGTCTTGACCAGTCCGCCTTGCGTTTCCGGCTGGCCGGTGTAGTCGGACACCTGGGTCAGGTGCTTGACCGCCTGCGGGCCAAGAATCTTCTGCAGCGCCGTGTAGGTGCCGCCGGTCGAATAGAAATGCATCTCCGGGTTGATCTCCAGCAGGCCGGGCACCAACGGCTCGAGGCCCGTCTTGTCGGAGACGCTGATCAGCGCGCGCCGCACCTGCACCCATTGATCGACATTACTGACGATATTGACCGCCACGGTTGCTCCTTTTCCGTTAGTTGTTGCCGCCGTAGAGTTTGCCGAACTCGGTGTCGTTGATGTTGAACGTATGGGCCTCGTTGGGGAATTTCTTGCCCTTCACGTCGTTGATATACTGCTTCACTGCGCGACCGATGCGCGGCCCGATGCGCGAGTAGGTCTTCAGGAATTTCGGCGCGAAATGCGGGTTGAAGCCCAGCATGTCGTGGAGCACCAGCACCTGGCCGTCGACGTCGACGCCCGCGCCGATGCCGATCACCGGAATGGCCAGTTCCTGCGCAATCATGCCGCCGACACGGCCGGGCACGCACTCGAGCACCAGCATGATGGCACCCGCGGCGGCAATGGCCCGGGCGTCGTCGACGATCGCCCGCGCCTTCTTCGCGGTGTTGCCCTGCACCTTGTAGCCGCCGATCAGGCTGGCGGTCTGCGGCGTCAGGCCGAGGTGGCCGACGACCGGAATGCCGGCTTCGCTCATCGCCTTGATGCGAGGGATCATCGGTCCGCCGCCTTCGAGCTTCACCGCTTCGCAACCGCCCTCTTTCATGAACCGCACGCCGTTGGCAATCGCCTGTTCGGTCGAAACGTTGTACGAACCGAACGGCATGTCGCCGATCAGCATCGCATGCTTCACCCCGCGCCGCACCGCGCGCACCAGCACCAGCAATTCGTCCATCGACACCGGCACGGTGTCGCTGTAACCAAGCACGACGTTGGACGCGCTATCGCCCACCAGAATCGTTTCCATGCCGGCTTCGTCCACCAGCTTGGCGGTGGGATAATCGTAGGCGGTGAGCATGGTGATCTTTTCGCCGGACCGCTTCTTTTCCATCAGGTAGCCAATATCGACTTTCGTGCGCTTCATATACATGACTCCGCGTTTTTTGGGCAGGAAAGCCGACGCGGTCCGAGACGGTTCGGCCCCCGTAACGTCCTGCCGCAGTAGGTACATTCGGGATCTATTCGCCGTTGGCTCCGCACTAGGGACGTCATTGTAGGACAAGCCGGCGGGCAGTCAAGGCAAAACCGCATTGCCGCCGGCCGATCTGGACTTGGCGCCGGCCGTTCGCTAGACTTGCCGACGTAAATGGTCCGGGTGCCTCCACGGCGGAGGGAAAAGGGAAGCCGGTGCGAATCCGGCGCGGTCCCGCCACTGTGAGGGGGAAGGCGAAGCGCCACGAAGCCACTGCCGCTCGTGCGGTGGGAAGGCGGCGCTAAGCGATTGACCCCCAAGCCAGGAAACCTGCCCGGTCATCATAGTGGCCGCGATGCCGCTCGGTGTCGCGTCCCGCACCCGCGGAGGTGTCTGATGCGTCGTGTTTTCCGTTTTCTGTTTTTCTTGTTGCTGCTGGGTAGCGCCAACGCGTGGGCCGGTCCGTTCGCTAACGCCGGCCTCGCCGCCGACAGCCCGACGATCATCGCTTGGGCGACCGGCTACCTCGACTACTTGCCCGCCGACGAGGTCGACGAGCAATGGCGCCATCCGGAACTGGCGCTCGGGCCGGCGACCGGCAATCCGAACGACATCGTGGCGTTGGGCGAGCGGCTGCTCAACGCCGACGCCGCGCCGGGCGAGATCACGCTGACCTTCGACGAAGCGGTGCGCGACCGCGAGGGCGCCGACCTGGTCGTATTCGAGAACGGCTTTCCCGCCGGCGAGCAGGTGTTCGCCGAATTCGGCCGCGTGCTGGTCAGCACCGACGGCGAAACGTGGGCGATCTTCCCTTGCGTCTCGCTCATCGCCGAGAGCCAGGGCGCGTACTTCTTGGTTGATCCGACTCTCGTGTTCGGCTTGGCCGGCAAACACGCCAACGCCTACGGCACCTCGCTGGGCACCACCTTCGATTTGGCCGATTTGGCCGACGACCCCGGCGTGCTGAGCGGCGCGGTCGATCTGGACGACATTCGCTTCGTGAAGATCGTCGATGTGCCCGGCGGCGGTGACTACTACGACGACGGGCCGACCTTCGGCTACGACGAAGCGCACCCCATCTACGATTCGTACCCCACCTGGGGATCGGGCGGCTTCGACCTCGAGGCGATCGGCGTGGTCGATACCAGCGCCACCGGCAGCCAGGCCGATGACGACTCCGCCGCCGACGACGACGACTGGCAAGACGACGATGCCGCGGCCGATGACGACGACGGGTCTCGCGGCTGTGGTGCGTGATGAACGCGCGGCGGTTGCTTGCGCTCGTGTTGTGCTTGATCGCCGCCGGCGCCTGCGGCGAATTGAAAGAGCAATCCGGCGACCTGCCGGATCTCAGCGCGCACGAAGGCTACCCTTACTTCCTCGTCGTCGGCGGCGGCTTGTCCGAAACGTTGAGCGTGGTGCGGGTCGAGGAAGGCCCGACCTTTCGGGTGTTCGATGACGTCGCGTTGACCGGCAGCGCCATTCACCAGACCGAAGCCCGCGGCGCGGCATTCTATGCGCTGTGCTCGCTGTCCAACTCGATTGTCGTTTACGACACCGACCTGAATATCGTACGCGAGGTTTCGGTGGGCGACGGCACCAGCCCCATCGGCTTCACCTTCGTCGACGACCGCACGGTGTGGGTCAGCAATTTTGTCGCGGAGGACGTGCGCCTGGTCGATGTCGGCGCCGGGGTCGGCGACGAGGAGCGCGTGCGGCAGATCGCCGTCCTACCCGCCGGCGCGGACCTGCCGCATGACCCGGGCATCAGCGAATCTTGGTCGCGGCCTAGCAGCCTGGCACTGGCGCACGGCCGCCTCTTCGTGGCGCTGTCGAACCTGAGCGCGAAGTACGTGCCCGCCGGACCAGGCGCGGTTGCCGTGCTCGACGCCGCCACCGGCGCGCTGGAAACCACAATCACCCTGAACGGCCGCGACGCAACGGGCCTGGTGTACGACGAGCAGCGCGATTTGATCTGGGTCGCGGGCACCGGCGACTACGTGACCGGCGAAGGTTTCGTCGGCAACGGCATGCTCGAGGCGATCGATCCGGCGAGCGGCGCGATCGCGCGCACCATCGAGATCGCCGGCGCGCCGTATGAGATTTTGCTCGCCGATGACGGCCGCGCCTACCTCGGCAACGCGCAAGACGCGCGCGTGCCGGTGGTCGACCTCGACGCCGGCGAGCAGATCGCCACCATCGATTTGCGCACCGACGGCGCCGAGCTGTCGTTCACCTCGGCGCTCGCGCTCGACCCCGACGGCCGGCTGTATGTAGCCGACTTCAATAGCGACACGTTGTTCGTGCTCGACCCTGAACGCGACTACGAATTGCTGGCATCACTCCCGGTGAATGACGGGCCGGATACGTTGACGTTTCTGAACGAGTGACCGGCCTCACCACGTGTACACGTGGCGGCCGTATGCGGCGAAGTTGTCGACAATCGCGCCGTCAGCACCGGCGGTGAGCGTGCGGTTTTCGAACAGCACCTTCACCGTCGTGCCGGCGGCCAGACCTTGCGCGAACAGGCGCGCCTGCTGCTTGTCGCGCGGCACGGTATTGACCGCCACAAACAGCGGCCGGTTCTGGCCGTCGATCTTCTGGATGAAGTGGATCGCCTTGTCTTCCGCGCCGACGCGTTGATCGTTCATGCCGGTCCGGGCAACGGTGCGCGACGGCGGGAGAAACCACGGCGCGATGCCCGCCGGTCCGTTCACCTCGGCGAAAAACTGCTTCATGCCGGCCCACGGGCCGGGCATGCGGTCGACGTCAATGTAGGCGGCGATGTTGTCGATGTAGTAGAACACGCCGTGGATGTCGTGCGCGAGGCAGGCGTAACCCTCGACCAGCACTTCCGCCGCGGTGAGTTGGCGGCGCAAGTCGCGCACGTGCTCGCCCTCATGGCCTTCGACCACCGCCCACAGCGCCTTGTCCGGACCGACCTCGGCCCGCATGCGTTCGGTGCGCTCCCACACCTCGTTGAGCGGCCGGCCGGCGCCGAGCGGATAGACGTCGAATGCGGCAATGTCGAGCATCTGTTTGTACATAGCGAACGAGCCGGGCTTCCAACCCTGGAACAGCACGGCCGCCGCGCGCGACGGGTCGCTTTTCTTCTGCAGGTTGTAGAGCTGCAGAATGAACTCGGGCGGCGAGCCCCAGGTGGAATCGTTGTGGTCGGCTTCGTCTTTGAGGTACCAGCACAGGTTGCCCGGCGCATTGCGGTTGAAACTCATCACTTCGCCAAGCGTGTCGAGTGCTTCATATTCGTCGCGGTACTGCCGTTCGATCCAGTAGCTGCGCGTGTCGGTGAAGAACTGGCTGGTGCAAAGCAACTTGTTGCGGGCGCAACGTTCGGTCCAGTCGGGGAAGCCGTAGCGCACGCGGTCGTTGTAGCCGCCTTCGGCGTAGGTTTCCCAACGGCGGCGCCACTCGGTTTCCCAGCCCTGGAAGATCAGCGCGTTCACCTTGTTCTGCGCGTAGTATTCCCACGAACCGGTGCGCATGCCTTTGACCAGAATGCCGGTCAGGAACACCGGCCCCTGGCCCGGAACGTACTCACGCGTCTGGCCGATCTTGGCGAAATTGCTCGCCGCGGGCGCGGGCCAGAAGCCGGGCGTCGGCGCCGGCAATTGGACGGGGCCGTTGGCCAAGCCGACCCAATCGATGGGGAGGTCGCCGCGCAAATCGCCGTAGTCGCCGCGGCCGATGCGCACCAGGTACGTGCCGTTTTCGACGTCGGTCTGCCGCACGTCAAAGACGAATGAAGCGACTTTCCAAGCATGGTCGTACTGCCCGCCGAGCGTGCCTAGGCGCCGCCATTCGCCGCGGAACAACACCTCGACGCTGGTCGGCTGCAGCAGGTTGTCTTTGTAGCGGATCGCCAGCATGCCGGCGCCGCTCAACGCCTCCGGTTTTTTGATGCGCAGCTTGGCGGTGTAGTAGCTCTTGATCACCCGCGCGCTGGTGTAGCGGTCGGCCATCTTGGGTTTGGTTACCCAGTAGAAGCGGTCCGGCGTTTCGTAATGGATGAACTGGTTCGGGTTCTCCTGACCCCACAGCCAGTAGTTTTCCGGCGGCTTGGGGAAATACACGTCTCGCGCGTCGCTGTAGTCGTCGGGCGTGCCGAAATCGGCGAAGCGCACGAACGCCGCGCGCTGCACGCCGCCGTCGGGCAGATAGTTCGCCGCGATGACGAGCACCGGAATCACCAACAGAACCGGCCAGAACCTGCGCATAGTAAGCCTCCCGCTTGCGGGCCCAGCGTGCCACACTCGCCGCCCGGGCGCAATTCAAGTTTGCTCCCGTTGACTCGCTAGCCTTGGCCTCGTAACCTGACTGCACTTTTCACCGTTGGGGCGAAACATGCGCGCGGTCGATCTGATTCGCAAAAAGCGCGACGGCGAAGTGCTTCACCGGCACGAAATCGAGTGGTTTGTCAAAGGGCTGGTACGCGGCGAAGTCACCGACTACCAGGCGACGGCGCTGCTCATGGCCGTCTTCTTCCGCGGCATGAGCGGCCCGGAAATCGTCTACCTGACCCGCGCGTTTATGGAATCGGGCACCATCCTCGACCTCTCCCACCTGCCCGGCCCCAAGGTCGACAAGCACTCGACGGGCGGCATCGGCGACAAGACCAGCCTGCCGCTGGCGCCGCTGGTGGCCTGCGCCGGGGTGAAGGTGCCGATGGTGTCGGGCCGCGGTTTGGGCTTTACCGGCGGCACGCTCGACAAGCTCGAAGCGATTCCGGGCTATAACGTGTTTCTATCGCTCGAGCGCTTCACCGAGATCGTGGGCGGCGTTGGTTGCTCGATCATCGGCCAGACCGACCAGATGTGTCCGGCCGACAAGAAGTGCTACGCGTTGCGCGACGTCACCGCCACGGTCGACAGCATTCCGTTGATCGTCGCCAGCATCATGTCCAAGAAGCTGGCCGAGGGCATCGATGCGCTCGTGCTCGACGTCAAGATCGGCACCGGTGCTTTCATGCGCACGATGGAAGAAGCCGAAGACCTCGCGCACGCGTTGGTGCGCGTCGGCCAGGAAATGGGCAAGCCGGTGCGCGCGTTGCTCACCGACATGAACCAACCACTCGGGCGGGAGATCGGCAACGCCAACGAGGTGGCCGAATCCATCGCCGTGTTGCGCAACGAAGGCGACGAGCGGCTGACCGAACTAACCGTCATGTTGGGCGCGCACATGCTGGCCGCCGGCGGGCTGGAGCGGAACATCGCGGACGGCTGCGCCAAGCTGCGCGCCTACCTCGCCGACGGATCGGCGCTGGCCAAGTTTCGCGAAATGGTGGTCGCGCACGGCGGCGACCCGGCGGTGGTCGACGACCCGTCGCTCTTGCCCAAAGCCGCCGTTTGGGCCGATTTCGGCTCACCGGTCGCGGGGTATCTGCATTCGATGCGCGCGGCGGAGATCGGCTGGGCGGCGATGTCGCTCGGCGCCGGCCGCGAACGGGTGGATGATGAGATCGAACCGGGCGCGGGCATCACCATGCACAAGCGCATCGGCGATTACGTGGAACGCGGCGAACCGATTTGCACCTGCCGCGCGGCGACGTCCGACAAACTCAAGGCCGGTTTGCGGCGGCTGGCCGGTGTCTTTACGATGGAATCCGAGCCGCCGACGACCCTGCCGCTCGTCGGCAAAGTGGTGGACGAAACGACATGAAGCATCTGTGCATGGAACAACTACAACCGGCCGAACTGGGCCGGACTGTCTTGACCATCGGCAACTTCGACGGCGTGCACCGCGGCCACCAGCAGATCCTGCGCCGCCTGCGCGCGGTCGCTGAAGAAAAGAGGTTGCCGGCGGTCGTCGTCACTTTCGAGCCGCACCCGATCAAGGTGCTCAATCCGGTCAAGGGCGTGCGGATGATCCACCCCTACACCGAACGCGCCCGCCTGCTGGAACGGCAGGGGGTCGATATTCTCGTCACCCAGCAGTTCACCCTGGATCTGTCCCAAACGCCCGCCGAGAAATGGGTGGTTGAATCGCTGGTCGACCTGTTGGGCGTGGACACGCTGATCATGGGCTACGATTTCAGCTTCGGCCGCGGCGGTGACGGCGACGCCCGGCAACTCATGCAACTCGGCCGCCGCTTCCGATTCGCCACCGAGCAGGTGCCGGCGCTGGTGGTCGACGGCCGCCCGATCAGTTCCAGCCGTATCCGGCGCCTGATCGAAGCCGGCGAAGTCAGCATCGCGCTCGGCTTGCTGGGCCGGCCGTTTCATCTGGTCGGAACCGTGGTGCATGGCGACCGGCGGGGCATCGGCTTCCCCACCGCCAACGTGCAGGCCATAGCCGATCTGCTGCCTCACGTCGGGGTGTACGGCGGCGTGGGCATCGCCCGCGGCAAGGCGTATCCGGCGGCGATCAACATCGGCCACAACCCGACTTTCACCGACGTCGAACTGCGCATCGAGGCCCATTTGCTCGATTTCGAAGGCGATCTGTACGGACAACCGATCGAACTGCATTTCCTGCGCCGCTGGCGCGATGAAAAGAAATTCGCGTCGGTCGACCAACTGGTGGCGGCGATCAAACGCGATCTCGACAAGACCCGACAGCTCTTCGTCGACCAGCCGCCCGAGGCCTGGCTGTCGTGAGCCGCCGGCGCCTCTGGCTCGATCCGAAATTCTTCATCGGGCTGGCGGTTTCCACCATCTTCCTGTTCATCGCTTTCTACGACATCAGCCTCAGTCCGCTCGGCGCCCAGCCGAAGATCGACTTCGGCAAAATGTGGTTTTCGATCACCCACGCCGACCCGGTGTATGTGACTGCGGTGATGCTGCAGGTGCTGTTCATGCTGTTTGTGCGCGGCCATCGCTGGTCGCTATTCCTTAAGCCCATCCAGCGCGTTTCCTGGATTAAACTCGGCTGGTCGACCTGCATCGGCTTCGCGGTGAACAACCTGTTGCCGGCCCGGCTCGGCGAGGTGGCGCGGTCGATCAGCGTCAGCCGCAAGACGAAAATCGGCTTCGGCGCCGTGTTCGGCACCGTGGTGGTCGAGCGCATCTACGACACGTTGTCGCTGCTGGTGCTGTTCGTGCTGAGCTTGTATGTTTGGGAGTTTTCGGGCCCGATGACCAAGCTCGCAGCGGCGGTGAAACAGGAATTCGGCGTGAACATCAGCCAGCGTCTGATCGCCATCAACCTGAGCGTGTTGGTCGGCGTCATCCTGGCCGCGGTGGTGATGCTCAAGTGGCAGACCGAACTGACGCTACGCGTGGCCGGTTTCTTCCTGCGGGTGTTGCCCGAGCGCTGGGGGGTGAAGGTGTTGGCCGGCCTGCGTAACTTTATCGGCGGCCTGACGCAAACCACCAACCCGCTCGAAGTGATTTGGATCCTCTTCATCTCGGCGGCGCTCTGGATCATCAGCGCGTTGTCGGTGTGGTTCGGCCTGGTCGCTTGCGGCCTGGATGCCGGCGCGACCGACGCCATCTTCGTGCTGATGAGCATGGCCATCGCCGTGTCGATTCCGGCGAGCCCGGGCTACGTCGGCCCCTACCACTTCCTCGGCGCCACCGCGATCACCCTCACCGTCGGCGCCACGTGGGACCAGGCAATGGGCGCCGCGATCGTCATCCATCTGGCCAACTACCTGCCCCAGACCGTGTCCGGCCTGTTCGCATTGGCGCGCGAAGGGCTGTCGTTCCAGGAAATCGAAGCGGTAAAGTAGCCGGCGACCCTAACCGCGCAAGTAGCTTGCGATGGCTGACGGATTCAATTGCGCCAGCAGGTGGAACTCCACCCGCGCCGCCGACCAGCAGGCATCGCAGGACGGCGCCGGCAGTTGTTCGATCGCCGCGCGCAGGCCGAGCGCCACGGCATCGAGGCGCCGGCCGAGGTCGTCGCGGCCACAGATGCGCAGGTTGCCGTCGGCTTCGATGCGGCAGAACAGCAGATGGCCGAGGCAGCGGATCGGCGCCGGGTCGGGCCATCGGCGCAGATAACGCAAGGCGGCGGCGGAGTTGCCGACCGGCGCGCCGTCTCGCTTCAGCGCGAGCAGCCGGTCGATCGCCGCGCGATAGGCCGCCGGTTCGGGCGCGGTCGGGTTGGGCGAGCAGCCATCGAGCCCCACCGTCGTGCCGGGTTGGAAGAAGGCCCGCGCTTGGAATCGCTGCGCCAGCGCGAGCACGCCGGTCAGGCAATCGAGATTGTCGCGTGAGAGCACCGTGTAGAAGGTAAGCGGTTGTCCGTTGGCGCGCACGAGATCGGCGGCGGCAACCACGGCGTCGAACGAACCGGCGCCGCGCACGCCATCGTGCACCGCCGCCGGACCATCGAGGCTGATCGTCACCCGGTGTGCCAGACGCACTACGTCATTGCGCCGCGCGACCAGGTGGCCGTTGGTGTTGAGACTCACGGACAGGCCGCGTGTCCGCGCATGCGACAGCAGTTCGCCAAGGTCGGCACGCATCAACGGTTCGCCGCCGGTGATGCTGACCCGCCGCCCGCCGAGGTCGGCGAGTTGGTCGATCAGGCTGAGCCAGGCCGCGGTGGGCAACTCCACTTGGTCCGCCGCCGCGCGGCCGCAGTACGCGCAATCGAGATTGCAGCGCTGAGTCACCAGCAGGCTGGCGACCAACGGCGTGCGCCGGCCGGTCAGCCGAGCGGCCGCGAAAGCACTCGCCAAACGGATCCCTTCACGCAGTCCCATTACCCCCTCACGATCTGTAACCGCTTGTATCTGCTATCGATCTTACCCGCCCGCAAGCCCATTGACAAAGGGTGACTCGAGATTATGATTACGGCGTTTTCTGATCACCAAGGAGGATCGAAATTATGAAGAAGCTCAGCATTGTTGTTCTGATGTTGGGTGTGGCCGCCTTGCTTTTCGCTTGCGCGCCGAAGCCCACGAGCATGACGCTGAATCCGGCGACGGTGAACTTGGAAGAAAAGGGCGCCACGGCGACGCTGGAAGTCCAGCTGGCCGACAAGAACGGCGCGACCGTGCAGTCCAAGACCCCATTGACCTGGACCAGCAGCAACGCCGAAGTCGCGACCGTGCAGGACGGCGTGGTGACCGCGGTGGGTTCCGGTGAAGCCACGGTGACCGCTACCGCTGGTGACCTGTCCGCCACCGCGACCGTCGTCGTCGCCATCCCGGCCGCCGTGAAGGTTGCCGAGGGCGAAATCTCCGTGAAGGTGGGCGAGAACAAGACCGTGTCCGCCACCGTCGTCGACGCCAACGGCGCCGTGCTGACCGGCAAGAAGGTCGAGTTCTCCTCGTCTGACGCCGCCATCGCCGAAGTGAACGGCGACGGCCAGGTGACCGGCAAAGCCGAAGGCTCGGCCGTGATCACCGCCAAGTTCGGCTCGCTGACCGCGACCGTGAAGGTCACCGTGACGAAGGCCGAAGAGACCACTCCGGCAGCCGCGACTCCTCCCCCGGAGAAGCCCGAACTGAAGAAGAAGCCGGTTGAGCATCCGACCCCGCCGGCCGAGAAGCCGAAACTCAAGAAGAAGAACTAGTACCGCTTATTGAACATTAATCGTGGGCCGGTGGGCGGCAACGCCGACCGGCCCTCGGTGTTTCTGCCCGCCGGAAAATGCTGCCACCCGTGGACAAATCTGCTCTGGACCCCGGCCCGCTAACTCGATAACGTAGCGCGCATGATTCGCTTCCATCGGGTGACCAAACATTATAGCGGCCGAGTCACCGCGCTGTCGGACGTGACGGTGAACATCGCCAAGGGCGAGATGGTTTTTCTGACCGGCCCCTCGGGCGCCGGCAAGACCACCTTTCTGCGCCTGATTTACGCCGCCGATACGCCGTCGGAGGGCCAGGTGCTGGTCGCCGGACGCAACGTGGCCAAGCTGAAGGATTCGTCGGTGCCGTTTCTGCGGCGCAACATCGGCGTGGTCTTTCAGGAATTCCGCCTGCTGGCGGACCGCACGATCTTCGAAAACGTGGCGCTGTCGCTGGAGGTGGTCAACACGCCGCGCGACGCCCTGCGCCGCAAGGTCATGGCCATTCTCGGCCACGTCGGCCTGCAGGCGAAGATGGACGAATACCCGGCCAGCCTGTCCGGCGGCGAACAGCAGCGCGCCGCCATCGCCCGGGCGCTGGTGAACGAACCGGCGATCGTGCTGGCCGACGAGCCGACCGGCAATCTCGACGCCTCGATGACCGACCAGATCATCGACTTGCTGTGTGACGTCAACCTACGCGGGGCGACCGTCGTGCTGGCCACGCACAATCAGGAACTGCTGCGCCGCTACGCCAAACGCGTGCTGCATCTCGAACGCGGCAAGCTGGTGTCGATCTTGAACGAGGAGCCGCCGTGGCACTGACACCGTTCGCCAAGAACCTGGCGGCGCGCGCCTGGCGCAACATCCGCGCCGACGCCCGCACCAACCTGGGCACCATGCTCGCGGTCGGTCTGGCGATTTCCATTCCGCTCGTCTTCAGTCTGCTGGCGATCAACATGGGCCGGCTGGTCGACTCGTTCGTCGGCCAGGTCGAAATGATCGCCTACCTCGACAAGAACGCGACGCCCGACCAACTGCTTGCGGTGGCCGGCGCGGCGCGGCAGATGCCCGAGGTCGAGATGGCGACGCCGATCGACCCCGGCACGGCCCTGCAGCGTTTCCGCGAAGACGTGCCCGATATGGCGCAGGTCGTCGACGAACTGGGCGAAAACCCGCTGCCGGCGACGGTCGAGATCCGCCTGCGTTCGACCTACCGCGATCTGCCGCGCATGACCGACCTGGCGCGCCGCCTCTCCTCGCTGCCCGGCGTGGTGGAGGTCGACTACGGCCGCGAGTGGGCCGAGCGGCTCGGGCGTATGATCGGTTACCTCTGGCTCGGCACCTTTATCATGGGTTTGTTCCTGGCCGGCGCGGCGGGGCTACTGGTGGCCAATACCATCCGCCTGACCATCTACCGGCGGCGCGAGGAAATCGGCATCTATCGGCTGGTCGGCGCCAGCAATGCCTTCATTCGCGTGCCGCTGCTGATCGAAGGCACTGTGCAGGGTCTGGGCGGCGGACTGGTCGGCTTGGCGCTGTCCTACGGTGTGTACCGCTACGCCGCCTATCGCGTCGCCGGGGGCGGTGGCTGGAACGATTGGCTACTCGGCGCGATCGACATGACCTGGTTTTCGCCGACGATGCTGCTGGCGGCGATCGTGTCGGCGGGGCTGATCGGCCTG
>CAZEDX010000052.1:0-32616 GCA_964511015.1 uncultured bacterium | reverse complement strand
GAGCAGGTCGTCGGTGCCGGCCGGAGTAGTCTTAAAGCTCCACGACTGCTCGACGGTGGCGTCGCGGTTCAAGAGATGTTCGATCACCGAACCGCTCGGCTCGCGAACAATAGTCCAGCCGCCATCTGCCGTGTTCTTCATGCTTGAAAGAAGGTTGGAAAGGTCGAACCCAAGACGACTTAAGCCAACTGTGTTGAAAGTCGTGGGTGCGCCAAGCGTAGGGAGAGGGGCGGCGTCCAGGCTACCGCGCGGTGATACGGTGAAGGCGCCCTGCGGCGTTGTCCGCACCGCGATAGTTTTGTCTTCGGCCTGAAAACCATTGCCGTCCGGCCGACAGGCGATGCGGACCTGCTGCATCAGCTGATTTAGATCGAACGGTGCGGCGACTTTGACTGGTTGGTATGCTGCCGACGCCAATTGCCTGGCAGACGATGGCTCGGTCTGAGACGAATATTCGAGGATGTCGTCTGGGGAACATGTGAGCGTCATAATAATGCTTGGTAACAGAACAACCGACATTAATACACCGAAGGTTTTTATGTCCATGCCCTCCAGCGAACAAAATTGGTCATTTTTTTTGGTTGTTGGATCGAACAGAACACACGCGTTGTCGAATGTCAATTCAAATTTGGATGACGTAGAGGGTTGACGGATAGTCTAGTATGTTGGCGTAATAACTATTGTGTGCTTTGTGGAGTCAGGATCACTCCAGATGGAAAGGATGCTTGTGTCCTCGTCCCACTCCCAGTTCCAGGTTCCTGCCGGATCGGTCGATTCGACGTTCCAGCCTGTCGGATACTCGCGCTCGGCGGCGAGATAAATTTCGGTCGGTCCGTCGGCCCCTTCGTAAGCATCGAATACCAGCGTGAATTCATGTGATTCTAAATCGTATCGATACTCGGTTGGAGTACCCGCGATTGCGCGTGGGTACACGGAGGCAACCAACGCCCGATAGTCATCTCCATGTGTGTCGAGGAAAAATCCACAATCCCAATAGGTCCACCCGCTGGTCACACGGTCGAACATGGCCATGGTGTCGATCGTCCATAGCCGGGCGTTTTCCTCGTCAAGCCAACGCAACATAGCCCATTCGCCGCAAAGGAGAGGGGAGTGTTGCCGCTCCATCTCGTAACGACGCAGCCGTTCCCACCTGGGGATGGTATGGTCCACATTTGGATAGTAACCACCGGCCAAGTCGATCAAGGCCGGGTAAAGATGAGGGAAATAAGCTAGTCGCGGAGGGCCGTCTCGTGGATCTTTGAGTACTCGCAGCCAATTTGGAAGTCCTTGATTGGTAACGAAAGCCGGTGGCTCGTAGAAGATCCACGAGTCGGCGTCTTCCTCACGAATGGCGCCGATCATACGTTCCAGAAAATCGGAATACAGGGTTTGATCGAACTCAAACGGGCTGAACAGACCCGACCCCTGCCAGGGCTCGTTCATGATGTCATAGCCCAATACCGCGGGGTGGTCGCGAAAACGGGCTGCCACATGGGCCCACATGGCTCCGTAGTGGTCTTGTAGCTCCGGATGCCGGTCGTAGGCCCAGAAGTTGTCAAAAGCGCGCATGACGTCAGGAGATAGGTAATCAAAGCCCCAATTGCCAAACCACTCGGCAAACGGGATATGAGGGTAATTGTCGGTAACCGTAGCCCATTCCGGGGCTCCGTCGCTGTGCTGGCCCTGGTCCTTAATGTACGGTCCCCAGACGTCCTGGTGTATATCCAACACCACGGTAAAACCAAGTTCGGTGAGGGTGTCGAGCCAAGTCTCCACTTCGTCCAGGTAGGCCTCGTCATAAACGCCCGCTTCTGGCTCAATACGCGCCCAAAAGATCAGATAGCGCAGGAAGTTGAAGCCCCACCTTTGGCTCAGATCGGTCGCCTCCTGCTCGGTGAGCATGGGCAGGCCGGAAAGACCTTTGGCCGAACCGTCGAAGTTGCATCCGCGCAGGATGCGGGCGCGCCCTTGGCCGTCGCGGATGAACATCCAGTCCTCGGGCGAGAGATCATCATCGGTTGTGTCGTCATCTATGAGGTCATCGTCAACGGTGTCATCATCGATCGAATCGTCGTCGACATGATTTGAATCATCATCGGGAGATTGGGTGTCGTCGTCGGCCGGTTCATCGATGCCCGAATCGGCATCGGAATCATCGGCGGACGAACAAGCCATGGGCGGCAGAACGGCAGACAAGCAGGCAAGCAGCCACAGAAAACGGAATGCCGATTTCATGGAATGGTCCTCCCTAAAAACGACGGCCCGCCGGTGTCGCGGTGATTGAGTATTCGCCGGAAACCCAGGCCGTGATGCGCCAACCGCCATCAACCCGGGTAGCGAGGTATTGCTCAATTCCGGTGCCGGATACGGCTGGTTCGGTGTCCGAAACCGACGGCAACCAGAGGTCCGCCATACCGGCAATGTCGGTCGCTCCTGTCACCACTAGCGTTTCACCGCAGGGATTGGCCTCGATGCTGCGCAAACGGCCCGGGACGGCCATCGGATAGCCTCTGCTCAGGCACGTGGTCAGCGGAAACCGTGCATTCCCGCAAGTCTGTTGTTGCTGCTCGATCCATTCTGGGGTGGGCGGGTACATCGTATTGTGCGGATCACCACACTCTTGTTCCCATTGCCACCACGTGCCGCCGGCTTGCAGGTAACGGTCATCCAGTGCCGCAAACCGCGCCGTCCATAGTTCGTTGGTAGCAGGGTCGCTGAAGCTGTTGTATTCGCCGATCCAAAGCACAGTTTGATAGAGCGTGCCGAGGAGGTCGTAGAGCCAGAAGGAGAAATCCAACAACCAATCGGGTCCTTGGACAATGGAACCGAAGTAGTTGTGTGGTGCGAAAACGGTGTTCGGTTCATGGAGATTGAACAAGGGGGGGATTCCGTTGACGTTGGGTTCGAAAAAGATGATGTGGCCGGGGGATTTTTCCATATCTTCGGCGGTTCGAACCGCGTCGATTGTCAAGCGGTAGAACTCGGTTAATCCGGTCATGGTCGTCAGAATATTCAGACCACTACCGGGTTCGTTGAGCAGGTCAAAGCCCGCGACACCCGAGTCGTGGGCGAATTCGGTGGCGATCCAGGTCCAAAGCGAAACAAGTTCATCGCGAATGCCGTCGCGATTGTTGTAGAAATTCTCCCACGCTTGGATGACCGCCGGACTATCCTCTCGGCGGCCCGGGGTGCAGGTCTCGGCCCCATCGGTGAAGGTGGCCCATTCCGGTGCACCATCCCATCCTTTCTGGTGATAGGTTCCCTCCGGACAGATCTCGTTCACGGGAGTGAAGACGTATTTGGACCACGCGTCCTGATGCATGTCGATCACGACATAGAGTCCGTGCGCGTTGGCTTCCGTAACGGCGGCTCGTACCTGGGCCACGTAGTCCTGATCAATCCTACCACGTTCCGGCTCCCAGGCGGACCAGGAGGTCACCAATCGGATAACGTTCATGCCGAGAGCGGCCGCGTCGTCCCAATCATCAGCTCCCAATTCAGCCACAGTAGGAAGTGACTCATCCGTCACGAAGTAGTCGCCGAGATGATTGAAGTTTACTCCACGCAGGAGGATTTGGCGACCGTCTTCGTCGAGGATAGCGGGATCAGACCCTGTGGTGGCAACAAGCCAGCTCAGACCTTCGTGGGCAGCGTCATCATCGGCATCATCATCGCTGTCGTCGTCGGCCACGTCATCGTCGATAGTGTCGTCGTCCGTCACGGTAGGATCTTGATTGTTGTCATCATCATCGTTGGATGAACAAGACAACAGTGTGGCGGCGATCAGGATCAGAAATACCAGGAAGATCAACAGAGACTTTGTTTTCACGTGACCCATCCCCACTGGTGTGGGTGTTAGCCTGCTCACATGGTAGTGCAAGAGCGAGCCAAAGCAAACCTGGATACGGCCGGATTTTGTGAATCGACGACACGAATGCTTGTCTACGCTAACGCAATTCCCGCAGCCGGACACCGATCTTGGCGCCTAGCTGATAGCATTTGTCCAGATCGGAATGATCGGGAACGTATTGCGCTTTCACTCCATCGTCGACCCGTTCGATCTTCATGGTGTCCAGGTACTCATTGATCTGAGCAACCGCTTCACCGCTCCACCCATAAGAACCGAAGGCAGCCCCTATTAGTCCTTTAAACTTCAACCCTTTCAAATAGGTTAGCGCATCAGCTACGGTCGGGTAGACCATGTTGTTCATGGTCGGTGAACCGACGATCAATGCGCCGGCTTCCAGCAACTCGGTGGCCAGGTCGCTTCGATGGCAGGCAGAGAGGGGAACCATGCGAACCTTAGCTCCGTGATCCGAAATTCCACTGGCGACAACGTGTGCCATGGTCGCAGTACTCTTCCACATCGTGTCATAGGCGATCACTGCTTTGTTAGTCGGCTTTTGCGTGGCCCAGCGGCCATACAGATTCACGATCTGTTCAGGGCCATTTCGCCAGATCGGCCCGTGGTCGGGAGCGACAATTTGAATGGGCCACTTCAATTCGCCGAGTTTCTTGGCAAGTTCCAGAACAAGGGGAGAGAAGGGGGTTAAAATATTCGCATAGTACTTGGCTGCCTCGTACATCCAGACCGGTTCTTCGACCTCGTCGGTAAAGCGTTCATTGCCGGCCAAGTGCATACCGAATCCGTCTTGAGAGAACAACACCTTTTCACTTGGAAGAAAGCTGATCATGCTGTCCGGCCAGTGAAGCATTCGCGTTTCCTGGAAAATCAGTTCGGCATTGCCCAGACTGAGAATTTCTCCGGATTTGACGATATTCAGATCGCGCAGTTGGAAATGGCGGGCAAGCGCCTTGGCTCCCATAGTGGAAACGACAACTATTTCCGGCTCGATTTCGCGAATTGCCTCGGGGAGGCTGCCCGAATGGTCCATTTCCGAGTGGTGGGAAACGATCTGGGAGATCTGTTTCGGATCAATGAGCGAACGGATCCGCGCCATCATTTCACCGTGGAAGGGCGCCTTTACCGTGTCCAGCAACGTGATCTTGTCGGCGAGAATGAGGTACGCGTTGTACGTCGTGCCGCGCTGCGTTTGGTAACCGTGGAATTCGCGCAATTCCCAGTCGATTGCGCCTACCCAGTATACCTTCTCCGTAACCTTCACCGCTTGAAAGGAATGGCTCACGATTGATGCTCCTCTGTAGAAAAGCGCCGGAGTCTACCGATTTTTGACCGGCTGGGTTTGATAGGTGGGGGCGTTTTGGGGTGCTTTTCCGTGCTTGTTCTCGCGATAGTATGAATAAGTCAGCGGTTGTCCTTCACGAAGACATTCCGCCGCCACCAAATCAGCGACAAACAGATCGTGTGTACCCAGATCCATCTTGCCGAAAAGTTTGGCCTCCATCGCCGACAAGGTGTGCGCTAAAACGATGGGGCTTCCGGTAACACCAATCTTGTACTCTACGCCGTCGAATTTCTGGATATCATGCCCCGATTTGAAACCAAATGTACCGATGAAGGGCATCGGCGTGTCGGTGTCCAGGACGGATACCGAAAAAGCTCCACTTTCGCTGATCAATTGGTGAGTCAAATTGTTTTTGTGAATCGCAACCGCAATGCGGGGCGGTTCGGCTGAAACCTGGAAGACCGTATTGACGATTTGTCCGTTGAGCCTTCCACCGGCTTGGGCGGCCACAATATAGAGGCCGTACCCGATGTGGAACAGGGCTCGAAGGTCGATAGCGCTCATTTCTCGGTCCTTTCCTGTCTATCTTATGCTACTCGTACAATTGGTGAACGGTACCTCAGTAGGCCCCGATAATCAGAGACTTGAACCTAAGAGTCAACCAGGTTCATGATAAAGCGATTTGCTATTTCAAGCCGCCAGACAAGGCAATAAAGTGCTTGATGGTCGCCAGCAGTACTTCGAGATCGTACGGTTTGGTCAAGTAGCCGTCGCATCCGGCCCCGAGGCATTTCTCCCGGTCCCCCGGCAACGCATGGGCGGTAAGAGCGATGATGGGAATCCCTTTGGTTTCCGGTATTTCTTTTAGGACGCGGGTCGCTTCAAGGCCGTCCATGCCAGGCAGGCCGATATCCATGAGGACGGCATCGGGTAGTTCGTGCTTGGCAACGTCAATTCCAGCTTCGGCAGAAGTCGCTCCCAGAGGCACATAGCCACCAGAGCGCAAAACGGACTGTGCCAATCGCATGCTCATGGGGTCATCTTCAATGACCAGGACTCTGTTTTTGGCCAATGTTGACCTCGATCTCACCCAGCGACGCTTAACCATGCCGGGGTTTGGGGATGAGGAAACAGAAACGGCTGCCGCTAGCATCGCCTTTGCTTTCAACCCAAATGCGGCCACCGTGCAATTCGATCAATCGTTTGGATAAAGCCAGACCCAATCCCGATCCTTGGAAGGAGCGGCCATAGCCGGTGTCAGCTTGCTCAAATACCTCAAAGATCCGGCGTTGGTCTCGTTGCTTTACCCCGATTCCCGTGTCGCTGACCACGAATTCGAAATCACTCTCATTCTCGTTCACAATAAGTTCGATTTCACCTCCCGAAGCAGTGAACTTGATGGCGTTGTCCAATAAGTTGTATAGAACCTGACGGATCATCCGACCATCGGCGTAGATTTTCCGGCCGTCTAGCGTGGGTTGGTGCTTTTGGGACAAACGCACACCATTGGTTTTGGCGCGCTCGGCAACCGTGGTCAGCGCATTGGTGAGCAACTCATCAAGATCCAGCCATGAGCATTCCATGACCGTTTTTCCCGCTTCGATTTTTGAAACATCGAGCAAGTCACTGACCAATTGGAGAAGGTGGGTGCCGGCGGCCAGAATGTCCCCAGTGTATTCACGGAGCTGCTCGTTGGAAGCAATTCCGATCTCTCGATTCAACAATTGGGCGAATCCGAGTATTGAATTGAGCGGCGTCCGCAGTTCGTGGCTCATATTGGCCAGGAACATTTTTTTGGCTTGATCGGCGGCTTTTGCTCGTTCGTCTGCCATTTTCCGGGCAGTGTTGTCGCGAATGCATTCAATGGCCCCGGTGACCACCCCTCGTGAATCGCGCAACACTGCAGCGGTTGCCGACAAGTAGGCCGGACCATTGGGCAACTGCGGTGTATAGGACTCACCAAATAGGTAGTCGCCACTGCGTTCGAGTTCAGCGTATTTCTTTTCGACTTCAGTCTGCGGTGTCAGGACCAAGTCAGCCAAAATAGGCCGCCGTTCGCCGTAGAAAGGTAAGGAATACTCGTAATTACCTTTACCAAGCATGTCCGTCGCGGGTATGCCGGTCAGGGCTTCAATTGCTCGGTTCCAAGCAACTACTTTACCAGCCGTGTTGATGACCAAGGTGGCATCAGGGAGAAAATCAATGATGTCAGCCAAACGTCGTTGAGAGTCGTTAAGCGCGTTCATTGTCTGAATGTGCTCGGTGACGTCACGTGCCGCCGCAAAAATAGAATTGTCACTTGGCAAACAACGCCACTCAAGTGCACGATAAGATCCGTCTTTACAGCGGAAACGGTTGATGAAATTGACGACCTGAAGATGGGCCGAGAGAAGGGAAAGAGCCTCCTTGGTTTTTTCCACGTCATCCGGGTGGACAAAATCCAAAATGTTTCGCCCTTCCATTTCTTCAAGTGAAAGGCCTAGCGTCCGTTCCCATTGTTTGTTGAGGCGGCGGAAACAACCATCCAGACTGGCAATGCTGAACAGGTCGAGCGCAGCTGTAAAGTAGTTTTCGAGTTCAGTGGTTTTTTCACGAAGGCGGTTTTCAGCTTCGATTTTCTCCGTAATGTCAAGGCCCAGAATCGCTAAACTGCGAACAATACCATCAGGGTCGTATACTGGATACATATGGTTTTCGATATCGCGTCCTGCTCTCTGATCGACAAAAGAAACGGGTTTCATTGTGGCCATCAATTCCGCAATCTTCTGCCGGCGGTTTGCAGCCACTTCTGGCTCAAGTAACTCGAAAATATTGCCATCCAGCAATCGTTCCAAAGAGACTCCTAATCGACGGGCCGTGTGTTCGTTGGCTTGGATGACTTTTCCGTTTGGGTACATAAGGAAAGCCGATTCCGGAATGGCGTCCATCAGCGCACGCAGGGCGGTTTCGGCTTTGCGCCGATTCAAAATTTCGCGTTCCAGTTGTTCGTTGCGGGCGGCCAGGTCATGGGTGCGTTCGCGGACGCCGTTTTCCAGAAGAGTATGAGATCTCCATAGTGCTTCTTCTATGTTCTTGCGCTCGGTAATGTCCAATTCCAAGCCGTCCCAACACACCATGCCGTCGGGAAGCACCCGTGGTTTGGAGGCGAAATAGGACCAGCGGATTTTTCCCGATGGCGTGCGGATCCGTACTTCTGTTCGAAACACCGAAAGATTGGCTAAGGCCGTTTCTTCTTCAGCGATAACCCGACGAAGGTCCTCTTCAATGACGGTGTTATATATGCGGTTGGGATCGGCCATTCCTTCTTCGGCAGTGCATCCGTGCAAATGTTGAACCGCCCCGCTCAGAAAGGTAAAACGGCGCGAACCGCCGCGATCAGAAATGATTTGGTAGATCATCCCGTCGGGTAGATTGTCGGCAATGTCCCGAAGGCGCTGTTCGATTTCGTTCGTCGGTGGAAAAGACGAAGCTGTTTCGGCGCTCGTCGCATGTCGTTCGTTTTTGCATGTGTCACAGTTGTTTTCTGGGGCCATATCTGCATCCACACCGAGCAGTACCAACTGTTCGGCACGAAATTACAATCGAATCGGAAGACCCAAAATATGAATTAGATCGTTTTTTCTATTTACTTATTTCCCCACAGCGTCGGCCCATTTGTCAAGACCAATACGGACAACAAAGGGGAGGCCAAAGATTCGAAAGAACCGACAGGAAAGAGACGGTAAAGATCTTATTGGCGCTTCTGGTCGGCAGTGATATGATCTTTAAAGAAAAATCGATGACTCGCGGATTCTGGGGCCAAATCAAGCAGGTGTTTACGAGAGATCTTTTCAAGCTAGTTGTGTTAACGGTGTCGGCATCCGACGATTGAAGTGACGAAAAGACCGGGACTTCCGAGGACGAAGCCGTTGTGCGGGGGATTCCGATCATGAAGAACAAGTTGATCTCTTTCGCTGTTTTTCTGAGTTGTGTATTTGACCTCTTCGCATGCAATGCGTTGAAAAATCTGGAAACAGGCAAGCCGATTAAAGTTGGCGTCCTCCATTCTCTGACCGGGACGATGGCTATTAGCGAAAGCTCTGTTAAGGATGCCACTCTCTTTGCCATCGAGGAAATAAACTCTCAAGGCGGTTTGCTGCGTCGGAAAATCGTACCGGTGGTGGCCGATGGGCAGTCCGACGGGGCGGTGTTTGCACGTGAAGCCGAACGACTCATTGCGGTGGAGAAAGTAAGCGTTGTTTTTGGTTGCTGGACTTCTGCCAGTCGCAAAACCGTGAAACCGGTATTCGAGCAACATCACCATCTGCTGTTCTATCCCGTCCAATATGAAGGCTTGGAACAGTCACCAAATATTGTCTACACAGGAGCCACACCAAACCAGCAGATTATACCGGCCGTTAAATGGGCGTTTGAAAACCTGGGCAAACGAATTTTTCTGGTTGGCTCGGACTACGTATTTCCGCGAGTAGCCAACGAGATAGTGAGGGACCAGGCGGCTATTCTTGGCGGCCAGATCGTTGGCGAGGAATACCTACCATTGGGAAGCCAAGACGTTAAGGAACTGACTGGAAAGATTGCCGACACACGTCCAGAGGTCATCATCAATACGATCAATGGTGACAGCAACATCGCTTTCTTTCGTGAACTGGTGAAATTGCGGAAAAAACCTGGGGAAATGCCCACATTGTCCTTCAGCATAGCGGAGGAAGAACTTCGCTTTCTGGACCCGAAGAATCTGGCGGGCGACTACGCGTGTTGGAACTATTTCCAATGTATCGATTCGGAACGTAATCGGACCTTGGTGAACTCCTTCAAAAAACGATTTGGGAAAGATCGGGTGATGGATGATCCGTTAGAAGCAGCATACTTCGGAGTGTACCTCTGGGCACAAGCGGTGGTCGAGGCGGGAAGCGAAAATGTGCATGAAGTTCGAAAATCCTTGCCCGGCCAAAGTTTCGACGCGCCAGAAGGGATCGTGGTGATTGACCCGTATAGCTCGCACACCTGGAAAACAGTTCGTATTGGCAAGATTCGACCGGACGGGCAGTTCGAAATCGTTTGGAGTTCGGAGAAGCCGATTCCACCTGTTCCTTACCCGCTTTCTCGCTCGAACGCGGAATGGAATCAGTTTCTCGATCAACTCTACCGAAGTTGGGGGAACCGCTGGGCGAATCCAAACAACCGTCAGACGAACTGATTCATTGAGGCAGACGGGCGAAAGGGCTAACGAGGATGATAGGTCGATCTGGCATCGCGACAAAGATCTTGTTCTGGTTCTTGGTTGTGGCGCTATGTCCGCTAGCCTCCTTGACCTACTTCGACTATGTCGCCTTTTCGGCTGCTTTGCAGAAAGAGGCCTTTGCTGGCCTGACCGCCGTGGCCGAGGCCAAGGCGAAACGCGTCGATCGCTATTTTTACGAAAAGCGAAACAATGTTACTACGCTGGCAAGCAACCCAACCATTATTCGTGCATTAGAACGATTGGCCGAGGAATACGAAGCCGGCGAAGCCATCTCCGAAAGATTTTTTGCTATAGACCGAGAGCTACGGCCCTACTTAACCAGTTACCAGGAAAGGGGCGGTTATGAAAACCTGTATTTGATCTCTTCTACCGGAAATGTCCTGTTCTCGGCGAACCAGGAGAGCGATTTCGGTACCAATTTGAAAACCGGACCCTATCGCCAGACGCAACTAGCTAAGAGCTTTGCTAGCGCCAGTGCCTTGTTGTCTACCGACATCTCGGACTTTGAATACTACCAACCCACAGACGACATTGTGGCGTTCTTTTCGGCGCCGGTGTTCAAAGACAAAACCCTAGTTGGTATCGTGGCTTTTGCCGTAAGTCGACAAGAGGTCTATTCGGTGGCGCAGGACTACACCGGTCTAGGTAACACCGGAGAAACCATCATTGGACGGGGTGAGGCGGCATCAACAAAGGTGATGGCGCCATTGCGGAACAGTTCGCGCCAAACAGTCACCGGTTTGTCGGCGCAACCGGACAATATACTCTCGGTGCCGTTACAAAGGGCATGTCGTGGGATCAGAGAACGTGGTCTCACCGAGGACTACCGAGGCGTTACAACGCTCTACGTCACTCGTTACTTGCCGTATCCACGATTGGGCATGGTCGTCAAGATTGACCAGAGCGAGGCACTTGCGCCGCTGGTTCGCGCCAAACGCGCCGCCCTGACCCTGTTCTTTGTTACTGTAATGGCGGTAATCGGCTTGGCGATTCTGGTTTCGCGTTCAATTTCCAATCCGGTCAAAGCCCTGGAGGAAGGAACAAGAATCGTCGGCAATGGCAACTTCGACTATCGGGTTGGTACTGCAGCTCACGACGAAATCGGGCATTTGTCTCGGACATTCGATCAGATGACCAAGAACCTGCAAGCGGCAATTGCCGCACGAGATCTGAAGGCTTCCACTCTTGGAGCAATCAATCGTATTTATCTCTTGGCGTTTTCGAGTGAGGGCGAAATCGACGTTCTTCGAGCCGGACTAGGGGTTGCCGAAGAACTGACCGGCAGCGGGTTTGGTTTCGTTGGTTTGCGGGATGAGAACGGACAACTTGAGGTGATGGCTGGTGTATGCCCAGAAAGAACGCAATCGGTATCGTCCAAAGCCAACCACGCTAAAGTGTATACGTCTAGCGAGGTATTCGAACGGGTTATCAATGAAGGGCAGGTGATCATCGAAAACCGGATGGACGAGGAACCCTCGATCGGTTCACTGAGCAGTCACCCGGTCTGGAAAAACTTCCTTGGTGTACCTCTTTTGGAGGGAGGGCAGGCGATCGGCCTAATTGGTTTGGCCAACAAACCAACGGATTACACGGACGATGATCGGGAACGAATGGAATTGCTGGCGGCAACATTGCTGGAAGTGCTTTTGCGCAAACGGGCGGAGGTCGGGTTAAAACGCGCGTACGAAATCTTGGAACACAAGGTCGAAGAGCGCACGGCACAACTGGTTGCCGCCAACAAGGAGCTGGAGGATTTTGCATACATTGTCTCGCATGACTTGAAAGCGCCACTTCGGGGCATTTCTCAGATTGCCGGATGGTTGGGGAAAGACTATGGTGATCGTTTGGACGGACAAGGACATGAATTCCTCGAACTAATGTCCGGCCGCGCCAGACGGATGGAGAGCCTGATCGAAGGTATTCTCAAGTACTCCCGAGCGACGAGAGGAACGGAAGTTCGCAAACCGGTCGACTTGAATGCGTTGGTCCGGCAGTGTGTGGAACTCCTCTCGCCTCCAGCGAATATTCGGGTTGAAGTCCAAGACAACCTGCCAACTGTATCGGGCGACCCGACGCGCCTTCAGCAGATCTTTCAGAACCTGATCAGCAACGCCATCAAATTCTTGGACAAGCCACAGGGCGAGGTTCAAGTTGGTAGTCAAATAGAAGACGGACATACGGTGTTTTTTGTAAAGGACAACGGGCCCGGTATTGCCGAGCGGTACCACGAGAAAATTTTCCAAATCTTTCAGACGCTCCAGGCTCGTGACACAATGGAAAGCACCGGAATTGGTCTGACCTTGGTCAAGAAAATCGTCGAACAATATGGCGGCAAAATATGGCTGAAGTCATCTCTCGGTGAAGGGAGTACGTTCTATTTCACTTTACCAGTGGTGGGGGAGTCATTATGAAAAAGCATTCGGCGATTCTGATGTTGGAAGACGACCGCGTCGATGCCATGACCATCGAAAGAGCGCTCAAGGAGGAACTTAATCTCACCAACCAGATTACCTGGGTCCAAAATGGTGAAGAAGGGTTAGCCTATCTTCAGGAGACCGCACCTAAAAGGCCTGGCTTGATTCTCTTAGATCTCAATATGCCGAAGATGAATGGCATCGATTTTCTCAAGATCGTGCGTCAGGACCCGGGGTTTCGGACGATCCCCGTTGTGGTATTGACCACCTCGGACGAAGAGCGAGATCGAATCGAAAGTTTTAATCTTGGTGTCGCGGGGTACATGTTGAAACCGGTCGACTATGTGCAATTTGTCGAAGTCGTTAAAACAATCGGGTTGTATTGGACCCTTAGCGAGGTCCCGGAATAATGGAACATGTTGCCTATAGACCAATCAAGATTCTTTCGGTGGAGGACGATCTCGTAGATCGAATGGCTTTCCAACGGTTTGTGCAGAAGGAAGGCCTTCCCTACGAAGTGACCTACGCTTCGTCGGTGGAGGAGGGGCGTAACGCTCTTTCTACCGGATCGTTCGAGGTAGTGTTGTTGGATTTCAATCTCGGCGACGGTACGGCTTTTGACTTGTTCGAAAACGCAAGGCAGTTCCCGATCGTTATCGTCACCGGCCAGGGTGACGAAGCCGTTGCCGTGCAGGCTATGAAAACCGGTGCGTACGACTATCTGACCAAAGACCGGGAAGGGCGCTACCTGACGACATTACCCATCACCCTTGAAAAAGTATTGGAGAGACGGCGCATGGAAATGGCATTGCGCCAACACCAGGAACAGTTGGAAAAGCTCGTGCGCGAACGTACCGCCGAGTTGGCTGACGCGCTGCTGCAACTGCGAAAGACTCTGGAGAGCACCGTCGACGCCATTTCGGTCATGATTGAAAACCGTGATCCTTATACGTTCGGACACCAACGCCGGGTATGTGAGTTGGCCTGTGCCATCGCCAAACGGCTCGGATTCAGTGATGATCGAATTCTCGGGCTCAAAATGGCCAGCCTGTTGCACGACATCGGTAAAATCAATGTTCCAGCAGAAATTCTTAATCGGCCAGGCGTGCTCGAACGTCCGGCCAACGATCTTCTACGGCGTCATCCGACCACCGGCTACACAATTCTAAAGGCGATTGAATTCCCATGGCCGGTGGCCAAAGCGGTACAACAGCACCACGAACGTCTCGATGGATCCGGCTATCCGGACGGATTGAAGGGCGGAGAAATACTGCTGGAGGCGAGAATCATTGGGGTGGCGGACGTGGTGGAGTCTATGGCCTCGCACCGACCATACCGTCCGGCCAGAGGGTTACAGGCTGCGCTACGCGAGGTGAGTGATCATCGAGGATCACAATTTGATTCCGAAGTCGTCGATGCTTGTCTGGCGTTGTTTCATGAAGAAGGCTTCTGTTTTACGGCGACAGACGATCCCTTTGCCGGGCAGTCGTCAACTTGATAGAAGAACCCCGCGGAACGATCAGGTGGTCCGCGGGGTTTCAATTACTAACGAACCGCTATTCCTGTTATGCTTGGTACAGCCGCTCCAAGTCAGCACCCCAACGCTTCATGATCTCGCGGCGCTTGACTTTGAGCGTGGGGGTCAGAATACCGTTGTCGGTGGTAAAAGTCTCGGCGACCAAAAAAACCTTTCGCGGTACTTCGTAGGGAGCGATTTGCGCGCACCGGGCTTTGACCTCGGCAAGCAACATTTCCTTGATTTTCTCGTTGTTCACCATCTCACTTTTGTCATTGAGGGATACGCCGTTTGCATCCGCCCACTGTTTCACCTGCGGGTAACTCGGCACAAGCAGAACGACGTTGAACGGTTTGTTGTCACCATACACCATGCAATTCTCAATGTACGGACTGAGGGTGATGCTTTCTTCGATACCGGCGGGGAACACGTACTTGCCGTTTTCTAGCTTGAACTGTTCCTTGATGCGCCCGGTGATATAGAGGTAGCCATCTTCATCGAGGCGACCGCGGTCGCCGGTGGCCAACCCGCCGTCCTTGCGCAGCACGGCGGCTGTTTCTTCCGGTAGGTTGTGGTAGCCAACCATGACATTCGGACCGTAAGCGATGATCTCGCCGTCAGGACTGTCTTCTCCGGTCAAGGTTTTGTCGATAAACACAGAGCTGCCGTAAATCGGCCTACCGACACTGCCCATTTTACACGCACCTGGAGCATTGACGGTGTGGGCCGGGCTCAACTCAGTCATGCCCCAGCATTCGTAGACTGGAATGCCGAGGCCTTCGATGAATTCCGCTACCTTGACGCTCAGCGCGGCACTGGAACTGACGGTAAAGCGCAGTCGGCCACCAAACTTGGCACGGATCTTGGCAAAGACGATCTTGTCGGCAATGGCGAGCTTGGTGGCGTTGATCATGCAGGATTGATTAGCGGCTTTCAGTTCGCGTTTGCGCTGTGCCGCGCCTACGCCCATGTCGAAAAGGAACTTGGCCAGGCCTCCTTGCTCTTTCATCTTGGTGTGCAGGCCTTCGTAGATCTTGTTGAAAACCCGAGGCACGGCGACGAGGATCGTCGGCCGAACCAATTCCAGGTCGCTAACGATGGTGTCGGTCTTTTCAGCAAAACCGGTAGACGCGCCGACGTATACCAGCATGTGCAGTTCGGCGGTCTGGCCGAAGCTATGTGCCCAGGGAAGGAAAGACATCGTGCGGTCGGTCGCCCAGAAATCCTTGAAAGTCATCTTGGCGGCTATGGCGTTGCTGGCCAGGTTGCGGTGGGAAAGTAGCACACCTTTCGGATTGCCGGTCGTGCCGGACGTGTAGATTAGACCGGCGATCTCTTCGGGCCTGGGACGCACCGACGGAACCGGCTTCTTGGCCCCTTCTTCTTCAATTTGAGCCATGGTACGCACGCCGGAGATAGAACCGTCAATAAGAATGATCGACTTGAGACCAGGAATCTCCTTGGGAAAATCCTTGACCTTTTCGTAGATTTCCGGCCGCGAAACGAGCAATACCTTGGCGCCGCAATCGGTGATAATGTACTTCCAGATGCGGACTAGTTCTGCTTCGTACATCGGAACGAAACGGGCAACACGACCGTAAGTCGCATAGGCCGCCACCGCCCATTCTGTTCGGTTGTTGGCGATAATGGCCACGGCGTCGCCACGATCAACGCCCAAGGCTGCCAAGCCGGAACGGAAGTTGTCGACACGCTGGGCCACCTGTCGGTAGGTCACCCAGTCGTAACCGGTCTTGGACGCGTTCTTGGTTCCGAACAACAGGTTGTTCGCGTGTTCCTTCACGCTGTCTTCAAAGAGGGATACCAAATCATACGGTCCGGGGACCTCTGGCAGCCGTTCAGCCATTGCAGGCTCCTTTATCGTTAAGAGGTGATTCTTCGCTTATAACCAACTTCGCGATGACTCACAAGGTCCATATTTACGGCAAGAGAAGCTCAGTTGGTATCTCCAGCAATTCGCCGGTAGTTTTTGAACCATGGGTTACTAAAATGTCGGATGTTTGTCCTTAGCGATTTTCGATTTCCGTTGACTTTGAAGTTAGTCCTCGGTGATTCTGGAGGTTGACCAGGCGCCTTCGATGAGAGGGGCTGTCGGAGGACTTTAGCCGATTCGGCAGTAGTGGCGGAAAGGGCGATCGCCAAATTGGTCATGACGACATTTACAAAAAGGGCGTTATCGGTGGCGCGATGAGTGTGTATCGAAAATTACGAGTCGCCGCTCACAAGGCGCTTGTCTTTCTGATCGGTCTGATGATGGCGCTGCTGTTGGTCGAATTGGCTTTGTTCATCGTGGGAAGAGTCTATACTTCCGAACCGCAGGTAACAAACACTCTGCAAGAACCGGAAAAATTGTCCCAAGCCGATCTGATCATCGCCTGCTTTGGAGACAGTCACACTTTTGGCGTTGGTGCTAGTTCCAAGTCGAAAACCTATCCGTCACAACTCGAACGGATCCTGTCCACCCAATTCCCCGAATTGAAGATTCGGGTAGTCAATCACGGGGAGCCCGGAACCAACAGCTCGCAACATGTAAAATTCATGAAGTGGTTTTTACCGCTCTACCCGCGGCCGCCTGATGTTGTCTTTGTGCTCAGCTTCGGAGCGAACGACTGGAATCTAACCAATTGCTCAGCCATTGTCCAAGGTTATGCGAAACTTCCCTTGAGCAAACACCTTTACCGGAACCTTGAAAGGACGCGGATTGGCAAGCTGGCCATTCTGCTGAAACTCAATTGGACGAATCGAGGTTTTACCTCGGAACTAGCCAGAATCGACTATCGTGTTCAAGGTAAACGCGTGCAAACGCTACTGGACTGCCAACAGAAAGACGATCGCGCATTCCTGGCGGCCTGGATCGCCCACGATCTGCACGAAATGCGCACCAGTATCGAGTCCGCCGGTTCCCGTCCGTTGTTTGGATTGTACGCATACGACCCAACAGACATGAATGGCATTATTCGCGATGCGTTGGCAAAAGAACGCGTGGCGTTTTGTGAGCCGTCAGCCAACGGAGCGCGTTGGCCGGAGTTGCAGTTGTGGGATACACAGACGCTACATCCCAATGACCGTGGATATGAACAGAAAGCGCGAGAAATTGCGGCTTGCCTCCGTGACTACGGTCTAGTCCCACCTGTGGTTCGCGCAAAACACAACGCCTTTTCAACGACAAAGCCAAAGAATTGAGTGGGGGAAGAGACTCTCTGTGACCGCCTCTTTTCTTGGATTGCCGTGGCCAAGACGGACACCTTGAACAACCGTGAAAAGTATCCAAAATGTCTTGGTTGCCAAATAGAGAGAGGAACGATCGAATGTCGATCAAGGAATTCGCTACATATCGTGCAAAAGAAACAACCGCCCGGGCTTCGCTTTTAGCGCTGGGAGTCGCTTTCGAACTCGGCACTAGATTCAGTGCGGCATTGCGCAACGAAATAGCCGATATCCCTGAAGGACGAACCTTTGCGATCGGCATTTTGCCGGATGGACCGGCCATCTCGTTGCGTAAGGAAGGCTCGGGCATGCGTTACCTCGGTTGGGGCATGAACGAGCCGGACGTGGCGGTGTTGTACAAAAACATCGATGCTGCGCTGATGAACTTTTTGGGCCAGATCGGTACACATCACGCTGGCGCACAGCGGCGCTTCATTGTGCGCGGCAATCTCGGGGATACCATGGTTCTGGCACGTGCCCTCAACATCGTGCAGACGTTTCTTTTCCCGGCCATGTATCTGGACCTCACGGCCAAGCGGCCGGTGCAGTTGAGCGGGGCCGAACTTCTCGCCAAAGCGCGGGTCATGAGCTTGCTGGGCCCGGCATTGGCGTTAAACGCAACCAAAAAAGTTCGTTAGACACGCCACCGGCGTCGTGATGCCAAGGAGTGGAGAATGATTCCGGAGTATTTCGAGTTTTTCTGTCCAGTTAAAGTGATCAGCGGCTACAAAGCGATTTCCCATCTTCCCTACGAGATGGGGCAACTTGGCGCCAAAAGCGCTCTGGTTGTAACCGATCAGGGGGTGGTAAACGCCGGCTTGCTGAAAATCGTGGCCGCGGCTTTCAAAAAGTCCGGGGCAAAAATCGGTGCCGTTTATGACCACACGCCTGTCGACTCGAGCAGTCAGGTGTGCAACGAAGTCGCCGTACTGTTCCAAAACAAGGGATGTGATTGTTTGATCGCGCTGGGTGGTGGTAGCTGTTTGGATACGGCCAAAGGGGCCAATATTGTGATCAGCGAGGGAACCGATGATCTGATGAAGTTCCAGGGCACGGATCGGCTCAGCAAACCGATGCGCCCGTTGATTGCCATTCCGACGACCTCGGGCACCGGCAGCGAAGTCACCATGGTCGCCGTAGTGCGCCATACCGAATCGGAAGTAAAAATGCCGTTCATGTCCGAGCGTCTCTATCCGAACGTGGCCATTCTCGATCCGAAAATGACGCTAACCATGCCACCGAAGATCACCGCCGCTACGGGCATGGACGCGCTGACCCACGCGGCGGAAGCTTTCTATTGTTTGCAGAAGAATCCCATATCGGACTCTTTCGCGCTCAGTGCGATTCGGCTGGTCTTTACGCACTTGGTGCATGCTACCCAGAACGGGGTTGACGACAAAGCTCGCCTGGGCATGGCCAACGCCGCACTGATCGCCGGCATCGCGTTTTCCAATTCGATGGTTGGAATTGTTCACGCCATGGCTCACGCCACTGGTAGCGTGGCTCATGTGCCGCATGGCGTGGCCAATGCCATCTTTCTGCCGTTCGGCATGGAGCACAATCTCAAGAAGGTGCCGGAATTCCTGGGGCAACTCGCGGAACCCATGGGGGTGCATAACGCACCGGCCAAGGCGGTCGACCGGGCGCGAGCCGCAATTCAAGCGGTTCGCTCTCTGAACGCAAAGCTCAATGAGTTGTCTGGTTTGCCGTTGACTCTCAGCAGTGCCGGCGTGACCCGTGAACAGCTTCCGGCCATTGCCAAGGCGACGATCAACGACGGGTCTTGCACCTACAACCCCGAAGAGGTGGTGTACGAGGAAGTGCTCGATATTCTGAATCGGGCCTTCTGATCCTCATTGCCGAAGTGCTGACGTTTCCAAATGGAGTGAAATTAGCGGTACCCTTGTGCCGGCGGGCGTGCCATACTCAGAGCAACTCCTACCATCAGCAGCAAAGGGGGGATTCCGATGCCAAGGTTATCTACTTGTCGTTTGTATGGTTTGGTAACGGCGTTTGTGCTCCTGGTCTTGGTTTGTTCGGTTACGCTGGCGGCACAGTTCAAGGTCGGGCAGGTCATTCAGGTGAAGTGGCATGACAACTGGTGGCCGGCCACCATTCTCGAGGTGACCGGATCCAAGTACAAGATCCACTATACCGGCTGGGGAACCGAATGGGATGAGACGGTGGCATTGGACCGAATGCGCGATCCATTCGTCATCAAGTACAAAGGCAATCAAAAGGTTCAGGTCGAGTGGAAGGGCAAATGGTATGCCGCGACCATCCTGCAGGTCGGGACCGGAGCGCAGGCGAACAAGTACAAAATCCACTACGATGGCTGGGGCGCCGAATGGGATGAATGGGTAGGGCCTGAGCGAATCAACTGAGAGACAGGCTGTCGCTGGCCTCGATTGTGAAGCGTTAATAGCGGGCCAACGCCGTGCCGGCAATGAACTCAGGTGATATCTCGAACAGCTGACCGGGCTTGAACGGTGTCTTGAGGTGACGTCGCGCTCCGTCGGAAACCGGGGCCATGCCCAGGACTTCCGCTTTACGGTAGTGCTCCATCGCCTCCTCACGTCGCTTGAGGAGATCCAGACAACGCCCGACCCAGACGTGGGCCTCAGCCTTCATCAACTTGTCCTTGTAGGCGTATTCGGTGTTGCGCAGCAACAGCGGGAGGGCTTGCTGATATTTCTTCTGCAACAACAAAAGAATTCCGGCCATACGGGGAAAGATCGTCTCTTCCGGTGCCAGAGCCATCGCGCGGCGTAAATGGAAGACCGACCGGTCGTTGTTCAATTGGTCAATGTGCGCCGACCATGCTTCGGCGTACTCTCTGAGCGCGGCTTTCTCCGTCTCGTTAAGTTGATGCCCGCCATTCAGGTCCTTGACTTCGAAGTGTTCACTGTCGCTCGCTAACAATGCCGAAATCCGGAAGCCTACATACTGTTCACTGTGACAAACAGGGTAGTCCGCGTTCGCCAACCAGACGGTATCTTCCGTTGGGCTTAGCACCAGACTCTGCGCGTTGTTGATGCCGGAAACGATGTTGCCGGTCAACCGTTTCCGGTTTTCGAAGACGTCCCAACAATCGCTGAGCAAAAGCGGCATGTCCTTGGCGGTGAGCTTGCCGCGTTTGGCCTGGGCCAGGTCGAGCAGGCGCTTGCGCCGGCCATAGGAATTGCGTTGCCAGGGATAGGGGACCACTAGTCGTTTTTGCATTTCCGGCGTGAGGTAGTGATTGGTCTGTACCAGCAGATCATTTTCCGGCCGCACGACTTCGAGGTAATTGGCCGAAAAGCCAATCGAAGCAGCTTCCTCATTACGGGTGTCGACCACGAAGAGCGTCAAGCCGCACATACGTGGATGAGAACGGATCAGCTTGACCGCCTCGTCCAGGGTGTGGCAGTCGGCCAGTACGTCGTGGCAAATCTTGAAAATCGGTTGACCGGAGGTCTGGACATCGCGGGTCATCTGGGTATGCAGGCCGATAAATAGACCGCTTTCGTTGAAGCCCTGTGCGCTGCCAGGCACACTAAGCGCGCCCAGCCAACAGAAACTCTGTCCGCCAGTGGGGTGCATAACGATGGCGGCGTTGTTGGTGTTCCAGACACCGCGGCCAAAAAAGTCAAAGTTTCGACCGATCAATACCCGCCCTTTGTTGGTCATATTTCCGCGCGCGAACACCGCGGAGCAGGCCGGTGGCATGGCGTAGGGGGGAAACGCGCGGCCGATGATGTAATGGAGGATGTCTGGCACCATGAAGATTCGTTCTGCTTCCTGTTCCGGCAGGCCGAACACGTCCGCAAAAGCTCCCAGGTGCGCCTGCATGCGCTTGCCAAGTCGACTCTGGTTGCGTTTGTGGAACAACCATTTCAATGAATGCCCGACCGCGCCCGCGACAGGGGGTAGCGAATGCGCCACGATATTCTCAATAAGGCGATTGAAGTATTGCAGCGTAACGTCACCGCAGACTTGTTTGGCCAACTCGGCATGTTGGCGTCCCATTTCTTCATAGTCGCCACGCAGTTGTACGATGTAGATGCCTTTACGGTGTTCCAACGAGCCATCGCCGCATTGCAACCGCAAGGCGTCCGGCGGCTGATGTGTCGCGGTCTGGCAAGCCTTGGACTTTCTCGGGGGTATCGTTTTGCCGGTCCTGATTGTATTCATCACCCCTCCTTAGGAGACCGGAAAAGGCAGTCTCCACAAAATCGAGGCGTACATTCGGGGAAAATTGCGACAAGATCAATAGCCCATGGAAGATCCAAGGTTTTCCAATTATCGCTATTGTCGCCGGCGGTATTCTGAATTGACTTTCGCGGATGGTGTTTCTATTCTGCAAATGTTGTTTGGGACGTCGCTTGGCGTCCCTTGAGTTTAACGGAACGGTCCGTTGTGATATAGGGGTTACCTCGTCCGGTTTCCCACGGAGCTACCATGCCAACAAAAGACATTCCTAAAACCGGCTTCGCCATTTCCGAATACCACGATACGCAGGCCATTTATCGGCAATTGCGACAACTTACGTCACAACCGGTTCGCCGGCTGAAAAAGACGGCGCTGGAGAAATACCTGCGGCACTACGATTTGAAATGTCCCAAGTCAAAGGAGATGGTAGAGGAGGCTAAAAAGTACATTCCTGGTGGAGTACAACACAATCTGGCTTTCAGTTACCCATTTCCGCTGGTTTTCACCGAAGCCAAGGGAGCCTATCTCAAAGACCTGGATGGCAACCGGTATATCGACTTTCTGCAGGGTGGCGGTCCGACCGTTCTCGGCAGCAATCCGCCCGTAGTGCGCAAACAAGTCGAGGAACTGCTGCGCACCACTGGCCCGGTCACTGGTCTTTTCCACGAGTATGAGCTGAAACTCGCGAAGTTCATTGCCGACCGCTTCCCCGGAGTGGAAATGTTCCGCATGCTGGGCAGCGGCACCGAAGCCTGTATGGCTTCCATTCGCCTGGCACGAGTGGCTACCGGCAAAGACCAGATCATCAAAATGGGTGGCGCCTATCATGGTTGGAGCGATCAGCTTTCCTACGGGATGAGGATCCCGGGGACTCGTGGATTCCTTTCGCACGGCATTCCGTACTACATGTTCTATCGGACTCACGAGGTCTACCCCAACGACATCGAAGCCCTGAAGAAGCGTCTTCAGCTAAACCAATTGCGCGGAGGCACCGCCGCAGTATTGGTCGAACCGGTTGGCCCGGAAAGCGGCACTCGGCCGGTGGACAGGGACTACAACGCCCAGGTGCGGGAACTGTGCACCCATTACGGCGCATTGCTCATTTTTGACGAGGTGGTGACAGGCTTCCGCATCGGCATGAGCGGAGCGCAGGGATACTTCGGCGTTAAGCCGGACCTGACCATTTTCGGCAAAGTGGTGGCGGGCGGTTATCCTTCGGCCGGCGGTCTGGGCGGACCGCGAGAGCTGATGCAATTGCTCGCCGGCGGAATCGGCGGCAAGGCTATCAAAAAAAAGGTGCACGTCGGCGGAACACTGGCGGCCAACCCGTTGAGCTGCGCGGCGGGCTACTTCACCTTGGTGGAAATGGAGCGCACCAACGCTCCGGAGAAAGCCGGACGAGCCGGCGATCGCCTAGTGAAAGGTCTCCAGAAGCTCATCGAGAAGTACCGTTTGCCGTACGTCGCTTACAACCAGGGCTCGATCTGCCATCTGGAAACCACCGGGGTGATGTTGCTGGACATCAAGCTAGCGAAAATCAAATCCCTCCTAAAAGAGATTGAACATCGCACGCAAATCATGCAGGAGATCGGCGCGGCCTACATGGCCGAGGGCTTGGTGACGCTTGCTGGCAGCCGCATGTACACCAGTGCCGCGGATACCGACGCGATCATCGACGATGCTCTCAAGCGTTTCGAACGCGTTTTCCAGAACATCGAAGGGGTGTAGGCCATGTCGATCGCGGAAAAAGAAGCAAGGGTTCTGGTACGCGATATGGGCATTCGCCTGTTGCGAGAAGGGCTGGTCGCGCGCACCTGGGGCAACGTGAGCTGCCGGTTGGACGACGAGCTGTTTGTCATTACCCCCAGTGGTCGCGCTTACGAGGAATTGGCCCCTGAGGACATGGTGGTGGTGAACATGAATTCCCTTAAGCACGAAGGGAAGGTCAAACCCTCCGCCGAGCGCAAGCTTCATGCGGCGATTTACCGTGACCGGAAAGATGTCGGGGGCGTGATTCACACCCACCAGACCAACGCTTCGGTAGTTGCCGCTGCGCGGCGGGAAGTACCGCCGATACTAGACGACCAGGTGCAGCTTCTCGGACCGAGTGTGCGGGTGGCGGATTACGCACTACCGTCAACCAACAAGACGGTGCGTGCTTGTCTGAAGGCGCTGCAAGGGCGCAATGCCGCGTTGATGGCCAATCACGGCGCAGTATGTGTCGGGCACACATTGGACGATGCGTTCGCCGCAGCGATCGTTCTCGAAAAGGCCTGTAAGGCCTTCATCGAGGCGGAATTCCTGGGTGGCGCTAAGAGTATCAGCGTGTTTGAAGCACACCTGATGCACCAGTACTATCTGCTCAAGTACTCCAAACAGAACGTCAAAAACCGCCGCGGTTAACGGAGACAAATGATCGTGCCGCGGGGAGTCCACCGGATGAAAAAATGCGTACTGGCCATCGATCTTGGTACGTCCGGTTGTAAAGCCGCGCTGGTAGACCTCAACGGCGTTGTCCTCGGTTGGGACTTCCGCGCGGTGAATACCATTTTGCCGCCCGGAGGAGGGGCAGAACAGAATCCCGATGACTGGTGGCACGCCATTCTGACCTCCTGCAAGGGGGTGATTCGACAGACTAAGGTTGAGCCATCTTCTGTCATCGCAATCTGCGCCAACACCCAAGGGGAAGGGACGATCCCCGTCGACAAAAATGGCCGGCCGCTGTGTAACGCCATTTTGTGGATGGATACACGGGGCGCTTCGCTTGTTAAGAAGCGTCTGGGCGGTCCGCTAAATGTGGCGGGCTTCGCACCGCACAAGCTGGTTCACTTCATTCGGCTGACGGGTGGCGTGCCGTCACTCACCGGCAAAGACCCGGTGGGGCACATGTTGCTCATTAAGCATGAAATGCCGCAGGTCTTCCGCCAGACACACAAGTTTCTGAACGTACTGGACTACATCAATTTCAAACTGACTGGCCGTCTGGTTTCGACGGTTGATTCGATTGTCACCTCATGGGTGACTGACAACCGCAACCCGCGCCATATCGTGCTGGACAACTCCTTATGCGATCTTATCGGGATTCCGCCCGATAAAATCCCTCAGCCGGTTCCATGTACGGAGATCTTGGGCGAGGTGGACGCAAAGTTCGCCGCAGCAGTGGGGCTTTCGCGGCATACTCCCGTGGTCGCGGGCGCCATCGATGCAACGGCGGCGGCGGTCGGTTCCGGTGCCGTGGCCGATGGCGATGTCCACCTCTATCTAGGCACCTCCAATTGGCTTGGCGCACATGTGCCGTGCAAGAAAACCGATCTGCTCTCGGCGATTGCGTCGTTGCCATGCGCGATTCCATCGAAATACCTGATGATTGCGTTGCAGGCGACCGCCTGCGGCAATCTCAATTTCCTAGTCGACAAGATCCTGTTTCCGTCTGACACACTTCAGCGAAGTGGGAAGCCGAAAGACGTGTTCAAGATCCTTGATCAACTCGCCGAGAATTCGCCGCCCGGCGCTAATGGGCTGATCTATACGCCATGGATCTATGGCGAGCGTGCGCCGGTGGAAAACCAGACGATCCGAGCGGGCATTCACAACCTTTCGCTCGAACATACACGAGCGGACTTGGTTCGCGCGGTTCTCGAGGGCGTTGCTCTCAATATCAAATGGGTTCTCAAGCCGGTGGAGAAGTTTCTGGGAAAGCGCTGCGCGTCGATTGCCGCGGTCGGCGGAGGAGCCAATTCGGCGATCTGGTGTCGTATTCTCGCCGACGTGTTGGATCGCCCGATTCGACAAATCAAGAAGCCGATCGAAGCCAACGTGCGCGGTTCCGCATTCATAGCCGCCGTGGCACTGGGGGAAATGACTTATCAGGATGTGCCGACTCGGGTGGGCGTGGAATCCGTCTGCTATCCATCACCAGAACACCAAAAATTGTACGGCCTACATTTTCAGGAATTCAAAAACCTGTACGACGTGGAAAAAAGCATCCATAGGCGCCTAAATGCTTTTCATCATCGGATCAAGTAGCTACTACAACATTTCGATCAATCAAGTGATCGAGCTATTTTTCAAACGCGCAATGAAAATCGACAGCCAAAATGGCTAAGAAACGAGCCCACGACGATCAGGATTGGACACTTGCGAAAGGAAAATTCACTTGTCTTTGGACGAACGAAGTGTTTTGATTAGGTATCAATCAGCAGCTGGAGGTAACCGGAATGAACAAGAAGTGGCTATCTGTGTTGTTGGTCCTTTTTCTGTATGCAGGTCTTGTGTTTGTCGGATGCGGCAATGACGACGATGATGACGACAGTTCCGGCGGCGACGATGACGCGAACATTGATGACGATGACGACGCCGGCGACGACGATGCCGCCACTGATGACGACGCTGCTGACGATGATGCTGGAGGAGACTTTACCTTTGGTTCATCGGCGTTTGGCGCTGGCGATGTAATGCCGGACGAGTACACCTGCGCGGCGAAGGCGGGCAACGGAATCTCACCACCGCTGTTTTGGGAAAACCCGCCGGAGGGCACCGTGGCCTATGCCATCACCTTCTACGACACCGATATTGATTTTGGTCATTGGGGCTTGATTAACATCCCGGCAGATACACTCTCATTGGACGAAGGAATCAGTCCTGGTGGCACACTGCCTGGCGATTCCTTTGAGGTCCTGAATGACTTCGGTAATGTGGAATACGATGGTCCTTGTCCACCTGAAGGAGAAACCCACAACTACGAATTTACGTTGTGGGCACTGAGTGAGGAGATCGAGGACGTCAAAGGGCCGTTGTGTGTTCACACGGTGTTGCCGTTACTGGAGGCGGTGGTGATTCAAACGGTCATTCTACCGCTGACGTTCTCGCTCTAAGCGATTGTTCTAGACTCGATTATGGGGGCGGTTGTGCATCCGCCCCCGTTTTGTGAGCAAACAAAAAAGAACAATGATGTCGACGAACGAAAAGAAGAGTTCGGTCAGAGGACCCTATGCAAGTGAGGGGGTAGCCTCTATAAAGGCAATCATCGGTGTGTTGACCATGTTTCTTCTCATCGGTCTTCCCTTATGTCTGGCGTCCTTCATCATGGGTCTGGTGGCCATTGTGAAGAACCGCCACCAGGCGGAGGGTTGGAGAGGCCGTGGTCTGGCCATTGCCGCCGTGGTCATTTCCGGTCTCGCGCTGGGCATAGGTATTCCTTTCTGGATCATCGTGTTTCCCATAGCCATGTCGGCGTAACCTGACCACGTTCGATCACGTCGAAAAAGAGACCATTTGCTTCCGGCAGTGGGAAGTGATCAAATTGTGTACGAACCGGAGAAAAGGAGGGGGAAATGAAAAAGATTTACTTGGTCGCTTTTCTTTTCTTGGCCTTGAGTGCCACACTGCTTTTCGTTGCCTGTGGCGATGATGACGATGACGACTCCGGCGGCGATGAGGAGAGTGCATGCCCGGATCCGACGATCGATATCTCCGTTTGCGATCCCGAAACCGGTGGGCCATTCTCGCTCACCATCGACAACGAATGGTACCCGCTGGAAGTCGGTATGTTGTTGGTCCTGGAAGGCGAGGATGAAGGCGAAAGCGTACGGGTCGAGATCGAGGTGCTCGACCAGATCGAAACGGTTGCCGGTGTGGAGACGCGCGTGGTCACCGAGACCGAGTACGTGGACGGAGAACTCGACGAAGTGTCCTGGAATTGGTTCGCGCAAGCGCCGGACGGGACGGTATGCTACTTCGGCGAAAAGGTCGATTCCTATGAAGACGGTGAACTGGTCGAAAGCGAAGGCGAGTGGCGCGCTGGCGAAGATGGTGCACAGGCCGGCATCATCATGCCCGCCGACCCGCAGGTCGGTGACGCCTACTACCAGGAATACTTGGTGGAAGAGGCCGAGGATATGGGCGAAATCAATGACTTCGGCGAAGCCATCGATGTTCCGGCCGGTGCGTTCGATGACACCATGACGGTGCTGGACTACGATCCGCTGGAAGACTGCGAAGGTGAAAAGAAGGTCTATGTGCGCGGCATTGGCATCGTGATCGACGAAGCGGCCGAACTAACTTCCTTTTGAGGCTGATCCGGCGTAGCGATCCGGAAAACGTCGCCAAGGGGTCATTTTTTATGAGGCGGAGATTGACAACTTGGACAGCCACTCGTATAATTGCACAAACATGCAAATGGAGGCTACGTGACCGGTAACAAGTGCAATTGCCGCAGAGGGCTTCGGGATGCACTGAACGCCCGGCTTTTTAAAGCGCTAGGTGATCCAACGAGGGTCGGGTTGCTCGCGTACCTGGCGGAACGCTGTCAGCCGCTCACGGTCAATGAGACGTCGCAATGTTGTCCCATCGATATCTCCGTCGTGTCACGCCATCTGGCCGTGCTGCGCGAGGCAGGCATCGTGTGCGCAACCAAACAAGGTCGTGAAGTGCGCTATTCGGTCCGTTTCCCGGAATTGGTGGCCGCACTTCGGAGCCTGGCCGATGCACTTGAAGCCTGCTGCCCAGTTGCTCCAGAGAGACAGAAAGGATCAAAAGAATGAAGGGAAACAGTGAAGGTATACGGAAATCGGTTTCGGAATTCTATGGCAAAGAGGTAATGTCGCCCTCCAAGTCCTGTTGTTGTGGTGACACTACCATTCCGAAGGGTTTTGCGGCCAAGATCGCCGGCTACTCACAGGAGGAATTGTCCGCTCTTCCTCCCGACGCCGTGGTCAATTCGTTCGGCTGCGGAAATCCGCTTGCCTTCAGCGAAATTCAGGAAGGACAGGTGGTGTTGGATCTCGGTTCCGGGGCGGGGATCGACATTCTTTTGGCGGGTAAGAAGGTCGGGCCGGGCGGAAAGGCCATCGGGATCGACATGACCGATGAAATGCTTACTCGAGCGAGGGAAAACATCGCGGCGGCCGGTCTTTCGAATGTCGAGGTGCGTAAGGGAATCATTGAGGAACTGCCGGTTGAAGACAACTCAGTCGATTGGGTGATCTCGAACTGCGTTATTAACCTTTCTCCAGAAAAAGACCGCGTATTCGCTGAAATAGCGCGTGTGTTAAAACCGGGTGGCCAAATGCTGGTGTCGGACATTGTCGCACGGGACCTGCCCGAATGGGTGCGCAAGAATGCCGTATTGTACGGTTCGTGTATTGCAGGCGCGATCAGCGAGGAGGAGTACCTTGCTGGCTTACGCGCAGTTGGTTTGGACGAAGCCGCGGTGCGCGAACGCGTGGTATATGACTCGCTGAATCTACAAAAGATTGTTGCCTCTAAACTATCAACAATATCCTGTTGTGGCGTCGATGACAAATCTTCGGAAGAAATCGCGGCGGCCGTAAGCGGCCGGGTATGGAGCGCGAAGATCTACGCGAGGAAACCGGCGTTATGAAAGCCGAGTAAAGACGAATCGCTCAAGAAGCTCTAAAAGGATCATCCTTTTGGGTTTTACATTTTGGGGGTAGATCTTCTACACCGTAATCATGGGTGAACTGACCAACAATGTATCTCATTTTCGCACTTACCGACCGGGGATTGAAGAAGAATTCTCGATTCGGTTTAGGTTGAGTCTGCAAAACAAATAAACAAGCCCCGAAGAAGATCTCTACGTCGAACAAGGTGAAATCCGGCGAGTACGGCGGCAGGTACAAAGGCTCGATGTGGCCCCAAATCAGCCATTTCGCTTTGTACCCGGAGACGTTGTCCAGCACAAGAAGGACGCGTCGCTCGCCGGCCTGGGTTTCGAGATGATGCAGAAAAATTTGAAAGGTTTCGGTATTCACTTCGAGCATTAACAGGCAAGGCAATTTGCCGTCGTGAAAACGCACCGCACCCAAGACGTTTTCCCGCAGTTGAGTCCCGGCATGTTCTCACAGATAAAAAGCCCCATCCCAAGAAAACGCCAATATGGGATGTAGTCTTTCATCACACCGGTTATATTCACAAATTTGGGGCCTTTTGTGGTCGATACTCACTTGTATGTGCTTCTACCAAATCTTCGGTATCAACCGGTAGGGCGTCGCATGTTGGTAGTCCGAATAGCCGCTCAATTCGGACGCCAGGAAGACGTCTTCCAAATAGGTCCTGACTACCAAAAGCAAAGCGGAGAAAAAGGCAGGAATCGCACTCCAAGCTGATCCGAAAAGAAGAGGAAGGCCGATGGTGCCAAGAATCATCCCCGCGTTGCCGGGGTGTCGCACGTATCGGTACGGGCCAGATTGGCATACTGCGTGGCCGCGATCACTTTGAATCCGAATCACAGAGCTGAAAAACCGGTTTTCCCGCATGGCAAGGAGGAATACGCCCATCCCCGCTAGGCTCAGTAGTACTCCGACCAAAGAGCAGATCAAAGGTAGGCGAGGAAACCAGTGGTAACGTCCAGCGTCTAATCCGGCGACGACCAGCATCGCCAGGTTGAGTAGGAAACCAAGACCCAGAAGCTTCTTATCCCAGGACACCGATCCTGGTCCAGGTTTCAGGCGCTCCTGTGTGAGGTTGGGGTTTCGGTGCAAGATTCGTTCAGTAAAAATGCTCATGAGAAGGCCGATAGCTGCGTACACCCAAGCCGGCCAATATGCCAAGCGTCCAGCGCTGATCAGGAGAATGGCCAGGAAGAAAATATTGGTTACGAAACCCGCCACGAGTGTTTTGGCCGACCTCAATCGTCACCTCCACTTCCATCGATTCAACGAGGTTGAGTGATGATTATCGTAAGTGGAATCCGTTGTGCGTCCAAGTTCAACAGGAGCAGGATGTATTTGCAACCCCGCAGTGATTAGCACGGTTTACAGGGCGCCGCCGCAACTGCTGATCGCCGAAAAAACTTGCTTTGTGCGAGATGAGATGTTCCAATCAAAAGGCAGTCCTGATTGGGGGCACGGAATGAAAATGCGGTCATTGTTCATACTTCTGATATTTGCGGTCTATGGTTTGTTTATCGCTAATTGCGATGGCACCGACGGCGGCGACTTGGTTGATGATGATTCGATTGACGATGACTCGATTGATGATGATGTGACCGACGACGATGACGATACGTCCGCCGGCCAGCCGTTTACGGTGGTGCATCTTGATTCGGCGACTTTACCAGCCGCACAGCTTGCGGTTCAGGCATGTGTTGGGCTGTACAATCGCGAACAAGGCGGTTCCGTCTACACCGTTATGAAAGAGCAGGATACGACATGGCTGAATAGACTCGGTCTACAGCCAGTTCAGAACGTTGATGCCGCGCAGTTTCTGGAAACCTGTCTTACCGACTTTCCGTGTTTGCGCTACTCTTATTCGGTTCAACAGAAACTGCTACCCAATATCATCACCGTCGGTGCGGTGTTTGGGGCAGTACCCTTGGACGAAGAGACCACGGTTGTCTGCAACCAACCGGTGTTTGATGCGATACTTGAATTCACCGAGCGTCAGACTCCTTATCTGGCAACCAAGTACGTGTATGAAACGTTCGTCGATGAAACGGCCGGTTTGGCGATGATCAATCCAGGCTACGATGAGAACGATCCGGTGGTTTGGGACCCGGCCTTGACCGGCTCGATGGACGCTTCCCTGGTAGATTATGTGTATTCCCAGAGGCTGTTTGTCACCTTCCTGATCAACGGTTGCATCAAGTCAACGCCGGAAAACGACCTGCTAAATGAAATTGCGATTGCCAACCCGTGGCCAAGCCCGATCGGTGTATTCGGGTACGCCAGCTACTGGAAGGTGTTTGGCGGTTTCCTTTTCGAATCTCAGACCCGTTGCGTCGAATCACGCAATATGGGTCATATCGCGACTGCCGGCGTGTACAATTTGTCCTTCTTTTCCACCCGACGCGAGCCCATTTCCGATCCGCAGGAGCTAAGGCAGAATGAGTTGGAGGAAATCGACTACGATCCCAACCTGACCTATGTCGCCTTTGTGGTGGGCGACGGCGACAACGTCGCCTACATGATGGATGCCCGTAGTGACTGGCTTGGGCAACGATTGGCGGATTGCGCACAGCCAGATAACACTTGTGCGCCGATCACCTGGACGATATCGCCGCATTTGGCCTATCTCGCACCCGATGTACTCGCTTGGTACTACGAAATGAGCCGTCAGACCGGGAAAGACTACTTCATGCTCCCGCCCAGCGGTCATCTATATGCGTATCTGGCATCGATGCACGAGGAGACGCAAGAAGAATTCATTGCTGCTACCGAACGGGATGCTCTTCTTCTTGGCACGATCAGTTCCGTCGACTGGGAATGGTGGAGTACATGGCACTACGCGGAGTCGGAGGTGTTGCCGAAGTACGCTCATGCAGGAGGCATTATCAGTGGGCTTTTCCCAGTCAATGTACCTTATATGATCCCGACCTTCACGTGGTGGGATTCCAACCAGTTCTTCAAAGTGCTCGGCGGCCAAGATGGTGGTAGGGTGGTTTTGTTTCGGCCGCGCGAATGGCGAGGAGTCGATGACAGCGGAGCCGGTTTGGTCAAATCGTTCTACTTGAGTCCGGAGAACATGGCCGACGAATTGGCCAACTACCCGCGGGGCACCGTCGCCTATGTCTACATGACCAGTGACGGTGGACTGGACCTCGAAAACTCGTTCATGGCCTTGGTTAGAATCCTACCGGAACATGTGCGACTGGTCAGCGCGGACACGGCTGTCCGACTAGCTCTTTCGGTGTCCACCTATGGCAGTCTTGCGGAATAGAATTAATTTGGAAAAAGGATGGTATGCGATTATTTCGGTGAAGCGGTGACGCGCTTTCGCACGTCACCGCGAATCGCTTTTCACCACACAATATGGAACGAAACGACGTCGATTAAGAGGTTGTAGTTCGCAAGTGCGCCGCCGCCATCGGGTAGTGTCAACAATCTTTCGCTCTTTCGTTTGGGCCTTCATTCGGTTTAGGCA
>CAZEDX010000051.1:0-33317 GCA_964511015.1 uncultured bacterium | reverse complement strand
TCCGGCCCCTGATCGCCCTGGGTTGCCGCCGCGACGTTGGCCGACACGCCGACCTGGCCCGTCTCATAGCTGATCACCTGGTGGACGTAGTTCTCAAAGCCGAGCTTCGTGACGTAGTTGAGCAGATGGTCGGCCTCCATCGCCTGATCTTCCTTGAACATCTGAAGCGCGAACGCCTTGGACTGCTCGCTCTGCATGATCGTCACTTCCTCGTCGTCGATGACGATGGTGACGTTCTTCGGCTCGGTCACCACGCGCTTGCCCCAGTTCGCCGCGCCCATCCGCGAGCGGTTCCAGCGGTCGAGCACGCGCGTATGGCGCAGCGCCAGAATGCCGCTAAAGGTCATGAACTGCGGGTACGGCATGTACGCGCCGTTCTCGTCCTTGTGCTCGCTCCACACGTCGCACACGATGCAATCGACGCCCGCGCCATCAACCGCGCACGGGGTGACTCCGCGCTTGAGCAGCATGTTGACTTCTTCGCCGCTCAACCGATCGATGGGTAGGAACGCCGGCTGCCAGCCGGTGAACTTCTTCCACTGCATCGCGTCGGCCGGGGACACCAAGGAGTCGGTGCGCGCCCGCATGGCAATCGCGCCGGCGGCGCGGACCCAAGACGGGGTCACGCCCTTCGGCGAGGCCACGATCATCAGGTGCTTCGCGTTGACCGCCGCGGACAGCGTGAGCAGGTTGGCGTAGGTGTCGACCGAACCCATCGCGCCCATCGAGGGCTTGCCGGTCATGCCGTTCCACAGATCGTCAAGGATGCCGCCGGCGATCGCGCCGTTCGCATCGTCGGCCACGCCGAACGCCATGTACTTGCGGTTCGCCGCTTTGATCGCCGCTTCGTGGTCGGCCAGATCCACGTCGCCCGTGCCGCCGGTCGGCTGCACGACGGTCGCGCTCAGGCCGGCCGATTCGCGGAACGTGACCTTGATCTGCAGTTCGTTGCCGAGTGTGCCCTTGCTCAGGAACTCGACATCGTTCTGCGCGGCCGCGTCGCCGTGAACGGTGACCGCCGCCATCAGGTCGGGGTGTTTGCCCGCCGTAAGTTCGGCGGCAACGGCGGCGGCCAGGTCATCGTGATCGTCGCCCGTCGCATACGGGATGTTGACGATGACGTTGTCGCCGATCTGCACATCGACCGAACCATCGGCCGTCGCGTCGCCGGCGAAGGTGATCGTGCCGAGCGCCTTCGCGCCGGTCGGTTCGGCCAGCGGCAGAATCGCCACCGGCACGCCCTTCCAGCGCTTCTTCGCCTCTTGCCACATGCGCGCCGCGATCGAACCGCCGCCGACCTGCGCGCGCATCTCGGATTCGTTCGCCGGCTCGATGACCGTGCCGGGCGTCGCGGCGGCGCCCGTCTTCATCGTGCCGATCACCAGAATACGCGTCGGCAGATTGGTCACGTTCGCCGGGTTGAACTTGGTCTCCATCCGCAGCGCGGGGGTGACCACCGTGGTGTCGATTTGATCGTAGACAATACCGGCCATCTCACACCTCGTCTTTCTTCGGCGCTGGCTTCGCCGCCGGTTGCTTGGCGGCCTTGGCCGCGGCCGGTTTCGGCCCGATCGTTCCTTCGCCCCGCGCGGCGCAGCGACGGTAGTAGCCCTCGCTGGCCGGCGAAATCCGCACGCCGTTTTCCGGCACGTCGGCCGCGGCGTTCCCGAACACGGGCACCTTCAGGCCCGGCTTCGGGAAGAAATGCGTCGCTTCACTCATCGCCGTCTTCCTCCAGGGTTTCGGTTGACTCGTAGACTGTCTTGCCGCCCGCGTCCTTCGCGGTCAGCCTCACTTTCTTAATTGGCGGGTCGAGCGGCGCTTCCTCGTCGATCTGCGCCTCGATCGTGAAGCGGCCGAGATAGACGATCAGATTGCGCTTCTTCGAGGAGTACAGATGCTGCGCGCCGTTCCATTCAAGGGGCTGCACGATGCCGGACCAGTCGTCGCCGCCCGGCTGCCAGTGATGCAGGTAATCACGCGCCGCCTGCAGCAGGTCGAGCGCGCCCTGCTGCGCCTCCGCGCTCGGCTCGTCGTTGCCGGCCGCGCCGGTCTGCCCCACCGCGCCCTCATAGCTCGACCGCAGACTCTCGGCGAACACGAGCACCACGCCATGAATGACCGTGCTCGTGCTCGTTTGCGTCAACGGCGCGGAGTCCTCGCGATCGATGGTGATGTACGCCGCCGGCGGCACGGGCGCCTCGACGGTCAGTTCTTCCAGCAAGTCTTCGAGGTCGCCGCGATAAAAGCCGACCGCGCGGAAAATGCGCGCGTCGCGGGCTACCGCCAGCCGGTCGATCAGGGCGCGCACGATGCCGGCGTAGGTCGCTCTCACTTGACCTCCAGGAACGCGGGAATATCGACTTCGATGATTCCGCGCTTGTCGTCATCCTGAATGACCAGGTAGGAGCGTTGCGGGATCTTTACGCGCGCCGACTTGCGCCCGGCCAACCCGCCGAACTGGTGAATGCGCGCGTATATGAGGTTCGAGCCGATCTGGAACTCGGTGTCGCTGTAGCGGTAGGCGATCGATTCCGCGAGCCGGCCCTTGCCGACCAGAATCTGATGCCGGGCGATGCGCTTCGCCGCGCCCGTGCGCAGGCCGAAGTCGAATCGCCCTTGGCTCTTGCGCTTCAGCGCGGGGCCCCGCATGTGCATCAGCGTGGCCATCGACAGCGCGGGCCATCGCTGCGGCCGGCCGCTCTGCTCGAAGTTGTACTTAATCGATTCGTCCAGCCGTTCGCCGATGCGATTCCACAAATCGTCCGGATTGCGACCGCGTTCGATCGCCCGGCGGATTTGTCGCGCCGCACCCGCGTCGATAAGGTCCATGCTGCCGTGGCAGATCGCTTCGCTCATCACGGCCCCACCGGATTGTCGTCATTCCACGGCGAGGTCTTGGCCCCGGCCGCGCCGTTCGCGGATTCGACCTTCTGGCCGACGTTGGTCACGCCGTCGAGTTCCGCCTTGCCATCCGCGATCAGTTGGTAGAGTTCCAAAATGCGCTTCTCGCTACTCACCATTTCCGGCGTGTCCATGCCGCGGCGCCGGTAAAGCCAAATGCGCGCGAGTTCGCGTTCGTCGCCGCACAACGTTTCGGTCGGATTAGCAACCGGCGTGGCCACGCGCTTGGCCAAAAAGCCATTCAGCCGGCCGTGGGCTTGGTTTAAATAGCCCTGCACGAAATCCCAATTGACCTCGTATGCGCCGCCGGTCTGTTGGTCGGCGGTGAGGTCCTTGAGTTGCTGCAAACTCATGACCCGTTCCATCGATTGCGGCGTGGCGTAGCTCATCGTCTCCTCGGCGGGGCGGGCCGAAGCCCGCCCCGTGCCGGTTAATGGTTAGGATTCCGCCGGAGCGTCCAGTTCGTGGTACTCGGCGCCGGTCGAGTGCAACATCGTGAACCAGGCGCCGGGGTGATAATCGACCTTGCCCAGCGTGCCGATGCGCAGAATTCGCTTGTCGAACCACTGGCTGTCGTCCTGGTCGTACTCCAGGTCCTCGCCCAACTGGTTGTCGTAGACGCCGACCACCGGCCGCGCCGCGCCGGACAGGTCGTATAGCTCGAACGAATCGTTGGGCAGGCGGCGCATCTTGATCGGAACGAGCTTCTGGGTGAGCATCACGTTGCCCGACCCGGCCAGCACCGCCATGATCGTCTGTTCCAACACCTCGAACTGGATGTTGGGGGCGTAGCCAATGTGCGTCGCCACGTTGAACAGCGGAGCATCGGGGCTCCACGGACTGTTGAGGGACTCGAACGCCAGGATCGCGGCGCGCAGCGCGTACTTGCCGAACTTGTAGGTCAACAGGTTCGACTGCGGCAGGCCGCCCTGGTAGTACGACGGGTGATCCGTCGCGGCCAACGGCTTGCCGTCCCAGCAGATCAGGCTGGTGGAATTGCGGCAGACGTTGCCGGCCAGAATCGCCTTCATCTTGCGGAACGCGGTGGGCCAGGACTGCATCTTTGCCTTCCAGCCGGGCACCTTCGCGTCTAGAACCTTCGCGTCGTCTTCGCTCAGGCTCAGGGTCTGCGTGAACTTCCGGTAGCCCTTGCGATAGGTGTCGAGGATTAGCTTCACGTCCTCGCGGCCCTGCGGACCGAGTTCCTTCGGCATGTCGTCCAGGCCGAGGATCGAGCAGTCCACGTCGAGCGCATCGGTGCCGATCATGCCGACCAACTGGAGCTCGGGCAGATCGGAGTCCTTCAGCGCCTTCTGCGCGGCGAACAATTCCGCCTGCAGCAGCACCGCCGCGTCGAGCAGCTTCTGCAGGTTCACGATGCCGGTGTGGGTACCCATTGGCCCTCCTAGTTCGCGCAGTAGCAACCGTCCGCGGCGGCGTCATTGGCCGCGACGATGCTGAAAGAGGTGTCGGTGTTCCACGCCGCGAGCACCGGCAAATGGCCGGTGCAGGTCGTGGTACAGGCGGTGTTAGCCCCGGAGCGCACGGTCGGCGAACAACTGACCAACTTCTTGTTGGCGTCGAAACACGCCATCGTCGAGGCAGTTGCTCCGTTCGCCGTGAAGTCGCCGCCGACCATCATGTCGTCGCCAACTTCGAAGTCATCGGTGACGTACCCATCGCCACCGTCGATAGTGATGTTGGGCGTGCCCGCCCCCACCAGCCAGTTGCCGAGCAAGATCTTAACCGACGAAGTGGCCAGCGCCGCGGAGAGCAACAGATTATGGGACGTGGAGGCGTCGTACCCGAGCACCCAGTCGCCGTCGTTGCCGAAAGCGATGGTCTTGTCGTCGTTGATCAACGCACCGCCGTAGAACTTCTGCACCGTGCTGGTCGAAACGAAGGCATAGGCGCCGGTCAGTTCAACTTGGCTGTTGGCCGCAACGAATTTGATATTGGCGTCATTGTCAGTGCCGAAGTACGCGGCCACGCCGTCCAGGAACTGCAGCGTCTTCGACTGCACTTCCAGGACGGACGACACCACGGTCCCGGCATTGGCAATCAGCGTGCCGGCGCAAATGACGGCCAGCACGGTAATGACCAGAAGTAAGCGTTTCATCGTCTGTTCTCCTTTCTCACGCCTGGCCGGTCGCGCGGCCGACTTCGACCCACGTCGAACCGTTGTAGACCGCTTCCAGGGTGGCGTAGTTGTCGAGCGCGATCGATTGACCGTCGACCAACTTCAGGTTGAGTCCGCTCGGAATCGTCAGCACGTCGGTGTCGCTCGTGCCCATGAAGGTCACGCGCTGGCCGGCCACGCCGGCGGGCAACGCGGTCGCGTAGGTCACCGCGCCGCCGTCCGAGGCCAACTTGACCAACGAGGCGGTGGGCGCGATGACCATCGCGTCATCCGAGGCCAGCACCTGCGTGGTCGGCACCTGCGAACTCGTGGACACGCGCTGAATCTTGCCGTTGGCATCGACGCCGAGACCGGCGCCCAACGCGGCGGAATCGAACTCGCCGCTGGTGATTTTCTTGTGGGCTTCCTTCTTCACCCACACCAGCGTCTCGCTCGAACCGTCGACGAAATCGACGAACGTGCCCTGAATCGAACCGTTGCCGGCGAGGCCCACGGTGTCATCGTCGATCGCGCGCACCTTCTTGCCGCGATCGGCCGCGACCAGGGGCGTGCCGGTGTCGTTGGTGAACGCTTCGATGCGGCCGGTGCATACGAGAACCGAAATCGCGCCGTCAGCGCCGGTCGAGTTGTCGGCCTCGGTCATGGCCGTCAACCCGCTCATCTGCAGCGAGGTCGGCGAGCCGACCGACTTCTTGGCGAAGCCTGCGCAAATATCGACCGACGAGCCCTGGTAGATGTGCTGGCCGGCCGCCACGGGGACGTTGAACATCTCTTCGCGGCCGCCCGGAATGGTCCGGCGCGCGAGGTTGGTGGGCAGAGCCATGTCAGATTCCTTTCTGGCCCCTAGTTGGGCCGCACCTTGACGTTGTCTTGCAGGAACTGCTCATCGCGGCCGAACTGCTTCGCCAGTTCGATCGCGCCCGCGCTGAATGCCTGGCCGTCCGGCGGTTTGCCGGGCTTCTGCGCCGACGGGCCGTCCGGCAACTTCACGCCGAAGCTCTGCAGGTATTCGAGCACCTGCCGCGCCTTGTCCGGATCGGCGTGGGCCTGGGCGGAAAAGTCCGCCATCTTGTCGGGCAGGATCAGGCCCTTTGCGTCGGCGATGACCTGCGCGGCCTTGAACTTCTTCACGTCGGCTTCGGTCTGGGCCACCTGCCTGGCCAACTCCGAGGCGTTGCCGACCGACAACGCCAGCGCCTTGATCTTCGTTTCGATCTCGGCAGCCGATGCGGATTCGGGCAGGCCAGCCGCCAGCGCCAGCGGCTTGATCGCCTGGGCCGCAAAGGCCGCGACGATGTCATCCGCCGACTTGGCGTCGGCCAAGCCCGCTTTTCCCAGGACGGCGGAGTAAGCGGTGCCGCTGTTCTGCAGCGCCTGGAACTTCTCCACCACCTGGTCCTCGGTCGCGTTGTCTCCGAGACCGAGGAGCGCAAACAGTTTCTTCATCTTCTTCTCCTCCTGTGTTTGCGGCCCCTTTCCCGACGCGGTCAGCGCGAGATACGGACCGATGTTGCGCATGTAGGGACTCGCGCAAAGCGCGACGGATTGCAGCCACGGCGAAAGGCCGGTTGACGGATGCGGCGTATGGAATGGGCAGATCGAAATGTAGGGCAGTCCGCCGCCGGTCGCCTTTTTCGCGCCGTCGTTGGTCCAGTAGCGGACGTGGCCCATGAGCACGCGGCTGCCGATCGCGCCTTCCAGGCGCAGTTCATCGATCATGGCCAAGGCCTCGGCGCTGAGCATTCCGTAAGGCAGCGCATGGTTTTGATCGACGGGACAGAATGTGTTGTGCGCCACGTCGTACGAGAAGTTGCGCAGGATCGCGTCGAAGAACGCCTGGTCGAACTGGATAGTCGGGATCGCTTCGTCCCAATAATCGAAGTAGATTCCTTCGACGGCTAGGGGAAGCCATTCCGGCGGGGTCTCGGGCCGCTCGAAAATCGCGCCCGACGAAAAGACCCTGAATTCTTCGCCCGCCTCGTTGCGGTAACGCACGAAGAAATTCTGTTTGTCCTTCACTGACTGCTCCTTTCGCCGACGAGCACGAGCTTGCCGGCGGCGGTGCTGACGATGACGTTGTCCGGGATGCTGTAGCCGTACAGCAGTTCGTTGTCGGCGGCCACGCGCTTGAGTTCGCTCATGCGTTCGTCGGCCGCGGCCATCTGGTCGGGCGTGGTGTCGAAGCCCGCTTCCGCCACGTCGCCCGGCGCAGTGTCGTTTACCTTCCAGCCGCGGCGCTCGATAGTGTCGCCGTCGAGCGTCGTGCGTTCGCAATGGCAGCCGTAGCCGTTCTTCGGCGTATTGATCGCCCACCACGGATTGTCGAGCGGCAGAATCGTGCCGTCGATTGCGACGTGCGCCGGCCGCGGATGCTCGCTGTCGAAATGGACGTATCGCCCATATGGACGCACATCGCGCGTGCGTTCCTGCCGCTGGTAGCGGCCGAAGGATTGCGCGGCCGACACGTTCTCGTCGAACAGGAAACGCAGATACGACCGCGAGTAGGTTGGCGCGCCATCCGCGCCGGTCAGCCGCTGGCGCAGATCGCGCACCACGTCTTGCGTCGAGGCCCCGGATTCGAGCCCGCGCAGAATGCCGTCATGTACGGTGCGCAGTTCGTTGACCGTGCCGATCTTCGAAGAGTAGAACGCGCGATGCCGGTAGTTGGCGTCGAGCTCCGCCCACTGCTCGGCCGTGACGATTCCGCGCCGCTTGAACCAATCGACCGCTTCTTGGAAGGGAACATCGGCCCACTCGTCGATGACCGTGGCGAACGGGCGCGGGGCTAGTCCGTCATGCTGCAACAACGACCACAACCGCGCCGGCTGCAGCCGCCCCAGCGAACTCACCGCGTGGGCTCGCGCATCACTCGGCAGTTCGTTGTGCTCGGCCATGTCGCGGTAGAGCCCGGCCAGGTGCGCCAACGCCGACGTGCGATAGACTTCGTAAGCGATCCGCCCGGTGTGCGCGCGTTCCACATCGGCCACGAGCTCGCGCAGTCCGCCGATAGCGGCCTTCAGGTCGGCCGCTTGTTCGACGACGTTTAACGCCCGTTTCTGGAGCGTTTCGTCGAGGGCTAGCACCTCGTCCGTGGCCGTCGTGTCTTTCGCGCTGAAGGCGCGCGGTTTGCCCGTGGCCGCCATCGCCGGCGGCGCGCCGGCTGCCGGCGCGATCGCGCCCGGAATCAGATCCTCAATACTTTCCGGCGCGCGGCGGCCGTACCGGTCGTACAGGTCGCTCGCCGAGAGGTTGGCGCCAATCTCATGCAGCCCCTTGTCCACCGCGATTTCTTTCGCCAAGTCGGCTGCCTTCTCGTACTGGAACACCGCATACGGGTAGCGTTCTTGCGGCCCGAAATTGAACACGACCAGCGGCACGATGAGTTGGTCGGTGATCGTTTCCGCGAGTCGCGTGGCGTCGCCTTCCCGCAGATCGTCGAGGTTGTCCTGATGCACCGTGCCCAGCGCCTGCGTGCCCTTCTGGCCCTGGTCGGTTGTGAGGCGGGCGCCGGTCAGCACTTCGCTGATCGCGGCGTTTTCTTCATAATACAGTTCCTTGTGGCCGGCATTCGTACCGGACGGGAACTGCCGATTGATCTTGTACGCCGCACTCATGGCGGTCCATAACTGGCGGCCGGTGGTCGAGGCGATGTCTTTCGCCGTTTTAAGAGAACCGCTCTTGTCCTCGTCATAGGTGACATCGGTGATGCCGGTGCCTACTAGGTCGAGCAGTTGATTCCACTGCGTGAGCGTCCAATTCTTCCCGGCCACGGGGAACACGCATCGCAGCAGCAAGCCGCCGAGCAGCACGCTGCCGTCGCATTGCAGCGAATGAACGATATGGCGATAGGGCTCGAGCGGCGCGCCCGCCCAGCCCTGGTCGGTGTACATCTCGAAGCTTTCGGACGCGTCCAACATCGGGCGATAGTTGCGCGTCGGCCGCGGGCGGATCGCCAGCGGCACAAAATAGTTGCCGGCGAAACCCCACTGGATTTCCGCGACGCTCCAACCACGCAGCCGAGCCCAGCCGAGGTGCACGAACGTATCGGCCAGCGCCCGAACGCGGTTGAGCGCGTCGCGGCAGAACGCGGCGATTTCGGCGTCGCGGTCCTGTACGGCTTGGCCTTCGGCTTCGTAGGGCCGCACATCGAATCGGTAGAGGGCCAGCTTGCCGACCCGCTTTTCCGCATCGCTGGTTACGCGCGGATCGAGCGACACGCGGAATAGCAGGTCTTGCAGTTGAACCGTTTCGCCAAGCTCCGCGCTCTTTATCGCCGAGTAGACCTTCTCGGGGGTGATCGCCGCTTGTTCGGCCAGCCGCTGTTTGCGGTTCGACGGTTCGCCGAGCGGTTGCACCAGCGGCGCGGACTTGACCGGCTTGCCATACTGATCGACCAATTTAGGCGCAGTCGCCATCAGAACCCCATTGCGCGCGGCTTGATGACCTCAACCGCCGCGCCTTCGCCGCCGCCACAATGATGTCTGCGGGCGGCGCGCATGGATTTCTCCCACGCATCGGCCAGGTCATCGTGCATACGCGAATTGCGAATGTGTTTGAGTTCGGCAATTAAGATCGCCTGGAACGGGTCGTTACGAAGGAACTTCACCTTGCCCGTGTTTACCGCCGTGTCGTTGGCCGTGATGCGGTCGATCTTGTCGCCCTTGACCACGTCGGCGTCGACCGGCGGATACAGGCCGCGTTCGTGCGCCGCTTCCAAAAACGTGTCGGCAAACCAAATCTGGAATAGGTTGGCTTCGATCATCACGCGCATCGCCGGATCGATGGCGACAAACCGCGCGTAAAGCTCAACCGTGTGGGCGATCATTTGCGCTTTGCTGCAGTCGCGGTCGCGGAACGCGTTGTAAACGTACAGTTCCTTCGTGACCAGGTGTTTCGCCAAGACCACGTTGGCGTAGTAGTCGGTGTCTTTGCCACGCCGTTCGACCAGGTTGGATTCGCCGGGGATCAGGTCCACACCGTTGAACAGCCGCAACGGCGCGCCGGCGAGCTCGGCGGCGTCGTAGTAGTGGAACGTGTGGAAGTCGCGGCTCTTGCGGCTGCGCGGCAGATGGCGCATTTCCTTGTCGTAACTGCTCTCGTTTTCCGTGCGCATTTCGCGCAACTTCTCGACGGTGTACTGCGGGTTGCCCGGCCAGTTGGTGTGGCTCACTTCCGCGTCGGAAGCCTCGATCATCACCAGACGGAACCGGCGTTCGCTCGTCTTCATTCCCGCGTCGGCTAGCGCGGCGTCCACGTCGTGCAGCAGTTCCGCGCCTTCGATTAGCGAGCAAATTGCGTCGCCGTCTTCCAGTATCGTGCCGACCACAACCACGCGGCCATCGGCGTAGAGCTTGAGGACTTCGTCATAGATCCAATCGAGAAGTTCCTGCACGCGTTCCGGGTTGCGCGCCTCTTCCTTCGTTTGGATGTCGTCAAGAATCACGAGCTCGGGGCGCACGTTGATGTATCGGCTGCCGCGAAGGCCGCCCATGCCCTGGTAAATCGCCTCGACCACCACGTCGTCGGCGGTCACGAAAAACTCATCGGTCCACTTGCCGACTTCGGTTTTCAGATCGCCGTAGTCGCGCTTGATCGCCGCGTTCGTTTCGAGTTCGGTGCGCAGCGTGTAGAGCATCTTGCGGGCGTTGTCCGCCACATAGCTGCCGATCATGATGTACCGGTCCAACTTTTCGCAAATTCGATAAGCCGGGTAGATCACCGTGCAGATCGTCGATTTGGCCCATCCCCGCGGCAGCACGCACAGGTTGAACCGGAAGTACAGCAGCGCGGCGAAGAGCACATGATGAATCGGCGCGAACGGCACGTCGGCGCCGGTTTTCTGGTCTTTTAACAAACGCGGGAAGTAGCGCCGGGCCCAAGCCTCGATCTTCTGCGCCTCGTCGTAGATTTCGAGCATTTGTCCCGAAGTCGGCAGACGGTCGTGCTTCTGGTCGGCGAAGTCGAGCAGACCGAGGAACAGGCTCGTCGCGTCGTCGATGCGCTTCTTCTTCGGGGGCTGGCGCTTACCGGCCGGCATGCACCACCTCCGACCAATCGAAGCGTTCGCTCTCGGTGGCCAGCCTTGTCGATACGTTGCGCGCGTACTTGTCGAGCAAGGGCCGCAATTCGCCGAACGTCCGCAGAATGCCGAGTATCTGCGCGGCGACGTGTTGGTAAATCTTCGCCGGCGCCGGGAGCTCGAGCCTGTTGTCCTGCCCGACCTTCGCTCGGTAGACCTCGATCTGATGCTGCAGCCGCTGGTTGTCTTGCTCCAGCCGCTGGCGTTTCAGTTCGACCTCTTGCTGCTTAGCCTGCACGAACTTGAGCGAAGTCAGCAGATACCCGAGGTCCTTGATCGGCACGTCTTCCAGCGCGCCGGCGCGCTTGAGCGCGATCATTTCGGCGAAGCCGGTGATTGCCTGCAGCGCGTCGCCGGCTTCGAGGCCGGCGAGCATTTGGTCGCGGTACGTTTCGGCGGCGCGTGCGCGCTCGGCCGCTTCCGCCGCGGCCGGCCCCTCTTTGTTCTTCCACCAGCGGCTGATCGCCGCCGTCGAAAGGTGCGGCACGCGCGGCGGCGGCTTTGTTCCTCCACCGATCAACGCCACCGGAGTCGCTCCGCGGTTGAACTCGTCGATGATCGGGTTGTACTTCTCGCAGAGTGCTTCGTAGCCCATGCCTTCCCGGAAGTCGCGCAGAAACGCGGCGTAGATGTCCGGCGGCAGTTGCGCGATCGTGCTCGACCGCGTCAGGCTGCGACGGTTGGCGGCGGCATAGCGGCGGGCGTCGGCGATGGGCTTGCTCACTTGGCCAGAATCACCCCCGCGTCTTCGGCGCGGCCGTCGAGAACGTCCACGCCCTTCGCCGACAGGCGGTAGGCGCGATTGTTGCGGCCGATCTTGCGCGGCAACTGTTCCGCCTTCACGAGCTCGGCGAGTTCGAGGTAACCGATTGCGCAGTCGTAGTCGTGCTGCGTGAATTCATTCATGCCCAGCTTCGCGATCAACGCGCCTTCCAGGTCGTTGTCGCTCACGGCGTGGGGGTAATCGACGTAAAGCATGTCCAGCAGGTGTCCGGCGAGCGCGGGCACGACAAGCTGATCGCCGCAGCAATGGCGGAAGCCCGCCGCCGTGAGACGGTAGGCGTATTCGTTTTTCACCCTGCGCCAGGTCAGCATCTGCTGGTCGCCGCTGTAAGCGATCGCGCGCAGAATATCGTCGGCGGTCGCGCGGTCGCCGATTGCCGCGTCCACCTCGCGCCGAAAGACTTCGCGCGGGAACTGGTCGCGCAGGATTTGCAGGATGCACTCGCGCAGGTCGCTCTGGTTCATGCCGCTGGCCTCTTCTCCAAAACACCGACCCGTTCATCCAACCGGGTCAGCACGTTGTCGATTCGCTCGAGCGCTCCGGCCATCCGATCGAACCGGCGCGTTGATTCCACCATCGTTGAAGCCGACGCCATGCGCAGTTGGTTGACCTGGTCGGTGCCGACCGCGTGGACCAGATCGACAATCGCCTGGGTGTGCGCCTGCAACGCTTCGGTGTTCTTCTGCTGGGCCTCTCCCAACTGCATCACGGTTCGCTCGAAGAGTTGGCTCTGCGCGACCTGCGTGCGCGTCGTCGAACGCACGAGCCGGAACATCAGCACCAGCACCAGCGCGACGACAACGATGAGCGCTAAGGCCAGCGCGCTCGCGATGGTCAGATCACCCCACGCGTTGAGAATCTGCGGCGTGTTGGTCGGCATGGGTTCACTCGCCGCCGCGCGGATCGGACTGAGGCGTCACCACGGAAACCGGCAATTCTCCCGGCCGCGGTGCCGCGTCATCGTCGGCGTTGTCGTTCAACGGCGTTTCATCGACCGCGTCGTCATCGGGCACGAGGCCGACGAGAACCGGAATCAACGCCTTGACCGGCGCGCTGATCGGCACGCCGCACAACTGCGCGATGATCGCGGCCGCGGTCAGCATCGCCGCGATGAACTTCGGCTTCAGGTAAAACGGCTTCGGTTTCTTCGCCGGTCTCGCTTGATCCATGATCGCCTCGCTTGTAGTTGGGGGGCGGCCGCCCGACCGCCCTCCGGTGACCTGAACCACACTCACCAAACGGAAGGAGGTTCCCTGCGAGGCTAACGTGCATGATTTTTCGCGGGTGGGATGTTACACTTGATACACTTGATACACTTGTTACATCTTTTTATTGGTGATGTTTCTGCAAGTCGGTGAAGCCACCAGGGAGATGGGACACAATGACGACCAAAAACCAACTTTACTACGGCGACAACCTCGACATTCTGCGACGGTACGTGAAGGACGAGACGGTCGATCTGGTCTACCTCGACCCGCCGTTCAATTCGAACGCCAACTACAACGTGCTGTTCGCCGAAAAGGACGGCACGAAAGCCGCGAGCCAGATCCGCGCCTTCACCGACACCTGGACCTGGGACCAGGAAGACGAGGCGGTGTTCGCCGAGATGGTGATGGCCGGCGGCCGTGTGGCTGACTGCCTGCAGGCGTTCCGCACCTTCCTTGGCGAGTGCGACATGCTCGCCTACCTCACGATGATGGCCCCGCGCCTGGTGGAACTGCGCCGCGTGCTGAAGCCGACCGGAAGCATCTACCTGCACTGTGACCCGACCGCGAGCCACTATCTGAAGATGCTGATGGACGCGGTGTTCGGGCCCGATTGTTTTAGAAACGAGATAATCTGGAAACGCACGAGTTCACATAATGACGCGCGCAAGTTCGCCGATATCCATGACTGCTTGTTCTACTACTCTCGTGGACGATACTCGATTTGGAATGCTCAACATGTACCGCACGACCCGAAATATTTGAAAACGCACTATAACCGCGCCGACAAAAATGGCCGCATCTACAGATTAGACAATATCATTCGTTCCGCCAGCATGGGCGCGAGGCCGAATCTCGTTTACGAGTACAAAGGTTTCCTCCCAGAATGGGGATGGCGCGTAGTTAGAGACAAGCTAGAAGCCCTCGATCAAGCCGGAAGAATAGAATGGTCAAAGAGCGGAACGCCATACCTTGTCCGTTATCTCGATGAGATGAAAGGTGCAGCAATGCCCTCTCTGTGGGATGACATTCCCCCGATCAATTCTCAGGCCCAAGAACGACTTGGATATCCAACCCAGAAGCCCGTTGCTTTGCTCGAACGCATCGTCAACGCGAGCACCAACCCCGGCGACGTGGTGCTTGACCCCTTCTGCGGTTGCGGCACAACAATCGCCGCCGCGCAGAAGCTGGGCCGGCCGTGGATCGGCATCGACATCACGCACCTCGCCATCACGCTGATCAAGACGCGGCTGAAGGATTCGTTCGGCGAAGCGGCGGCGTTCGACGTGATCGGCGAGCCTACGAGCGTGCCCGATGCGGAAGCGCTGGCCGCGGCCGACCCCTACCAGTTCCAGTGGTGGGCGCTCGGCTTGGTCGGTGCACGTCCCGTCGAACAGAAAAAGGGCGCGGACAAGGGCATCGACGGCCGGATCGTCTTTCAGGGCGACAAGCCCGGCAAGTTCGAAAGCGTGATCCTGTCGGTGAAGGCCGGCCACGTAACGGCTTCACAGGTGCGCGATCTAAAGGGCGTGCTCGACCGCGAGAAGGCTGCGATCGGCGTGCTCATTTCGATGGCGGAACCGACCGCGCCGATGAAGGTCGAGGCCGCTACCGCCGGCTTCTTCGAGTCGAAAACGTGGGCGCGGAATCACCCAAAGATTCAGCTTCTCACCGTCGCCGATCTGCTCGCCGGAAAGAAGATCGACATGCCTCCGGTCAAACAGGTGGATGCCACGTTCAAAAAGGCACCGAAACCGGTAGCCCCCCAAGGAGAACAGCAAAAACTGAACGTATGATTGAATAGTCTGATGTGAGTTACGGCCAATTTGACAAACTAGACTACGTTTGTATGATTGCGCATGCGGGTGTTCGTCAATTGGCCTTCGGAGATCGACAATTTCGTCCGTAATAGTGGTGAGAGGTCTGGATCGTGACTAAACACCATAGACCACAGCCGAAATACGTGACTCATCAACAAGCTGCACCGAAATTTGTCAACTCACTTCTGGACCATATGCAGGATGGCAACGAGTACGGAAGTATCGTTTCGCTCGTTACATCTCCGAACGTTGATCTGGTCGCAGAAATAGCAAAAGGGATCGCGGAAATCGAGGCCGTGCGCAAACGCCCCTGCATTAGCTATATCGGCAACGTGGTCGCCGCGGACGGTGAATGCGGTATCGATCAGAAGGACGATCTTCCTTTCCACGAAATGATTGCTCAAATCCCAGGTAACGAAAAAAAGGTCGACGTTTTTGTAACAACTATTGGTGGGTCAGCACATCAGGTCAGTCGTTTTGTCAATGCACTTCGCCCGCGGTTCGATGAAGTCGACTTTCTTCTGCCATCGTACTGTATGAGCGCGGGCACGATCTTTGCGCTATCCGGCGACAGAATCTGGATGACTCCTCGAGCGTGCCTTGGCCCAATAGATCCGCAGGTGCCATCAAAGGATGGTCGATACGTTCCAGCCCAAGCCCTTTTGCTGTTGGTTCAGGAATTGCAGAAGCAAGGCGAAGAGGCAATGAAAAAGGGACTGCCAGTTCCTTGGTCAGCGGTCCGAACGATCGACAGCCTCGACAAGAAGGAATTGGCGGACACGATGTCTGCTTCCCAGTATTCGATAGTGATGGCGGCCGAGTTTCTGACCAACTACAAATTTAAAAACTGGACCACTCATTCCAATGGCTCCGCCGTCACTCCTGAGGACAAAGAAAAAACGGCTCAAGAAATTGCCTCAGCCTTGGCTTCACATGATCGGTGGAAAAGCCACGGTCACGCGATAACTCGAGAATTACTGTTGAAAGAGGTTCGCCTTCGGATCGATCGACCGGAAGACGTCGACGGGTTGGAACGAGCAATGAAGAGACTATGGGCTCTATGCAACTGGATTTTTGATCGGACACCAATTACCAAAGCGGTGGTGTCGCCGAAATATCGGTTCGTTCGACAACGTGCACAACAACACTGAGCGGGGCGAAGGAAATGAACAAAACGTATTATGAGAATCTTGGCTGGTCGCCACGTCTCGCCGCGGAGTTCGCCAACGTTGCTCTACAAATCGACAGAAGCATGCAACTGGTCCGCGATCCAGTGGTGCACCAGACGACTCCGGCCGCGATGAACGGAAACACTCTGAATGTTTCTGCCGTTCCTGTGGCGGTCCAAACGCTCTTCTACTCTCCTTTGGTGGGCGAGAAATAGCGGATCTCTATTCCGATGCTTTTTCCGTAGACTGAGAAGAGCGCTCCTTTATACCCACTTCTTCTTCCGAATTGAACAGGAAATCACTGTCGCAGTGGGCCTTCTGGCGACTGCGGTTGTCGTGCAGGTCACGATGTCGGTTGACGTCATAGCCGGTTACTGCGCGTGGTTTGCCACGCTGGCGCTCGGCGCAGCACTATTTCTTCTGCATCGGTTTGTCTTCTGACGACCACCAGAAATCTAAAACGAGATTCCCCACGACACGCGATAGGCATCGTCGAAGTACGACACTTCCGGCGCGCGCCACCGAAACTCCTCATGCAACTTGCGATTGTATTCGACGCAGTAGTTGGCGTTGAATCCGGCCGGGGCGATGTTAGTGACCACCGACCCGATCATGCCCAGGGCGGCGCCGACGCCAAGTCCGATCCACCTGTTGCCCTCTTGCTTCTCTCCTGTTCCCCGCGTTCCGTGCAAGACGACACCGTTGTGCTCTTCTGTGTAACTCTCCGTTGTTTCCGGTTCGGCGGACATGCCGATCCAGTAGCCCAACCCCGCGCCGGCCGCGATCTCCGCGAAGTCGATCGCCGCGAAAATCCAGGCACGCTTCGTCAGCGATGCCGGAATGCTCGACGACACGGGGCTGCTGCCGGCGTACTCGGCGCCGACGAACGGACCGAACACGGGCCACAAAGTAAGCCAGTAGGCATGGCGCGGGTTCTTCTCTTGAACGTTCAACACGACACGCCGCTGCACATCAGTTGTCGATTCCTGGGCCCATGCTGAGCCGAAGATCGCGCACACAACACTCGCGAGCAGGACTGCAATAATAATCCTACGCATAACGCTACCTCCTAGTTATCCTTTGCTCCACCACCATACAACGCGCCCGATGATCGCGTCAACGATCTGCTCAACGGTTACCATCGTGGCGGTTACCTACTTCGATCAGCAACCTTGCGTTGGTGAATCTTGGAACTAACGAAGTCGTCTCGCATATGGCCTCCATTGTTTGGGCCTTGCCCACCACCAAACCACTTTTCCGATAATTGCATCAACCAGTTCATCTCGCTCGAAAATGTAGAGTTCACGGCTGTCTCTGTTGTCTGGCTGGCCAACCCAATTTTTCGTATGTGTATCGATCATTCTTTTGATTGTCACTCCTTCACCTATTCGCAATGCAAAAATATCACCATCGTTACAAGTTCTTTGTTCGAGGTCTATTGCGACGATTCCTTCATCGGGGATGGTTGGTTCCATTGAGCTTCCGTGAACGCGAACACAAACGGTTTTTTCAGGATGCGGACACCAATCAACATCATAGATTGATGGAACAAAATCGATAATGTCTTCCTCATTTACTATCGAAGGAGCCCCAGCAGCGACTTCACCAGAGACAAGGGGAAGCAAGAAGTAAGTTTGTGGCTGTCTCTTGAATGCCTTTTCAATCGTCGGCGTTGCTGGGAGGAATTTTACTTCAATAGGTGGAGATTCCTTTCTTCCAAACAGCAGCCATATTGCGTCAACACCGAGAAGTAGTCCTATCTTGCTGGCCATGTCGAAACTTGGTTTTCTGAATCCCGACAAATAGTGGTTCAATTGTTGTGGAGAAATGTTCAACCTTTTGGCGATTTCCACTTTTTTTAACGTTGACTTGGAAATCGCCTCCGAAAGCCTTTCGCCGACACTACTAGCCATCTATATCACCATGATAAATTTAATTTGACACGCTAGATCAAAATGATCTACAATGCCCCCGAATCAGGATCGCGAGGACATCAATGACACGGTTTCAGATGACGCGCAAGGGACAACAGAAAACGTCCAATTTTGCGCGGTCTGGCCTCGCAGCCCCACGGTCTCACGAGAAGGGCGGCGGGGGCAATGTCTAAGAAGCAGAAAAATAAGACAGCCGCCGGACAACTCAGTCTCAGCCTCGCTTGCAAGATGGGCGCGCTCGCGGGAGCGATCGATCCGTTCAATGAGTTGATCCGGCGCGAGTTCCACCAGTCGGAATTGTCGATCGAGCAGATTGCCGACCGTATGTCGGCCCTGCTTGGCCGCTCGTTGTCGGTTCCGAACCTGCGGAAAAAGATCGAGCAAAACGAATCGCACCGCCTTGACGCCGATGAAACGATCGCTGCCTGTTTCGTCTTCGATCTGCGTGACGCGCTAGACGCGTTGATGGCACCGGTCGGTTGGTCGGTTGCAAACCAACGCCAACGCGACCTGGCCGAGCTCGGGCAGATCGTTCTCGATGAAGAAGATCTCGCCGCAAGGAAATCGGCCGTCCGCCGGAGGCTTGGCCGATGAACACGCGCCACTGCGAGCCCGCCCGTCCAGAGCAAGCCCTCCCGGGGCCCTCCGGACCTGATTCATCCGAGGCGGGCGGGCTCGCGGTGGCGTGCGTTTCTCCGGCGGCATCCGCGATCTGGCTATCCGTTGCCGACGCGGCCGATCTGCTCGACTCGTACCCGGTCGCCATTCGCCGCCGACTTGACGAGTTCACCTGGCGCGCGGTGCCGGGTCGCGGTGGCGCGAACGGGAAGTCCTACGAAATTGCCCTGTCCTCGCTGCCCGAAGACGCGCAGCGGCGCTTTTATGTTCGCCGTGAACAAGCCTCTAGTCCGCGCCTAACCACTGTTGAAACCGACCCAACGCTGTCTGATCTGGACGTGCGGGCAAACGTTCCGGAATGGGCAAGGGAGAAAGCCGACCACAAGCTAGCCGTGATCCGCGACTTCGGCCTCTTCTATGATGACGCGCGCGCGCGTTCATCTATTGGCAAGGTCGCCGCGATCCATTTGTTCTGCGAGGCTCGGTCCGATCTGAGTGAGCGTTCGCTGACGCGTTGGCTGAAGGAATACGAGCGCGACGGCTACGCCGGTTTGGTCGATTCCTACGGAAACCGCGCCGGCGATCTGCTGTTGACCGATGAAGACAGGGCGGAAATTCGCGCGACGTTGCGCAGCCGCGGCGACAAAGCGACGGCCTGGGACCGGGTCTACAAGCTGGCCAAGTCGCAAGGCAGGCAGATGCCGTCGTACACGACGGTGTGCGCCTACGCCCGTTCGCCGGAATGCCAGCTCGTCATCGACTACCACGAAGGCCGCGAGACGTTCTGGAAGAAGTGGGAGCCACATCGCCGTCTCGACTATGAAGACTTGCGGCCGATGGATGTGGCGATCGGCGATCACCATCGTTTCGACGCCTGGTGCACGATCGAGGAACAGATCGGACCGCGGGTGCGCCGCCAGAAGATCATTCGACCGTGGCTGACGCTGTATTACGACGCAAAGGCCCGCCTCGACTTGGGCCACGTCGTCTGCGTGAAACCCAATACCGAAACGATCAACGAAGCCTTCTACCAGATGTGCACTGAACGCGGCATTCCTCGCCGCGTAAAGCACGACGGCGGCATGGACTTCACCTCGAAGCACTACATCGCCGGCAAGCACCACCGCAAGTTCCCGCGCAGCCAGGACGCCGAAGTAAAGGGCGTGCTGGCTCTGCTCGATATTCCGTTCACCGCGACGCTTCCGCGCCGCGGCGAGTCGAAGAACATCGAGCGTGGTTTCCAGGAAGTCGTCCGTCGTTTTGCCAAGAAGTGGCCCACCTACTGCGGCAAAGGACCGGAGCACGTTCCCGAACGTTGCCGGCGCATCTTGGCCGAAGCGCAAAAACAAATCGACGAAACCGGCCGCACTTCTCTTCTGCCGACGTTCGAGGAGTTCCGGTACGCGTTCGATCAGTGGTTGGTTAACGACTGGCGCGTGACACCGATGGACAAGGCCCACGGCGCGCACGGCCGTTCGCCGCTGCAAATCTGGGAAGAAGAAATCAATGCCCGTCCGGTCAAGACCATTCCGGCCGAGCGGCTGCGCTTCCTGTTGATGAACCGGACGAAGGTCACTATCCGCCGCGACGGCCTCGAATTCCTTGGCGCGCTGTACTTCAGCGACGATCTGCCGCTGGCCGGGACGCAGGTCATCGTAGCGTACGATCCGGAGGACGTTTCCAAGCTGTTCGTGTCCAGCCTGCGCGGCGACGCGCTCTGTGTCGCCTCGCGCGATCCGCGCGCCTCGCAGCTCCCCGGCGGCGAGGCTCAGCACAAGGAATTGGCTCGGCGTCGCCGGCGCATCCGCCAGAAGGCCATCGCCCTCGACGGCGAACGCGAAGCTTACACCGAGCAGGTTCTTGCCGCGCACGAACAGCTTGTGCCGAACCCCGACAGCCCTCCCACGGCGGCGGCGGCGACCCCTTCTATGCCGCAAACGGTTTCCGCTCCATTCGGCCACCCGTCTATCGCCACCGCCGCCGACTTTGATCGCATGGAAAGAAAACTTGTGGCCAACGCGCCCGCGTTGCCGCCGGTCGAATCTCCGGCCGAGTCCAGGGCCGCGCTATTTCGTTCCATTACCGCCCAGCCAACGCCGGATGATGAAGAACCGCTGCGTTGGTCCGACTACTACCGTAAACCGAAAGAGGAAGGAGACCCAAATGCAAATGAGTGAAAGCAACGTCCGTGAGTTGCACGCGGAAAACCAATCGCCGGCCGATTTGATCGCGCTGGCGATCCGCGAGACCAAGACCTGGATCGCGGCAAGCCCGAAGCGCAGCCAGGGCGACGTGGCGCGCGGCATCGGCCGCAGTCGCGCCCTGGTCAACCGCTTTCTGGCCGGCACGTACACGGACGGCGATCAACTCGCCGTGGCCCGTGAAACGCTGCAATTCCTGGAGCGGGTCGAACGCACCGACCAAGCTCGCATCGTGCTCAAGCCTGTAGAGACCCCGGCCTACCAGACGATTACTACCGCTCTTGAGATGGCCAAGTACGGCCGCCGGATGGCGATTGTCTACGGCCCGCCGGGTGTCGGCAAAACCTTCGCCGCCGATCAGTTTGTGCGGCGCGATCCGAAGGGCTGCATGATCGTGATGTGCCGCTACGGGATGGCCGAGCCCAAAGGTTTCTGCGCCGAACTTTTGCGTTTGCTGGAAGGGAAGGAAGAGGAAACCTACCGCGCGCCCGCGCGGATGTCGCGCCTCATCATTGACAACCTGAAGGCGCGTCCTCGCTTTCTGATCATCAACGACGGCCAGATTCTCGGCTTTCGGGTTTTCGAATTCTTGACGGCCATCGTCGAGCAAGCGGGCGTAGGCGTGGCGGTCATCGGCCACGCCGTGATGAAAGACACGATCACGGCCGGCCGGCGAATCGACCACGAAACCTACGACCGGGTGATGGATTTCTCCGACTTCATCCGCGTCTCGCACCAGCCGGTTCCGGACCAGAAGAACGACAAGAAGAACCTCATCGACGGCCCGAACTTCGAGCAAATCGAGAGCGTGGTGAAGCAGATTCTGCCGAAGGCGACGGACAACGCCGTCGAGCTCTTCGCCGACACCGCCGTCTTCCCGTCCATGCGATCCGTGGTCAACACGGCCATCGCGGCGAAAGGAATGCTCGCGGTAAAACCGGAGACCTGCGACGCCCGTTTCATCGCTCGGATGCTGCGCCTGCGGCGTCCGGCGGAAATGTAGGGGGATCGAGAATGTCCGAACCGGACGCGATTGTGATCGGCGTTCCCCGCGATCTGCCGCAACGGCTGCGGCTGCTGGCGATCAAGCTGATGGCCGGCGACGCCGTCGACTATTCAGTTCTCAACAAAATCGTGACCGAGATCGATCGCGCCGAAACCGCCGCGCTGTCGCAACGCGGCCGCGGCGCGGTTCGGTCAGTCACACTTTGCGACATCGAAGTCGCCGCATCGCAACTACCACACACCGGCAGCGGCTGCCGGATTCTGGAGGCGCAACAATGATTAAATCGATCGAACTGCCGGCGAAAGCGAAGGATTGGACGAATGACCACCTCGACGAAGCCCTGCGCCGAATTTGCGACGCGCAGAACGCCATCGCGGCGGCGCGCGCAAACTACAACGACGAACTTTTGAGAGCAAAAACCAAGTTCGACAAGGTCGAGAAGTCGCAGAAAGGCGTGATCTCCGCGCTGCGCAAGTCGATCAAAGCCGCGGCCGAAAAGCTGCAGGCGGCGTGGCAGAACAAGTCGTTGAAACTGTCGTGGGGCACGGTCGGGTTCCGCACCGCGCCGCGCCACCTGGTGCTAAAGGATGACGTGTCAGAAGAAGATGCGGTAAAGTATCTCCTTTATCACGGTTACGACCATGCCGTCAAGACCGTGCGCACCGTCAACCTGGAAGTCGTCGAGAAGCTTTCCGACCAAATAATCGACGAGGCCGGCTACCGCTGGGCAGACGCGCGCGAACTCTTTGAGATTAAAACCAAGCTCGACCTCGAAGCCGAGCAGCCAAAGCTAAAGAAGCCGGCGGCTTAGCGGCCCTTCACGGCAGGGCCGGGCGACCGGCCCCACCGCGAGTGACCGTTTTCGTTTTTTCGCTCTTTGAAAACCCACCGCATACCCGTGAAGACGAAGGAAGGCGCGTTCCTAGCCTAGCGAGCTAGGTAGGGTGTAGTTGGCGGACCAAACCCGTCGGGACAAAAACCGCCGTGCAAAACAAGGCGCGCCACGCCAGACCGATCACCTGGCGGCTGATTTTGGCGAGGAAGTCCGGGCCCGCGAGACGGGCAACGCGGGCCCGGCAACCGGTCTCTGATGCAACCCCCGGCGCGGCCGGGCGCTGCATGAGCGACCGATGGCGCTGAATGCGCGCGGAATTGATCGCGCCAGTCCTGGGCAGGGAGTCAGTCGTGCCCGGTATCCGCTACTGAAGAGCGGGGGAAACCTGACGAGCCGCGGCGGGTCGCTCGGAGAGGAAGGCGGCGAGAGCCATGAACGGACAGACCGAGATGACGTTGACCGGCCGGGCCACTGAGCTCGAGAACGCGCCGGCTACGATCATCGATCGCGTGGCGGACATCCTGCGCGAACACCGTGGAAGACAAAACGCCATCAGCCGTTCGGCGCTGTGCGAGCGCACCGGTACATCCGACCGCGAGCTGCGCCAAATCGTCGCCTTCCTTGTCGTTGAACAACATTTCCCGATCATGTCGTCGCCAGGAACGAATGGCTACTGGTGGGAGGATGATCCGGACGTCATCGAGAAAGTGGCTGGAACGCTGAAGGATTACATCGGCGATCTGTCGAAGCGCGAAACGGCGCTACGGAAGATCGCTGACGATCTCAGGCCGAAGCTGCCGGGAATGGAACAGGAGGCTCAGCCGTGACCCGCGACCAGGTCATCGCCAAAATCCAGAAACTGCTGCGCCTGGCCAAGTCGGACAATCCGCACGAGGCCGCGGTCGCCGCCGACCGCGCGCGCGAATTGATGTTGGCTCACGACTTGGAAGAGGCTGACCTGTCGCGCGTGGCTTCGGAAATCGGCTGCCAGGCGTTCGGCAAAGCGCGCCAGAAAATCGCCGACTGGGAAATCGCGTTGTTCGGCGCGGTTGCGCACCATCACGACTGCCAGGCGCTACGGGACACCTCGCGCGGTCGCGGTGGTGGACAGTACATCTCGTTGATCGCGGTCGGCCGGCAGTCTGACATTGCCGTGCTGCGCTACGTCTACGTTTTCCTGCTGCGGCAAATCGGCAACCTCATCGACGCCTACTGCCTCGAACATCCGAAGGCCACCGGCGCGATGTTGGAGGAGTTCTGCCTCGGCTGCGCCGGCGCGATCGCGGGCAAGCTCGACCAATTGCGCGAGGACGCCACCGCCGCCGCGAATGTCGCGGAAAAATCCACGGCGTTGGTAGCCGTGAAGCGCGCGGCAATCGACAAGTGGCTGGCCGACCAGGGCTGGACAACGGCCAAACCGAAGTCGCGCAAGCGCCGGATGTCCGCCGCTGAAATTGAAGGTTGGGTTGCGGCGCAGAACATCGAGATTCGTGCCGCCGTGGCTGCCAACCTCGACCGCGCCGCGATCGCCGGAGGCCGCTGATGGCTGCTGACCTCACCGGCGTCGTCTACATCATCCACGGCCGCGGCCGCGGCGCGGGCCTGCGCTGCGTCGTCGTCAACACCTGGCGTGGACACGGCCCGCACAACGTCGCCGTCGTCCTGCCGGACGGCTCGAGGATGTGCGTGCCGATGCGCCGGTTGAGGAAGGTGCGCTGATGCCACCCGAAGTCGCGCTCGAATTCTACGCCGGCCACTGCCCGTTCTGCGGCTACGGCTTCTTCGGAAAGGTCAATTCCAGGGGCTACCAGGAGCGCCGCTGCGGCATGTGCAAGGCACGACTGTTCCCGGCTGAAAAGCGCGCGGTCTCCGGGATGACTCCGCACGGTCTGCCGGTGGAGCTGCAGCCTAGGAAATCGCGATGATGTCAATCAGGCGCGCTAGACGTAGATTTTGTTCGTGGCTACTTAGAGCCGAATTCCGCCACGAATGCCTCATGAATGGCCTTTACCACGTCCTTGGTTTTCTGCGGGTCGATCTGGTCCGGAACGTTTCCGTCTTTCAAAAATGCATCCGGCTTTACTCTGATCATCTCATAGATAGCGGCCTTTGCCGCATCGGAAATCCAACCTTCAGCCATAGCCATGATTCGATCCTTTCCATCAAAAGTTGTTTCGAACTGATATTTATATATCACAATCACGAGCCCGGACAAGGGGACTGATGCCGTATGCCTTGTGTCTGCAAAGTTGAAACATACAGCCGCGTCGTCGGCTACTACCGCCCCGTCCAGCAGTGGAACAAGGGCAAGCAAGCCGAGTACCAGGATCGCGTCGAATTCCGCGTCGTTGGCAAGGTCTACGCCGAAGAACCAGCGCGGCCGCTGGTGAGCCGCAAGAACGACGGCGTGCGGCCGCGGGGCGCGGGCGGTGTTATTGCATTCGCCGCGCCGGAGGAGGCCGGATGAGCGCGCCGATCAACCTGCTGATCATCGACGGCACGCTGCGTGGCGGGTGGGATGAACGTTTCACCGGCAAAGGCGAGCCGGTGATCTATTCGCGCCTCTACCTGCCGCCCGACGATCACGGCCGCGAGCGATTCTTTGAAGTAGCGCTCGTCGAGAAGGCCGCGCGCGGCTGGCTCGGCGCGAAGCCGGACAAGGCAACTCGCGTTCACTGCGTCGGCCGCCTGGCCGTGCGGTTCACCCGCGTCCACATGGACATGAAACCGAAATCGCACAACGTCTGGACACCGTCGCTGGCGGTCGAGATTACGGAAATGGAGACAATAAAATGAATCCCATCGACCACGAGCTCGAACGTTCGTTCAACGAAGAGTGGCGCCGTCGCCTCGCTCGCGAAGGACGCCTGGTCATGGCGATCGCCGGCGGCGTGTTTGCGTTGTTGGCGGCGGTGCAGGCCGGCGTTCTGCTCGGCGTGATCCCGGCGGGGTGGCCGTTCTGATGGAAAATGCCGCGCGCCGACTTGATACTCGCTTCCATCGCGCGAACGCCAGGCGCCGGGCGATCGAGGCCGAGCTCGTCCGGATCGGCGCGGCGAAAGACGATGTCGAGCACCTGGTCCGCGGTTGGATCGCGGAGCTTTCCGGCGGGCAAACGTCTTCGACAGCCCTTGATGATCGCGGCTGGGCTCGCCTTCTATCCCGTATGGAAGATCACCTTCACAATCTGCAATCAGGTGTCGCCGAACCTCGGGCTGAATCGGCGCCAGCGCGGCGTCGCCAACCGGGAAACCCCGATGCCTTGTCCACTGATCGCCAGCGGATGATCTGCGAGACGTTGCGCCAACTCAATGATATGTCGGCCGACGACTTCCGCCAGTTCTGCTTGAAGCTGTCCGATTCTCCGAAGTTCAAGCGGCGGTTCGACCGGCCGGTCACGCGTGGCGAACTCAACGCGGTGATCGACGCGCTCAAGCCGATGGCGCTGCGCCGCCACCAGGTGCTGGCTCGTGTTTGTCGCGCTCTGGAATCCGCTCCGCTCGATCCGCAAGACCGTCTGATGCTGCGTGACGTGGCCCAGCGATATGGCCGCGGAAAGCAGGGCGCCAATGTCCGCGTGGGGTCGATTCCCGTCGTGCTGAAAATCCTCGGTCGTTATGGCGTCGGACTGGAGGTGCCTAGGTGATGGCCTTGGACACCCGCCGCGATAGACACGCCGAAAACGAGTTCGACAGGATGATTGATGAAGTCCCGGATGATCGTCTTCTGCTAATCAAACAGGCGGCTTCATCGCTCCACCGCAGCCGGATGACCATTCATCGGATGATGGAATCCGGCGAGTTGCAGGTGGTTAGAACCGGAAAGGTTCGTCGGATTCCACGAGAAGAGGTGCTGGCGTACCTTCGAAGAATGAAGGCGGATAACTCGGATGACTAGTTGTGTACGCCAGGTATTGCCTTTTCGTACTGAGCACCATGTGCTTAGTTTTTTTGACTGTTCGTTGTGCTCCGAACGCGCCTGTTTCCGCTCGACGCGCTCAGTTATGTATGATATGGCGCGATATTGTTTTTCTTTTTCGTTTCAATCACTTATACGTTGTTCTCGGATTTGTTTTCAATCGCTCAGCGCGGCACAGTTACTCTTGGCAAGTGACCATGCACCTAACTCGCTGTTAAAGATTGCCTATTGCCTGGCTAGATCAATCCTATGGCGCGCGGGAACGGCCTCAGAACGGCCTCAAAACGGCCTGTTTTTGCCAAACCATCCTTCGGTCGGCCTTCTTGCCTAACCCCTTGTAGGCCCGCGTTTTTTCGGCTTCTTGCGTTTGTTTTCGGTTTTGCCGTACCATCCCGCTACTGACAGAACATCACTTCTATGGCATTCGCGACGCACAGGGCGAGGTCAAGAATGTGGTGGTCATGACCGCCGATGTCAGCGAACAAATGCGGGCCGCCGAAGCGCTGGCCCGTAGCGAAAGTTTGTATCGCTTCCTCGCTGAACGATCGTCGGATGTGATGTGGAAGGCCGATCTCAATCTAAAATTCACCTTCGTGAGTTCGGCGGTGGAGCGTTTGTTCGGTTATTCGGTTGAAGAAGCGTTGACCCACTCCGTGGATGACGTCGTCACGACTGACACATTGAACAAAATCCTGACCACATTGCAGGATAGCCTTGCCGATCCATCCTACCAAGGGCGTCCGTGCATCATCGAAGGCCAGATGCGACGTCGCGACGGCAAGTTGCTCTGGGTGGACATCACCATCGTCATCATCCGTAACCAAGCGGGCGAACCGGTAGAAATCCAGGGCACCACCCGCGACATCAGTGCGCGCAAGGAAGTCGAAGAACGGCTTCGCGTCAGCGAACAACAGTACCGTTTGGTGGTGGAAAACGCCGCCGATGTCGTTGTGGTCACCGATCTCGATCTGCACCCACTGTTCATCAGTCCGTCCGTCGAAACCGTGGCCGGCTATACCGTAGAGGAAGCGATGGCATTGCCGCTGGATCAGATTATGGATCGGCAATCGTTTGATCTGGCGATGGCCGTCCAAGAAAGCGAATTGGCGCACGCGGCCACCGCCCCCCCAGCTACCAACCGCATCGAACTCCGGATGGCCCACAAAGATGGCCGTCCGTTACTCTTGGAAGCCAACAGCCGATTCCTGCGCCAAACCGACGGCACCGTCTTCGGGCTGATTTCCGTATTGCGCGACATCACCAAACGGCGGGAGGCGGAAGACGCCTTACGGGAAAGCGAACAGCGATACCGAATGGTGGTGGAAAATATTGTGGACGTCGTCGTCGTGGCCGATTTGGAAATGACGCCGTCATACGTCAGTCCGTCGATTGAGCGCGTGCTGGGCTACACCGTCGACGAGGCAATGGTGCTCGGTGCAAAAGGCATTCTGACAGTCGATTCGCTGCAGTATGTCCAACAGACGATGGGCGAGCTTCTCGCGCTCGGTCCGCATGCGCCCGCGCGAACGATCTGGGCCGAGGTTCGCGCCCGGCGCAAGTTCGGCTCGACCGTGTTGTGCGAAAGCCATTCGCGCTTCCTGCGCCATAGTGACGGCACACCCTACGGTGTCATCACGCTGCTGCGCGACGCCAATGAACGGCGCGAGATGGACGAAAAACTGCGCGAAAGCGAACAGCGTTATCGCCTGGTCGTGGAGAACGTGGTCGACATCGTGATGGTTACGGACCTCAACCTCCAACCGACTTTCGTCAGTCCTTCGGTTTCGACTTTGCTAGGTTACTCGCCGGAAGAACTGCTGGCCTTGCCGTTGGAGCGTCTGTTGACGCCGTCTTCGCTCCGACAAGTGCAGGCATTGAACCAAACTGAAATGGCGATCGCGATGATCGAAAAGCCGACGACTACGCGATCCGAGATCGAATGCTACCACAAGAATGGGACCATTGTGCAGTTTGAGACCCATTCGCGTTACCTGCGTCGGGCTAACGGCCGGCCTTACGCCTTGATCTCGGTTTGGCGCGACCTCACCGAGCGGCGCAAGGCAGAACAAGCGGTGCGTGAAAGCGAAGCCAAGTACCGCCTACTGGCCGAAAACATGGCTGACACCATTTGGATCATGGACATGGATATGCGCTTGACATACGTCAGCCCGGCGGTGATGCGGCTCTGCGGCTACACCGTGGAGGAAGCGCTTGCACAATCGCTAAAAGACCATTTGACGCCGGAGTCGCTGGCGCGGTTGACCGAATTGCTCGCCACAGAACTGCCCAAAGAACTAGCCGGCCAGGGAACGCCGGGGGCAACCTGGACGCTGGAATTGGAAGCCTCGCGCAAAGACGGCACGACCGTTTGGACCGAACAAGTCATCAAGTTCCTGCGCAATTCCGAAGGTGTCGCGGTCGGCATTTTGGGCGTCTCGCGCGATATCACCGAACGCCGCCAAGCGGCGGAAGCGCTGCGCGAGAGCGAATCCAAGTATCGCTTGCTGGCCGAAAACGCCGCCGACCTGATCTGGACCACCGATATCACCTTCCGCTTTACCTATGTCAGTCCGTCGGTCGAACGGGTGCTTGGCTACACTGCCGAAGAAGCCAGTCGCCGGCCGGTGGTCGAGCTGCTGACCCCGTCCTCCCAACAAGAGGCCGCTGCAGCCCTGGCCGACGAAATGGAGCACGCCGTCGTCCGCACCAGCCCGCCCTATGGCTCACGCACCCTGGAACTGGAAATGGTGCGGCGGGACGGAACCACCATTTGGACGGAAAACACGCTCAGCTTCTTGCGCAATGAACGGCACGAACCGGTCGGCGTACTGGGTGTTACGCGCGACATCAGCGAACGAAAACGGGCGGAAAAGGAACGCCGGGAGTTGGAAGACCGGCTCAACCATGCCCAAAAAATGGAAGCAGTCGGCCGACTGGCCGGCGGTGTCGCGCACGACTTCAACAACATCCTGACCGGCATCACCGGCTATACCGAAATGCTGCTGGCGTCGTTGCGCCCGGCAGACCCTTTGATCGACGACATCGAGGAGATTCGTAAATCGGCCGGTCGCGCCTCGGCGTTGACGGCCCAGTTGCTCGCCTTCAGCCGCAAGCAGACCATCGAGCCGCGTGTGCTCGATTTGAATGCGCTGATTCAACACTCGTCCCGCATGCTGCGTCGGTTGATCGGCGAAGATGTCGAACTGCAGTTCTTGCCCGGATCCGATTTGGGTAGGGTGCGCACCGATCCGGTTCAAGTCGAACAGATTCTGGTCAACCTGGCGGTGAATGCACGGGACGCCATGCCCAACGGCGGCCGCCTGTCGATCTGTACCGCCAATGTTGAGGTTGATGCCGCGTTCTGCCATAGCCGTCCGGATGCTCAACCGGGCGAGTATGTGGTGCTGACAGTCGAAGACAATGGCTGCGGCATGAGTCCGGAAGTACAGCAACACCTTTTCGAGCCGTTTTTTACCACCAAACCCAAAGGCAAAGGCACGGGCCTGGGGTTGTCGACCATCTACGGCATTGTGCAGCAGAACCGCGGCTTCTTGACCGTGCGGTCGGAAGTGGGCAACGGCACCAGTTGGCGCGTCTATTTTCCGCGCGAACATGCGGATATTGACCAGCCGTCGCCCGAACCGGTGACCGCTCCACCTCGCGGCAGCGAAACGATTCTGCTGGTGGAAGACGAGGAGATGTTGCGCAACCTGGTACGGCGCATCCTCGAACGGCAAGGCTACCAAGTGCTTAGCGCTTCCGGAGGCCAGGAAGCGGTCGCGGAGGCCAAACGCCATCCTGCACGCATCGACCTGCTGCTGACCGACGTGATCATGCCGGATGCGAACGGCAAACAGGTCTACGAACAATTGCGGTTACAGCGTCCGGACATCAAAGTGTTGTTCATGTCCGGCTATACCGGTGACGCGATCGCCCAGCACGGCTTGTTTGATCTGGATCTGCCTTTCATCCAAAAGCCCTTCACCATCCGCAACCTAGCCGCCCGTGTGCGCGAAATCCTGGATAGCTAGCGCGCTTGGTCATCAAACCGGAAAGACGTGACAGGAGAGAAGAGCGGTCAGACTCCGACCAGCTTGAGTTGGTTCGGCGACTGTTCCGCGGCGATCTCGGCGGCGTTGAGCCGGTCGCGATAGAGTGCGGCATCAGCCACGCGCAGCAGTTCTTCGGGATCCGCCCCATCATCGGGGAAGCTTGCCACGCCAACACTGACCTGCGGCTGCAGTAGTCCGTCAGGAACCCGCACGCCCAGACGGCGCACGGCCATGCGCAACCGGTCAACGAGCACGCCGGCAGAGTGCTTACCCGCGCCGTGGGCGACGACGACGAACTCGTCACCGCCGTAGCGGAAGCAGCGGTCTTCCGGCCGCAACACGCCTTCCAACGTCCGGGCGACTTCGACCAACACGCGATCGCCTTGGTCATGGCCGTGGCGGGCGTTGATCGCGCGCAGTTCGCGCACGTCGAGCAAACATAGGGTGTAGATTTCGTCCCCGTGGTCCGGCGTCTGCAGCCGGCTCTGGAAATATTGCCGCATCGCGTGCAGGTTGCCCACGCCGGTCAGCCGGTCATAAAGTGAATCGGGTAACGCGTCGCTGGCCTGCATGGCGTTGATCAGCGCCGGTGTCACCATATTGGCCAACTTGAACAGCAAATCCTGGTGGTGTTCCTGATAGAAATCACGCTTTTCGGTATACAGCGTCACTACGCCGATCGTCTTCTCCATGAACACAAACGGTACCGACAGCGCCGCCTGATATGGAACGTCGTCGACCTTCAACGCAGCCAATTCCACCTGGGGCGGAACGTTCCGCAGCGGGTGCGCGTTTTGCGCCACCCAACCGGAGATCCCCTGGCCGAAAGGAATGGTCAAACCGGCAAAGGCGTTGGGCGAACGTGATTCAACGTACATGGGCAACAGACAGCGTTGTACTTGGTTCGCTAAAAAAACAACCGCCGTATTGTATGGGATCAGCTTGGCCACGCCGGTGATCAACCCGGCGCAAATCTCCCGTGGGTTCAGATTGCGGCCGACCATGCGCGCCACTTCGTACAACAGGTACATCTCCTGTTGCGAGTGCGAGATCTGCCCGTACAGATGCCAAGCGCTAGTGGCCAGGCCGGGCTGGAACAAATCGGTGGAGGATGGCGTGCTGAACGTCAGGTCTTCCACACGTTTGCTCTCGGCCTCGGCCGCCGCCTCCAATTCGTCGACATTCGCGACGAACACGTCCACGATGGCCGGGTCGAAACCCTTGCCGCGTTCCTCGGCCAGAATCGACAGGGCCTTTTCCTTGCTCATCGCGGTGCGGTAGGGCCGCACCGAGCGTAGCGCATCGTACACGTCGCATACGGCGAGCATGCGCGAATAGCGGCCGATCGCCTCGCCGGCCAGCTTGTGCGGGTAGCCGGTGCCGTCCCACCGTTCGTGGTGCGACAGCACGATGTCGCTGATCGGGAACTGGTGGGACACGGCCTTCACGATCTGCGCGCCTACCTCTGGGTGCACGCGCATGCGATCCATTTCTTCTTCGGTGAAGCGCCCCGGCTTGGCCAGAATGACATCGGGGATCGCGATCTTGCCGATGTCATGCACCAGCGCGGCGAAGCGCAGTCCCTGTAACTCCTTCTCGTCGCTCACGCCCAGCAGCTTGGCCAGTTGCGTCAGGTAGGCGGTCACGCGATGCACGTGCCCGTGCGTCGTCTGGTCTTTGGCGTCGATGGCCAGCGACAGCGTCTCGATCGTGTTCATGTGCATCGTTTCGAGTTCGCGGATGTGCGCCTGGTTGTCTTCCTCGCGCTGCAAGTTGACGCGCTGGGTGAACATCACCAAGGCGATGATCGGAATGCTGACCAAAAAACTCAGCCAACCGATCGTCTGGTGCAACACGTAGATCAGCAGCGCGATCGAAAGCGCCGCGAAAAAGCCGAGGCTCGTCCAAAGAAAATTGTCGACCCATAGTTTAACCAGGTTCATGCCGGTCGAGAACGATACCGCCAGCGCCACCGTGGCCGAATTAACCAGGAAGTAAGCCAGGGCCATGGCCAACAACGGTAGCAGAAAATCGTAGAAGACCGGTTGCGCGGGCAACAGTGCACGATACGCCATGCCGGCCGCAAACACCGACAACAAGCCCGAAGCGACGTTGAACGGCATCTTGTACCAGGCCCGCCGCGTCACGTGCGGGTAGGTATTGATGATCTTGCTGATCGCGTCGGCGATCATCGCCGGCAAGGTGCCGAAGATCATGAGTACGGCGTAGATGAACGCCGTGTCCATCGAGAAATGCACATCGGTATAGGGGATTTTGATGTTGACCTTGGCGGTCAGGAAAGCGAGCGCAACGTACACCGCCAGCGCCCAGGTCAACGGATGTGGCTCATAGCGCAGGACAGGCTGAACGAGCGCAGCAATCGCGGCCAACGTCAAAAAGACGATATAGAGCTGAAGGGTCCGCGGTTGTTCACGAAAAGACATCGGAACCTACTCCTTTTTCAACCCCGAGTAGGCCCCTACCGGGACACCCATATCTATGTGCCGCATATTGTGCATAACACGGTACGTATCGGAAAACAAGAGGTTTCTGATAAGGAATCCCTTGATTCCCGGATAGGCAAAAGAAGAGGATCTCCAAGTTCCGGGAATGATTGGTTTTGTAGCGCAAACGACAAAACACCCGAGAGGT
>CAZEDX010000050.1:0-33366 GCA_964511015.1 uncultured bacterium | reverse complement strand
AGGTCTGGCACCCCTACTTCGCTTAAGCCGCTGACACAAGATACATTACACCACCGATTCCCCGAGGCCGTTGCCCGGCGGTACGGATCGGCCTAAATTAATTGCCTACCAACTCCTGGGGGATTCCATGGCCAGCGGACCGGTGCTCATTTTCGCGGCGCATGCCGACGACACGGAGTTTTTCGCCGGCGGTACCGTCGCCCGCTTCGTCGCCGAAGGCCGCGAGGTGTACGAAGTCATCACCACCAACAACGAACGGGGCAGCTTCGAACTGGACCGTTCGACCCTCGTCGCTCAAAGCCGCGACCGCGAGGCCCGCGAAGCTGCACGCGTCCTGGGCAAGAAAGAGCTGTTCTTTCTCGAGTATCCCGACGGTTTCCTGGCCGACACCCCAGTCAACGAGTTGCGTGAAAAGTTCATGCGGCTGATCCGCCGCCTCAAACCGGCGACGATCATGACCTTCGATCCGTGGGCCGCCTTCGAGCCGCATCCAGACCACCGTATGGTGGCGACCGCCGCGATGGAAGCGACCGGCTTTGCGCACATGCCGCTGTTCCACCCGGAGCACCGGGAACTGGGCCTGGCGCCACATATGCCGGCCGAAACCTACTACTTCGCCAAGAAGCCTGAACGCGCCAACTTGGTGGTGGACATCACCGCGTTCATCGACAAGAAAATCGCGGCGCTGTGCGCCCACGAAAGCCAGATGAAGATGACCATTGATGACATGCAGATGAGCCTGGCCGCCGCCGGCGTCGCCGCCACGCTCGATCGCGAGAACTACCGCCCCATCATTGAAATGGGGATCCGCCAATGGGCGGCCAATGTCGGCCGGCCGGCGGGCTATGAATACGGAGAAACGTTCCGTCACGAAACCTCCGGCGACCTGATCAAAGAAATCATGGGCTGACCGGGCAACGCACGAGGCCGATCGTGAAGAAATCCGTTGCCGCGCGCATCCATTCGGTTGAGAAAATGTCCCACGCCGCGCTCGCGCGCCTCGACCGCGCCCGCGCGTGCGTGATCGCCACCTTCGGTCCGCTCGAAGTGCACGGCCCCCATTTGCCGCTGGGGCAGGACATCATGGAGGCGTATTCCCTGGCGAAAGACACGGCCACGGCGCTGCTCGAAACGCGCCCTGATTGGCACGCGCTCTTGCTGCCGCCGGTGCCGGTGGCGACCGACGCGCTGCCGCAACTCGGCTCGGTCAACTTCCCGTTCCGCCTGGTGCGCGAAGTGGCCTACTACACACTGCGTCCGTTCGCGCAAGAAGGCTTCGCCCGGCTGGCGTATTCGTCTTTTCACGGCGGGCCGCGCTTCTTTCTCGCCCTCGAATCGGCCGCCGACGCGCTGGCCCACGAATTCGACGCGGCTACGGTGTCGCTGTTCTCCGCCGTGCTCAACCGTGTGGAAGAAGGCAGGGTCTTCTTCGAAGCCTTGGCCGAGCTGCCCGAGCGGCAGATCACCTTTGAGCAGGTGCGGCAGGACCACCACGCCGGTTTCGTCGAGACCTCGTTCGGTCTACATCTCTGGCCCGAACTGGTCGACGACGGCTGGGCCGATCTGCCCGGTTGCGTCTCCACCTCCGACCAGGGTGAGAACCGCGCCAACTCCAGCTTCATGTACCAGTACGCCAAAGAGGCGCCGCTGCTGGACGGGCTGCGGCGGGTGAAGTGGACCGCCGAATCCATCGCCCGTGCGGTCAAGCATTTCCGCCGCGAAACCTACCACGGCTATCCCGGCCTTTCCTCCGCCGAAGAAGGCCGCCGGATGTGGATCCATCTGGTACGCACCGCCGCCAACGTGGCCGGCGAGTTCATCGAGCAGGGCCGCGCCTTCGACGGCCATTCGCCGCTCTGGAAATACCGCCACATCTTTCTGAGCGGCGTGATCAACCACGTGCTGGAAGACCAGCTCGGCCTGTTCGGCCCGCCCGCCGGCGAACGTCGCAATTGACGAGCCTCGCGTAATCTGTCATTGATCAAACTTTCTGCCCGCGGGAAGGAGGCCCCCGATGGTCAAGAACTGTTCGCCCGACGCTGCTCCGTCGATTGTTGACTACCGCCCCGGCCTGGAAGGCGTCATCGCCTCGCGTTCGTGCATCTCGTTCGTGGACGGTGCCAACGGCGTGTTGGAGTACCGCGGCATCAATATCCGCGATCTGGTCGAGCACAGCACGTTTGAGGAAACCACCTTCCTGTTGCTGTACAACCATCTGCCCAACCAGCGCGAGTTGGCGCAGTTCACCACGCTGATCGCCAAACAGCGGGTGTTGCCGCAATCGGTACGCGAAGCGATTCATAGCTTCCCGGTCGGCATGCACCCGATGATCGCCCTGCAGGCCGGTATCACCTTGCTGGCCGGAGAGGACTACACCACCGACGAAATCGGTTCGCAGTCGAACAACATCAAGCGTAGCGTGTCGTTAATCTCCAAGGTGCCCGCAATCCTGGCTGCCTTCGAGCGCAGCCGCAACGGCGAAGAGCCGATGCCGGCGGTCTCGAAGTACTCCTACGCCGAAAACTTCCTGTTCATGCTGCGCGGTGAGCGGCCCGATCCGCTGGAAGCGCAGGTATTCGACAAGCTGTTGATCATGCACGCCGACCATTCGACCAACGCCTCGACCTTCACCTGCCGGGTGATCGGCTCGACGCTGGCCAATATCTACTCGTCGGTGTCGGGCGCGGTTGGCGCATTGAGCGGCTCGCTGCATGGCGGCGCCAACGAGCGCGTATTGCGGATGCTCTATTCGATCGGCGCGCCGGAAAACGTCGAAACCTTCGTCGACGAAATGATCGCCGCCGGCAATAAGATCATGGGCATCGGCCACCGCATCTACAAAGTCAAAGACCCGCGCGCCGAACTGCTACAGCAAATGATTCCAAAACTGCTCGAACTCAAGGGCGGGCAGGAATGGACCACGCTGTACAATACCGCGCTGCGCCTGGAAGAGGTGGTCAATCAGCGTCTTGGAGAAAAGAAACTGTATCCGAACGTCGACTTCTATTCCGGCATCGTGCTGGAGATTCTCGGCATCCCTGTCGATCTGTTCACCACCGTCTTCGCCATGTCGCGTGCGGCCGGTTGGTGCGCGCATTGGGTCGAGCAGGTGAGCGCCAATCGCATCTTCCGGCCGAAGCAGGAATACATCGGCGATCATAACCGGCCATACGTGCCGCTGGGCCAGCGGTAACATGACGCCGAAATTTGACCGGCTGATCCCGCCGGCCGGGGCGACGATCGAATTCACGAGCGGAAGCGCCATCGCGCCCGACCGGCCGATCATTCCCTTCCTGCGCGGCGACGGCATCGGTCCGGAAATCTGGGACGCCGCGCAAGCCGTGGCCGACGCCGCCGTGCGCCGAGCTTACGCCGGCCGGCGCGCCGTCGCTTGGTTCGAGGTCTATGCCGGCCAGGCCGCCATCGCGCGGTACGGTGCAAACGAAGCCTTGCCCGCCGACACGCTGGCCGCGCTGCGCCACTACCGCGTCGCCGTCAAAGGCCCGTTGGCAACTGCCGTCGGCGCCGGCGCGCGTTCGCTCAATGTCACGCTGCGCCAGGAACTTGACCTGTACGCCAATGTTCGGCCGGTCAAGTATCTGCCCGGCCTGCCTTCGCCGTTGAAGGAACCGGAGAAGGTGGACCTGGTCATCTTCCGCGAGAACACCGAAGACGTGTACGCCGGCATCGAGTGGCCCGCCGGGTCGCCCGAGGCGGCGCAGGTCATCGAGCTGGTCAACACGCGCCTGCTGCCGCAGCGCGCGCCGTTGAACGCGGCGGCGGCCATCGGCATCAAGCCGATTACTCGGCGCGCCAGCGAGCGCCTGGTGCGCGCGGCGATCGCATACGCGCGAAAGAACGGCCGGCGATCGGTGACGCTGGTGCACAAGGGCAACATCATGAAGTTCACCGAGGGCGGCTTCATGCGTTGGGGCTATGACCTGGCGCGCGCCGAGTTCGGCGAGGACACCGTCACCGAGCGGGAAGTGCGCGAGGGCCGCTCGGCGGCGAACAAGATCGTCATCAAGGATCGTATCGCCGACGCGATGTTCCAGGAGCTGATTCTGCGGCCGGAAGAGCACGCGGTGCTCGCCACCACCAACCTCAACGGCGACTATCTCTCCGACGCCGCGGCGGCGTTGGTCGGGGGCCTGGGCTTCGCCGCCGGCGCCAATCTCGGTGACGAGCACGCGGTGTTCGAAGCGGTGCACGGCACGGCGCCCGACATCGCCGGCCGCAACCTGGCCAACCCCAGTTCGCTCATTCTCACCCTGCGCGAAATGCTGCGCTTCCTCGGCTGGCCGGAAGCGGCGGATCTGATGTTCGCGGCGTTGCGGCGCGTGCTCGACTGCGGCGACTGCACAGCCGACGTGGCGGCGCAGCGGCCCGGCGTCCATCCGCTCTCCTGCAGCGCCTTCGCCGCCGCGATCGTGCGCGAGATCGAAACGCGCTGACGCGTCACTTTCGTTTCGCGAGTACCCGTTGCTCGTAGTCGTGCACTTCGGCGATCCAGCGATCGGCCGGCGGGACGTTGTGACGCCGGCAGAACTCGTCCCACACCGTGCCCAGCGGCCAGGTCTTGAGTTCCTCGAGGAGCGCCAGGCGCGCGAAGTGGTCGCCCCGTCGTTCGTATTCGCGCAGCCGCGCCGTCGGTTCCAAGAGCGCGGCGAGCAGCGCCTTTTGCGTAGCGCGCGCGCCGATCACCCAAGCGCCGACGCGATTGATCGACGCGTCGAAAAAGTCGAGCGCGAACCGCACACGCGACAGCGCCGCCGCGCGCACGATCTCTTCCATCAACAACCGCAGTTCGTCGTCGAAGATGACCACGTGGTCGCTGTCCCACCGGATGCCGCGGCTGACGTGGAACAGCAGCTCCGGCACGTACAACAGCAGCGCCGAAACCTTGTCGGCGACCGACTCGGTCGGGTGGAAGTGGCCGAGGTCGAGGCACAGCATCGTGTCGTGCTTGAGCGCCCAGCCGAGGTAGAACTCGTGCGAGCCGACGACGAACGATTCAGTGCCGATGCCGAACAGTTTTGCCTCGACCGTGTCGAGCAGTTGTTCGCGCGGGAACCGGCGGCGGTAGATCTCCTCCAGCGAGGCGAGCAAGAGGGCGCGGCGTTCGTGCCGACTGACCGTGAGGTCTTTGCTGCCGTCGGGGATCCAAAGATTCATCACCGCCGGCGTGCCGAGCCGCTCGCCGAAACCGGCGGCAATCTCGCGACACCGCTGCACGTGGTCGATCCAGAAGCGACGCACGTGTTCGTCGCGGCTGCTCAGCGTGTAGCCGCTGGCGGCCTGCGGGTGCGAAAAGCACGTCGCATTGAAGTCGAGCCCCAAGCCGTGGCCGCGCGCCCATTCCACCCACGGCGCGAAATGCTCGGGGCGGATATTCTCGCGCGCGATGCCCTGCGGGCCGAAGTCGCCGTAGATCGCGTGCAGGTTGACGCGGTGGCGGCCGGGCAACAGCGACAGCGCCTGCGCCAGGTCGGCGCGCAACTCGTCGGGCGTGCGCGCGCGGCCGGGGTAGTTGCCGGTCGCCACGATGCCGCCGCCGGACAAAGTCGCCTGCGGCGATTCAAAACCCGCAACATCGTCACCCTGCCAGCAATGCAGCGACAGCGACACGCCGGCCAGCGCGGTCAGCGCCTGTTCCACGTCCACGCCGAGCGCCGCATAGCGCTCGATCGCCTGGGCGAAGGCCCGTTGATGTTCCATGTTCACTCCTGTGCGGCCGCGCGGCCGGCCAGTTCGCGGAACCGCCGCCACGGCGCTTCCCACGCACCGGCGCCGGACGGCTCGTAGAGCTGCGGCGGAAACGATTCGCGCACGACCGCGCGCAAGTCGGCCAGCGACGAAACCTGTCCGTGCGCCATCGCCTGCACCAGCAGATTGCCGATGGCCGTCGCCTCGGCCGGACCGGTGTGTACCGGCAAGCCGGTCGCCTCGGCGGTCAGCCGGCAGAGCAGTCGGTTCTGCGAGCCGCCGCCGATCACGTGCAACCGGCGGATCGGTTCCGGCCGCAACCGGCGAATTTCCTCGAGGACGAAACGGTACTTGAGCGCGAGGCTCTCCAGCAGGCAGCGCACCAGCGGCCCGACCGCGGCCGGCTCCGGCTGGCCTGTGCGACGGCAATACGCGCGGACCGCGGCGGGCATGTCCGGCGGATTGAGAAACGCCGGATCGTCCGGGTCGACCAGCGACGCGAACGGCTTGGCTTCCGCCGCTGCGGCGGTGAGCTCGTCGTAGGTCCATTCGCGTTCCTTCAACCAGGCACGCCGGCATTGTTGCACCAACCACAGCCCGGCGATGTTCTTCAGCACGCGGAACGTGCCGCCGACGCCGCCCTCGTTGGTGAAGTTGGCGCGCAACGCTTCGTCGGTCAGCACGGGCGCGCGCGACTCCACGCCCATCAGCGACCAGGTGCCCGAGCTGATGAAGGCCCAATCGTCGCCTTCCGCCGGCGCCGCCGCCACCGCCGAACCGGTGTCGTGGGTGGCTACCGCGACCAGCGGCACGCGCGCGATGCCGGTTTCCGCCGCGGGCTCCGCGCCCAACTCGCCCAGCACCGTTCCCGGCGCGACGATCGGTTGCAGCAGCGAGCGCGGCAGTCCGAGCGCGTTCAGCACCGCGTCGTCCCAATCGCGCCTTTGCGGATTGTAAAGCTGCGAGGTGGTCGCGAAGGTGAACTCCGTCTTCTTCACCCCGGCGAGGAAGTAGTGGAACAGATCGGGGATAAAGAGCAGATCGTGCGCCACGGCCAAGAGCGGCGAGCGGTCACGCACCATCGACTCGAGTTGGAACAACGAGTTGATGGGCAGGAACTGGATGCCGGTGCGGGCGTACACCTCGGCGCGCGGCAGCTTGCGGAAGAACGATTCCATCGCGCCGGCGGTGCGCCCGTCGCGGTAGGCGAAGGGCAGGCCGAGCACGCTGCCGTCGGCGGCCAGCAGTGCGAAGTCGACACCCCAGGTGTCGACGCCGACGCTGTCGATCGCCGCGCCCTCGCGCGCCACCGTGCGCAGTCCGTCCTTGATGCGCTCGTAAAGCCGGAAGACGTTCCAATGCTGGTGGCCGTGGAGGGTCAGCATGCCGTTGGCGAAGCGATGGACCTCGCGCACGGTCAGCCGCCCACCGTCCAGCCGGCCGAGCAGCGCGCGGCCGCTTTCCGCGCCCAGATCGAACGCCAGGTACGACCCGCCGCCCACGGCTCAATCCCGCAGGCGGAAGGCGCGCACCAACTCGGCCACTTGCGCGTCGGTCAGGCCCGTGGCGGGCGAGCCGGCGGCGTGGCAGAGCAGGTGGATCTGCGCCGCTTTGTTCAGCGTGTCGATCAGGTCGAAGGCCTCCATGATGTCGCGGCCGATGGCGACCACGCCGTGCATGGCCCACAGCGCCACCGGGTGGTCGCGCCGCAGCGCCTCGACCGTGGCGACGCCCAACTCCTCGGTGCCCGGCACGGTGTATGGCACGAAGCCGGCGCCGCGCGGCACGGTCACCTTCACCTCGGGGTGCGCCGCCCACAGCACGCGGTTGAGCGCGGCTTCCTGCTGGTACTCCGGCAGGTGGGTCAACACGACCAGTTCGGTCGGGTGCGTGTGCAGCACAACGCGTTCCACCATCTCCCGCTCGCGTAGGTATTCGTGCACGCGCAGGTGGGCCGGAAACTCCGAGGTCGGCCGGAACGCGGGATCGTTCTCGCCGCCCCAGATCAGGTGATAGGCGTGGCCGTCGGCGGCCAGGCGCAGTACGCAGGCGTTGCCGGGCGCGTTGACCGCCAGGTCGCGGAAACGGTGGCCGGACCCGGTCACCAGAAAATAGCGGCCGGCGAGGCGCGGGTAGGCGAACGGCAGTTCGCGGCGTTCGCCCGCGGCGCAGCCGGCGGCGGCGGCGACCAGGTCGGTCACGTCGATCGACAGGTTGCCGGCGTTGCGTTCGGCCCAGCCTTTGGTCCACAGATAGCCGGATAGTTCCATCGCCTGGTCGACCCACGGAACAAGGGCCGGACAAGCGGCGAGCAAATCACTCACGGGATCCTCCTGAACGTGGCAAAAGCAAATTGTAGCCCCGGCCCGGCCGGCTCGCCAGTCGGCGCCGGATCGGCGACAATCGGCGACGGAGCAAACGGGCATGGCCGAAAAACATCCGTGCAAAACCGCGCTGACGCCCTCCGGCATTCCGGGCGCCGATTGGGCGTGCAACCCGTACTACGGCTGCACACATGCCTGCGTCTACTGCTACGTGCCCAAGGTCATTCACTACGACAACCCCGCGCGGCCGTGGGGCCGCTTTGTGCTGGAGAAGGAAAACTTCTACGAGCTGCTGGCGCGGCAGGCCGCGGCGAAGAAGCAGCGTGGCGGCGTGTACCTGTCGAGCTCGACCGACCCGTACCAGCCTTTGGAACGCAAGTTGCTGCTGACGCGCTGGTGCCTCGAGCTGCTGATCCGCGAAGGCTATGAGGTGTCGGTGCAGACCAAAAGCCCGCTGGTCACGCGTGACACCGAGCTGCTTGCCGCCGTCGGCGCCCACGTCGGCATCACGGTGACGACCGACGACGAGCAGATCCGCCATCTGTTCGAGCCGGGCGCGCCGCCGATCGGCCAACGCATCGCCGCGCTCGCCGCCTTGCGCCGGGCCGGCATCAGCACGCACGTGTTCGTCGGCCCGATGCTGCCGATGAAAGACCCGCGCGCGCTGGCCGAACGCCTGGCGCGGGTGACCGACGGCCTGTATCTCTCGGCGATGAACTACCGCGACCGCGTGCGCGAGTTCTACGCGCGCCATGGGCTGGCCCGCTACCTCACCAAGGCCTATTCCGACGAGGTGCGCGAGGCGTTTCGGAGCGTGTTCGGGAAGAACGCGACCGATGGCGAATAAAAACAGAACCGCCGGACCGGATTGATCCGATCCGGCGATCCTGTCGGGAAACCCAACGCGTCCGGGCCAAACCCCTCACGCCTTGCCGGCGCTGCCCAGCACGTTCTCGTTCTTGTGCACCATCAGCTTGACCAGCTCGTCGCGGGCGGGCGTCAGGTACTTGCGCGGATCGAAATCCTTCGGGTTCTTGGCTAGGTATTCGCGAATCTTCGCGGTCATGGCCAACCGGCCGTCGGAGTCGATGTTGATTTTGCACACGGCGGAAGCGGCGGCCTTGCGTAACTGCTCCTCGGGCACGCCAACCGCACCTTCCATCTTGCCGCCGAACTGGTTGATCAGCTCGACGTACGCCGGCACGACGCTCGACGCGCCGTGCAGCACGATTGGGAAGCCGGGGATGCGGCGTTCGACTTCCTCAAGAATATCGAAGCGCAGCGGCGGTGGCTGCTCGCCCGGCTTCACCTTGAACTTGTAAGCGCCGTGACTGGTGCCGATGGATATCGCCAGTGAATCGACGCCGGTCCGTTTGACGAAGTCTTCCACCTCCTCGGGCTTGGTGTAGTTGCTCTTCTCGTGTTTGACGTCGTCCTCGATGCCGGCCAGCACGCCGAGCTCGCCTTCGACGGTCACGTCGTACTGATGCGCGTACTCGACGACCTTCTTGGTCAGCGCGATGTTGTCTTCGTACGCATGGGCCGAGCCGTCGATCATCACCGACGAGAACCCGGTTTCGATGCAGCTCACGCACAGCTCGAAGGTGTCGCCGTGATCGAGGTGCAGCGCGATCGGAATGTTCGCGCCCATCTCGCGCGACATCTGTACCGCGCCCTGAGCCATGTAGCGCAACATGGTCTGGTTGGCATACTTGCGCGCGCCGCTGCTGACCTGCAGGATCACCGGCGACTTCGACTGCACGCACGCGATGATGATCGCCTGCAGCTGCTCCATGTTGTTGAAGTTGTAAGCCGGAATGGCATACTTGCCCGCCATTGCCTTCTTGAACATGTCCCGGGTGTTGACCAGGCCGAGTTCCTTGTAACTGACCATCGGATGTCTCCTTCTCCACGTGAACCGAATGAATTTCTATCTTGGTCGCTGACCGCCGTTTTGTCAAAAGCCGGACGCTATTTCCAGGCGCCGACGATCGAGAGCCGGTGGCCGGCGGCGCCCAGCTCAGCCAGCAGCACCGCGTAGCCGTTGCCGGTGTCGTACAGCCGCACCTGGCCGCCGTCGGTGGTCGTCGGCTGGCGCAGTTCGCAGACTTCCACCTGGTTGTCGCCGTCAAAATCCCACGTGGAGCAGGGCAGCGCAGTGACGCCGTCGGGTAGATCCGCCTGGTACAACGGCGCCTCGTCGCCGCCGCGGAAGACCGCCCACGTCGAACGGATGGTCGCCGGGACCCGGCTGTCGGTCGTCAACGCGTAGGCCAGCACGGCGGGCTCGTCGCTCACCGCCAGTTGCAGCGCCATGCCGCCGGCGCTGATCAGACTGCCGGCCGGCAGCGGCAAGGCGTAGTGGAAGCCGGCCGCGTTCAGATCGGTGCCGAAGACGGCGATGTCGAGCGTGGCGGTGAGGCCGGGGACGTAAGGCACGATCGCGAATTCGTCTTGCCCGTTGTCGCGCACGTCGGCCGCGGCGGCGAGCCAGGGCAGGCGCGTCCAGGCCACGACGCCGTACGAGCCGGCGGAATCACCGGTGACGATTTCCTGTGTCGCGTAGTTGTCGCCGTCGGGGCCGACCCACACCGCGGGGTCGCCGTTGTCGTAGCTGCCCCAGAGCACGACGTCGGGGTTCAGGTTGCCGTCGAGGCTCATCGACACGGAGCCCGACAGCGAGGTGACGTCGCCCAGATCGCCGTCGGCCAGCACCGTGCCGTCGCGGTCGAACAGCGCGAAGCGCGCGCCCAGGTAGTCCATCACCGGGTAGGCGACGAAACCCGCGCACGTCCGCTCGGCCGCCGAGCGCACCATCAAGCCCGCGCCGTTCAGCGCCGCCTGCCGCAGGTTGACCGGGCCGAAATCACCAACCGCGTTGCCGTCGCGGTCGAGCCATTGCGCGCGCCATTGCGGACTGACCGTGTCGTACAGATCGTAGCGTTCGAGCAAAAACGCGTCGGGGCCTTTGGCGTCGGCGCAGGCGTCGCGCAAGCCGCCGGAGAAGCGCACGCCGTCGAGCGCCAGCCCTTCGCCGGCGACGCCAGCGACGGTCCAAATCTCGCCGTAGCCGGCGGTGGCGTCGATCACCTTGAGCTGACTGGCGTGATCCTCGTCGAGCGGGCGTAGGGAGACGACCAGTTCGGGCACGCCGTCGCCGGTGACGTCCAGATCGACCGTAGCGAACGCGTAGCGGTCGCTGTGCCAGCCGGTATCGAAGGCCAGGTTGAGCGCGGGGCCCTCGTACACCAGCACGCGGCCTTTGGTTTCCAGCGTCGAGCCGACCAGGTCGATCGACTGACGCTGGCTGACGATTTCGCACAGGCCGTCGCCGTCGAGGTCGATCAGGTAGTGATAGCCAAAACCGTAGCCACCGACCGCCGCCGGCCCGATCGTGCCGATTTCGTCGCCGTCGGTGTTCTTGACCGTGACCAGCACCTGATTGACGTCGGAACCGTCGAGATAGTGTTCCTCCAGCAGATACTCGCCCTGGCCGTCGCCGTCGATGTCGCACGGTGTCTGCACGCCGTAGAACGGCACGGTGTCGTCGTCGCCGCTGTCGTCGTCGTCGTCGGCATCGTCGTCGGCATCGTCGTCGGTATCGTCGTCGGTATCGTCGTCGGCGTCGTCGTCGGCGTCGTCGTCGGCGTCGTCATCGCCGTCGTCGTTACCGGCATCGTCGTCGCCCGCGTTGTCATCGTCGTCGTCATCGCCGCACTCGCAGGCGGCGAGCAGCAGCGTTGCCAGCAAGAACAACCACAGCAGTTTGCGGGGCATGTCTATCCTCCGGTTCGGTTTCGCACCGCAGCCTAGCGCCGGCGAAAGATCTCCACCAGGGCCGGCGCCTGTTGCGACGGCGGCAAGGGACCGACGGTGAAGACTGTTTCGCGTGGGCCGATGACCAGCACCGCCGCCTCGCGGTCGTAGGCGGTGGCGACCAAGCGTCGCGTCTGCTCCTGCAGCCATTTCGGCGCCTGGTCGGTCAGGTAGAACGACGGGCCGATGTTGACCGTCACCACGTAGCGCGGTTGGCGGCGTTGGATTTCGTCCCATGCCTGCCGTTGCCACTCGAACGCGCGCGGGTGCGTGCTGCCGAGCGGGTAGGTAAAAACGAAACGCGTCGCGCTGCGTCGGCCGGCATGAAACAGGAACTGTCCTTCGGTGCCGAAGACATACACGGTTTCGTCGGGCGCGGTGTGGTCTGCCAGATAGCGGCCGACTGCCTCGCCTTCCATGAACGGGTTGAGTCCGTAGATCACCCGGGCGAGCGACGGCCCGGTCAGATAGAGATCAGCTTCCACCGCCGGCGGGTAGAGCACCAGCAGCCCGAGCAGCAGCGCGCCGAGGGCCCGGCGCGTACCCGGTGCGGCCGCGTGTTCGTGCGCGCGGTCGAGCAACCGTTCGGCGCCGAGCGCGGCCAGCAAGGCGATCGCCGGCAGGCATTGCTGGAAGTAGTGGCCGGTCCAACGACCGGAAGCCGAGGTGCCGAGGAACGACGAGACCAGCCACAGCAGCGGGAAGAAACGCGTCGCCACCGCTTGCCGCGAACGGGCCAGCACAACGATACCCGCCACCGCCGCCAGCCAGATCGGCCAGTCGCGCACCAGCAGGCCGCGCATCAGCACCCGGCCGAGGAGCGCGCCGACCCGCGCGGTGAAAGACAGGTCGGTCGAATACTGCAGGTTGTACTGGAACGCCCAGAACAGCATCTCGTGCGCGGCGCCCTGTGCGGCGAAAGCGGCGACACAGGCGGCGAAGGCCGCAACGAAACCCGCAGCGACCAGCGTCAGCCGCAGCGCCTTGCGCCCCGGCGAGCCGTCGGCGAGCAGAATGACGCCGGCGACCGGCAGCCCTTCGGTCAGCGCGACCGGTTTGATCAGCACCGCCGCGCCGAGCAGCAACCCGCCCAGCGCGTACCTCCAGTCGCCGCGTCGCGGTCCGCCGAGCGGCAGGCAGAGGAAAGCGCCGAGCACGAACGGCATCATCACCATCTCGGCGTTCAGCGTGAAGCCGAGGTACTTGGGCGAGACCATCAGCAGCGTCGCCAGCGCGGTGGCCAGGGCGCCGGCGCGCGGCCCGTAGGCGCGGTGGACCAGCCGCCAGCAGAGCAGGGCGGTCAGCAGCGCGATCAGCAGCCCGGCGGCGCGGAAGGTGGCCACCGAGCGGCCGAACGACAAAATGAGCGCGTAGGCGGCGAACACGCCCGGCGGCTTGGTTTCCAGCGCGTCGCGGTACGGCGTTTCGCCCTGCCGCCAGTGGTCGGCGATGTAGGCGTAGCCGCCCTCGTCGCGTTCGAACGGCACTTGGATCAAGAGCAACCGGAACACCGTCATCAGCGCGATGGCGCCGACGGCCAGCGCGGTCCAGCCCGAGCTGCTCCGCGCGTCCTGCCCCTCATAGAGGTGCTGCAGGAAGTTGCCGTCAGATACACTCGGCATAGCAGTTCCTGGTGGCTGGCATGCAGGTCGCGGCGTAGCAATCCCACGCGCCGCCGCACTCGTCGGCGCAGGCGGCGTCGGCGGTGTTGCACTCAGCCAGGCAGCCCTGGTCCCAACCGCAGGCGGACTGGCATTCGATCAGGCCGGCGTCGCATCCGGCGGTGCAGTCGGTGTCTTCGCCGCAGACCTGATAGCACGCGGTGAACCAGGCGATGCAGCCGTTGCAGCCGACGGCACACTCGGCGTATGCCGTGTCGCATGCGTCGCGGCAATCGCCTTCCGGCGCGTCACAGGCGGCTTTGCAGTCGAAGTCATCGAGCAGACAGGTCCGCTCGCAGGCGCAGGCCTCGGCCGGGATATCGGAAAAATCCACGTCGTCTCCGGCATCGTCGTCGGTTGGTTTGTCGTTGATCGTCTTGTGGCCGCAGCCAGCCAGCGCCAGCAGCAGACACACCCCGACGGCCAGATAGATCGCGTGTCTCATCGCCCCTCCGCCCATCGACGTTAGTGGCCTCGCCGCGGTTTTGTCAACGCGGCAGCGACGTGGTACATCAAGCGCATGCGGAAGCTTATCGTGCGCCGGACGACTCGACGGAAAGTGTTCGCGGCCGTGGCCATTCTGCTCGGGCTGACCGTGACCATCGTGCTGATCGAGTCGTCGTTGCGCATCATGGGGTGGCTGATGCTACAGCAGCGGCAAGTGCAACCCCAAACGGTGGCCACCGCCGACTTTGTGATTCTGTGCACCGGCGACAGCCACACCGAGGGCATTGGCGCGCCGCGCGGGCTGGATTACCCGGCGCAATTGGCGGCCCGCCTGCGCCAGTCGCATCCGCGCACGCGTTTCGCGGTAGTGAATTTGGGCCGCGCCGGCGACAACAGCAGCCAGGCCGCCGACCGCCTGATGGAATTCATCGACCAGATGCCGCGCCGCCCGTATCTGATCGTTTTCAACGCCGGCAAGAACAACGATCACCGCTTCACCGACGCGCGCATCCTGCCGGCCGAAGCGCGCAATCTGACCCGCTTCCAGCAATACGAGTACCTGCTGGCCAACAGCCGCGCGCTGCAGTTGGGCGAGGTCACCATCTCGCGCCTGAAAGACCAGATCCAGGCCGGGGCCCCGAACTACCGCGAGAACTGGGACGAGGTGCTCGACGTGCACGGGGCCACCGAGCGCCGCCTGCTGAGCGATTGGGTCCGGCGCGATCTGGAATACTTGGCGCAACGCACCGCAGCCGCGAAGGTGCCGATCGTCATGCTCAACTACTGGCACGGGGTGGACACGGTCGACGACGTGTTCGCCGATTTGGCGCGCCAGCCGCGGTTCGTGTGGGTCGACGCGCGCGGTTTCGGGGTCCAGCTGTCGCGAATCACCAACAGCGAAACGCTACGCGCGCCGGACGGGCACCCCAACCAGTACGGCTACGCCCTGATCGCGCGGCTGGTCGAAAAGACGTTGACCGAGCGCCGGCTCATTCCGGCCGATTGATCGCCTTGCCGCGGCGCTGCTATAGTCCGGACACCGACAACCACCACTGGTTCGCCCGATGCGCCCGTTTGCCGACCGACGCTTTTTCCTCCGCGCGCTGACGCTCGCGCTGCTGGCGCTGGCGGTGGCGGTGGCGGCGCAAACCGGCAGCTCCGCCTGGCGCGCGGCCGACGGCGCCACACTGTGGCGCGGCGGCGAACGCGGCGGCCTGGGGTGGGAGTTGTTCGACGCCGACGGCGACGGCGCGCCCGAGGTTGCCTCGTTCTTTGCCGGGCCGCGCTACACGCGAGTGGAAATCGACACCAACGGCGACCGCGTGGCCGACCGCGTGCATCTGTTCGCGCCCGACGGCACGGTGTCCTCCTACCTCGATGCCGACGGCGACGGCGTGCTCGAAACACCCGCCGGCTCGCCGACCGAACAGCGCCGCGCGATTCGCGAGATCGGCCGCGGCGGCGACCTGTTCCGCCGCGCGCTGGAAATGCGCTTCGACGCCGACGCCGGGTTGCTGGCGGCCGCCGACATTCCCGCGCCGGCGATCGAGCCGCCGCTGAAACGCCCGGCCGGCCCGGCGGTCAAACTGCGCGTGCGGCTGACCATGATCCCCGCCGCGCCCGCCGCGATGCTGCAGCGGGCGGACGATCCGGCGTATCTGGGCGAGATCAGCATCAGCGCGCCGACGGCGGTCGGCTTTGTGCGGAAAAAGACGGCGCTGCACATCCGCACCGACCCGATGGCCACGCAGTCTGACGAAACCGGCGAGTTGGATATCGGGCTCTACCCGGTGTACGTCAACGAGTTCGCCGCCGACGGCAGCCCGGTTCGCACGCTGGTGGTGCAGATCGCCGGCCGCGTCGTCCGCGCCGGCATTTCGCCCGAGACCTTCTTTCTCACCGCCCGGCTGTGCGACGCAAGCCCGTTCTTCGCCGAGACTCCGGTGCGCGACCTCGCCGGTCGCGCGGCGGGCCAGATCGCGCTGGAAGTGGTGCGGACGAATCCGTAACCGCAATTCAGTTCATTATCCAGCCGTGGTGTCGGTCCGACATGGCGCATCGACCATGGACTTCACTCTTGCTTGACCCACAGATCGCGGCACTGGCCGTTCATGCCGGCGATGGCGTCGGACATACCGTCGACATGCTCGCCGTATCGCGTCAGGCACGCTTCCCCCGCCGGTTCGGCGCCGCACGCGGACCAGTAGTCGTCGAGTACCGCGCGCGCCTCGGCGATGCGCTGGTGCAGATCGTTCATGTCCATGGCGCCCATTGTGTGGCTGCCGGTTATGCACGCGCCGTCCCAATCGCCGGACAGACCGCCGCCGGTTGGGCATTCGCCGAGTTCGGCGCACTGATCGTGCATTGCGTTCCATAGCGCGCGCAGATGCTTGAGATCATCGCCTAAGCGCTGGTGGTAAGTAGCTATGTCGTCGGCCAGTGCGGTGCTGTTCGCATCGTCGGTGACGGCGACGTCGGCGTCGACCGGGATCGCGAGGAAATCGCGTTCGAGCGATCCGCTCACGACAGACGAGGCATTGTCATCGTCCATCATGGAGTACGCTCAGCAGCCGGCCGGAATCAGCATAGCGGCCAAGCCGACCGCGAGCGTGCTGGTCCGGGTACGCGGGGCTTTCTCCTTCGCTCGTTTTTGCGCTCGTCGTTGTCCGACGGAATAACGAGCTGCTGAGAGAAAGCGTGTTCACTCGCAGGGAAGAGTCAACTGGCGGGCGACTGGTCACTTGCCCTCACCACCAGCATAGCACGCTTGTCAAGACTTTCGCGGGTCGTCCGGCGGCCAAGTGGTTGAAAAGACTGCGCCAAAAAAATTTTTGCACCGTGGCAGACTGTGCCCACCAGCCCTCGCGCGACAACGGTCAAAGGCGCGTTCGCCAGACGAAAATATTAGCGATGACGAGGGGTTGGCCGCAAAACGGAGTGTCGGACTTCAGTCATGGCAGTTGTCTGGCTTTGCCGCAGGCCCGAAGCGGAGGTTGACCAGCGTCAACGCTTGCCAACTCGCGGCCGGCGGTGTAGCAAAGACAGGTCAACAACGCGAGCAGGGCATGAGCAAGAAAACCATCGTAGTGATGCCGGCCTACAATGCCGAGACGACCATCGAGCGGACGGTGCGCGACATCCCCCCGGGCCTGGCCGACGAGATCATCGTGGTCGACGACCGCAGCAGCGACCGCACGGTCGAGGTGGCGCGGGGCCTGGGCCTGACGGTGATCGAGCACGAGCACAACAAAGGCTACGGCGGCAACCAGAAGACCTGCTACACCGAGGCGCTCAAGCGCGGGGCCGATGTGGTGATCATGATCCACCCCGACTACCAGTACGACAGCCGCTTGGCCGCGCACCTGGTGCGGTTCATCGTTGACGGTTACTTCGACATCATGCTCGGCAGCCGCATTCGCACCCGGCGCGAGGCCCTTTCCGGCGGCATGCCGATTTGGAAGTACCTTTCCAACCGTTTCCTGACCATCACCGAGAACGTGCTGCTGGGGCAGAACCTGTCCGAGTACCACACCGGCTATCGCGCTTACAGCCGTCGTGTGCTGGAAACCATTCCGTGGCGGCAGAACAGCGACGACTTCGCCTTCGACGCGCAGTTTCTGGTGCAGGCGATCCACTTCGGGTTCCGCATCGCCGAGATTCCGGTGCCGGTGAGGTACATGCCCGAGGCGTCCAGCATCAACTGGCGCCGGTCGATTCAATACGGGTTGGAGAACCTGAAGGTGATCGCCCAGTACTGGCTGCACCGGCTCGGGCTGAAACGGAATCCGTTGTTTATTGCGGCCGGCGACGCCGCGCCAGCAACCAGCCCAACGACAATGCCATGAAGACCAGCGGTTCATAGTTGGCTGAGCCGCCTACCGCGCACCCGCCTTCGTCTTTTTTCTCGTCGTCGTCGCTGCCGGCGGTCACGTGAATGTCGACCGTATCGGAGCCGGACGCGCCGAGCTCGTCGGTCACGGTCAACAGCACGCTGTAGTCGCCCGGTTCGGTGAAGGTGTATTCGAAGGTCGGCAGGTTGTAGGTCTCGCCGTTGGAGAACGACCATAGGTAGCTGATGATGGAGTTGTCGGGGTCGGACGCGCCGCCGGCGAAGGTGACGGTTAGCGGGGCCTGGCCTTCGGTCGGCGTGGCGGTGGCCGAGGCGGTCGGCGCCTCATTGGGGATCTCGCCGGCGTAGGCTTCGAGCGCGTCGGCGGCGTTGACTTCGCCCCAGCCGACTTCCGGATCCCAATCGGTGTTGGCGTCGCGGGAGGCGGTTTCCTCGATCACGTCGCGAATCGCCGCGGCGTCGGTCAGTTCGGGCATGGCAGCGATCAACAGGGCCGCCACCGCCGCGACGTGCGGGCTGGCCATGCTGGTGCCCCAGGCGGCCATGTAACCGACGTTGCCGTTGCTGTCGAAGGTTTCGGCGACGATGTTTTCACCCGGCGCCACGACCGACAGGCCGTCGCCGTAGTTCGAGAACTCGGAGCGGATCGGCAGATCGCCGGGGGAGTGCTGGTTGCAACTGCCGACGGCGATGGAATCGGCGCAAGCGGCCGGGTAGGAGACGGAGGTGTTTTCGTTGCCCGAGGCGACCACGACCACCACGCCTTCGTCAACCGCGTGGGCGATCGCGCTGCACGACGGACCGCCGCCGCCGGCCGCGCCGAGGCTCAGGTTCATGACCCGCGCTCCTTCTTCGACCGACCAGTTGATGCCATCGACGATATCGCTGTCGGCCGCGCCCTGGGCGCCGTCAGCAAAGACCTTAACCGGTAGCAGCGTCACACTGGGCGCCGCGCCCGCCGTGCCGAGGTCATTGTTGGTGGCTTCGGCGATGGTGTTGCTCACGTGCGTGCCGTGTCCCATATCCGGGCAACGGTCGGTCGGGTCGTCGTCGTTGTTGGCGAAGTCCCAACCGTCGAGCACGTTGACCGCGCCGTCTTCCAGGCCGTCCATCAGGTAGCCGGTGTCGATCACGGCCACGATCACGCCGTCGCCGCGGGTGCGGTTCCAGGCGCTTTCCAGGCCGATCTGCTTCAAGTTCATTTGGCTGCCGAAGTACGGGTCGTTCGGCTGCCAGGAGGGGTACAGCACGCGGTCGGGCCAGACTTCGGCCACGCCGGACAGGGCGGCCAGGCGCGACAGGGCGTCGACGTGATCGGCTTGTGGGTCGAAGTGGACCAGCAGGTAGCTGATCTCCTCAACCGCGCCGGACCACCGCGCCAGCGGCAGGCGTTGGCCGGTGCGCAGGCTGACCCGCGCTACGCGAAAGCCGTCGTCGGCCAGGTCGGCGCGCAACGCGCCCAGATCGGCGTCAGCCGCGGGCACCACGATCGCCCGGCCGGCCACGATGTCTTGGCCGTGCAACGAGACCACTTCGAAAGCCGAAACCGGCGCCGCGAACGCCGCGACGATGACCAGTACCGCCAAAAAAGCCGCTTGCTTCATCACTACCGTCTTTCACGACTTGAGCGTCGTCAGAATAACCTTACGCGCCTGTGCGCGTCCATGCCTGTTGGCCGGGTTAGCATAGACGATTCAAAGGCTCCCGCAAGGGGGGCGGGAAAGGTACACGGGGGGAGTTCGGTAGGGGGCCTAAATGACATCGGACAGGCAGCAGACTGTCAGCTTTTTGTTTGATCTTCCCGGAATTCTCGGATGAAACCAAAAAAAACGCCCGGCCCTTTAGGGCCGGGCGTCGGAACTCACGCCAGGTGAGTTACTCGGTCGGCAGAATCGAAGTGAGGTCGTAGTTTGTCCAGACGTTCATCGCCAAGCTGTCGTAGTTCAGCAGATGAGTCGGGTCGAACGCGTTCGGATCGACGCTGTCCGGAAGCTTCAGGCCCACGAGCACGACGATGTCGTCGGCGCTCGGGGTGATGCCCATCTCGTTGACCGGCGGAGTGTAGGAGGTCTCTTCGCCGTTGACCACCGCGATGCTCCACGGGCCGTCGGCCGGCACGTAGATGGCCAGCACGACGTCCACATCGGCGGTGTCTTCAAACGCCCACGTGGTTTCCGCGGTCGTTTCGTTGAAGGCGGTGCTGTCGCTGTCGAACAGCGGCAGGAAGTCGCTGTCGGCGATGGTGGCGCCGCCCGACCATTCGCTCAGGTTCTCGGCGAACTTCAGGGCGAAGCCCAGGTTCAAGCTGGTCAGGCCGGAGGCGAGCAGGTCGGTCTTGGCAGCGAACAGCACGTAGCGGGCATCCGGCACGGTCGCGGCCGGCAGTGCCAACGTGTCGCTGTCTTCGGTGATCTTGAGGGCCATCGGCAGCAGGGCGCGGTTCGGGATTTCCGCCGCCAACGCCGCCAGGTAGTCGTAGTCGTTGCTCGTGCCGGTGAAGGTCACGTTGACCGTTTCCTTGTCACCGACCGGGATCACGTCGAGGTTCGGGGCGCCGCTGCCGTCCCAGGTCGGGTTGGCGGCGACGTAGTCGAACGCGAGCGCGTCGTTGATGATCGGCTTGGCCAGATCGGCGATCAGGTCGGTGATCGAGCCGCCGCTGATGAGGGTGGTGATGATGGTGATCAGGGTGCTGGTGTCGAGGACCGAACCCACGTTGAGGCTCAGCACGAGACCTTCAATCGGGTTTTCGGACAGGCCACCCATCACGGGCAGGACGTACTGTTCGTTCGAACCGGTCGCGCCGAAGCCGTAGCCGATGATCGACACGTTCAGGTCGATTTCCGGCACGTAGATGTTCCGCGGCAGTTCGATCGAGCCTTCTTCCTTGAAGTTGTAGAAATAGTCGAGGGTGAACTGTTCCTGCGCCAGCAGGCCGTCGAAGTCCTGCGACAGGATGGTGTAGCGGGAGATGCCCGGCACCGCGCCGCCCAGGTAGATGGTCCCGAACAGTTCGGACAGGCCGCCCTGCGGGTTTTCGAGGTCCAGCGCCGTGCCGCCGTCCAGGAAGTCGGCCGCGGACGAGTCGGTGTAGGTCAGGCCGTAGGAATCCGGACGCAGGCGGAACGCCATGATCGCGGCGTCGACCTGGTAAGCCCAGCTCCAGTAGCCGTCTTTGTAAGCGGTGACCAGGATGTTGGCCTTGTCGGTCACGGTGACCGTGGCCAGGCCGTTGGTGTCGGTGGTGTAGGTGGTGCCGCCGGAGATGACGGACGCGCCTTCCAACGGGCTGCAGTCGGAGTCGTCAAACACGTAAACGGTGATGGTGCTGCCGATCGCGCCGCCGCCCACCGTTTCGCCGGCATTCAGGCCGGTGATCGCCGGCAGGTCGCAGTACCATTCCGGCGGTTCGTATTCGGTGACGTCGTCGTCGGCAGTATCGTCATCGGGGGTAGTGTCGTCGTCGGTAGTGTCGTCGTCGATGATGTCGTCGTCAGCGTCGTCGTCGCCGGAGTCGTCGTCGAGCGCATCGTCGTCACTGGCATCGTCGTCGCCGGAGTCGTCGTCGTCGCCGCCACCGCCGCCGCAGGCCGTCAACAGACCCGCCGTCAGCAACGCCACGAGAGTGAGGAGGAACCATTTGGCTTTCATACGTTGTTCCCTTTCCTGTGGTTTGTTTACGTTAATCCCTTGCCCAATCGGAAATGAGTCTTTGCCGCACAATTCGGCCAGGTTCGCGAGAACCAGCCGGTTTCAGACGCCATTATAATCACCCCGCTCTAATGGCCAAGTGGGCCACAAAACAAAATGGGAGCACCGAAGTGCCCCCACTTGTTTCGAAGTTTAACGAAGCCCCCCCGGGGTGTCAAGCGAAAAGGGGTCGGCTGGCGGCGGAGGAGGCGGAAGGTCACTGTTCCCGCAGGCTGTGGCGCACGGCGGTTTTCGCTTCGAGCAGGCTGATCTTGTCCACCAACGTGGAGTCGGCTTGGTCGTAGGACAGCGCCTGGCGGTACCACTGGACCGCCCGATCGAGATCGTCGCGTTTTTCCGCCTCGCGGCCCAGATCCAAATAGTGTTTCTTTGCCGCGATGCCGATCTCTTGAATGCGCGTCGGGATTCGTTCTTCCTTGATGCCTAATCGCTCGGCGTAGGTGTACAGCTTCAACGCGCTATACGGGCTTTCAAACCACGAAGTCGGATTGTTGCGCGTGAACATGAAGTCGGCGGCGCGCAGCAGGCCGGGCCGCAACCCGAAGGCCAGCCCGATCAGCGCCGCCAGGATCAACACCGCCGCCACGCGCGGGCCGGTCACGATCGGTTTGCCGCCGCGCCGGCGCCGGCGCCGTTTGTTCTCCAGCCCGGTCCGGCGGCTGGCGATATCGCCGGCTTCGATATCGAGCTTCTCCACCCGCGCCAGCAGCTTCAGCGCCTGCCGGTTCTTGCCGCGGTCGCTCAGAAAACGCACCCGCGCGTAGAGCTTGCGCGCTTCTTCCACCGTCTGCCGGGTCTGGTGCAGCCGGTCGGCGACCGAGGCCATTGGGTAGTTCTGCAGAATGCGTTCGTAGTCGGCGATCGCCTGCCGCGGGCGCGTCTGGGCCAGCATCTGGTCGGCGTGAGCCAGGCTCTGGTCAATCAGGTGGCGCATGTCGTAGTAGATCTTCTGCCGGCTGACGATCTGCGGCCGGTCCGGATACCGGCGGTTGAGCTTGTCGATAGCCGCTAGCGCCTTGTCCAGCTCGCCGCGCGCGTACAACTCGTCGGTGATGGCGCACTGGGTCCAGATTTCCTTTTCCTCGCTGGACAGCTCTTCCGGAGGCGCCTCGCGCACCTGGGTTGCGTCTTCCCCCGCGGCCGGCGCCATCTCGTAGATATCCTTCGGCGCCACGGGACCTTCCGCGGCCCGGGCCTTGGGCTCACGTTCCAACGCCTCGGCCAGTTCCTGCCCGTCGAAGAAACGCTTGTGCGGCTCCTTCTCGAGGCAGCGCATGATGATCGTTTCCAAATCGGGCGAGATGTGCGGCGCGTACATGCGCGGCGGCTCCGGCGGCACCTCCTGGTGCATCTTCATCAGCTCGTAGGTGTTTTTGCTGACGAAGGGGTAGCGGCCGGTGGCCAGCTCGTACATGACCACGCCCAGGCTGTAGATGTCGCTGCGCGGATCGACCTCGCCGTACCACTGCTCGGGGCTCATGTACTCGGCGGTGCCGACGATCTGGCCGGGCAGGGTGATGTCGCGGCTCTCTCGCGTGCGGGCGATGCCGAAGTCCATCAGCATCACGATGCCGTCGCGGCCGAGGTGGATGTTGTTGCTCTTCACGTCGCGGTGGACAACGCCCTTGCTGTGCGCGTAGTGCAACGCGCGCGCCACCGGAGCGATCGTCTTGCGCAGTTCCCCCTCGTCCAGCGGCCCGTGGGCTCGTAGGTACTGGTAGGCGGTCTGCCCGTCGAGCAGTTTCATGACGTAGAAGTAGACGCCCTGGTGCTCGCCTAGGCTGTAGATCGGCACGATGTTGGGGTGCTCGAGCTGGGCCGCGATCTTGATCTCCTCGCGGAACCGGCTCATCAGGCCGTCGTCGAGCATCAGTTGCGGCGGCATGATTTTGATCGCGACATTCCGCTTGATGCCCAGGCTTTCTTCCTCGGCGGCGTAGACCTTGCCCATGCCGCCCTTGCCCACCTCGGTCAAGATGCGGTAGCGGCCCGCCAGCACGTTGCCGGGTTCAATCAGCGGTATCTTCGGGGAGTTGCGCGAGCTCTTGGGCGGCAGCGTGGAACCACACCATTGGCAAATGCCAAGGCTGTCTTCGTTTCCTTTCCCGCAGAAGGGACAAGTCTTCATTGCGCCCACGCGCTCGGTAAATATCTTTTTCTTTTAGCAAAACCCAAATAGAAAGAAAAGGGATTTCGGATAATTCCGCAATCCGGCCACCCCCCGAACGCCGTTCGCCCCGTCACCGGCTCAGACACGCCCGCCGGAGTCGTTGTCGTCGCCGTCGGCCGTGGCGTCATCGTCCAGATCGGTATTGTCATCGGCGGCGTCATCGTTGTTGTCGTCTCAGGAAATGTCGTCGTTGAGATCGTCATCGGTAGCCGTGTCATCATCCGTCGCGGCCTCCTCGAATTGCGTGGTCAGAAAACCCCAATTGTAACAGTACCAGCCGTGGGGAGAAAGAAAGCCGAACCGGCAGACATCCGCGACCAAGCGCGCGCGGCCGTCGGCTCCGCGAGGAATGGCCGCCACTGTGTCGTTAATGGTCTCCGACAAATCGTCGGTCCAACAACATCGCCCTCCCATTTCCTGCCGGAACGGATTGTACCACAGCAAAGTACGTCGTCCGCAGGTGGGTTTTGCGAAACGCTCGCGGCGGCGTTAGGTTGTCAGCCGGATTCGCCGAAAAGGAGTATGCGCCATGCCGATTGCTCAAGTCACCGTGATTCCACTCGGCACCAAGAGCACGTCGCTGTCCGACTACGTTGTCGAGGTGCAGCGGGCGCTGGCCCGGACCGGCATCCGGCACCAGCTCACGCCGATGTCGACCATTCTGGAAGGAAGTCTCGATGAGATCTTCGCCGCGATCCGTGCCATGCATGAGGCCGGGTTCGCCGGGTCGGGCCGGGTTTCGACCAGCATCACCATTGACGACCGGCGCGACCAGCCGACCAGCGCGGCGCACAAGGTTGAGGTAGTGCGGGAAAAACTCGGGCGCTAGCGCCGGGGTAGGGCGGACAGCCAGGGCAGCAGCTTCTCGCCCCGGGCGCGCCAGGTGTGCCGCGCGGCGAAGGCCGCCAACTCGTTTTCTTTTTGCGCGCGGAACGCGGCGTCCTGATACAGGCGCAGCAACGCCTCGCGATAGGCGGCCGGGTCGCCCGGCGTGACGAACACCGCTCCCTCTCCCGCCCCGAACAGCTCGCCGAAGACCGGCAGGCGCGGCACTACCGGCACGACGCCCGCGCGGGCGTAGTCGAACGCCTTCATCGGGCTGGTGACGAAGCGGTTGTAGAAGCAGTCTTCCAACGGCACCGCGGCAGCGAAACAGCCGGCCAGCGCAGCGGGCAGCTCGGCCGGCGTGAACCAGCCGGCTTCGACCAGCCGGTCGGCCACGCCCAACCCGGCGGCCTGTTCGGACAGCGCCTCGAGATGACGGCCGTGGCCGACGATCCGTAGGCGTACCTCCGGCGGCAGGTGCGGCAACGCTTCGACTATCAGCCCGACGCCCTTGTGTGGGTCGAGGCTGCCGATGTACGCGATGTCGGTCGGGTGCGGCTGCTTTTGTGGCGGCGCGCCCGGGTGCAGGGCGGACCCGGCGGCGATTACCCGGTCCTCCAACCCGAACAGCGGCCGCAACAACGCGGCCAGGCCGTCGGTCAGCGCGATGACGCCGTCCGCGGCCATCAGCACCTCGGCCTCGGTGGCGACCAGGGCGCGGTGGGCCTCGAGCTTCTTGGCCGGGAACAAACGCTGGGCCTCGTCGTCGTCCTGCCCGAGCGTATAAACGCTGTGCATCTCGAGAATGACTTTGGCGGCGCGGTTGCGCCCGCCGAGTGCCTGGGCGAGCTTGAGGTCGCGGACGATCACGGCGTCGAACCGACCCTCGCGCACGGTGCGCGCCACCGCTTTCCGGAAGCGCTCTCCCCAGCTCGGGTGGAAGGGGCCGAGATGCAGGCGCACCGCCGGCAGGCGCGGCAGGGCGAACGGCGGCGGCATGGGCACGCCGAGTTCGCGCAAGGCGGCGTGGGGGTCGGCCTCGCCGTGCGGCACCAGCAGCGCCGTCTCGGCCCCGGCCTGTGCCAGTCCGGTGGCCGCGCCGGTGACAAACGCGATGCCGGCTTCGCGCGTGCCGAGGGCCTGGGTGTGGACGAGGGCGACTTTCAACGCCGTTTCTCCGTGGTTCGAGCGGACGCCATTGTAAAGGACGGCGTTCGACCCTGGCAAATCGCGATCCGCTCGCGATATGATCGGCATATGAAGTGTTGGCTGCCGGTGGTGATATTGTCGGCGTTGGCGATCTCCCTCGCCTGCGCCAGCGCGCCGTCACGCGCGGCCGATCCGTGGATCGAAACGCCCGCGTTTCCCGGCGGGCGGTACGTCGTGCTGCGGACGAACGACCCGGCGGCGCAGAATCCGCCGCTGTGCTTCGCGCTGCACGGGCGCGGCGGCGACGCGCTGAGTTACGCCCGCGTCTGGCATGAGGCGCTGCAGGGCCGCTACCTGGTGGTCGCGCCGCAGGCGCCGCCGAAGAACCGGATGGGCGCCAACGTGCCGGCTTGGCAGGGCAGCGCCGACCGCGACTATCTGCTGAGCATCTGGGACACCATCCAACGCGAGTACCAACCCCCGGCCGCGCGCAGCGTAGTGGCCGGGTACAGCGCCGGGGCAGGCGTCGCCAAGCAGCTGGTCGCCCACCGGCGCGCGCAGTTCGGCGGGTTGATCTGCCACGGCGCGGCGGCGATCTCCTCGCCGACCGAGCTTTCCGGGTTGGCGGTCTTTCTGCTCGTCGGCGAGCGCGACATCAGCTTCACGCCGGCCAAGGCGATGGCGCTGCAGGCGCGGCTGACCGCGGCAGGGGTACCGGCGCAATTGCACATCGTCGAGCAGGCCGACCATGCTTCGGTTTACGCCAAGGTGCGCGCGGCGGCCGACTGGGTCTTGCGCGGTTTCGCGAGGCCGGAATAGCCGATGATCCCGTACAAAGACGAAAACCCCACGCGGACCTTCCCCTTCGTGACGCTGACGCTGATCGCCCTCAACCTCGCCGCGTTCATCTGGCAGTTGCTCGATCCGCAGGGTTGGCCGGGTTACGCTTCGGTGCCGGCGCAGTTGCACGAGGTGCTGCCGAAGCACACGCTCTGGCCGCTGGTCACGCTCTGGACCTCCACGTTCCTGCATGGCGGCTTCGTGCACATCTTCTTCAACCTGCTGTTCCTGTGGGTCTTCGGCAACAACGTGGAAGACCGCCTGGGGCACGGCCGCTTTCTGGCCTTTTACCTGCTGGGCGCGCTGATCGCCTCGCTGAGCCAGGTGATCGTTGCGCCCCATTCAACGGTGCCGATCATCGGCGCGTCCGGCGCAATCTCCGCCGTGCTCGGCGCGTACATGGTCTTCTTCCCCTCCGCGCGGGTGAAGACGCTGTTCATCATCGTGGTCATTCCGGTGGTGTTCGTGCTGCCGGCGGCGTTGGTGCTCGGCTTGTGGTTCGCCGGGCAGATCATGTCGTCGCTCTTCGTCGGCTCCGAAGGCGGTGGGGTAGCGTGGTACGCGCACATCGGCGGATTTCTGTTCGGCTTCCTGGTGGCCATTACCAGGAGGCGCGCGCGCTGACTACGGCCGGCGCAGCTCGACGGCCGCGACGCCGTCGGCGCCGATCGTGGCCGAGGCCGGCGGCAGCAACGCGCCGGCGCGAGTGTCGTAGGCGCGCAGGGTGACGGTTTCGCCCGGCACGCCGCGCACGCTGACGCGAAAGCCGTTGTCGCCGGTTTCGATCCGGTCGAAGCGCCGGTCGGCCAGGGTGACGAATTTCTCGGTTTCGCCCAGTAACGCCAGCCCGTTGGCGGACACCGGCGCCAGCACGAAATAGGCAAAGCCGTATAGGTCTTCGGTCGCCGGCAGGGCAAGCGTCCGCTCGACGAGCGCGGCGCGGCGGGTGCGCCAGTCGTAGGCGACGACCGGCCCGCTCACGCCCAGGTCGCGCGCCAGATCGACCTGCCAATCCGTCACGCGGTCGGGAAAGACGAAGAACCGGCCCGGTTCGCGGAAGTCGTACGAGGCGCGCGCCCACAGGCGGTCGAGCGTGGTGCGCCGCGGATGCCGACGGGCCAGGTGGTAGGCGGCGAGATAGAGCCAACGGCCGCCGTCGGCCCGCCGCGATTCGGTGTAGGTGGTGTACGGCCGTGCGTGCGGCAGGAACATGGCGTCGATCGGAAATGCCGGACGGTCGGGTTTGAGCAGCAGGCCGTCGGCACGGCAGGTGCGCGCCAGCAGCGCGGCGTCGGCCCGGCCGAGCTCATCGCTCGGTCCGACCATGCCCGCCGACAGAATGCTGATCAGCGCCTCGGCCTCACCGTGTTTCTCCGCGCATTGGAAGTTGTCTTTGAACGGCCACAGGCCGACGGCGTGCGCCAGCATGTTCACCGTGTGGAAATGCGGCCAGAACGATTCCTTGGACACGCTGTGGCGGTAGTCGATCGAGGTGCGCATCGTCGTCCAGGATCGGCGGTTCACCGCATCCATCAGAAAGCCGCCGTGCGCCATGCAGATCTGCATCGTGCGGCCGCTGTCGGCGGCGGCATCGTCCATGATCTTGACCCAGTGGTCGGCGTGATCGAGCCCGCTGCGCAACCACCGCACGCCCCAGTACTGCGTGGTCAGCCAATCCTGCTCGAAGGTCTCGATGCCCCACTGCCGCGCGTTGCCCAGCAGGTGGTCGTAGAACCGGCGCTCGACCGGAAGCGCCATGCGCTCGCCCGGCACGAACTGGTACTCGCCGAGGTACCCGTGGTCCGGCGCGAACCAGCGGCTGTGCGCGATCAGCGGCAGCCCCAGGTCTTGCCGGAATTTTTCGAGGCCGCGGGGGAAGGCTTCGGGCAGCGGTTCCCAGCGCACCGTGCCGCCGAACCACGGCGCGCCCGGGCGCTTGCGGTACCACCACGAATCGATCTGGAAATACCGGAACGGAATGCCGCGTTGGTCGGCGTCGCGTTTCACCGCCAGCAGCACGTCTTCATAGGTCGTGTCGGGCGGCGGGTTGTAATAGTAGAACGCGCCGTTGTCGGTCCAGTAGCCGAGATAGGACAGGCCGGTGTCGGCGTAGCGGTCGGGAAGCTGCTTGCCGGTAGTCGCGCGCAGGATCTCGCCCCACCGCGCGATCGTCGCCGCCATGCCGCGGCCGCGCACCACCACGAAGCGGTGCGCGAACCCGGCCGGAATCGCCGTCACGTCGCCCTCGATGCCGGAACGCAGACGGCCGCCGCGGAAATCGATGAGGCTGACGTAGAAATGGTCGAGCGGCGAGAAGACCAGCACGTCCATCTCGTCGGAAAACAGAATCAGCGGCCCGTTGCCGGCCAGCGCCTCGCGCCGCGGCGGCATGAACGGCGTCATCTGGAACGAGAGCACGTGTTTGTATTTCTGGTCGACGGCGAGTTCCGGATACCGGTGCGCTGGCAGGTAGAAATCGCCGGTCGCGGTGTTGTTCCGCTCGCGGGTGAAGGTGTGGGTGTAGATGGTCGCGCCGGGGACTTGATGCTCGGCGTGTTCGGCCGGGTCGGACGGAGCGGGGGGCTCGTCGGACATCGGGCGCGCGGTGCCGCAGGCGCACAGGACGAGCGCGGCCAGGCACAGGGCCGGCAGGAGGGCGCGGGACAGCTTCATCGGTCACCTCCCGGGAAATCCACCTGAGCGTAGAAAGGCCGGCGGGTGCCGTCAAGAATCGCCCGGGCGGAGTGCCAGATGGCGCGTCAGAAACAGAAAGGGCGAACCCGGCGGTCCGCCCTGTTTGCGTTCGGTCGAAAGCGGTCTAGCGGAAGCGCTCTTCCATCGCCTTCTGCAGCAGGATGCGCCACTCGTAGTCGACGCGCTTCTGGATCTCGGCCACGTCGTCTTTCGACAGGTGGCGGAAGCGGCCCTGCAGCTTGAGGTAGTCGATCACGGGCATGTCCCGCGGCTCGATGTTGATGTGGTATTCCTCGCCGTTGTAGACCTCGTAGATCGGGAAGACCTTGGTGTAGGTCGCCAGGCGGGCCACTTCGATGGACATTTCGGAGTTGATGCGCCAGCCCGGGGGGCAGGGGGCCAGGATGTGGATGAACTTGGTGCCGTAGATCTTCTTGGCCTTCTTCACTTTCGCGATCAGGTCTTCCGGGAACGCCACGCTGGCGGTCGCCACGTACGGGACTTTATGGCCGGCCAGGATCTGCACCATGTTCTTCTTCGGGCCGCGCTTCGGGTGCTTTTCGGGCGTGGTCGTCGTCCAGGCCTTGTCGGGCGTCGCGCCGGAGCGCTGGATGCCCGTGTTCATGTAGGCTTCGTTGTCGTAGCAGAAGTAGAGGAAATTCTCGTTGCGTTCGGCCGCGCCGGACAGGCTCTGCAGGCCGATGTCGAAGGTGCCGCCGTCGCCGGCGAAGACCATCACCTGGGTGTTGGTTTCGCCGCGCATATCGAGGGCGGCGCGCACGCCGGAGGCCGCCGCGCCGGAGGTTTCGAAAGCGGTGTGCAGGATCGGCGTTTTGAGCGCCGTGTAGGGGTAGTTGCCGGAGATGATCGTCCAACAGCAGGCGGGGATGACGCAGATCGTGTCTTCGCCCATGGCCTTGAGCACGTGGCGCATCGCGGCCGAACCGCCGCAGCCCTGGCAGGCCAGGTGGCCGCTCATCATGATTTCTTCGCGTGGGTAATTGTCCCTCATGACTTCAACCCCTTCCAGTAGATCAGGGAGGCGGGTTTCTCGGCCGCTTCGGTTTCCAGCACGATTTCGCGCAGCGATTCGGGCGTGATGTCGCGGCCGCCCAGGCCGGTGATGTAGCCGAAAATTCGCGGCATATCGGGTTCGCCCGCGCAGGCGCCGCGAATTTCGTCGGCCCAGATGCCGCCCTTGCCGAAGCTGATATTGCGATCGATGACCACGGCTTTTTTCTTGCCGCGCAGCGCCTGGCGCACTTTCTCGACCGGGAACGGCCGGAAGTAGCGGATCTTCAGCAGGCCCACCTTGTGGCCTTCGGCGCGCAGTTGCTTGATCACCACGCGCGCCGGGCTGGTGGTGGTGCAGGTGGTGACCAGCACCGTGTCGGCGTCTTCGCACTCGACTTCTTCGAGTAGGCCGTAGGAGCGACCGAACTGGGCGCCGAAATCGCGGTCGACCTGTTCGCCGACGCCGAGCACCCGGTCCATCGCCTGCTGGATTTTGTATCGCAGTTCGAAGTAGCAGTCGGGCATGACCAGAGAGTTGAACGACCGCGGGTCTTTCGGCGTGAGGTAGAGGTCGGGCCGGTAAGGCGGCAGGAACTTGTCGACCAGCGCCTGGTCCGGAATGTCGACCGGTTCGTAGGTGTGGCTGAGGAAGAACGCGTCATAGCAGACCATCACCGGCAAGCGCACCTGTTCGGCGATGCGGTAGGCTTGAATCACCGAGTCGAGCACTTCCTGGTTGTCTTCGACGTAGATCTGCACCCAACCGGTGTCGCGCTGAGCGAGCGAGTCGGTCTGTTCCGACCAGATCGACCAGCCCGGCGCCATCGCGCGGTTGACGTTGACCATCACCAGCGGCAAGCGGGCGCCGGAGGCCCAGTGCAGCAGCTCGTGCATCAGCGCCAGGCCGTTGGCCGAGGTGGCGGTGAAGGCGCGCGCGCCGGCGCTGGACGCGGCGATGATCGCCGCCATGGCCGAGTGCTCGGACTCGACCTTGAGAAACTTGGCGTTCAAGCGGCCGTCGGCGCAGATTTCGGACAGCTCCTCGACGATCTGCGTCTGCGGCGTGATCGGATAGGCCGAAATCACTTGCACGCGGCTGAGCATGACCGCGTAGCTGGCCGCATGGTTGCCCATCAAGACCTTTTTCATGGCCTACTCCTCTTCGAGGATCATTGCCGACCGCGGGCATTCTTTGACGCAGATGCCGCAGCCTTTGCAGTAGTCGTAATTAATGTCGTAGCCGTAGCCGCCGTCGGTCTTGTGCGCGATCGAGGCGTCAGGACAGAACATATAGCAGTTGTCGCACATGGTGCAGACGCCGCAGTGGAAGCAGCGCTCGGCCGCGCGGGCCGCCTGCTCGTCGTTTAGGCCGAGGTTGATCTCGCCGAAGGTCTTCACGCGCTTGGGCATGGCCAGGCGGGCCATCTCGTCACGCGGCATCTTCTCGAAGTGCCAGACGTTGATTTCGGCGAACGGCACCACGTGTTTGCTGCCGATGTGCTTGGCGTGCGACTGGCCCGTTCTCAAGTACTGCGCCATCGAGGCGCAGCCCTTTTCGCCGATGATGATATTGCCGCCGAGTTCGGCCACCGTCGCCCCCTGCAGGTAACGGTCGATGGCGATCGCGGCGCGCTTGCCGTCGCCGAGCGCGCGGGCGACGTTTTGCTGTGCGCTGGCGATGTCGCCGCCGGCGAAGACGCCGGGGTGGCTGGTCAGGCCGAACTCGTCGATCTTGATCTTGCCCCACTCGCGCTTTACTTGGTCGGGCAGGAACGACAGGTCGCCCACCTCGCCGATGGCCGTCAGCACGGTATCGGCCGGCACGGTGAATTCACTGCCCTTGACCGGCACCGGCCGGCGGCGGCCCGACTCGTCGGGCTCACCCAGGGTCATGCGCTGCAGTTCGAGCCCCGCTACCGCACCGTCCTCGACGATGATGCGTGTCGGCGCGGTCAGCATTTCGATCTTCACGTCCTCGGCCTTGGCGTCGGCGACCTCTTCCTCAAACGCCGGCATCTCGACCTCGGTGCGGCGGTAGAAGATGGTCACCTGTGCGCCCAGGCGCCGGGCCGTGCGGGCCGCATCGACGGCGCTGTTGCCGCCGCCGATCACCGCCACGCGCTTGCCGACCTTCACCTTTTCCCCGAGCGCGACCCGGGCCAGCAGGGCCAGGGCGGGCAGCACGCCCTCGGCGTCTTCCCCCGGCACGTCGAGCGCGCGGTTGGCGTGCACGCCGGTGGCGACGAAGACGGCGTCGTAGCCCTGCATCTTGGCGAACGGCACGTCTCGGCCGACGCGGGTGTTGAGCTGGAACTCGACGCCCATCTTCTGCAGGTCGGCAACTTCCTTGTCGAGCACCTCATCGGGTAGGCGGTAGGCCGGGATGCCGATGCGCAGCAGGCCGCCCGCCTTGGGCAGTGCGTCGAACACCGTCACCTTGTGGCCCAGCCGCGTCAGATGGTACGCGGCCGCCATGCCGGCAGGGCCGGCGCCGACCACCGCGACCTTCTTGCCGGACGCTTTGCGCAGCGGCTTCATTACCTCGCCGGTGGCGTGGTCGGCCGCGTAGCGCTCGAGCGACTGGATGCCGGTGGCGTGGTCATACTGCGCCCGGTTGCAGCTCTTTTCGCAGGGGTGGAAGCAGACCCGGCCGGTCACCGCCGGCATGGGGTTCTCTTCCTTCAGCAGCCGCCAGGCGTCGGCCGGACGGCCTTCACCGATCAGGCGGATGAAGCCCTCGATGTCGTTGCCGGCCGGACAGGCCTCGTTGCATGGCGGTACGCGGTCGGCGTACCGCGGACGCAGGTAGCGCCAGCTGCCGGTCTTGTTCCAGAGCATGGTCGAGACGGAGACGACCAATTCGGGCATCTCGCTCGCCCCGCGAAAGACGATAGGTTTATGTTCGGCCATCGCTCAATCCTTTGGCAGAATGACTTGTTCGTAGGCATCCCGCGCCGCCTGGGCGTTGGCGTCGGGCTTGATCGGCGCTTCTTCTTTGATTGCCGCGCAGACGGTGTCAATCTGGGCGGTGCCGATCACCCGGGCCATCGCGCCCAGAATCGCGGTGTTGACGATCGGGCTGGACGCGCTGCCCAGCCGGTGCTTGACCGCAATCGCCGAGGCGTCGACGGTGGCCACGCGGAAGCGCTTGGTCAGGGC
>CAZEDX010000049.1:7781-33565 GCA_964511015.1 uncultured bacterium | reverse complement strand
AAAATGTTGGTGGGCATGTTGCGGCCCACCGCCGGCGAGATCATCGTCAGCGACATCAACCTGCTGGCCGATCCGGTCGGCGCGAAGGCGGCGATCGGCTATATCCCCGACCGGCCATATCTCTATGACAAACTCACCGCCAACGAATTCTTGCAGTTTGTCGGCGGTCTGTATGCCGTGCCGCCCACCGAGATCGAACGGCTTGGCGCCGAACTGCTCGACCTGTTCGAGTTGCACGACTGGGCGGACCAGCTCATCGAGAATTATTCGCACGGCATGAAGCAGCGGCTGATCATGTGCGCGGCGTTTCTGCACAAGCCCAAGGTGCTCATTGTCGACGAGCCGATGGTCGGCCTCGATCCCAAGGGCGCGCGTATGGTCAAACGCCTGTTCCGCGGCTACGCCGAGGGCGGGCACACGGTGTTCATGTCCACCCACACGCTCGAGGTGGCCGAAGAGGTGTGCGACCGCATCGCCATCATCAACCACGGCAAGATCATTGCCGAAGGCACGATGGCCGAATTGCGTCAGATCAGCCGCGATCAGGAAAACCGGCTGGAATCGATTTTCCTGGAACTCACCGGCGGCACCGAGATGGCCGATCTGATCGGCGTGCTGAAGGAATAGCCCGACCCGCTTTGCCTTTCCGACGGTATTGGGGTATCCTGCCGCCCACACCAGCACAGTTTTCATTGTTGTGTAGCGTGGCATGATCCACGTGACAGGGAGGATCAAAATGGCCGTCGATCGCGAGTTGATCGCGCCTTGCGGCATCTATTGTGCGGTTTGCCCTTTGTATCTGGCCCGAACTGACGAGCAGTTGGCTCGCACCCTTGCCGAACGGATGCAAACGACCCCTGACAAGGTGGCTTGTCCCGGTTGCCGGCCGGCCCAGGGCAGCCCCACGCCGTTGCGCGGTCAGACTTGTGTGACCTATTCCTGCGCCACACAGAAAGCGGTGACCTATTGCCATGAGTGCGAGGACTTCCCCTGCCGGTGTCTGGCGCCGACCGCCGACCGCGCGGATGTTCTGCCGCACAACATTAAGGTCTTCAGTCTGCTGACGCTCAAACGCGACGGTGAGGAAAACTGGGCGCGTGAATATGACATGATCTGGCAGCGCTATTTCCGCGGCCGGATGGGCATTGGGGAAGGCCCGGTGCTGCCCGAAGAACAGAAAAAGTAGCCGCCAAAATTAGACTGTCTAATATTGGACGGTCCACAAGGTTGGAAATCGGTTCGATAGGCAATAACTTTCGGTTGGGATGCCAGATGAATGCTACAGTTCACCGGCACACCCGTCGATTGAAAAGGAGTGCGTCGCACCCGGCGGGCGTTGTGTGAAAAAGTGAAGGTGAGCGGGCGCGAAAACCTAAAGCAACCCGAGGTCAGCAAATGAAGGTCGAACTTACCAGGTGGTCAGCCGAGCGAGGCTGGGAGCCGGAAGCTCCCGGTCGATTGGCGAATGCCGCACAGCTCGTGTTGGCATTCGGCAGTTCAGCCGTGCTGAAGGGTGACGTACAACTCGCGGAGGTCAGAGCCACCTACCCACAAGCGGTGGTGCTGGGTTGTTCAACTGCCGGCGAGATCTGGCAGACGCAGGTGTCCGACGACACGCTGGTTGTCGCGGCGGTGCAACTGGAAAAGACGACCATCCAATGTGCGCGGGTCAGCCTGCATGATGTCGACGGCAGCTTCAGCGCCGGCCGGACGCTGGCTCAGTCGCTCAAGCATCAGGGTTTGCGCCATGTGTTCGTCTTGTCTGACGGGCTGAGTGTAAACGGCAGCGAGCTGGTCGACGGCCTGACCACGCACCTGCCGGTCGATGTGTCGCTGACCGGCGGGTTGTCGGGCGACGGTGGCCGGTTCCAGGAAACGTACGTGCTCTGGCGCGGCCTGGCCGAGCGCGACGCGGTCACCGCCGTCGGCTTTTACGGGCTGAACCTCCAGGTGGGCTACGCCTCATTGGGCGGTTGGGATCCGTTCGGTCCGGAACGCCTGATCACCCGATCACGCGCCAACGTGTTGTACGAACTCGATGGCCGGTCCGCGTTGGAATTGTACAAGCGCTACCTGGGCGACCACGCCGCCGGTCTGCCGGCCACCGGCCTGCTGTTCCCGCTGGCCCTGCGTTCGCCCGACAACGAAACCGGTCTGGTGCGCACGATTCTGTCGGTCAACGAGGAGGACCAGAGCATGACCTTTGCCGGCAACGTGCCGGAAGGCGCTTATGGCCGGTTCATGAAAGCCAATTTCGACCGGCTCATCGACGGTGCCACGGTGGCGGCGCGCGCCAGTACCGAATCGCTGGGCGGTTCAGAGCCCGAGTTGGCGATTCTGATCAGCTGCGTCGGGCGCAAAATGGTGCTCGCGCAACGCGTCGAGGAAGAGGTTGAGGGCGTGCGTGACGTTGTCGGCGAACGGACTGCGCTGACCGGCTTCTATTCCTACGGCGAAATTTCGCCGTTTTTGCCCGGGGCGAAGTGCGAGTTGCACAATCAGACGATGACGATCACCACGTTCCACGAAGAGTAGACGATGGAATCCCTGCACAGTCTGTTGCGTCGACAACTCAAACGGCACGGGCTGGTGCTTACCGATTTGCCCCGTCCCTGGCGCGACTTCATCGCTTCGGTCGACGCCGCTTATCGGCAATCCGACGACGACCGCGCCACCATCGAACGTTCGCTGGACTTGAGCTCGCAGGAACTGCTGCAGGCCAACGCCGAGTTGCGTGCGTTGTTCCAGGCGATTCCCGACCTGCTGTTCCGGCTTGACGTCGACGGCCGCATTGTCGATTGCCGCGGCGGCATGGGGAGCAGCTTCTTCCTGCCCCCGCGCGATTTGATCGGCAAGAAGCTCGGTGACATCCCATACCACGGCCTCGGCGCGAGGTTCGCCGAATTGCTGCAGCGTGTTCACGAGCTCAAAACGGTGTTGTCGGCCGAATACACGTTGCCCATGCCTGATGGCGAACGGCACTACGAGGCGCGGTTCATTCCGATGCCCGATGGCCAGACGATCACCATCGTGCGCGACATCACCCAGCGGCGGCGCGACGAAGAAGAACTCCACCGCTCGCGGCAGATGCTGCAGTTGGTGCTCGACAACATTCCCCAGCGCGTGTTCTGGAAAGACCGCGAATGCCGCTACCTTGGCGCCAACCGGTCCTTCGCCAAAGACGCCGAGGTGGACGATCCGCAAGAGCTGATCGGGCGCACCGATGACGAGATGCCCTGGCGCGTTAACGCCGAGCATTTCCGCGCCGACGACCGGGAAGTCATGGAGTCTGGCCGACCGAAGCTGAGCTTCGAAGAGCCGATGGACCGGCCCGATGGCACGCGCACGTGGATGCGCACCAGCAAGGCGCCGCTGGTCGACCAGCAGGGGCAGGTGTTCGGCGTGCTCGGCACCTTCGAAGACATCACCGCCCAGAAGCAGGCGGCGGAGGCGTTGCGGCAGAGCGAAGAGCGCTACCGCATCGCGACGGAAAACACGGGCCAGTTGATCTACGACCTGAACACCCAGACCGGCGAATTCAGTTGGGCCGGCGCGGTGGAAGCCTTGACCGGCTATTCGCCGGAAGAGTTCGCGCATGTGAACGTCGCGATGCTGGCGGAAATGATCCATCCGGACGACAGTCTCAGGGTGTCCGAGGCGCTGAGCACGGCGATGCAGCAGGGGACCGGCTTCCATGCCGAATACCGCCTACGCCGGCGCAACGGCTCCTATATTCCGATCGAAGACACCGGGGCGTTTGTGTCGGGCGGCGAAGGCCAGCCGATACACATGTTCGGCGCAATGAAAGACATCTCCGAGCGTGTGCAGGTGCAGGAAGAGCGGCAGCGGGCCGAGGAGCGCTTGCGGCAAGCCGCGAAGATGGAAGCGATCGGTCGTCTCGCCGGCGGCGTGGCACACGACTTCAACAACATCCTGACCGGCATCGTGGGTTACGCAGAATTGCTGATGGACAGCCTCGACGGGTCCGACCCGATGCTCGCCGAAGTGTCCGAAATACACCGCGCGGCCGGCCGCGCCGCTTCGCTTACCGCGCAATTGCTGGCCTTCAGCCGCCGACAAATCATTGACCCACGGGTGCTGGACCTGAACGAATTGGTCAACTCGTCTTCCCGGATGATCGAGCGCCTGATCGGCGAAGATGTGCACCTGTCGCTCGCCTTCGGCGACAACCTCGGCCGGGTGCGGGCTGACCGCGGCCAGATCGAGCAGGTGCTGGTCAATCTGGCCATCAACGCGCGCGATGCGATGGCCCAAGGCGGCCGGCTTACGATCGAGACCGCGAATGTGGAACTGAACCAGGCTTTCTGCGCCAAGTATCCCGATGCCACGCCGGGCCCATACGTCATGCTGTCGGTGGCCGACACCGGTGTCGGCATGTCGCCGGAAACGCTGGAACACCTCTTCGAGCCGTTCTTCACCACCAAGGAGCGGGGCCGCGGTACGGGGTTGGGTTTGTCCACCGTCTACGGAATCGCCCGGCAGAACGGCGGCCTGGTGACCGCCCATTCGGAAGTCGGCCGCGGTTCGATCTTCCGCCTGTATCTGCCGCGAGTCGCCTCGGAGTCCGAAGAGCAAGCGCCGTCCACCGGCCGCACGTTACCTTCGGGCCGCGAAACCGTGTTGTTGGTGGAAGACGAAGAAGTGGTGCGGACATTGGCCAACAAGATCCTCAGCCGTCAGGGCTACCGGGTCACGGTGGCGACCGATGGCGCGCAGGCCTGTGAAATCGCCGAGGAGACCAACGGGCTTTTCGACCTGTTGCTCACCGACGTCATCATGCCCGGCATGAACGGCAAACAATTGTACGAACGGTTGCGCGCAAATCAGCCCGATCTCAAAGTGCTCTACATGTCGGGTTACACCGAAGAGACCATCGCCCACCGCGGACTCCTCGAGCCCGGCACCAACTTCGTGCAAAAGCCCTTTTCTTTGGAAACGTTGACGCGCCGCGTGCGCGAGGTGCTGGACAAGCAGTAGTCTTCGTCAGCCTGCCGGCGGCGTGATACAATCCAACCGTTTTTCCGACCAGGGAGCGCCGTCTTGCCGCACGACCACGACCATCGTCACGCCGGACCGGTGTGGTGGTGTCTGGCCGCCGCCGCGTTGTTCGGGGCATCTACCCCGGCGGCCAAATGGCTGCTGAGCGGGTTTGCGCCGTTTTCCCTGGCCGGCGTGCTCTATCTGGGCGCCGCGCTGGCGGTGTTGCCGTTTGTCGGCCGTGGCGGTTCGCGCGAACTAGCGTTGAAACGGGCGAATCTGGTCCGGGTGGCCGGGGCCGTCGCCTTCGGCGGCATCGCCGGGCCGGTATTGCTGCTGTTCGGCTTGCGGCTGGCGCCGGCCGGATCGGTCAGTCTGTGGCTCAACCTGGAAAGCATCGCCACCGCCGTGTTGGGCTGGATGTTTTTCCGGGAGCAACTGGACCGGCCTGCCGTCGTGGCCGCGCTTCTGGTGTTCGCCGGCAGCGTATTGCTCTCTTCGCCGCAAAACTTCTCGCTCGCTCCCGCCGGCGCGTTCCTGGTGCTGGCCTGCTGTTGTTGGGGCCTCGACAACAATCTGACCGCGCTCATCGACGGCCTTACCCCGGCGCAGACCACCGCGGTCAAAGGCGTCATCGCCGGCCTGGTGAATATCGGTATCGGCCAGGTCGTCGGCGAGCCGTGGCCGGCGCCGCTGTTGTTGCTCGGCGGCCTGGCGGTCGGCGCTCTTGGTTACGGCGTCTCCTTGTTGCTCTATGTGATGGGCGCCCAGGCGCTCGGCGCCATCCGCTCGCAGATGCTTTTCGCTACCGCGCCGTTTCTGGGCTTGGCGGTCGCGTGGGGCGTGGCCGGCGAGGAAATCCTGGCCATTCAACTCGGCGCCGGCCTGATCATGGCGGCCGGTCTGGCGGTGATGTTGCGGGCGCGGCACGGCCACCGGCACCGTCATGCCGCTCACTCGCACACGCACCTGCATTCGCACGACGACGGCCACCACGACCACCAGCACCCGGACCTGCCCGCGGGCACCCGTCACGCCCACCCGCACGACCACGACGAGCGTGAACACACCCACCCGCACCATCCGGACTTGCACCATCGGCACGAACACTGAGCGGGCGATGACCGGCGAAGCGGCGGGCTAGAAAGCGGCCTGGATTTCGAAAAGCAGATCGTCGTTATTGATGCCGGTTTGCGTGTCGTCCCCGGCCGGATTGCCGACCTTTTCCCATTCTTCGGCGCGGTAGATGTAGTTCAGGGCGAACTTGGCGTAGGAGCGCCAGATCAGGTAGTTGACCCCGACGGTGATTTCGTCGAGCCGATCGTCTTCGCTGGCGGCATGTCGGTTCCGGTCATTGAGCGTGTCCGGATCGTAGGAATCGTAGCGTGCCAGCAACTCGAGCGGCACGTTGAATAGCGGGTCGAAGTTGTAGCCGGCCATGACGTAATAGGCCAGCGACGTGAGCATGCGGTCCTTCTCGCCGCCGCGGCTATCGCCGGATGGAAGGTCCTCGTCCCACCCATAGGTGGCGTGCAGCACCTCCGCCGCAAAGGTCGGTCCGTACGGAGAACGCAGGCTGATGCCGCCGTCGAACATGACCACCGTGCCGTCGTGGGCGGTGATCTCCCCATTATTGCGGGTGACGTAGTCCAACGGCGTGCCGTACCAGACGCCGCCGAAGGCGCGCAAGCCGTCGACCGGCAGCCGGGCAACGAAATCAATATACAGATCTTTGTTGTTGTTCTGGTCGCCCCAACCGTTGTTGCCCACCGGCTCGGTCGCGCCTGCGGGCAGGAAAGCGTCGCGTGGGCTGGCGCCAGGGGCAAACCGGCGGCCGTTGAACACGCCGAAATAGGCGTCGAGGTAGGTCGAGGTGAAGCGCACATCCAGGCCGACCTGGCCGGTCCGGTCGAGCAGACAGCGGTTCATCAATGGTAGTTCGATGAAGAGGAAGTCGCGCTCGGCTGCCGAGACAAAATCCGTGAACGACGGCCGGATCAGGCCCAGATGCAACTTGACAAAAGAAATGTAGTCGAGGCCGATATCGGCGGCGTTCAACAATAGCACACCGTCGGTTTGGCCGGCGTCGGTATCAAGCGAATGGCCGGCCAGTTCGGCGTGATAGCTGAAGCCAAGGTCGGCCACGTCACCGAACAACTCGACTTGCGCGGTGCGAAGATAGAATGACACGTTGGCCGCTTCATCGGTGGCTTGGTTGGCGGCAGCGTCATAGGTTGCGCCGCCGATCGCGTAGCGGAAACCGGTTTTGAGGGTGCCGCCCAAGCGCAGGGTACCCAGGCCGACGGAAACAGGTTGCCCCACCGGTTCCTCGGCGCCAGCCAGGGTCACGCTGGTCAGTAGCAAGACGAGGGCGAGCAGAACGGACAACGGCTTGTTCATTCCAGATCCTCCGAAGCGCGCGGAACTTGGGGGAGGGACAAGCGTCTTGATATGCCGCGATGGTGCGGGCGTCAAGGGGAAAGGGCGGGCACAGACCAATCGGCCAGCCGGGTGTTGATCAACGCCGGGCTATTCAACCAGCGCCAGACCCAGGTTGTCGGTCTGTAAAATGCCGAAGCCGTCGTTGTACATGACCAGGCGGACGTCTTCGATCGTTGCCTCCGGCGCCATGAGTGACAAGTCAGTGCAGTTGGTTTCCGCGTCGTCGATCCACACGCTGTAAGTGCCGGTGGCCACATCGACCAGCGCGGTGAGTTGATGCCAGTCGCCGTAGGCCACGTGGTACAGGCAAATTACCCAACTGCCCGAATCGCCAACGCGGGACAGGGCTTCGAGATTGCCGCCATTCAGTCCGACCCCGCCGGTCATCGGGTACAGTTCGTCGGCGGTGAATAGTCCAAGATGCAATCCCTCGCCGGATACCCAACGCCAATCCCAATCCAGCCGGAAGGCGTTTTGCAGCAAGTTCGCCGGAATCGGGGCGATCACGCTCCCGTTGCCGGCCGGGGTCGGGTCGGACAGTTCCAGCACGTGCCCCGCGGCGGATTTGTCCAGCGATACGACCAGCGCGGTCGCGCCATAGAGCAGTGAGCTGCTGTCCCACCCGCCGCCGGGGGGAGCGCCGACCGGGTAGGCTTCGAAATCCTCGAAGTAGTCGTAGGTCACCACATCATCGTCGGTGGTGTCGTCATCCGCGATGTCATCGTCGGCCTGGCCGTTGTTGTCGTCATCATCGTCGCCACAGTCGCAGGCGGAGGCGCCGATTAGCAGCGCCAGCACCAGAACGAACCAAGGCGAAAACCGATTGGGGAACATCGATTCCTCCTTTTTGTCGGCGGGGTGTGGCGGCCTGCTATTCCGAAAAGGATTTTACCACGAATTGCGGGGGAGGGGCGCAAAGAAAAAAGCCCCGCGGGGTTCCCCGCGGGGCTGGGCACACTAACCGAAGATCAAATTAGAAGGCGACCTGCGCCTGCAGTTTGATCTCGTCGTTGCTGATGCCGGTCTGGGTGTCGTCGCCAGCCAGGTTTTTCACATCTTCCCAAGCTTCCGCGTGGTGGATGTAGTTCAGGCCCAACATGGCGTGGTACGACTTGATGTAGTAGTTGATCGCGACGGAGATGTCCGACAGCTGATCCTGCTCGCTCCAGGCATGCTTCTTCTCGTCGTTCAGGGTGTCCGGATCATACACGTCGTAACGGACCAACAGTTCCACCGGCACTTCGAACAGCGGCCCGAAGTTGAAGCCGGCGAACACGTAGTAGCTCATGGCGCTCAGTTCATAGGTGTCATCCGCGCGATCGGTGTCGCCAGCGTCACTCTTGATCGTCTTGTTCCAGTTGTACTGGCCCATCAAGAATTCGCCACCAGCGGTCAGACCGAACGGGGCGGCATACAGCACGCCGGCGTCGATCATGTACGCGGTCACGTTGTGCTCGGTGATTTCGCCATCGCTGACTTCCTGGTAATCCAGCGGAGTGCCGTACCAGAAGCCGGCGAAGATCTTCAGGCCCTCAACCGGCGGCTTGCCGACGAGGTTGATGTAGATGTCTTTGCCGTTGTTCTGATCGCCCCAATTGGCGTTGCCCACCGGGGTGGTGGCATTGTCGGGCACCATGATCGTGTTGTAGCTGCGGCCGTTGAACACGCCGAGGTTGGCGTCCAAGTACGTGGTCTTCACGCCGAAATCGAGACCGGTCTGACGAGCGGTGGTGAACATGTACTGGTTCATCAGCGGATAGTCGATGAACAACAACTGAGCCGAGCTGCGCGGCGCGAAGCCGGTGAAGTTCGGCAGAATGCGGCCGACGTAGATGCCGGTGTACGGAATGTAGTGGAAGCCGATCTTGGCATCCAGCAGCATGTCCGCGAAGCCGGCGCTGGCATCACGAGCGAATTCCATCTGCATGAAGTAGCTGACGTGTTCGTCGAGCACTTCACCGGCCATCACCATACGGGCGCGAGCCAACCAGAAATAGAAATCCGACGAACGATCGACCGCCTGGTAGGCTTCCGTGTCGAGAGTCTCCTGGCCGACCCAGTAGGTCAAACCCGACTGAATCATGCCACCGATGCGCAGAGTGCCGACGCCGACGGTTACGCCGTTGTCGTTGTTTTCGGCGAAGGCCGGCAGCGCAAACAACGCCAGCGCCGCGACCACCGCGAGGGTCAACAGAACACGCTTCATCTTGTACTCCTCCTTCTGAATCCTTGCCGTTACGTTCAGGTTTCGAACCATTTTCCTTTTGAACACCGAAATCTAAACTAGATCTGGTCTAGAATGAGCCAGAGGAACTTCGGAACCGAGGAATCCTCCTTTCGAAATTGAATGCCAACGAACATATCGTTTTTACCGGACCGCAGGTAAAAGACAGCGTCTTTTCTGGGGTCCAAGGTAGCCGACTGAAAGATTCTTAGCCTCCCTATAGCGCTCCCAAGGGGCGAAGTCAAGTCAGATGAACATTAAAGCCCGTGGCGAGAGCGGGTTATGTTGATAAAAACCCTTATTTTTTAGCCACTTATGATGACAAAGATCGGTCAATTACCAAAGTTGACTCCCTAAGATACCGTTTACATTGCATTTTTTACCGCAGCACTCGCTGACATGTCAAGAAAAAAATATCGGGCTCAAGGATCATCTTTTTCTTGCCTTTCCCAACGGTTGAATTATCATGTGGACTGATCCCCAGATGACGATTTCTGAACCGGCGGAGGTATCATGCCTGGCAAAGAACCGATCACCACGAATAAAGCCCCCGAGGCCATCGGCGCCTATTCGCAGGGCATCCGCAACGGAGCGTTTGTCTATACTTCAGGCCAGTTGCCGATCGACCCGGAAACCAAGAAAGTGCCGGAAGACATCAAAGAGCAAACTCGTCTCGCGCTGGGAAATGTTGTGGCCGTACTCAAAGCCGGCGGGGCAAAGCTACAAGATGTTGTGAAGGTGACGGTGTTCCTTCTCAACATCAAGGATTTCGGGGCAGTCAACGAAGTGTACAAAGAAGTCTTTGGCGACGAGGAAGCCACGCCGTTTCCCGCTCGCAGTGCGATTCAAGTCGCGGCTCTGCCTGGCCCCACCGGTTGCAAGATCGAAATCGAGGCGGTCGCCATTCGTCAGTAGAATGGCGCCCATTGAATCCCGACGGTCCGACATCGGCATACTTTGCCGGCAATTCCGCAGTGATGACAACCCAGTTTCAATTGACGATCTGGCCAGCCGACGGCGTTTGCCGTCACTTATGCCGGTGAACCATGATGCGCGTCGACCCGGTTCGCTGGTGGGTATGGATTCTACTGAGCGTGGTCCTCGCTGGCTCGTTCGGGTTGAATCTCTGGGTGATTGCCCGCGACCAGGTTCCAGACACCTACGACCCCATGCATCTGGAACGAGACGGGCGGTTGCTGGCGCGCGGACTGTTTGGTCCGTCCGGCGGCATGGACGCCTTCTTCACCGCCGTCGCCCGCAGTGACTATCCGGTGGCCGTCCACTACATCACGCTGCCCATGCGCTTGGTGCTGGGCGACGCGCCGCGGGCAGGGGCCGTCGGCGTGGCGTTGCTGGCGTTGCTCACGGTCTCGGCCACCTTCGGTCTGGGACATGCTTTGGCGGGGGAGCGGGCCGGGTTGCTGGCCGCCATATTGCTTGCCGCCACCCCCGCGTTCTACCGCTTCAACCGCTTCGAAATGGTGGATGGTCCACTGGCTGCCATGACGGCCTTAGCGATGCTGGTTTTCATCCGGTCGGATCTGCTCGCCAAACGGGGGTGGGCGGTGCTGTTCGGGCTGGCTTGCACCCTGGCTGCTCTGACCAAGCAGTCGTTTCCGTTATATGCGATGTTGCCGGTGGCCTGGGCGGTAGTCTACGCTCTTCGCACCGACCCTCGCCCGCGAAGCAAGCAGCGGTTGTTCAATTTGCTGCTGGCACTAGCGATCGTAGGGGGGATTGCCACCGCCTACTACCTGCCGGGTATTGCCGACTGGGTGCGCTCGCGCTTGGCTTGGCGGACCTTCGCCACGACGACCGATCATATCCGTGTTTCACAGTACCCCTGGTTGATGGTGACTCACGGCCTCGGCTGGCTGCTTGCGGCGGTTACCGTGGTTGCGATTTTGCTGTTGCCGAAACGGGGTTTGAACTATGCTTTTCTGGCGCTCTGGCTGCTGCCGCCGTTGTTGTTTCTCGGGCCGCTTTTCGGCTTGCTGACCACCCGGTATCTGCTGCCCCTGCTACCCCCTGCCGCGTTGCTGGCGGCGTTGTGGTTGGACAGTCTAATTTCAAGTCGCCGGAAGGTGGGTTGGGGCATCGCTTTGGCGGTCGTCGCGGCGATGCTGGCGACAATGGCCTACGACCATCTGCGAGACGACCGCCGCCCTTTCGCGCTCGACTCCTTTGAAGCGCGTTTGCAGCTTGAGGGAATACCCCGCCCGCAGCGGTTGGATTGGAATGTTTATGCCCCGGTCGGCCGCCTCGCCGCCGACGCCGCCGGCCGCCGCCTGCTGCTATTGTTCGACACACCGTATTCCAACCTCGTGCATGAGGCGCTGTGGGAGCGCGACCCTCGCGCGGACGTGGTCAATCTGTTCGAAAATGTGGCGCACCGGCGCGTTCCGCCCGAGCTGGCTGACCCCACCGCGCTGGAGGCGTATCTGATCGCCGCCGACTACCTCCTGGTGCATGGCGGGCTGAGCGACGAGCCCCGCTATTACAGCCAGGTGCAGAACGTCGATCATCGCTTCGCACAGCAGGTCTTTGCCGCCTTCCTGAAGATAAAGGACCGGTTCGATCTGATCGACCAATACCCCCACCCGGAAGACCGTCATTCGGTGCTGCTCTACCGCCGCCGATAGCCGGGCCGAATACTGCCCATTTCGACTCATTGACTTGCCCCCGCCGTTCAGCCAACATGGCGCGCAAATGTACGTGCGGTTGTTGTCTGTCTACCCACCATTGTTGAGGAAACCATGAGCGAGCCGGCTGTCAAAAAGTCTGCGGGCGAGATGATTCTGGGCTACTTCCGCGATTTCAAAGTGCTGAAAGAAACGCGCAGTGAGTACTGGGGCATCCAGATCATCAACTTCCTGGATTGCACGTTCTACTTCGCGATGCTCACCATCGCTTCGGTGTTCCTGTCGGAAGACCTGGGGCTGAACGACGAACGCGCCGGCTACACAATCACCGTATTCACTTCGGCGACGACCTTGCTGTTGTTCGTCTCGGGCATGTTCACCGACTGGCTAGGCATCAGGAAGTCGATGTTCGCCTCGCAGTTTGCGCTGTTGTTGCTGCGTCTGGGCATGGTATTCGTCGGCATCACGCCGTCGTTGCCGTACCGCGGATTGATCGCCGGGGGGCTGTTCTTCCTCATGGCGCCGTTCATGGCCGCCGTGCAGACGGTGTTCCAGTCGGCCTGCGCGCGCTTCACCACCAAGCGCTCGCGTAGTGCGGGCTTCAACCTATGGTACCTGTTCATGAACGTCGGCGCCGCGGCCGGCGGCTACTCGATCGACTTCGTGCGTCTACAGCTCAAGCTGTCGAACGTGCACATCTTCTCCATGGGCGTGGCCACTGCCGTGTTGTGCCTGATCGCGACCGCGCTGCTGGTGCGGCGCGAGGAGCAACTTGTGGCCGACGACGAGGTGAAAGAAGACGCGAAGGCGGCGGTCGTCGAGCGCAAGAACCCGCTGCAGATTCTCAAGGCCATGGTGCACGAAAGCGCGTTCTACCGACTGCTCGTGCTCATCGCCTTGATCCTCGGCGTGCGCGCGGTCTTCACCTACATCTACCTGCTGATGCCGAAATACTGGCTGCGCACCATCGGGCCCGACGCGGCCATCGGCACGCTGAACATGATCAACCCGATCGGCATCGTGATCGGCTTGATTCTTTTCATCCCCATCACCAATCGCTTCAACATCTTTAACATGCTGGTCTACGGCGCGATGGTTTCGGCACTGTCGCTGGCTCCCATGGCCCTGCCGTGGCAGTGGTACGGCATGGGCATCGCGCAAACGCATTACGTGATGGCGGTTCTATGCATGGTCTTGCTCACCATCGGCGAGGTGATCTGGTCGCCGAAACTTAACGAGTACACGGCGGCCATTGCTCCCAAAGGCCAGGAAGGCACCTACCTGGGCATGTCGCTGATTCCCTGGTTCCTGGCCAAGACTTTCGTCAGTCTGCTGTCGGGCCACATGCTTGAGCGCTGGTCGCCGGAAAAGGTCGATGTAAACGGCGTAATGACTCCGCTCAAAGACGCCATGGTCGCCGGCCAGGTCAGCTATTGGAATAGCCCGTCGGCGATGTGGCTGATTCTCGGCGCGTTCGCCTTGGGCGGCTGCATCATTGCGGCCATGATGCGCGGTTGGCTGACCGCCGGCGCGCGCTGGAAAACCGAAGGGCACCACGAATAAAGGCCAAGGTGCGTTGTTCGCCTCCGGGCGCACCGTTGTGCGCCCGGTTTGTTTTTGGTGGTTGTAAATGGCGGAGGAGCCCAGCCGAGTTCATTTGCGCCGTGGTCACGGCGCCGCTCATGCACCTGAATGGAGCAATATTATTCAACGCCCTGTTAGGAATCGTTCATCGGCCCAATGCTTCGCTCAGCAGGACGTCTCGAGGCACTACAATCCGCAACTCTACCCTAGCGGGCAATCGGAAAACTCAGCGAGGCAATTGCAAGAACACTCCATCTAGCCGGCCAGGTCTGTTCATTCGGTGTTGGCTGCCGCCAGGCATTCGCCGACCGAACCCCAGAAGCCGCACTCCACCGCATCTTTGCAAAGAACCTCCTAGTCGCAAGTCGCAGCGTCACCGCCCGCGGCGACGTCCTCGGCCGCATCATCGTCATCGTCGTCATCACCGCTACGCGCAAGAACCGGCACGAAGCTCAACAACATCGGGGCCATCAAGAAGACGAACGCCAACCTCTTCCTCCTTTTTCCCCTTCGTTACTGACCCAGGTTGGCTGTCTATCCGTGCCGCCGCCGTCGCAGTCCGAACAAGCGAATCGTCTTCCGAGCCCCAGACCCTATTCCACCCGCACCCGCAAGGTCATCACCATGTTGCTTTCGCCGGCGCCGGCGTTCACGCTGTGCAGCAGGTCGGAAGTGAATTGGCGTCCCTGGGTGGTCGAACTGCCGAGCAACACCGTTTCGCCGTCGCGCATGCGCACCACCGTCGACATCGTTGTCAGTTGTTGCGTGTGCATGCCCTCCGGGCCGAAGGTGGCGAATTGCGGCATGATCTCGACCATGACTACATCGTCCCCGGTCAGCCGCGGCCTCGCCAGCAGACTGGCCTGCACATGGTTGATGTTGCCGGAAAGATGCGCCCCGAATGCTTGCGACCACGAATAGTGTTGCGCGTCATACGACGAACGCGTGCCGGCGATCAGCACCGCCGTCTCGCCTTCGAGCACGCGAATCACCTGACGGCTGGCGCTGCTGCTGGTGAACACCCGGTGCCGCACCTGCGCGCCGATGCGCACGCTGCCGTCGTCGAGGATCTCTCCGCCGCGGATTCGGCCGATGCGCCACGAACCGGCGCCGACCGTCCAATCAATGTCGATGCCGACGTTGGACAGGTCGTTGGTGCCGATGGCGCTGATCTCGAGCCGCACCAAGCGCGGTGCGATATCGAGCTCGGCCAGGATTTTCTTGGCCCGGGCGATGGCTTCCGGTGGGCCGCTGACGACGAGCGCGCCGGTTCGCTGGTCGAGGGTGACCGTGCCTTCCGGGCCGACGGCCGCCTGTACCGCCGCCAGCAAGTCTTGCCCCAGCCGATGTTGCGGACGAAGCACCTCGACTTCGGTGGCCAGAGCAAAAACGGCAGTGAGTGCCAACAACGCCCAAAGGATATTAACCCGACCCATGATGCCGACCTCCTCCACCGGTTGCCCGACGGTGCCGTTCCCGTTAGATTACACCAAACGAACAACGGCCAGCGAGCTTAAGAACGTCGCGATGATGTCGGTGCAAGAGAACCTGATCTGGCTTGAACAAGGCGCAGCTCCCGCCATTAAAGGGAACCTTGACCAGATCCACCCCGCGCGCTTGGTGTACGGCTTTTTCAAAGCTCGCAAGACGGGTCTGCTGGTGGTGGCCGACGGCGTGCTGAAGGTGCGCCTGTACCTGTGCGACGGCGTGCTGTTCCCCTACCGGAAAGGCATCTTCTCCGAGCCGGAATTCGTCCGCTTCCTGCAGGGTCAGAATCTGATCACCGAAGACGAGCGGCTGAGCTACCAGAAGATTGCGCGCGACGAAAAGACCGGCGTGGTCGAACTGATGATCAAGCGGCGCGTGATCGACGCCGATCTCGCCGGCAAAGCCGCCGATCTGTTTTTCCGCAAGAACGTCAACGGCTTGTTCTCATGGCGGCACGGCGGATACGCCTTCCACGAAGTGGGGCTGCTTGAGGTGGAAGAAAAGCCGGATCCGGCGCAGATGCTACGTTGGATCGTGGCCGGGGTGCGCGAGAAGTACAACCCGGCGATGATCGAGCAACGCCTCGAGCGCCGGTTGCGCACACCGTTGCGGCTGGCTGGCGCGCTGCCGGTGCCGTTGGAGGAGTTGCTGCAGAACAAGGCGGAACGGCAGGTTGGCGAAATGATCGGCGAAGGCGCGTCTCTCGACCGGATCATGAATGAATCGACCCTCGGCGCCACCGACGCGCGCGCATTGGTGTTTGCCCTGCTCACAATCGAATGCTGCAAGTTCAAGTCCGGCATCAAACGGCCGGACTCCCCGGCCCGCGAAAGAGCTACCGTGGCCAGGCCCTTGCTGCGCCTATTTCGCGCGGCCGAGGCGAGCGTCGATCGTATTCATCGGGAGGTGGTGCGCGAAGAAGCGCAGCCGGCTCCGCGCGCAGGCGAAGTTGAACTTGCCATTGCCGAACCAGAAAGCGACGAATCGTTGCGCCGTGAGCTGATCGAGCGGTTGCAGAAATTCGCCGAAGAGCGCCAATCGCGGCGCTCCGAAGACGCGGAAACGCGAGCCGCGGCGGCAACCCACGCGGCGGCGGCGGAGACGGCCGCCGAGCGTTATCCCGATCCGGAAAAGCACGAGGAAGACATCGAGGCGGTGCTGGGCGAACAGCCGCCGGCCGACGATACTGCCGACGCGGACGAACTGGCTTCGCCGGACGAGGTCGACGCCATCATCGGTGACGAGGATGAGGTGAAGCTGGCCGACCTGGATGAGCCGGCTTCGCCCAAGAGCGATGAATTCTTCGCCAACCTCGAAGCGACCGGCGGCGGCGAAGCGCTGCTCGACTCTTCGCGCGAGATGTTGTTCTCGGCGGAAGACCCGCCCGACCAAATCAACCAGCTCGGCATTTCGTTGCTCGAGCAGGGGCTCTGGGCCAAGGCGCGTGAGATGTTCGAACTGGCGGTCAGCCGCGGATTTCCTGATCCGAGCGCCAAGGCGCGGCTGGGCTACGCGCTGTATCACGAGATCTCGCACGAATCCGACCGCTTTGCGCAGGCTGCCGCGTGGATCCAGAAGTCGATCACCCAGAACCCGAAAGACGCCACCGGCTACCTGTACATGGGCCAACTCTATCAGGCCGAAGGCGACCTGAGCATGGCCGAGCTGTACTACGTGCGCGCCGTGGAAGTCGACCGCGAATGCGTGGAGGCGAAAGAACTCATCCGCCAGCTTCATCAGGAACGCAAGAAGTGAGCCCGTCCGCGCAGAGCGACGAGCAGATGCGCGGCGAGGTGGCCTTCCGCCGGTTTCATCAACAAGGAGTCAACAAGGGTACGCTGGCCTACATGCGCCTGGCGTGCCGCGAACGGCGCGGATTGTTTCACGACCTCGCGTTGCGCGGGGCGACGCTGTCGCCGTTTCTCGAGCTGGGCGCGGAAACCGGCGCCAACAGCCTGCTGCTGACCAACGACCTGCACGCCGACGGCCTCGCGCTGGATCTGAGCCGTGACGCGCTGGCCGCGTTGCCGGCCTATGCCGCCGAGCTCCGTTATGACCGGCAGCCGCACCGCGCCTGGGGCGACGCGCACGGCCTGCCGCTGCGCAACGGCGCGCTGCCGTTCGCGGTGGTGTGGGGCACGCTGCATCACTTCACCGATCCGCGGCCGGTGCTGGCCGAACTGCGGCGCGTGCTGGCCCCCGGCGCGCTGTTGTTGGTCGGCGACGAGCCGGTCCGCCGCCGCCTGTCGCTGCACCTGACGCGCACGCGCACCCTGGCCGCGTTGCCGCCGTGGCAGCGCCTGCTGTTGCGCGCGCACTTGCTGCCGTGGGCGGTTGACGTCGACGGTCGCGAAGCCGTGGACGCCGGCGCGACGGAAATGCAGTTCGCTCGCCGGACATACAAACAAATGCTGGCCGCGGCGTTCGAACGCGTCGAACTGACCGACCACCCCTATGTGACGGCGACGATCCGCTCGGCCGGCCCGCTTGCGCGGCTGCTGTTGTGGCCGCTGGGGCCGGTGCTGTCGGCCAAAGCGCAGGTGGCCTGGTTCGGCGGCGCGATCGGCGCGCGGTGCTGGAAGGAGCCCGGAGCAGGTGGCGCCTGGCTGGACGGTGCCGTGGCGCGGCCGTTGCACCTGGCCCCCGCCGGCGGACCGCGCTCGTTCTTGTTGCGCAAACGGGTCGGCCACGATTGTCTGGCGCTGCATTTCGCGGCCGAGCCGGAAGCGTTGAAGGTTTTTATAGACGGCGAAGCGGCGGACGCGCGTCCGTCCGGAACCAACGTGCGGGAAATGAACCTGCCGCCGGCCGCCGTTCTTCGCGGCACGATCCGCCTTGATCTGGATTCGCCCGCCGCCACTCCTCTGGCCCATATCGTGTTCACCGGCGAACGCGAACGGACGCCGCTATGGTCGGTCTGCGCCGCGCCGGAACCGCCCGCGCCGGACATCGCCGGCGCGCTGGCTTGTCCGGCTTGCTGGACGGTCGCGCCACGCTGCCGCGCCGATTTGTGCGGCACGCCTTGTCTGGCGTTCGGCGGCGGCCTTGCGCGCGCCGGTTTACAAGTGGCGGTGCGCGATCACGCGGCGGTCGACCCACGGGCCGTGGCGGCCTGTCCGGTAGCGGCAATCGACCGGCCGGCCCTCGTGCCGGCGAGCGGCGAGGCTTATCTCTGTTCGCGGTGCCAGGCGCGCTACGCGGTGACCGGCGGCATCGCCGATTTGTTGACTCCGCGCGCGAGAAAAGCGTTGGGTTGAGGCGGGAACCTGGCGCCGCTATTACGGTGGCGGCTGATCCAACATCTGGTTGAGTGGGCGGGAACGCGCGACGGCTTGCAAGCGCGTGCCGAACCACCAGCACACCCAGGCGACCGGGAACAGCGCGATGCCCGACATCCAGCGTTGCCAGATCAGCGCGAGCACGCCGAACACGCCGGCGGCCATGGCCAGCAGTTGCAACAAAACCGAACCGACGGGAATGCCGTAGCGCGCAACGGCACCGAGTGCCAGACTGGCCGCAGCATCGACGTTGCTGATTTTCGCCTTCGGTGTCATCAAGCTCCCCCACAGCCGCAAGAAGCGTCATCATCACCCGAGTCCGACGACGGTGCAAGATCGTCATCGGCGGTATCGTCGTTACCCGCGTCGTCGTCATTGTCGAGATCATCGTCGGCCAGATCGTCATCCGACGTGTCGTCATCGACCGCGTCATCGTCGCTTGCGTCGTCATCGACGGTGTCATCGTCGACGGTGTCGTCATCGGCCGCCGGCGGCTCGCTGCTCAGCTTCAGGGCGAGATCGCGGCTGAACGAGGGCAGGGTGAGCGTTACCGAGTCGACGTCGGCTTCCGCTTCGATCGTGCCCGTTGCCGCACCGGCCCAGGTGTCCCACACCTCGGCGGTCCAGACGGTGCCGGCCTCGCCGCCCAGCGCGGACAAGGTGACCACCGCGTTCTCGACCGGCGCGATGTCTTCCATCGGTCCCCACCAGTCGCTCTGCCGGTCGTGCACCCAGACCCAGGCTTCGCTGGTCACGTCCTCTTTCTGCCGCGCGATGCCCGCGGCTTCGAGCGCCTTCCGGCCGGCGGCGGCGGACACTGTGGCATCGCTGTTGAAACGGGCGATGTCTTCGCCGGCGAGAAAGGCGCCGGGTGGCTGGTTGAGCGACCACAGGTCGAGAACAGCGATGTAATCGTCCCACCACCAGTACATCGACCCGCCGGCGTAGCCGCGCATCAAACACGACCAGATGCCGTTATGCACGTTCACGCCCAGCGTGTCGCGCGCGTTGAAAATGGCTTCGTAGTCGATGCCGAATTCGCCGAGCAGCAGGGGTGTGCCGGCGTCGCGGTAAGGCCCGAGGAACAGGCCGATCATCCACGAGCCGTACACATACTGGTGCCGGTTGTTGTAGTCCCACGTGGTCAGATCGTAGGTTGGCAACGTCAGCGGCAGGCCGAAGCTGGTGGTGACCAGGTGGTGCGCAGGGTCGAGCGCTCGGATTTGCGCCGCCATCTCCTGCGACCACGGCGTCATCAGGTCCATGTGCACGCCGGAGATCAGGTCGGCCTCGTTCCACAGCTCCCAGGCGAGCACGGAACGATAAGCGGCATAGCGCGCAACCATGTAGCGGTGCAGGTTGCGCGCGTAGGTCAACGCCTGCTCGTTGGTGAAGTAGTCGGCGCTGGTGGCGCAGGGGCCGCCGTTGGCTGCGTTGTACGGGTTGTCGGCCCAGCTCGACCACTGCGGCGTTTCGAACTGCGAATGCTGGTGCAGCACGATCTGCAGGTACACGCCGACGTCCTGCGCGTGTGCCAGCACAGCGTCGAGCCTCGCGCCGGCCTGCTGGCTGTAACGGCCAAGGCCCTCGTAGTAGCCGGTCCAGTGATAGGCGCCCCACTCGAGGACGAAGCCCTGGTTGAAGTGTGTCATCCACAGCCGCGTCCAGTTGCCGCCGCCGCCGGCGAGGTCGTCGAGGTAGTCGAGGTAGGCGAAGCCGCCGCTGGTTTCGCGCGTCCAATCGACGTTAAAGCCGAGCGGCACGTAGGACCTGCCGTCGTCGAAGGCGAAGTAGCGCGAGTTGCGGTCGCTGACCCGTACGAAGCCGGGGCTGACCGCGGCCGTGGCGGTGAAGAGGTAATCATCGGAAACCACTTCGCCGCCGTCGTCGTGCACGACGACGCGAAACGAGTATTCGCCGGCCGCCAGCGGTGCGTAGCGCGCCAGCCAGTGGCCGGGCCCGGCGGGGGTGAACGATTCGTATCCGCCGACCAACTCGTAATCATAAGGCTCGAACCAGAAGGCGGGAAACGTTTCGTCGCCGGCGGGCGTGGTCATCGCGATATCGACCGTTACCTCGGCCGGGTCGTATGGATTGGTGTAGGCCGTATCGAGTTCGATAGCGATCTCGAGCAGGTCATAGGCCGGCAGTTGGCTGGCGCTGGGCGTGACGGAGACGATGTCCGTCGCGAAGGCGGATCCCGCCAGCAGCACCGAAAAGACAGTCAGCAGTAACGCCGTGATGGTTTTCATCCGCGAGCCTTTCCGCACGAAAGACCTAGTTCGTTTTCACCGGCCGCCGGGCGCTGCGCAGCACGAGCGCAAACGCGACGCCCAGCACGATCAGCGCGGCCAGGGGCTTCATTGCATGATACGCCACCGGCCAGGCGCCGCTCCAACCCGCTCCGGCCGGTCCGGCCAGGGCATACGGCGTGGGCAACATCAACAGCAGCAACGCCGGCCATAGCAGCGGCGAACGCGTGCGCGAGTAGAGATAGACCAGCGGCGGCAGCAGCATCAGGTAGTGGTGCTCCCAGATGGTCGGATAGAGGAAGAAGTACGCCGCGCACCACAGCGCCAGGTGATCGGCTAGCGTCGCCCGCCGACCGATCGCCGTGGCGGCCAGGGCGGCAAGGGCGGTGACCGCCGGCAGCGCGTAGAACCAGTAGCGCGGCAAAACGCCGCCGCGCAACACGCGAATCAGCATCAGCGGACCCAGATCGCCGCGGTACACTTCGTCGCGTGCCGCTTCGCCCGGCAGCAGGTTGTTCCAGAACGGCGCCAGCGAATGTCCGGCCAGATAGCGGTAGAGCAGCAGCGAAGCAGCGGCCAGGCCCGCGGCGACGGCCAGCGGCCGCCAGCGTTCGCGAACGACCAGCGCCGGCGCGGTCGCCCAGCCGGTGAGCTTCCAGAGCATCGCGCCGCCCAGGGCGGTATCGGCCAGGCGCAGGCGGTCGCGACTTGCGGCAGTCAAAGCAAAAAACAATAGGGAGGCCTGGAGAAGATTGAATTGGCCCATGTATAATTCGAGATACACCGGACTGGCCGCGACCCAGCCGGCGGCGAGTAACGCCCCGGGAAGGCCGCGGACCAGGCGGAAAGACAACCACGCGCAACCGACGGCCAGCAGTTCCAAGAACGCGAGCCAGGCCAATTCCGCCGGACGCGGCGCGAGCGTGGCGAAGGGCACCCCGAGCGCGGCGCCGATCGGCAGATAGCGGAAGGCGAAGCAGCACGGCGTCACCGCGTGAGCCGGATCGCCGGCGTAGATGTCACCGCCATGCGCCAGCGCGCGGCCCGCGGTGTAGAGCGCGTAGAAGTCGCAACCGGTCTGCGGATTGACCTTGCTGTCGTAGAACCAACCGCGGATCGCCTCGCCGCCGGTTACGGCCTGATGCAGGTACCCGGCGTTGATCAGCAGCGCCAGCAGGAGGATAAGCCCTCGCCCGATGGTGGAACGAACCGACATCACTCTCCCGTCCGCCCGCGCGAGCCGCTGGCGCCTGTGGCTATGGCTGGTGCCCGGCTTGTTGTTGTTGGCGATTGCTTCATGGTGGTTTGAGTCTAGCGAATATCAAGGCCAGGCGCCAGGATTCCGCGCCGTGCCGCTCGACGACGCCTGGGTGCACTTCGTGTACGCCCGCAATGCCTTGCACACGGGTCTGTTGCACTACAACCCAGGCGAGCCGGCGGCGGGGACGACCAGCCTGCTGTGGGTGATCGTGTTGGCTTTGCCCATGCGGCTGGGCGTGGCGGCGCCGTTGGCGGCCAAAGTGCTGGGGCTGTTGGCTTTGCTCGGATTGGCCGGCGCGCTGTTCGCGCTGATCCGGCACTGGGGTTCCATTCCGGTGGCGGTGGTCGGCGGGCTGCTGATTCTGATCGACCCGCTCAACGTGTTCGCCGCCTTGTCGGGTATGGAAGTCGTGCTCTACGCCGCGTTGGCGTTGGCCGCGACCGCCGCGCTGGCCGCCGGCCGTTTACGCCTGGCCGGCGCGCTGGCCGCCGCCACCGTAATCGTGCGACCCGACGGCACGCTGTTGGCGGCGCTAGTTGTAGTCGCCGGTTTGTTGCATGCCGTGCTGATGTTGCGGCGCGACCGCCGCGCCGGCCGACACCTCCTAGGCCAAAGCGCCTTCTGGTTGGTGCTGCCGCCCTTGTTGGCCGGACTGTTTTGGGTTTGGCTAAACTGGCGCGCGACTGGCCGACCGCTGCCTGCCAGCTTTTACGTGCGCGCCGGCGGATTCGCCGGGTTCGCGAACGTGACGACCTTGCGCGCCATCGTTAACGAGATCGCCGGGCTCGGCAGTTTCGTCGGCCACCCGCTACAATGGATGCTCTACTTCCTCGGTTTGGCCTGGATCGTGTGGCGCCGCGACGCGCGTTGGTTGCCGCTGGCCGTTTTCCCGTGGGTGCTTGCGCTGCTGCTCGGTTCAGAGCAATTCCAGATGATCGGCGGCACCTTCCCGGGCAATCGCTACCTCGTGCCGGCCCTGCCATTTCTGCTGACCACCGAACTGCTTGGGGCCGGTTTCGTTACCGAATTGCTGATCGAAAAGCATGTCCTGCACCGCGCGTACCGGCGCCATTTGCCGCTGTTGTTGGCGCTGCTGACGCTGGCGCTGCTGTCGGCCGACGCAGTGGATTTCGCACGTGCCTGGCGCGACCAGCCGCGCGACTTCGCCAAGTCATGCGCCGATATCGAACGAATGCAGGTGCGCGTGGGCCACTGGGTGCAGGCGCAGACGCCACCGCAGGCCACCATCGGGGTGTTCGATGCCGGGGCCATCGCCTATTTCGGCCAGCGGCAGGTGGTCGACATTCTCGGATTGAATACCCCGCACATCGCGCCGCTTTCGCCGGCGGTGGTGGCGCGGCTGGACTACCTGATCACGTATCCGAACATGTCGGAGAACGTCGAAAGGCCGTATGTTGACCGCGAGGTGTTTCGCATCGATTTGCCGGATTCGACCACGACGGCGGGGAAGTCGATGGTCGTCTATCAGGTGGGACGAATAGGCCAAGTTGGCGACACCGGCGCACAAGAATAACCGTGATCGGCCCAACCTTGCGCCGACCCCGGGTGTCCTGTTAGGGTGAGACGGACTCAACAGCCACTTTTTGTCCGTATGGAGGTGTGCCATTAAACCGTTTGCCGTCGCTTTGAACATGAAGGCGCGTAAGGTGCGGCAGAGCACCTTAGACATGATTTCCCAACACGTGGACGTCGACGACATCTACATTACCCGCACGGTCGAACAGTCCGACCAGAGTTTGGATGACATTATCCGCAAGCGGTACCCGCTGGTGTTGTCCGGCGGCGGTGACGGCACAGCGATGCGCGTCATCGAGCAGATGCGGATCAAACTGGCCCGGCTGAATGCCGAGGGCAACAACTATCAGATGCCGAAGTTCGGCATGTTGAAGCTTGGCACGGGCAACGGCTGGGCCGGCCTGCTCAATACCCCGCCGAAGGCGGGGCCGATCTGGGTGTTGCGCCAGAAGCGCGATCACGAGTTGCGTTTCACGCCGTTTAACATGATGGAGTGCGAAGGCCGCCTGTTCCATTTCGGCGGTATGGGCGTCGACGCGCTGGTGCTCAACGACTACATCAACCTCAAGAACAAGTTCACCAAGGGCTTTATGTGGAAGATGGTGAACAGTCTGTTCGGCTACGCGATGGCCTTGATTTCACGCTCGATCCCGGGTGTGTTGTTCAAGAAGTTCGCGGTGAACGTGAAGGTGACCAACCTGTCCGACGAGCCAGTGTATCGGTGCAGCGTATCGCGTGGCATCGAGGAAACGTCGGTGAAAAAGGGCGAAGTTATTTACGAAGGTCGCAGCCTGATCGCCGGTTTCGCCACCACCGAAAACTATGGTTTCGGTCTCAAGGTCTACCCGTGGGCCAACGCCAAGCCGGGCTACTTCCAGCTGCGTCTAGCCGACGTCACCGTGCCGCGAGTGTTGTGCGACATCGTGCAGGTCTGGAAAGGCAAGTGGGAAGTGCCGGGACTATACGACTTCCTGGTCAAGCACGTGCGGATCGAATCGGCGGTGGACGCGCCGTTCCAACTGGGTGGCGATCCGGAAGGTTACCGTAAGTCGGTGGAGGTCAAGGTTTCAGACTGTGTGGTCGAGATGCTCGACTTCCGGCGGTAGGCGGCCGGTTTACCAGATCCACGGAATGAACATTTTGGTGCGGCGCATGTAGGCGGCGTATGGATCACCGAACTTCGCTACCAATTCCCTTTCTTCGACGCGGGCCGTCGCATAGACCGCCAACACGCCGACGGCGGAAAGCATCGTTGTCAGGCCGGTCACATGCTTGAGCCAGATCCCCAATGTCAGGGCCATCACCGAGGCGTAGAGCGGGTGGCGGATGTAACGATACGCTCCTTGTTCCACTAGCGTCGTCGTGTTTTCGATTTGGCCGTCGGGCCGACCTACGCGCTTGAGCAGGCGGAAGCCATGAATCGGCAGCCAGGCCGAACCGCATAGCAACACCCACGAAAGAAGTTGCCGCGGCGAGAGGGCGTTGGTGAACTAGAAGCCGATGTTGAGCAGTGTCAGGGCAAGAATCGTTTCGAAGGCGAAGAAACGCGCCACGCCGTGGTAGCGCCTTTCGCGTACCGAGAAAGACCAGGTGAACCACACCAAGGCTGCGGTGCCCGCGAGAAAGATGACCCAGCGGATCGAAAGCATGTTTGCCTCTCGCCGGCTGCCGGTCGGGCAGGATGACTCGGTGTGGGGTCCCTCGGCCCGGGCGCCACGAAGGCGCCCGGGTCGGGGTCGAGTTGGTTACTCTTGCGCGGCCGGCGCGGCGGCAGGAGCCGCCGACAGGCGGTTGGCCGCCTCGGCCGGGGTGATGCCGAGCTTGCGCACGTCGAGGATCTTGCCATCCGACAGTGGGCCGAACTGGCCTTCGCCGTAGAGCTGTTCGAACAGATCGAGCGCGTTGATGGCCGAGGTCATGAAGTGCTGGTTGTAGTCGATGCGGATATCGTTGGCGATCAGCGCGCCGCGGATGCCGCCGATGACCCGGTCGGGACGCGGCACCCAGTAGCTGTTCACCGGGCGGTATTGGTCAACCAGATTGTGCCAGACCGCCGCGGCGATCGAGCGGGACATCGAG
>CAZEDX010000049.1:0-7766 GCA_964511015.1 uncultured bacterium | reverse complement strand
CCATTTGTTTGTTGCCCACCGCGCGCGCCAGATGCCAGGCTTCGACGTTGGCTTCGTTGCGGGCGCTGGTTGGGGTGGAGCGAGGCGGAGTCGAGTTGTCGGCGCCACCATAATAGTCTTCATACGGCAGGTCCGTCGTCTTTTCCGGCATGCCCCACTGGTGCTTGAAGTGCCACTCGACCATCGCGAACACGATTTCCGGAATGCGTTCGTCTTTGGTCACGTAGTACAGCTTGCACAGCGCCTGCACGACCCAGGCGTCGGGCTGCGCGGTTCGATTCTTGTTGAAGAAGGCAATCTGCCATTCGGCGCATTTCTTGGCGGCGTTAAGCCATTTCGGCTGCGGGTCCAGCTCGTACAGCAGCATGAACGCGAGGAAGGCTTCGCCCGGCGCGTACATCGGCTGCGGATCGGGGGTGGGTCCGCCTTTGAGCACTTCCGGCCAGGTGTAGTAGAAGCTGCCGTCCTGGGCCTGGAAGGCAATGAGGCCATCGCCCAGCATTTCGCGCTTGGCTTTCCACTCGGGCGTCAGTAGATCTTGCGGAATGGAGGTCAAGCTCGCCGCAGCCAGCGCATTGGTGCCGAGCACGGCGCGGCCGTGGTATTCGAGGAATGCAATCTTCTTGTTTTCGGGCGGAATGGTGAGCGATTTGCTGAGATAGTCCAACGCACGGCGGCCGGCTTCGAGCAGCGTGCGGTCGCCGGTGGCCTGGTAGGCGATGAAGATGCCCCATACCGCGCCGGCATGGCGGACGATGTTGTAGCGCTTAATGTCCTCGAACTCGTCGCGGTTGGGCAGGTACTGATAGCCCATGATGCCTTCCTGGTTCGTATTGATCTCCAGGTTCTTGGCGGCGAGCCACGCGGTTTCGAGCACCTGGCGCCGGGTCATTTCTTTCGGATACAGCACCATGCCGCGGTAGGTTTCCACCGCTTTGCCCGCGGGCGTTTCTTCGACCATGCCGTGCACAGTGAAGTAGTACAGCGTCGCCTTTTTCCAGGCTTCCTTGTCGGCGCCGCCGGCCTTGGCCAACATCTTCATGCGCAACTCGGCCATTTTCTTGCCGGAGACGCGGTCTTTGTCGTTGAAGCCCTTCATGCCCCAACCTTTCCAAATAACCTCTTCGCCGAGCTGGAACGTGCGTTGGGACCCGCTGTCCATAATCAGGCCGTGGAAGCCGGGCTCGACGATCTTGGCGATCTTGGAGATGTCCTTCGTCTTCAGTTCGTCCACCCGGTCGATCACGTGCACGGTGATGCGCACCTGACCCATCGCGTCGCCGAAGCCCGATTTGAACTTGGCGTTTTCACGCAGCTGCGTGCAGGCCTTTTTCAGGGAATCCAGCACGGTGGTGCCGCGCGCGTTGACGCTTAAGTAGTCCTTCTCCGGCCGGAAGACGGACACGAAAACGTCTTTGTCGTAGGGCTTCTTCAGCGTTTCGGACACGTTCGCCGGTTCGAAGTTTGCGTTGGTCAGAAACCCGCGCGCGGCGGCCACCAGGGTGTCGCGGTCGGCCGCGGTGAGTTTGATCTGATCTTTGCCGTAAGGCCGCAGATCGGAGGTCTTGGCGCAAGCGGCCAAGCCCAGGGCGAACAGGGCGATCAACAAAGTGATGGTCAGCAGATGGCCGCGAGTTTTCACGGCGTCCTCCTTTGTATTGTCGAAGGGTGACTTCCCCAAAATGGGGAGCGCTCATATTGGCAAATTGGCCGAAAAAAGCAACGCGCTCTGGCTTCGGACCAAAACAAAAGGGGCGGGCGTCTGACCCGCCCCTGGTTGTGAACACGTTGCGATCAGGGCGCCGCCGCGCTCAGCAGCCGCAGCCACCCGCGTCGTTGTCGTCGTCATCGTCGCCGGCCGCGTCATCGTCAGCGGCGTCATCGTCCGCCGCATCGTCGTCGGCCGCGTCATCGTCGTTGTCGTCGTCATCGACCGTATCGTCATCGGCAATGTCGTCGTCGGTATCGTCATCGTCGGTATCATCATCAGCGATGTCGTCGTCGGCGGTATCGTCGTCGGCGGTGTCGTCGTCGACCGTATCGTCGTCATACGGGTCGTCGTCGCCGTACGGTCCGTCGCCCGGCAACGTGGCGTAGTACACGCCCATCCAGTAAGCGACGAGGTAATCGAAGCCGCCGGCGATCTGCGTGCGGTCTTCGCCGGTCGCACAGGAAGCGACGAACCAGTCGCCGCTTTGCCAGTACATGTCGGTCCAGGGGCGGTCGTCGAGTTCGCGCGCGTTTTTGGTTTGCGGATGGATGTCGATCAGCTCCCGCAACCAGGGGTACTTGTCGAGCAGTTCGTCCATCATCACCGAGAACGGGTCGAGCTCCATTTCGGAGCAGGTGATGCCCCGAATGTAGTCGGGCGGTTCCCAGTAGCGGCCCATCGTGTTGAGCGCATCGGCCTGAATCGCCGCCAGCTCGTCCTCATCACACACGCCCAGCCGGCGGCAGCCCGTGACGTGCACGGCGTCGAACCAGGTGTTGTGGATGTTGCTGGTCCACGGCCGGCTCTGCGCTTGCCACAGGTCGTAGAAGTACTGCAGTCGCTCGCGGTCGGGCCACAGCCGGAAGATCGACTGGTACGCCAGGTGGCGCAGGTTGTTGCCGAAGAATTCGCTGTAGCGGTTAATGAAGGCGTTGGTGTCGATCGCCAGGAACGGCTTGTTCTTCTCGAACTGCTCGTCAAGCAGATTCCAGTAGTACGGCTCGTCGATGACGTACGCCGCCTGCACCAGCCACGACATGCGCATCAGCGGGCCGACCCACGCCGCGCCGTTGCCGGTGTACTGCCCGTTCTCGTCGGTAATATTCCAGCGGTTAGTGGTGAGCATCTCAATGATGTCGGCATAGTCCTGCCGGATCCACTCGCGCTTCTCTTCGTCGACGCCCTCCATCGCCTGGTAGGCTAGCGTCATGCCCCACCAGTAGCCGCTGTATTGGTCGCGGCTGGTTTCGTGTACCCAGTAGTAGCCTTCCCACTCGCCGGTGCCCTGCACCTTCCAGCCGCCGGGCGACGAGTAGTTGCAGTTCCAGGGCCAGTAGTCTTCGGCGAAATAGCGCGGGATGTAACCAAGCGTGTCGGTGATGTCCATCGCGTTGTGCATGTAGGTGACGATGCGCTGCACCTCGGCCAGAGCGTCGGGGTCTTGCGTCACCATGTACCGCAGCGCCTCGCCGCCGAGGTACATGCCGGTCCAGATCATGCTGTCACCCTGATAGTGCAGGCACTCCAGCGTGGTGTAGGTGTCGTCGGTCCAGTCGGCCTTATTGGTCAGGCCGCCCATGTTGCCGGTGAACCACCACTGTTCGATACCGACCTGATACGCGTCGGCCTTCGCCTGTAGTTCCGGATCGACCTCGCCCGCCGCCGCCACGCCCGCGAGCAAGATGACCATCAACGTGAGAATCCCGAAACGCCGCATGAGAGACTCCTTCCGCCAGCGAGATCCGCGCCGATTGTAGCCGAAACCAGGCAGGTTGATAACGGGCCTTAAACAGAGGTGGTGTCCCGTGGCTGGAATAGCAGGAATGGGAGGGTAACCACGGGACACCCTTTGGCAGTGATGCTGTTACGCTAGCGGAATCGCGCCGTCAGCGCAAGCGAAATTCAACAGGCCGCCGCGGTTCATTATTGGACAGTTCAATCGGGAGAAATGAGCGGCCGGCCGGCCGGCGCACCGCGTCCGCCGAACGCAGCCACGACTGCGCCGACGATGATCGCGGCGCCGGCGAGTTGGGGGAGGGTCGGCTGCTCGCCGACAGTCAGCCAGGCCAGCGGAATGCCGACCACCGGCTGTACGAAAACGGTGATGGCGACGTTGGCCACGCGATCCTGCGCCAACGCATGATACCAGAGCGGATAGCCGAAGACGACGCAGATCAGCGCCAGGTAGCCGAAGAGCAACACCCAATCTCCGTCGGTCAACCCACGTGCCGCCGGCCACATGCCCAGCGCCGACAGCATTGCCATGTTGACCACACTGCCGCCAAATACGGCATAGGCGGTGATCTTGAGCGGCGGCACGCGTTCGAGCATGCCCTTGCCGAGCAGCGAGTAGACCGACTCGGCGCACAGCGCGGCGAGAATCAGCCCTACGCCGATCGGCCGCACGGCACCGGCGTCGTGCCAGAACTCGGCCAGCACGGCCGCGCCGATGAAGGCAAACATCATCGCCACGGCGGTGCGCCGGCTGATGCCCTCGCGGAGAAAGAAGTACGCGCCGATGGCGGTCAACAACGGCTCGGTAGAAACAAGAATCGCCGCGTCCGACGCGCGAGCCAGCGTCACGCCCTGGTACATCAGCGCCGGCGCCAGCGAGAAGGAGCAGATCCCGATGACAAAAGCGCGGCCCAAGTCGCGCGGCGAAATCGCCGGCCCGTGCCGCCAGAAGGCGATGATCAGCAGGGGCAGCAAGGCCGTCAGATAGCGAAACGACGTGACCAGATAGAACGGCGCATGTCCCATCAGCGCCTTAGTGGCCGGATACGTGCCCGCCCAAACGGCGTTCATGACGAGCATCGTGAGCAGGGTCGAACGCTTCATGGACGGGGGCTCGCGAGGGTTCGGGTCCCGGGTTCCGGGTTCCGGGTTCCGGGTCGAAAAAATAAGGTCGTGGGGTAAGAGTGGAAAGGGCAAATTTCGCGGACACAGCGCAAGTCGATTGTGTTCTCACCTGATGTTCCGTCAGGATGGAAACAACTCACAACCACATCCCCCAAAGCCTCAGGCCCCCAGCCTCACTAACCCGTCCTTCACCGCCACCTGGCCGGCGTCGTTCAGCACCTGAAATCCGCGCCGGTCGCCGTCACGATGCGTGAGCTGCACGCGAATCGCGCCGCCGGGGATCACCAGGCCGGTGAAGCGGCAGACGATCTCGCGCACGCGCTCGGGTTCACCGCCGGCTTCGCGGTCGATTATTTCCCGCACTGCCAGCGCCAGCGTGGCCGTGCCCTGCAAAATGAGATCCGGCAGGCCGACCATCCGCGCGAATGACCGCGAGGTGTGAATGGCGAAGACAATGTCCGTCGCCGCGTCGTACACGAACGGCAGCTCGCGCGCGACCGGCACCACAGTCTCCCAGATCGTCGCGTTTGGCGCGGGCCAATCCGGCGCCGGCGGAAGCTCGTCCGCCCCGCGGCCTTCGCCTGCGCACGGCACGCCGCGCAGTATTGAACTGCTGAACTCGGTGAACACCGGCGCACCCTGGCGATCGACCGCGTCGGCGCGCAGCACCAGCAAAGTACTGCCGCTTTTGGGCAGCACCGCCGCCACGCGGCCGTTCAGACGCAGCCGGTCGCCGGGTCGAATCGCGCGCTGGAAAACCAGGTGCTCGCCCGCGTGTACGATGGTCGGCAGCGCCTCCGGCGGCAGCAGGGCCTGCACGCCGGTGAGCAGCGGCCAGGTGACCGCCACCGCGAACACCGGCGGCGCGATCAAGCCGCGCGGATCGGTGTCGTCGAGATAGCGCGGCCGGGCATCGCCGAGGGCCGCCGCGTAGTTTGTCGTCTCGCGCCAGGTGACGGCGCGCTCGATCTGCGGCAGTTCGCGGCCCACCAATGCACTGTCGATAGTAATTGCCATGGGTTCCCCAGGGAGCGGGTGAAAAGGGGGGTGAGCGAACGGCTCACCCCCCGGCCGAAACTGTTTTCTATCAGCAGCCGCAGCCGCTATCGTTGTTGTCGTCGTCGCCGTTGTTGTCGTCGTCCGCATCGTCGTCGGCGTCGTCATCGCTGTCGTCGTCGTCGCCGGTCACGGTGACCACGACCGAGTCGGTGTCTTCCTCGACGCCGTCGCTGACGGTGAGCAGGAACTCATAGGTGCCCGCTTCGCTCGGCGTGAAGGACGGCGCGGCGGTGTCGGCGCCGGTCAATTCGGCGGTCGGCCCGTTGGTTTGCGTCCAGATGAACGCCAACTCGTCGCCGTCCGGATCGTTCGAGCCGCTGCCGTCGAGCGCGGCCGTTTCGCCGGTGGTCGCGGCGAAGTCTTCGCCGGCATCGGCGCTCGGAGCGATGTTCGCCACGGTGTAGGTGAACACGCTCATGTCGAGGCCTACGCCGAAGCCGAATTTCGGATTGGCCCAGCCGAAGGCCAGGATCGGTGTCGGAAACGCACCCAGCATTTCTTCATCGGTCTGGAACGTTTCGCCGCCGTCTTCGGTGTAGATGACCAACGTCTTGTACGAGATCAACGTGCGGCCGCCGCCGTAGAAGAAGCCGGTTTTGCCGTCGGGCTGAAACTCGCCGCGCACGATGCGGTAGCTGTTCGAGCCGGGCACCGAGTCGGGGAAGCGATCGCTGACGTCTTCCCACGTGTCGCCGCCGTCGGTGGTGTGGTACACGGGGTACTTCGCGCCGCCGGCGATTTCCGCCACCAGCCAGCCTTCGGTCTCATTGACCATTTCGATGTCGACGAAGCCTTCGCCGGTCGCCTGCTTCACCAGTTCCCAGGTCGCGCCGCCGTCGGTGGTGCGGTATACCTTGCCCATGCTGGCCTTGGCCTGGTCCGGGTGCGCGGCGAACCACTCGGCGCGGTACCACGGGTCGGAGGCCAGACGCTGCCAATGCCGCACGCGGGCCGCGGCTTCGGCCGGGTCGGTCACGCCTTCGAGGTTGATCTTCTCTTCGTCGGGCAGGCCGGACACCAGGAAACCCAGGTCCGGCGTGACGAATTGCACATCGTTGTAATACGAAGCCAGCGTCGCGCCCTGCACGGTGATCTGGTTCCAGGTTTCCCCGCCGTCTTCGGTCTTCAGCACGTAGTTCGGCATGCCGACCGCGTAACCCACGTTCTCGTCGACGAAGGTCACGGCCGTGGTGATGTGCATCTGGATCGGAGCGTTGATCGTCGCTTCGGTCAGCGTCGCGCCGCCGTCATCGGAATAGACGATGTACGTGCCGATCTGCACCGAGCAGGTGAAAATGCAGGCCGGGAACGTGCCGTTCTCGATGCATTCCGGATCGATCCGGGTGCCGGTATACACCACGCGCCCGCTCGGGGTGACCGCAGCGGCGAGCAGAATGTTCATTAGGTTCAGGAAAGTGCAGTCGGTGACGCCGGTCATGTCGACGCCCCAAACCAGATTCCAGTTGTAGCCCCCGTCGCCGCTCATCCAGGCCGATTCGATCGACAAATCGCCGGTCTGCTTCGCGCCGACGCCGTACAAGAAATCTTCGTTCTCCACCGCGATGCCGGTGAAGCCGAAGCCCGACATGCCGGGGATCGGACCGGGCTCGGTGTAGATCTGTTCCCATTCGCCGTACTCGGCCAACGCCGGCACGGCCGCCATGACCACCAGAGCGGTCAACAACATGATTCCGAATTTGCGCATCTTCGTTTCTCCTCGAGCAGATATGACGCCGGCCGCATTATGGAGAGGTTTGGCGGCGCGGTCCAGGGGAGGGGCGGGGATTGAGAGATAGGCACAGGCTTTGGACTTTTGACTGTAGGCTTTAGGTAGGAAGCTGTAGACTCGGGAACCGGGATCCGGAACCCGATTCCCATTAGTCCCATACGTCCCATCATTCCTGTTCCAATTGCCGCTTTACCGCTCGAGCCCGCCGGAGGGGGGCGAAAGAAACGTAGCCAGGGGCGTAAGCCCCTGGAAAAGAGCAAACGAGGTGCCCAGCCCGCAGAGCGGGCGACAGACGCAGGGGCGGCCCCCCGTGGCCGCCCTCCGATCGCGTTTACAGCGCAGGGCAGGCACGGGGGTGTACGGTATCATGACATCCGTTACACCCGTTATCAGGACATGCGTTACAGG
>CAZEDX010000048.1:0-34667 GCA_964511015.1 uncultured bacterium | reverse complement strand
TCGACCCGGTCGTTCTTTTTCTTGCTGCCAAAGATCAGTCGCAGCTGGCCCGGATGCGCCACGACTACGCGTTGCGCGATTCGGCTCAACTTCTCGTACAGATACCCGTACCCGGTCGACGCCTCAAAGCACACGGCGAACGGACCCTTGATCCGTTCCACCTCCGCCAGCAGCCGCGACCACGGACCGCGAACGTCACGGGTGAACACCCGCTGGCCGTTCTCGTTCAACAAGCAGATCGTCGTTGTGCACGTCCAAACCAACATACTGCCTAGCAAGTCTCCTTTCGGTTCGCGGTGCTTTTGGTACACAACCCGCTTGTAACCGTTTCGAGGCTTGCTTCATAGTTTCAGGATGAACAGGATCAACCGGATCGACAGGATCGGCGGCATCATTATTTGGTTATTCACACTATAATCCACCCCATCCTTCACATCCGGAACCCGGGCCCCGTAAGCCGAATCCCCATAGACCTCACGCGCGCAAACGGGGATAATATATTTCCATGAACCACCAATCTCGTTTTCCCGGTCCGCTCGGTGAATGGCTCGGAGTCGGCGGCATCGCGCTGGCGGCGCACCTGGCGGTGTTGGCCGGCGGCGTGGTTCGGCCGGAAGGGATATTGCCGCTGCGCGACCTGGCGCGCGCGCCGGGCATGGCGGGCGCGGCCCTGCGCACACTGGCCGGCGTGGCGGGCGATCCGGCGGCGCCCTTCGCGGCCATGATCGGCTGGGCGCTGCTCGGCCTCGCGGCGTTGTATGCGGCAGCGCGGCGCCTGCTGACGCCCTTCTTCGCCTCCGCTGTTTTGGTGCTTGTGCTTGCGGCCGGCTACCCCGGCTGGAGAACGCTGATGCCCGCCGAGTGGATCATCTGGTTCGCCCCCATTTCCGGGCTCGCGCTGGCGGTCTCATACCCCCTCGGGCGCGTGCTGTCCAAGCCGCTCGCGCGCGTGGTCCAACTCACGTCCGGACGCTGGTGGAAGGTGGGTTGGGCGTTGCTGGTGGTGGTGTCTGGATTCATCGTCGCCGAGCGTGTGCGGCTGGGGTTGCGGGCCGACCACACCGCGCGCTTTCCCTACGTCGCGGCAGGTCTGCCGCGGGGCTTCGACAAGGAACTGGCGGACCTGCGCGCGGTGACGCATTTGACCGGCTTTACCGAGGCGCTCAACGGCATTCAGGAGGCGGGTCTGCGAGCGAATGATCCGGCCCATTGTCTGCGCGCGCACGGGGCCGCGGCGCGGTACCTTTGCCGGGTCGGCATGACGTGGGGCGCGAGCCGCGCGCCGATGACGCGGCGGTACCTTTCTTCGACCGGGTGGCAGGTCACACGGCAGCCGCGCAATCCCGGCTTTAATGACCTGATGCTCAACCGCGGCAACCGAGTGCTGGCGCCCGAACCGGGCCGCGGCGGATTGCGCTATCCGCGCCTCTGGGGCTTTGTCAACGGCGAGCCTTCCGGCAACTGGTTCGACACCCGCGCGCGCGTGCTGCGCGAGCATCCGCAACGCGTCGAAATCCGCGGTCCGACCTTCCGCCGCGCGGCCAATCGCAACCTCTGGATCGAGATCGAATGCACGCGTCCGGAAGGGGTGCGGATGACGGTCAAACTCAACGAACAGGAGTTGCCTGTCCAGCGTCGCGACCTGCCCGCCGGCGACCGTATCATCGTACGCGGCGTGACGCTGCTGGCAGGGGTCACTTGCCCCGGCGGACAGCCACTCGCGGTCAGCGTGGAAGTGCCCACCGGCATGCTCGACTTCGACCTGCTCATCGCGCCCGAAGAACAGCGCGCGATGACCCGTTAGCCGGCGTTTTTCCGCGCGCGGAAACTATCGCCTTGCCTCGATTCGTGCTACCGTGCGTGCTGTTGAAGATCCCCTGGCGACACTATTTGTTGTGGTTCGCGATCGCCGTTTGGCTCGCGGCCGGAGTCAGCGGCCTGCACACGGCGGCCGAGCGCGAGATCTATGCGCAGACGCGCGCGCTGGCGCAATTAACCGTACGGTTGACTCCCTCCGCGACATCGTCAGAAACGACACTAACGACGACTGAAAATGTGCCGCGTCAACGCCCCGGCGTGGCCGTGTGCGCGCTGCCGTTCTACCTCGCCGGGCGCGTGATCGGCGCGCTAATTGACGACGACCCCGCACAACCCACCGGGCTCACCGCGCAGATCACTTCGCTGGCGACGGTGGGGGCCACGGCGGCGGCCTTGGTGATGCTGGGTCTCTGCGGTTACGGACTAGGCCTGCGCACGCGTTCGGCGTTCGTGTTGTGCGTGCTGTTGGCGGTGGCCAGTCCGTTCTGGCCCTATGGCACGCGGCTGGCGGCGCCGGCATTCGGCCTGCTGGCGATCACGCTGATGCTGTATGCGCTGCTGCGTATCGCCCAACGCGATCCGCGCGTCGCGCCGCGCTTCTGGTTGGGCGCCGGACTGGGTCTGTCGCTGCTGCTTTCCGACGAGCAACTGGTCGTGCTGCCGTTGTTCATGTTGTGGGCTTTGGCATACGTGCGGCGGGTGTTCGGCCGGCCGGGTTACGCACTGGCGTTTCTGCTGCCGTTCTCGAGCTTCGCGTTGCTGTTCGTTTGGTACAACCAGGTGGCGTGGGGCGGTTGGCTGAATGCCACCGACGGCTCGCCGCTGTGGGCCCATCTGCTGCGCAATTACTGGCAGCATGCCGCGGTGTCCGACTCCACGTGGCGCTACCTGCTGAACGGCGCCAAGTTCTGGCTCTTCTCCGACGGCCCGATGCCCGTCGCGATGGCGATGGCGCGCGAACTGCCGGCCTCGCTGCGGGACGTGGTTTTCTTCGGCGCGGTGGTGTGGTGCCCGCTGCTGATTGTCGGCGCGCTCGGCATCTGGGCGCTGCTGTCCGACAACGATGCGGGCGGACCGATGCGCCTACTGCTCGTGGCCTTCTTCATCGCGCTGGCGATGCGCGCGCTGGCGCGGCCGTTCGTGCCGCCGTCGGGCTACGACGCGGGCGACACGCTGCCGTTCTGGACCGCGTGGTTGATGGGACTCGGCTTCTTCATCGAATACCACCTGCTCAGTTTGCGCGTCGGCATAATCCGCGCGGTGCTGCTGGTGGGCTTCTTGTTGGCCGCGGCGATGTCGCTGGCGAACGCGGCGTACGACGTGGCATGCAACCGCGCGCCCACGCCCGTCGAGACGACGCCGCCGGCGGCCGCGAAGACGATCCGGCACAGTCCGCTTGGCACCGTACTGCCGCCGGGGAAACGCGAAGCGGCGTTCCTGCCGCTGGAGTACATGACCGGTTGGGCGGCGACCTCGCCGAGTACGCTGGCCGCGCGCCTGTGGCCGGGGGTGCGGCGGCTGCCGTTGTTCCTGCCGATCCTGCTGGTGTGCGGAGCGGCGCCGTTCGCGGCGGCGTGGATCTTCCACTGGCGGCTGCGGCGCGGCGGCGGGCCGGTGGAGGCGGAAGAAGAAGAGATCGACCCGGCGGCGCCACCGCCGCTGCCCCAACGGCGGGCGAGCGACCGGCCGGCGGAAAAGCGTGAAGCGGAGAAGGAAGAGAAAAAGAAAAACGAACCGCCGCCGAAAGCGACGCCACCCGATGACGAGGATGGGCCGGAAGACGCCAAGGGGTGAGTGTCTATTTTACGTATTTAGGATATTAACATCGGAGATGCTATCTACCAGCATGAGCTGGTGGATGACGGGTCATTTCGGGCGAGGGCGGCAAGCTGAGAACCCCGGGGCCGCGGCTTGGCGGTCGCCAAGGCCCGCCTCCGGCGAGGCTCCGCGCTTCGACTCCGTCAAGGCTACTTCGTGGCGCGGCGCGGCCCCTCTGGTGAACCGACACCCGCGTGCCATCCCAGCGTTTTCAACGCCGAGCTAAGATCCGCCGCCCGTTTTCCGGGCTAGTGGAAGCCGAGCATCGATCCGGAAGAAGACACAGCCGAGGGTGGATGAGCCGCATGTGGTAGAAGGGGCACGGCGTGTTGTGCCACGATTATGTTCTTCCTCTCTTCCCTCTCCTCCCCCGCCCCTCGCCATGAACCTTTGTCATGGCTATCATGTCGCGAGTTGCCGCCGTTTGGTGCGGCGGCAGAGGTTGGGAGAGGTCGATGAAAAAAGCGTTGCTGGTGCTGCTCATCGTGCTGACGTTGCCGGGCCTGGCTATGGCCACCCGTCCGGACACCGAAATACTGCGTCCCTATCTGCAGGGCGGCGCGCCCGTATGGCGGGAACCGCTGGACCCCGCGCCGACCGTGGACGAAGTCCGCACCTTCCACGTGTGGGACATGAGCCAGATGCCTCCGGGCGAGAAGGACATTTCAGCGACCTGCCGCGGCGTCAGCGACAACGGTTATGTGTTTGTCGAAGACGAGCAGTGGGGCGTGGCGATGAATAAGGCTGACGTGGATGCCATTCTCACCGCGTGGGACACGGCGACGCCGCCGCAAAGCATCGACCCCACCGAGGGCATTTACGACATCGAAACCAACCTGTTCGGGGGGCTGCTCGACGTCGACGGTTGGCCGGGCGCGGTGCTGCTGTACTACAACATGGGCTGCTTCAACGGCCAGTGTTTCGACGGCTTCTTCCGCTCGCTCGACCTGACCGAATCGCCCGGCAGCAACCACATGGACATGTTGCACCTGGACGCGGTCAACTCCGATCCGGGCGGCGACTACATGCTGGGCATCACCGCGCACGAACTCAATCACATGATCCAGAACTTCGAGGACGACCTCGAAGAACTGTGGTTGCAGGAAGCGCTGGCCGAGGCGGCGATGGTGGTGGTCGGTTACAACATCGACACCGACTGGCTCAACGACTTCGTGCAGAACCCGTCGACCACGTTCTGGGATGACGGCATGACCGTGCACTACGGCGCCGCGCTGCTGATGGGCACCTACTTCTACGAGGTGGGCGGCATCGACCTGTTGCAGGCGATCTCCACCGACACCGCGCACGGCGTAACGAGCATCGAGGCGCAGTTGCAGAGCCTGGGCCTGGGCGACAGCTTCGAGGTCTTCTTCGGCGACCTGACCACCGCCACCGCGGCCGACTATTTCTGGGACGCCAAAGGCGGCGACAACCCCTTCCGCTTCGACCTGCTGGATGTCGGCGAACTGAACTGGACCGCCGAAACCGAACCGGGCTTCGAGGTGCAGACGTTGACCTTGGACGTGCCGGCCGGCGCGATGCTGGCCTACCGTTTCGATCTCGACTCCGCGAACCGGGTGGACGTGCAGTTGCCGGAATACGAGGCGGACAGCCTGCAGGTCGGCGCGATCGGCATCGGCGAAGAAGTCGTGGTGGAACGCCGCAGCGTGTCTTCGTCGGACTGGCCGAACCTGACGATCTACTTGTCCGACTTCTCGACGGCGATTCTGGTGTTCGCCAACCCGACGAACACGGAACTTAATGTCGAAGCCAAAGTCGTCTTCTCCGCCGCCCCGATCGATGACGACACGACCGACGATGACGACGACGACGGCGGTGACGATGACGATGCGTCGTCCGGCGGGGACGACGACGACAGCGGGTGCGGCTGTTAGCGAGCGGTTTTTCGCTCATCGAATCGGCCGGATGCGCCGATGAACGTTCGATGAGCGTGAGGAGTTGCCAAATGTTGCGTGCGTTGCCGTGGATCGTCGCGTTGGCCGCGGTGCTGGCCACCGCCTGCGCGGGGGACATCAACCACGAACGACCCTACGTCGAGGACACCGACGACGATGCCGGCGACGACGACATCACCGTCGATCATCTGCAGTTGGTGTTCTATGACGTCGGCCTGGGCCTGGCGACGCTGGTGATCGCGCCGGGGCCGTTTGTCGCGCTGATCGACGGCGGCAACGTCGGCGACGGCGTGGATGTCATCTGCCCCGATCTGGAAGCGCGCGGCATTGACCACCTCGACGTGATGGAACTGACCCACCCGCACGGCGACCACGCCGGCGGCCTGGCCGAGGTCTTCGACTGCGTGGACGTGGGCGCGGTCTGGACCAACGGCGAAACCAGCGCCACCGACGAAGGCTATCTGATCTTCGCCGCGGCACTCGCCGAGTGGGACGGCACGGTGGTGGTCAAGCGGGAAGGCGACATCGATCAGCTCGGCGACCTGGCGATCGGCACGCTGCATGGCAACATCGGCGCTGACGACAGCAACAACAACAGTCTGGTGCAGGTGCTCGCCTACGACGGCTTTCGGGTGCTGCTCACCGCCGACATCGAACAAAGCGCCCAACAGACCGTGGTCGACGACTACGCCGCACAGCTCGCCGCGCCGCTGGTGCAGATCCCCGACCACGGCTCGGCGCCGTTCTCGGCCGAGTTCGTCAACGCGCTGACTGCGACCGTCGGCATCCTCAGCGTGGGCGCCAACGACGCCGAGTACCCGGCGGATGAAACCGTTACCGCCTATCTGGCCACCGGCTTGACGCTCTATCGTACGGACGAAAACGGCACGATTCAGGTCGACGTGGTGGACGGCGAGATGCAGATCACGACCGCGGAGTAGCCCCGCCTCACCCGCCCGCGTCCGCCAGCAGGCGCTCGAGCGCCGCAAAGGTGAAGCCGCGGTAGTCGTTCACAAAACCGAAGCAGCCCGATAACGCCGCGGCCGGAATGCGCGCGGTAAAGCCGAGCACCGGCAGGCCGGCGGCCCGACCGCTGGTCACGCCGTGGGGCGAGTCTTCGATCGCCACCGTCCGCGCCGGAGCCAGCGGCCGCCCGACCGCCGCAGCGAGCTGCGCCAGGCCCATGGCGAACGGAGCCGGGTCGGGCTTGGTGCGCGGGTATTCGCCGGCGGCCAGCACCATGCGGAAATACCCGGCGAGGCCCAGCCGCTCCAGATGAAGCTCGATCTCCGGCCGCCGCGCGCCGCTGACCACACCGAGCGGTACGTGCGCCGCGAAGTCGGCCACGCAGTCGCGCAAGCCCGGCAAGTCGACGTTGCGCTCGCCCAGCAGTTGCAGGTAGCGCGCACCCTTCGCCGCCAACACCTGCGCCAGTTCCGCCTCGTCCATCGCGCGGCCGCGCAGCAGCAGCAACCGGCGCATGAATTCGCTGTCGGGAATGCCCAGCAGCGGGCCGTAGTATTCCTCGTCGGTGAAGGTGATACCCCGGGGCGTGAGGATGTCGCGAAACGCCTCGAGGTGCAGCGGTTCGTCGTCGATGATGACACCGTTGAAGTCGAACAGGACAGCTTCGATTGTCACGCGGTTCTCCCGGCGATTGGGCGGCGCCGATCTTGGCAGAAGCTGGCCGCCGCGCGCAAGGGCGGGTGGGCGAGGAAAAAGTAGTTGACAAACAGATGTAGCAGTCTTACACTCCGGCCCAGAGAGAAACGAGGTTCGATCACGATGCTGTCCCAAACCGCAATGTACGCCCTGCGCGCGATGGCCTACCTGGGCCGCAACGGCCGCGAAAAGCCGGTGCTCTCGCAGACCATCGCCCAGGAAATGCGCGTGCCGAAGAACTTCCTGTCCAAGATCCTCAACCGCCTGGTCCAGGAAGGCCTGGTGGATTCCGTGCGCGGCACCGGCGGCGGCTTCGTGTTGTCGCGCGACCCACACACGATTCGCCTGCTCGATGTGGTGCGGCTGTTCATGAATCTCGACAGCTACCGGCAGTGCCTGCTGGGGCAACCCGACTGCAATGGCGGCTGCCGCATGCACAAGAAGTGGGCCAAGGCGCAACAGGGTTTGGATCAACTGCTCGAGAAGTCGGTCATCGCCGACATGCTCTGAGCCCGGAAAACGAAAGGCGTCATCATGACTCGCCCGCCCATTCAGCCCGGTTCGCTGCCCCCCGCCCTCGCCGTTTCGCTGTCCGACTACATCGCTTATGTCGCCGGCGGCGTGGTGAGCAAAACGCTACTGAACAAGGATGCCGGCACGGTCACACTTTTTGCTTTCGACGCCGGCCAAGGACTGAGCGAGCATACCGCACCGTTCTCCGCGCTGGTGCAGATCGTCGATGGCACGTCGCGATGGTCGATCGGCGGGGCCACCGTCGAAGTCGCGGCCGGCCAACTGGTGTTGCTGCCCTCGGGTGTGCCGCACTCCGTGCAGGCCGACCAACGCTTCAAAATGATGTTGACCATGATTCGCGAGCCGCAGTCCGCCAGCCAGAGCTGACCGAAACCCAGCGCGGCGATTGACGCCGCAAGAAAAAAAACGAGGTGATTGATGAAACTAAGTCCCCAAACCAGACTGCCGAAGTTGCTCGCTGCCTATCCGTTCCTTCTCGATTATTTGGCGGGCTACCATCCGCATTTCGAGATTCTGAAAAACAAAGCCATGCGCCTGACGATCGGGCGCGTCGCCACGCTGCGCAAGATCGCGGACATCGGCCACCTGCCGGTCGACCAGCTGCTGACCGATCTGGCCGCGCAGATCCGGGCGCACACAGGCGAGACGGCTGAAGTCGATCGCGGCGCGGCACCGCCGCCGGACAAGATCGCCGCGCTGAAGGACATCATCACCGAGTTGCACCAGGGCGCGACGCCACAGCAGGTGCGCGCGCGGTTCGACGAACTGGTGGGCGATGCCGCGCCGACAGAAATCGCCGCAATGGAGGAGATGCTGATTCGCGAAGGCATGCCGGTGAGCGAGATCCAGCGGCTGTGCGACGTGCACGTCGGCGTATTCAAAGACGCACTGGCCGACAACGACGAGATCGACGTGCCACCCGGCCACCCGGTGCACACCTTTCTGGCGGAAAACGCGCAGATCACCTGCCTGGTCGACGAACTCAACGCACACGTCAATGCGCTTGACGCCTCGTCCGACCTGACCGACCTCGCCGCGTTCCTGGCCGACCTGGCACAGATCGACAAGCACTACCTGCGCAAGGAGTACCAGCTCTTCCCGTTTCTCGAGAAGCACGGGGCCAGCGGTCCGCCGAAGGTCATGTGGGCATTACACGACGAACTGCGCGCGTTGCTCAAAGCGATGCGGGCCGCGGCGGCGGCCGGCGATCGGGCAGTTCTGCGCGAAGTCGCGCCCAAGTTCGCACGTGATGTCGCTGAAATGGTGTTCAAGGAAAACAAGATCCTCTTCCCGCTGGCGCTGTCCACGCTGAGCGAGGAGGAATGGCAAACGATGCGGCGCGGCGAGGGAGAAATCGGCTACGCGTTTGTGCAGCCGGCGGGCGACTGGCCCGGCGCGAGCGCCACGGTCACCGCCTCGGCGGCCGGCGGCCAACTTGATTTGCGCACCGGCCTGCTTTCGCTCGAACAGCTCAACCTCATGCTGACCACTCTGCCGGTGGACATTTCGCTGGTCGATGAAAACGATGAGGTGCGCTTCTACTCCGACGGCAAGGACCGCCTCTTCCCGCGCAGCCCCGCCGTGATCGGCCGCAAGGTGCAGAACTGCCACCCGCCCAAGAGCGTCGCCACCGTCCAGCGCATTCTCGACGCCTTCCGCGCCGGCCAGAAGGACCTGGCGGAGTTCTGGCTCGAGCTGGGCGGCAAGTTCATTCACATTCGCTACTTCGCCCTGCGCGATGCGGCAGGCCGCTACCGCGGCACACTGGAAATGATGCAAGACGTGACGGCCATTCGCGCGCTGACCGGTCAGCAGCGGTTGCTGGACTGGAACGACTAGGAACGGCCATGAAGCAACCCGACGAAGCGACGCCCGACCTCGCGCCGCAAAAGCGCGCCGAGCTCAAGGTCTTGCGCCGCTTCGTCGAGGTGTACTGCCAGGAACACCATCACCCGCCGACGGGCGAACGCCTGTGCGCCGAATGCGCCGAGTTGCTGGCCTACGGCCAGGCCCGGCTGGAAAAATGCCCTTACGATCCGAAGCCAACGTGCAAGAAATGCCCGGTCCACTGTTACCGTCCGGATATGCGCGTGCGCATTCGCGAGGTCATGAAGTTCTCCGGTTTGTACTTCATTAAGCGCGGCCGGTTGGATTGGGTGTTCCGGTATTTCGCTCGCCCGAAGCCGCCTCGCCACCGCAACGGCGACCGGCCCGGCTGAATCGAGCGCGCGCAAACAAAAAGGCTTGGACGCCTTGGCGCCCAAGCCCGGAACAAAACGTGGTCGGGGGCGGAGTTGAACCGTCGACACGCGGATTTTCAGTCCGCTGCTCTACCAACTGAGCTACCCGACCGGAAAACCTGTCTGTCAAAGAGGAGTGAAATCTACACCGCGTCCGCGAGAGGCGTCAAGGCCGTGTTGGCCGCCTGCCCGGACTCGCAAATCGCGGCCGCCGTTCACCGGTGAGCGTGGGTTTGACGGACGGATTTTTGAGTGCTAACAAGTTCAAAATGCAGGCCGTAGGGGCAACGGTTTTTTTGGCGTTTGGGTGATGGCGGAACAGATGAGCAAATCCATATTGTTGATCGTCGAAGATCCGGCCCTGGTAACCACCACCAAGGAATTGCTGACCAAGCAAGGTTACCAGGTCGACGTCTGCGAGCGTTCCAAAGACGCCGTTGCGGCCGTTTCGGACCGCCCCCCCGATCTGATCGTTTGCGACGACAAGATCCCCACCATCACCGGGCGCGAGCTGGCGCGGCTGTTCAAAAGCCACGAGCGCCTGGCGTTGATCCCCTTCATCCTGCTGGCGGCACACCTGCCGTCTTTGGCCGAGTTGGAGCAGGCCGGTCTGCGCGTGCTGGCCGACGACATCATTCGGTTTCCTTTCGATCCGGCGCGTTTTTTACAGGTGGTCGAGCATTGGTTGGCGGTGGATCAGCCGCCACGCACATTGGCCGAACGGCTGGCCGGCCCGTTGTCGGGCGTCGAGCGGCCGCAGCAAGCGTTGCCCTGGAACCGGGGCCGCAGTTCGTGCGCAACCATCGGCCGCTTGTTGTTCCGCTTGCATCGCGACCGCGCCTCCGGCGTGCTGCGGCTCAAAGGCGAGCGCCGTATGATGCACGCGCTGATCCACGAAGGGAACCTGGTCGAGGTTAAATCGAACTACATCCGTGACGACACGCTCGGCCGTTTTCTGTTGGACCAGAAGCGCATCACGCCGAAGGCCAACGAGCTCTCGTTGCGCGCGGCGGTGCAGGAGAACATTCCGCAGGGACAAGTGCTGGTGCGAATGGAGTTGCTCGACGCCAACGAGCTGGAATACTACGTGGCGCAGCAGAAGATCGCCAAGATGACCAACCTGTTCGAGACCGGCTGGAACGAGTCGGTGTTCGAATTCCACGGCGAACCGATTCCGGCCAGTGCCTTCGCGATGAAACCGGCGCCGCTGGCCCCGATTCTAGTGGAAGGCCTGTTTCAGGTCGCCGAACTGGAAGAACTGGAGCGCATCGTACTGGCGCACGGTATGGAAACCTACCCGATTCGTTTGACCGAACAGTTCGACAAAATCGCGACGGAACTCGGTTTGAACGACGAACTGCGCCAAGTGGCCGCGACGTTGACCGGCGCGAGCGTCAGCCATCTGATTGCGCAGGAGTCGGAGGAGGCCGCGCGACAATTGCGTCTCGCCTTCTTGCTGGTGGTCACCGAGGGCGCCTGGTTCGACGACGGCCGGCCGCGGCTCGAGGAGATCGACACGCGCGATCAAACGGCAGCCCCGCCGCCTGATATGCCTGCATGGAACGTCGACGCCTACGCGTCGGCGTTGGCCGAAGCGCGCGTCTTCTTCAACCGCGACGACTTCAAACAGGCCAAGCCGTTGCTGGTCGAAGCGTTGCGCCACAACCCGGAAAGCTCGATTGCCCTGGCGATGCTGGCTTGGTCGATTCACCAACTCGGGCGCGACAACCTAGCGGCCACTTACGAAGCCAAGGAGATGCTCAAGCAGGCGCTCAGTATCGATGACACCAACGATCTGGCGCTGCTGTTCCTCGGTCGCATCTTCAAGCTCGAGGGCAAAGACGGCCTGGCGCGCAACTACTTCCGCCGCGCCGGCGAGATCAATCCGGCCAATGAGGAAGCGCGACACGAAGTAAAGTTGTTGCAAATCAAACAGCGCAAGACGCGTGGACAGGATACCGGGCGCTGACGCCACAAGGGGGAGAGATCGTGGCCGACCTGCAAATCCTGATCATCGAAGACGACGAGATCGCCGCGGAGATCTTGCAACAGTACATCCGCCTCATCCGGCCGCAGGCGCAAATCGATTGGTGTTGGAACGGCTACGAAGCATTGGTGCGTATCGGCGAGTCCAAACCCGACTTGATCTTTCTCGACTACATGATGCCAAAGATCGACGGCTTGGAGTTCCTGCACACGATCAAACAGCTCAAGGCCTGCGAAAACTGCCGCATTGCCATTGTTTCCGCGTTCGTCATGCGCGACAAGGAAAGGGTTTTCTACGACCAGGGCGCCGATTATGTGCTGCCCAAGCCCTTGGTGCTGGAACAGGTGCAGGAGGTGCTCGGCTCGCTGCCGGCCCCGTTGGACAAAGCCCGCGGCTAGCTGCTTACCTTTCCCAATTCGCAGACAAAGTGGAATTCGCTGCCCTGGTGCGCTTCGCTCTTAACCCAGATCTCACCGTTCATCAGCCGCACCAGTTCCCGGGCGATGGTGAGACCAAGACCGCTGCCGCGGAACTGGCGGGTGCTGGCGCTGTCCACCTGGTAGAACGATTGCCAGATCTTGTCTTGCTGCTCCGGCGCAATGCCGATGCCCGAATCGGTCACGCGAAAATGCAACCACCAATGGCCGGGCATCTCTTTCTCGAGTTCGACGGCCAGGCCGATCGCGCCATCGGGCGTGAACTTGAGGGCGTTGGACAGCAGGTTGTTGAGTACCTGTTCGAGTGCGAACGGATCGCCGATCACCTGATTGGGGACCTGCGGGCCGATGAACAGTTGGAAACGCAACGATTTGGCGTCGCACTGCCCCTGGTAGCGGTGGGCCAACTGATTGATGCATTCGTGCAGTTCGAACGGGCGCGTATCCAACTCCAGCTTGCCTGCTTCGATCTTGGCCAGGTCAAGCACGGAGTTGATCATATGCAGCAGTGATTCGCCGCTGCGCTTGATGATCTGCAGGTAGTTGGTGCGCTCCTCGGCCGACAGATGCGGCTGGAGCAAGATCACCGAAGCCATGCCGATGATGTGGTTGAGCGGTGTGCGGATCTCATGGCTCATATTGGCCAGGAAACGGCTCTTGAGCAGATCCGCCTCTTGCGCGCGCGCCAAAGCCTGGCGCAAATCGCGTTCCGCCCGCTTTAAATTGGTGATGTCGTGGGCGAACACGGCCACACTGGTCACCGCGCCGAGCGCGTCGCGGATGGGGTAGATGACCTTGTCGATCCAACGGTCGATCATTTCTTCTTCGTAGCGGGTCGGCCGGCCCAGGCGGAACACCTCGGCATCGCTCGGTTCCCGGAACAGGGCCCGCGAGGCGTCGGAAAGCTGCGTTGTGCTCCGGCCGATCAATTCCTCGACGCTGGCACCCATCAACTGGGCGGCCGCCTCGTTGAGCGCCTGGATCCGTCCGGAAGCGTCGATCAACGTGACCATGTCGGTGGTGGCGTTGAGCAATGCGCGGGTTTTTTCCTCGCCGGCGCGCAATTCTGCTTCCTTGCGTTTGTGTTCCAACGCGTTGACGAAAATGTCACCGACCGTTTGCAGCAGCGCAACATCTTCCTCGTTCCACTGCCGCGGTTGGCGCACGCATTCGAAAGCCAGCATGCCATGGGCCCGGCCGCCGTAAAACATCGGCACGATAAGGACCGACTGGATGCCCAGCCTTTCCAACAATGCGCGTTCGGCGACCGCTTCCGCCGGCGCGTCGGACCACTGGTTGATGACAACCGGCTCCTCGGCCATCAAGCGGGACACCAGCCAGGGGAAGCTGGCCGTGTCTCCTTCCGGCGCGGCGTTCGATTCCGAGATCACATTGGGCGCGCACCATTCATGCGTGAAGCGGTAGCGCGACCCATCCGGCGAGATCAAGAAGATGTGGCAGCGGTCGACACTCGTCAGTTCGCCCAGATCTTTCAGCGACTGGCCGATGAGCTCATCGATCTTGCCAGCCTCCACGTTGATGAACCGGCCGGAAATGTTGGTAAGCATCTTGAGCATTTCCTGCCGATATAGGAGGGCGCGCTCGGATCGTTTGCGCTCGGTGATGTTGCGTTGGACCGAGGCGATGGAAATCGGCTGCCCGGTGAACTTCGAGCGCAACAGGAAGGTATTGATCTGGACGTCGATCAACTCACCGGTGGCGAAATTGCGGATCTTCCCTTCGCCGTCCCAGTAGCCGCGGGAGCGCAGGGCCGGAATCACTTCATCCCCGTAAAGCGTTGAGTGTTCGGTGTCGCGGAAGTCGTCAACTTTCTTGCCGCGGATTTCGCCACGATTCAGCCCAACCATGCGACAGCCGGCTTCGTTGACATAGGTCACGCGGCCGTCCAACGTCGCCAGACCAATGAAGTCGTTACTGGCTTCGATTAGAGCGATCAGCCGCTGCTGTTCTTCTTCCGCCCGTTTTCGTTCCGACACGTCGCGGGAAACGCCGACCACACGGGTGGGCCGGCCGGTGGCGGTCGGCAACAACGAACCGTGGACCTCCATCCAGATCGGCTGCCGATCCTTGCGCAAATGCGCGATCTCGATGACCACGCCGGCGGGGGTGGGCCACTGTTCGATCATGCCGTTGAAGGCTTCAATCACCTGGCGCAACGATTCGGCCGGGAACAAATCGTCCAGCCGCAAATCGGCCAGTTCGGGCAGGCGGTAGCCGAGGATCGTCTCAATCGCGCTGGAGGCGAACTCAAACCGTTGCGTTTCGAGATTGTAGGTCCAAATGATGTCGCGGGACCCTTCGGTCACCAGGCGGTACTTTTCTTCGCTAGCTCGCAGGGCCGCCTCGGCCGCCTTGCGCGCGGAGATGTCGCGGGTCACTCCCAAAATGCCGATCGCACGCCCCCCATCGTCACGCAGGAAGGTGGCCGAGACTTCGGTCCACAGCTTTTCACCTCGGGCGTTGTACTGCTCTAGTTCCAGCGTGCGCGAGCGTGCCGGGTCAACACCCGGGTCGCCTTCCCGGGCCAATTCCGTCCCGATTTCCCGAATGACGAGTTCCCACGACTCGGGGGTCATCCCGATTTCCGGCGGACGGTTAAGCATTTCCTCCGCGGTGTAGCCAAACGCTCGCTCCACCGACGGGCTGAAGAACATGTAACGGAAGTCCAGGCTCATGGTCCAGACAACGTCCGAGATGTTCTCGGCGATCAAACGATAGCGGTGCTCGCTCTCTCGCAAGGCCTCTTCGGCCAGATGGCGGTCGGTTACATCGCGGATGGATTCGATGGCGCCGACGATTTGCCCTTTGGAGTCGCGCAGTGCAGCGGCCGTGCCGTATAGATAGGCAGGGCCACCCGGCAAGTAAGGGGTGTAAGATTCCCCGCCGATGGTGTCGCCGTAGCGGGTCAAGTTGGCATAGCGCCGCTCCAACTCCGTATCGGGGTTCAACGCCAAGTCGATCAACACCGGCCGCCGCTCGCCGTAGAACGGCACGGCATAGGCGTGGTCGCCTTGGCCCAGAATGTCTTTTGCCAGCACGCCGGTCATGGACTCGACCGCGCGGTTCCAGGCAATGACCTTGCCCTCGCGATTGATGACCATCGTGGCGTCGGGCAGGAAATTGATGATGTCGGCCAGCCGCCGTTCTGATTCGCGCAGCGCTTCTTCGGCGCGGCGGCGTTCGGTGATGTCGCGGATGATGCCCACGGCGTGCCAGCGGTCGCGCAAGCGCACCGGGGATACCGACAGTTCGACGGGGATCTCGGTGCCGTCGCGCCGCAGAGCGGTCATTTCGAAAGCCCGGCCGACAGCGGGCCCGTCGCCTCCCAGTCGGAATCGTTCCAGTCCCGCGGCAATTACCCCGCCGGTATCAGGCGGCGCGAGCATCTCGTGCAAATCCCGCCCAATGGCCTCCGTCGCGGAATAGCCGAACATCCGTTCGGCCGCCTGGTTCCACACCGAAATACGCCCTTCCGGATCCATCACGACCACCGCGTCGAAAGCGGCGGCGCTGATGCTGCGGAAACGTTCTTCGCTATCGCGCAACGCTTCTTCCGCGCGTTTCCGTTGGGTAATATCCCGAACCATGATCAGGGTGGATTCCCGCCCTTCATGCGTGACGATGCTGCCGTTGATTTCAACCACCACCCGGTTGCCGCTGGCGTCGATGAGAACGGTTTCGAAGATGCCCATGCCGCGTTCGCCCGACAGGTGGCGGGCGTACAACCGCGCCATCTCGCCAAACTGGTCCGGATGCATGTACCGGCCGAAGTTCGTGTCCATCATGTCCTCAACCCGGTAGGACAGCATTTCGGCCAGTTGCGGGTTGACGTACTTGAGCACCATGTCCTGCAGAATACAGATGCCGTCGCTCGCGGTTTCCACTAGGCTACGATACCGCTCCTCCGACGAGCGCAGCATTTCCTGCACGCGTTTGCGTTCGGTGACATCGCGCGCGACGGCTTGGAAGCCGGCGATGTGCCCGTCCTCGAAGACCAACTGCACATTCTGTTCGATCCACAGTTCCCGCCCGTCCTTGGCTTGCACGGGGACTTCCTGGAACGTGTTGGGCACACGCTCCAACAATTGGCGCTCGTAAAACCGCTGAAGTTCATCGCGCCAATCGGGACGGATGAGTTCGAGATAGTGCCGGCCCTGCAATTCCTCGACCGTGTAGCCGAGCAGACGCGCGCCGACCGGATTGATCAGGGAGAAACACCCCGCGGTATCGGTGCGATAGATGATGTCGGTGCTCGATTCGATCAATCCGCGATAGCGTTCTTCGCTCGCCCGCAGCGCTTCTTCGATCTGGATGCGGTCGGTGATGTCACGGAAGATGCCGAACGAGCCGAGGTACTCTCCGTGGCTGTCGAAGCGCGGCGTGGCGGTGATTAACAACCGACGTCGCGAATTGTCGGCACGGCGAATTTCCAGCTCGTAGGTGTCGGTCTGGCCGTGGCGGCGGGTTTCTGTCTGCTTGAGCACCACCGCCTGCCAGTCTTCGTCGAGGAATTCATCTAGGCCCCGCCCGACCAGACCGCCCGGTTCGACGTCGAAGATCGTTTCCGCGGCGCGGTTGGTGAACACAAACCGTTCTTCGCCGTCGACCAGGCCGATGCCTTCTCCCTGATTTTCGATCAGATTGCGGTACCATTCCTCGCTTTCGCGCAAGGCGCGTTCGATGCGCTTCTGGTGGGTGACATCCTGCGCGTATACCGCCAGGCGCTCGACCTGACCGTCCCGGTTAAAAAGCGGAAACACGCGCGTTTCGATCCACCGGCCGTTGTCGTAGTCTTCGTAGTGCAACGGCTGGCCGCAACGGACAACCTGTTCGTTGAATTCGCGTCGGCGCTTAGAAATCTCGGGGGTAAAAAAGTCGTAGCCGCATTTGCCGATCAACTCCTCGCGCGTGGCGCCGAGTTCCCGCACCGCCAATTCGTTGAGCATCAAAATGGTGCCGTCGGCCTCCAGCAAGACCACCATTTCGGCCGAGGCATTGATTAGCGTCTGCGCCATTTCGCGGCTGCGGTGCAGTTCTTCGGCGACAACGTTCCGTTCGGTCACGTCGCGCGAATACAGCGACACCTCATACCCGCCGGTGCTCGCATTGCCGATCAGGGTGGCGGTACCCTCAAACTCTCGCCATTCTCCCCTTTTGTTGGCAAACCGAAAGGAGATGCGCTCAAAACTGCCTTTGCGGTCGGCCGGGTTCTCGGCATACTGCAAGAGCAGCGGCAGCAGTCGCTGCACATCGTCAGGATGCATCAATTCAAAGCCAACCCGGCCGATCAGTTCCTCCGGTTCCCAACCCAGATTGCGGTGCGCCGGATTGGCATGCAGAAACCGGGCATTTAGGTCCAACACGGCGACGTAGTCAGCGGTGTTGTCGGCGATCAGGCGATACCGGTCGGCAGTCACACGCAGTTCTCGCTCGCGCTCGTTTGGCGGTTCGATCACGGTAAAAGACGCCACCAGGTATTCCGCGACGGCCAACTTGACCAAGTGGAGAGAGGCCTGCGCCCGCCGACGTTCGGCGCCCCGGCCGAGCGTGAATTCTATCTGGCAAGATGTCTGTTTACGGATCTGAGCCAGGGACGGAAAGGACACATCACCGAACAATGTGGCGGCGGTTTTACCGTGCATCTCGGCAGGGACCAGACCGAAGAACCGGCCGGCGGCGTCATTGCAGAAAGCCACCCGTTTGGTTTTGGTGAACACGACCACCGGCGTATCCAAAACCGAATACCACTGCCAAGCGGAGTCCTTCCGATCGCCCAACGCTCCCCCCTCGCCCTTTGCCTGTGGCCGAAACCGACCCGCCCCCGCCCTTCGTTTCGGCGTGGATAACTTGGACGTCTTTGCCTTCTTGGTGGCCAAATTGTTCACCATTGAAGCAGTTGTTTTAAAATACCATACCAAGCCGGTGTATACAATTCGTGTCCGAAGCGAACCGCGATCAGGCAGGACGGAACAACGAGACAACGTAGAACAGACTGATCAGCGTCAGCAATATGGCCGAGGTCCAGCAGACGACATTGTAGGTCCGGCTGTTGGTGAATTCGCCCATGACGCGCCGGTCGTTGACCAGCAACAACACGACGACAAGGATCACCGGCAACAACAGACCGTTGATCACCTGGGACCAGAACATGACGCGAATCAGCGAAATGCCGGGAATCAAGATGCTGATGGCGCCGAGGGCGATCAAGCCGGTGTACAACACGTAGAACTGCGGCGCACCGCGAAAATCCCGGTTGACCCCCGATTCCCAACCGAGCGCCTCGCAAACGGTATAGGAGGTGGACAAGGGCAAAATGCTCGCCGCAAACAGCGACGCATTCCACAGCCCGAATGCGAATAGCCAACCGGCGCTGGGGCCGGCAATGGGCGCCAACGAACTAGCCGCGTCAGCCGCAGTATCGATGCTCACGTGCGAGGCGTGCAGGGTCAAGGCACAAACCACCACAATACACGCGGCCACCACGTTGACGATGACGCCACCGACAATCGTGTCCAGCCGCGAGTAACGATAATCCTGAACCGAAATGTTTTTCTCCGCCACCGAAGCCTGTTGGTAAAACTGCATCCAAGGCGCGATGGTTGTACCAACCACGCCGATCAGCATAACCAGGTACGGCGCCGACCAGGAAATTTGCGGCCGCACCATTGCTTCGCCGATCACGCGCAGATCCGGCCTCAGAATGACGAAGGTGATCGGATAGGCCAGATAGAATAGGCAAGCCACCAAAAAAATCTTTTCCACGGACTTGTAAGTGCCTTTGAGCGCCAATAGCCATACCAAAAAGGCGCAGACGGGCACGGTCAGCCATGGTGGCAGGCCGAACAACAAGCCTGCCGAGGCGATGCCGGCGAATTCGGCCATCACGTTGCCGAAATTGGTGATCAACACCAGGATCATCAGGTAGAAGGTGATCTTCACGCCAAACCGCTCGCGAATCATGTCCGATAGGCCCTGGCCGGTGACCACGCCCATGCGATTGACCATTTCCTGGATCATGATCAACAGTACCGTCACCGGCAAAAAGACCCAGAGCACATCCAACCCGAACTGGGCACCGGCCTGACTATATGTCGTCAGACCGCCGGCGTCGTTGTCGACGTTGGCCGTGATGATGCCCGGGCCAACCACCGCCAGAAACACGGTGAGGCGTGTCCAACCAGAGCGCGACCAGCGGTTCAGAACGGTCTTTAGCCGGTTCATTCTCAGCTCGCGAGACGGTAGTAGTAACGCACCAGCTCGTCGAACGAACTCTTGAAATCAACAATACCTTGCACGCGCCCCTCTTCGTCCACCACCGGCAGCGCGCTGAAACGGAATTTCATCATCTGTTCGGCGACCTCTTCCCGGTCCTGGTCCGGACGCAGAGTGGCCAGTCGGCGGTGCATGACCTCGGCCAAGGCGGTTTCTGGTTCGGCCAGGATCAAGTCGCGCAACGAAACGACGCCGATCAGGCGCTCTTCGTCATCAAGACAATAGACATAAGCGATCGATTCGATCTCGTCGGCCCGTTGTTTGATCAACCGTAAGGCGTCGGCCACGCGCCGGTCGGCGGCGCAGGCCACATATTCGACGGTCATCAGCGAAGCGGCGGTATCTTCCTCGGCGCTCGTCAATCGTTCGATCTGTGACCGTTCATCGTCTTCCATCTCGGCCATGATGGATTGCTGGGTCTTCTCGGGCAGCGTGTCCATCAGGTCGGCGGCTGCCGCGGGCTCCATTTCTTCGATAATGTCGGCCGCCTTCTCCGGCTCCAGGTCGCGGATGATGGCGGTCTGGACCGCCATGTCGGCTTCTTCCAAAGCGTCAGCGGCGTCTTCGGCGTCGATTGATTTGACCAGGCTGACACGTTCGTCGCGGTCGAGTTCCTCAATGATGTCGGCCAACTCGCCGGCGTGGAGCTGTTTGATCTGTTCCTGCCGCAACGAAACCTGCACGGGGCTGGTGGCCTTGTCCGACAACGGCTGCACGAATTTCCAACTGATAAACTCGTCTTTGAGTTCGCGGCCAAACAGGCGGGCTAACGAACGCACGCCGCCTTCGAACCCCAGGCGACGCGACAAACCAGTAAAGCCGACATCCACATGCACCAGGTATTTCTTGTCGCCGTAGACAAAGAAATGCACGTCGTTCACGCGCTCGACCTTGGCACCGTTGATATCCACGATCTGTTTGTCATACAACGTGTCTCGAACCGGAAACTGCTGCGGCCCGATTTCGTAGGTTTCCGCAGCGGCGCTAACCTGTAGCCGTTTGGCGCGTGCAAGTTGAATGAAGTCATCGGCACCGATCGGCAATACCCGGCGCTTGCTTCCGCTCTTAAGCACAAAAGCGTCTACTTCCGGATAGTTACCGCTCATTGTGGCAATCAGGTCCTGCACCGATCCGAGCAACTGTCCGCCCGGGCCATAAACCTTTTTGCCCAATAGTTCCGAGAGGTAACAAAAGGTTACCTGCTGCCCGTTGTGTCCGACCACGGATTGCACCATGGCCCACCTCCTCGAAAGCGATTCAACGCACGAGTCGGGGACAGGCGTCCCAGCGGCTACCCTGGCAACGTGGAAGATGTTATTGGTCGGCTACTGGCAGGCAACGACGGCCCACCAGCCGCACACCGGTCCCCTTGCCAGGGGTACTTCGCTGCTACTTGGTCCGTCGTCCATTCTAAGGTCCCTTTCACCACGGCCGCCTATTACGAGCGACCGCACAATTCGCTTGATTGTTTAGTGTGTTCGTGAAGTTTTGTCAACCCAAAAACGGAATGACATGTGATCCAAGCCCTATACCAGCACGCCAACAAAGGAAGGGCGTTCACTTTTGATCGGCCGCCAAATATGCTAAGAGAGTGCAAGCTATCGACCGAAAGAAAGAAAACGAATCAACCTCGAGGTCGACGCATATCCAGGTCTGATTGACTGGGGACGTTCCAGCTTGGCAACGCTTGAGAAAAATAAGGCGCCGGGTCCGCACGCACGTGACTGGGCTGCCGGCTATCTGCAAGTTCGCCGCGAGGTGCTGGCTCGGATCATCAATGCCTTTGCCTTATTGACCCCGCCCGTCTTGTTGCTCGGGGTGGTCAAACTTTTGCCCCAACAACGTTGGTGGATCATTGCGATCTATCTCGTCCTGTTCGTGTTGACGCTATTGGCGGTGGCAGTCAAGAAGCGGGTGCCGTTCGAACACATGGCGGTGTCCGTGCTGTGTGCATTGTACCTGTTCGGCGTCATGCTATTGGCGGCATTCGGCACCTCCGGCGCCGGCATTGAGTTCCTATTGGCCTTCACTCTATTGGCCACGATTCTGCTGGGCCGGAAAGCCGGCCTGGTGGCAACCATACTCAGCGTGTCGGGCATTGCCGCAATTGGCGCGGCGCTGGTCAATGGTTGGATTCCGATCAGCCTGAAAACCATGACCAATTCCACAACCGGCCTGACCTGGGCGGTCGCGGTCTGTCTTTTCATTCTGCTGGCCGCTGTGCTCATCTTCGCGCAGAACACCCTCATCACAAACCTCCAGCGTTCGCTGACCCAATTGGGTCTGCAGACCCGCGACCTGGAAGAGACCAACATGATGTTGCGTTTGGAGGTGATGGAACGCCGCCGCGCGCAGGAAGAATTGGAAAAAGCCAATATCCTGCTCCAAGCCGAATCCGCCGAGCGGCGCCAGGCTTATCGGGCTCTGGAAAACAGCGAGGTGTTCAACAGCGCGGTGGTCGACAACTCGCCGTTGGGCATCTCTGTGCGCGCGCCTGACGGAACGCTGTTGCAGTATAACGCCGCCTGGCAGCGCATCTGGGCGATGTCGGAAGAAAGAATTCAGGATGAAATGTCGCGCCAACGAAATGCGTTGCAGTTCGACGAGCGGGACGACTACCTCGGTGAATGGCAGCCGCGGGTGCGCGAGATCTACCACCACGGCGGCACGCTCCATATCCCCCCCATCCGTACCGGTGGAAAACGGGCCGGGATGGCCGAGTGGGTGGAACATGTAGGCCGCAAAATGGTTTGGCAAATGTTACAACATGGTTTGGCAAATTACGAGAACAACGTCGCCGAACATGACTGAGTTATCTAGGTAGTATGTTGTGCGCGTAACGAGCATTTCTGCTTAGTTATCTCGGTCGAATGTTGTGCGCGCAACAAAAAACACGAGCAGCGTCGGCATCTTCCGTGGATGTCGGCGCTGTTCGTTTCTCTCGGCTTCGGTCGTTGACCGTCGCCTATTTCGGCCGGCGCGCGGGGCGCCGGGATGAACCATTGCTGAGCCCCTTTGCCACCGCTCGAACCAGGTGCCACGCGAACACCGGCGGAACCGCGTTACCCAGGCCCTTGGTCCGACGTTGGATCACAAAGGAGTCCGGAAAGCTGCAGGCGCGCTTCAACTCGTTCAAGGTCAGCGGCCGGTCATACCAAGGATGGTAGATCTTGTCGCCGGCGCTGTTGGTGACAGTGACAGTTCGAAACGGCTTGTCCGCCGCCTGGCGGTGGGCTCCGGACTTAAACGAGGTCAATAGTTGGTCTTCCGCAATAGCCCGTAGCTTGGGCCGGGTATGAAGTGGGGCCTGCAAATCGGCGATCGCCTGGCGGCAGGTAATCCACCGCTTCAATCCGTTGCTCGGATCTTCCGCGTGGGTCTGCTGCGGCCACCAGGGACCGCCGGCAACGTCGCTCCGGACTCCCTGCACGATCACGCGCTCCCGCGTTTGCGGCACGCCGAAGTCGGCCGCGTTGAGCCGCCGCCACTCCGTGCGATAGCCCAGCCGCTGGAATTCGGCGATCACGCCGTCAAAGTACGCCCGGTGCTTCTTCAGCCATACCAGACCGACCACGTTCTCCATGAGGAACGCTTTCGGCCGGATCGCGCCCACGACCTTCACAAAGATCGGAATGCCGTTCCGGCTGTCGCCGGCGCCGGGTGAAGTCGGCCTCGCCAGGCTGAAAGGCTGGCATGGCGGGCCGCCGGTCACCAGATCGACCTGGGGCCATTTCTTGATTGCGCCCACGTCGGCGATGGTAATCGGACCAATGTTCTCCCGGTAGATCGCTGAAACCTCGCGGTCGAAATCGACGGCCATGATGACGTTGGTCCGCAATCGCGAATAACGGCGGCCGAGAAAGCTGAAGCCGCCTCGTGCGCCAAGGTCGAATCCTCCACAGCCCGAAAACAGACTAACAATGCTGATCGATTCCAAGTTGCCTCCGTTTCCGCGCCGGTCTATTCTCGCTGTGCTCTTTGGGACAGCCGGCGCATGTCGGGGCCGCGGCTCGTACGCGGTCGGTTTCGGGTGCTGTCACACCCGGAACTCTGTCCCCCTTCTAAGGGGCTGCTAAACAGATTTTCAAAGACCGTTACCGGCTCAATAGGACCCGTATTGAAAGTGCATCGCATCGGGCCGGCTGAATCGCCCGCCCCACGTAAAACCTAGTTGTTCCGCGATCGCGACGACGTCCGGATGCATCTCGTACTGTTCCGGACCCCAGCCGAGTTGGTTCCATTGCGCATCCAGATCGATCGCCATGCCGTAGGAATGCGGACTCAGTGATCCGCTTCCCCTTGTTGCGCGGTAGATGTAGCTGCCGTCGAACGTGCGCAACCAGCGCAGCACGTCGGCTTTCGCCCACGCAGCGAAGAGCGCGTGGAATGCGGTCTCGACGGCGCGGTTGCAGGCGAAGCCGTAGCCGCGGTCGCCGGTATATGGATTGAGACGTGTGCCGAAGAAGTCGAGCCGCTTGTCGCCTGCCGGGTAGTACAAATGCCCGACCTTGTCCCGCAGGTCCGACAAGTCGCAAAAGCCAATGTGCCGTGCTTCCCAGCCGGCGGTTCCGTCCGGCTTGCCGAACACGCGCTCCCACTCGGCGCGCCCTTTTGGCGGCGGAATCAGGCCGCCGAACTTCGCCACTGAATATTTGCTCTTGTCCATAGTCACCTCACGCCGGAGTCGGCAGCGACGACATGCGACCGTGGATAGTCAGCGTGAACGCGCAATCGATGTTGTCGCCGGTCGCCGGCTGGTAAAGGATCACCTCAATGTAGTTGGTATGCCGGACCACTCGTTTCACCGCGATGAAGGACGTGTCGATTGGCTGCACCGAGACACGGTAGTAGGCGTTGCCGAACTGCGACTTGAAATAGACGTTGTATTCGCCGGTGAGGCCGCGCTCGACGCGGGACACCCCGCGCTCCTCTTCGATCGTTCCGTCTTCGGCAATGCTCGCCTGGACCTTGGGAAAATCCTCGACGGTGAACTCGTTGGAACGCCACGTGTCCGGATGAAACCAATTACGAAAACGCAGTGCGGCGCCGCCGGACAAATACGCCGGGGTTCCCTGCAGGTCGAGCGTCGAGTTGACGAGCTGCAGCAGCGAGTCGCCGGCCAGCCGCAGCAGCGCCTCGTCGAACCGGAATTCGCCGTTGCGGCCGAAGCGCCAGTCGGCATTCGGCCCGACGAACAGCTTCATCATCCAGCCGATGACGAGTTGCAGGTTGGCGGGCGTAACGAGCAAGTTCGGGTCGGTCGGCGCGTCCGGACCGATTTTCACGTCGTCGCCCAGCGCGATCTGCTCGCCTTCCCGCACGACCAGCGGGCCGCGGTAAGCGTTGGCGGTCGGCAGAATCCCGAACAACAATTTTCGGACCGCACTGTTCACCGGCACGGGCAATAGCGCCTCGCCGGTCCATTGCAGGTAGCCGACCGTCGCAAATTGCTTCTCGTCGCCCAGGAGTTGGGCCAGCGCGAGAGCGCTGCCTTCCAGCGGACCGGTTTCTCCCAGCCGGTACTTGCGCGTCCAAATCTCGAAGCGCGGGCACGCCACGTTGTTGTTGATCCGGGCGTCGAGCGCGATCCCGTAGTAATCGGGAACCTCGTCTACAAAATTCACATAGTCCTGATGGACTTCCTGCATGAATTGCCCGCCGCTGAAAACGAATTCGTCATTTTCCGGCATGGTTACACTGGCGCGGGTGGCGGAGTCGATGTGAATGCGGCCGAGCGCACTCTCTTCGGCGCACACCAGGCCCGGCCGGAACAACAGCTTGAGTTGACGAAACAGGTTGTTGAACCAGGACGGCATGACCGTCAGTTGGCCGTCGTTTTCATTAATTCTGCCGTGTGCGGCCATCTATACCTCCACGGGCACGTCGCGTCCCGGAATGGATTTGCCCGGCGTGAAACCGGCCCGGCCGATCCACGCGCCGGCGAAGCCGGCCTTTGCTGCGCGCAGCGAGCGCTCGGCCTCTCGCCAGTCCCAGCTTGGGTTGTTAATGTCGTCGTCATCGACTTCGATCCACATCGTCCAGATCGAGTCGCCGTACTCGTCATATCCTTCGACCTCGTGCAGCACCGGTTCGTCCACGCAGTACGGCCTCACGGCGTCGAGCATGACGCCCCAAGCGAGCGACGGCTGCTCGTTGATTTTTGCGCGGACGCGAGCCCGCCGTTGGGCCAGCGTGAGTTCGGCGCGATCGGGCAGATCGAGGTCGCGGTCGTGCCACGGCAGACCGGTCGCCAGATCGGCCGTCTCGGGCAGTGCCTGGGCGTACATGGCCAGTGCCACGGCGCGGCTGCGTTCGCGCCCCGCCGCGATCGCCGCGAGCACGCGGTAGCCGGTCGAGTCGATCGTCGGCGACCAGGCCCGCTCGGTGGCCGCGAGAAGAACGCGGAGGAACCTGTCGCGCACGGACAGATTATTTTCGAAAGTGATCTGTTCCCCTTTATACTGGCCCCCGAAGACGTCCGGTTGCATCACGACAATCGGCAGTTCGCCCGTGCGCAAGAAGTGGGGCGTCGTGGCGCGCATATGGCCGGCGCTGACCACTTCCACGGAGCACGCCTCACCCCCAACCGTGACCTCCGTGAAATCGGCATGAAAGCCACAGCCGCGGATCGTCAGCACTTCAGCGGCGTGCAGGCTGGTCACGTCGGGTGTCACCGTTTCGACCGAAAAGCCGGTCGTGGCGAGTTCGTAGTTGTCGATCCACGCGGCGCAGTAGGCGGCGTGCTGACTCTGGGCGCTGGCCGCGGTCCACCAGATCACGCCAGACACCTCAAACGAAGCGATCTGCGTCCAGGAGTCGGTCGCATGTTCGCGGAACAAGCACACCACGCGACCGTTGCCGATTTGCAGTTGGAACGTACCGGAATTCGCCGTGCAGGGCACGTCAACGCGGGCGACTTCTGTCTGCCCGTTCTTCCACCGTGCATAAACGATGTCGTGGTCGGCGCCCGGCGTCGCGTTGGATTGCCGGCCGATGCAAAGCTGATCGCCGGACTCGTTCAGCGCGACGAGCAGCAGTTCCACAATGTCGTTCTCGGCGAGCGCGGGGAAGTCGGTCTCCCAATCGAACGTGACCTTCAAGGGAGGCTGGACGTAGCGCCGGTATTGGGAAACGAACATGCCCCCGACTTCGCTTTGCAGGTGCAGTCGGCCGCCGCTTTCCGCCCCGGACCCGCCGCTCGGGTAGCCGTAGGTGTACCAGTCCTCCATCGAGAGGATGCCGTCGCTGAAATCGTCGCGGTACAGGCCCATGCTACTCCATCGCCACGATCCGGATCGTGCCCGGCGTGATGATTTCCACGGTGTCGGCGTTGACGATCGGATGCACGGTCGTTGCCGGCGCGGCGATGCGGAAGTCGGAGAGTTCGGCCGTCTTGAAGCGGCTGCTCTCGACGCCCGGAGCGAGCTCGTCGCCGGGCCACAGGTCGTAGATCATTTCGAGGACGCGGCCGTAGAGGGCTTCGTACATCGGCCCGCCCGGCCATACCGGCGTGTCGGCAGCCGGCGCGACGCTGAACTCCCGTTCGACAACGACATAGTTCAAACCGACCACGGTCACCTTGCGCGCCTCGGCCGCGATGGCGATCCACTTGTCCACGGCCAGGCCGGTCACATCGTCGAGGTAGATCATGTCCTTCGTGCTGCCGGCCTGCACCACCTTGTCGTCGCCGATGTCGCTCATTGCCCAGGTCGAACGCAGCGCGACTTCCAGCGTCACGTCGGTCGGCCGTTCCGTCACGTTGAGTGCGATATAGCGCTTGATCGCCGCGATGCGGAAGTCGCGGGCATTGATCGCGGCTTCGACATTGGCCAGTACCTCGCCGGGCACCGGGCCGTTGTTCACGCCGCAGACCGCCACGCCATGCGTGCCATAGCCGTCGAGTTCCGGGAAGTCGACCGCTTTGACCACGCCCGCAATCGTCCGCGCTTTCTTGGCCAGGTCGCCCTCTCGGCCGCCGGCGGGTCGCCGGCGCACGTAGTCCAGATCGCGCGCCCGGTAGTCTTCCGTGTCTTCCACGTCCGTGCCCCCGATCGCGTCCGTGGCAACCGTGGCCGACGTCGTCATATGCGCTGGCGGATTGATCACCCTGAGGGCCGTATTCGCGCGGAAACGGCCCTGTGTGCCCGGTTCTGACCGCGCGGCGACGGTGCGCTTACCTTCGCTGTCGAACGTGCCACCGGCGGTCGTTACGGCCGTCACGCCGGTTTCCTCACTCAGCAGTTCGATGCCCAATGGGAAGGCTTCGCCGGCGTCGCCGTGCAACGTGACGGTGAACGTGGCCGACGTCGCCGGGATGGGCGCGCCGATTTCCGGCTCGGCGATCGGCACCAGGTGCTCGCGGTCGGCCGTGCCCCGAAAACAGTTGCGGCCGAGCTTGCCGATTTCATCGGTCTGGCCCAGGTCGATCTGCGCCAGCGCGTGGGACACGCCATGAAAGAAGCCGTCCGGATCGTCGGCGTCGCAACCGGGGACAGTCGCCGTCAGCGTGTCCTGGTACTGCAACTGCAATTCGTTGTAGGTCGGCAGCTTCGCGTCCATCGTCACCTCAAATCAGGGGCACAAAGTGGTCGAGCCGGTCCGGCCGTCCGGAGACCAGGTCGCGGTATTCGATGATCAGGTCGTACCCGGCCTGTTCGACGTTCGCCTTCGCGGTCACCACCAAGTCGGCAATCACGCCGCGCCGCACCAGGTCGGCGAGCAGGTATCGCGCGCGCGCGGCCATCAGCGGCTCGCCGAGCGGCGTTACGCTGCGCACGCGTTCGGCCTCGGTTGCCGGCCGCTTGGTATCGTCCCACCACCATCCGCCCCAGAAGTCGAACAGCCGCGCATAGACCGCGCTCGCCGCCGTGCGATCGGACTTCGGCGCGCCGGTTCCGCCGAGCACGAGTCCCTGGTCTGGCTGGCACAGCAGCGTCGTCATCATTCCACCATCGAGCCGGGCGAACCGGTCGTGATTGTTCCGACCACTGGAGCGGGGTTGGTCAAAGTGATCAGCACGTTCGCGCTGTCCTTGCCTGTAACCACCACGCCGCCGGTCGGAATGACGATCGTGTCGCCCACACCGGCCGCCAGTCGCGCGGCCGCCGGCGAGCCCAGGCGCACGATGCCATCGGCGTTGATCGTCACGTTTCGGCCGTTCGCGGGGTTGAAGAACCGGGCCTGCCCCGGCAACGGCGGAACCTTGGCGGCCAAGTCGCTCACCAGCCCGACAATCGCCGGCTGTCCGTCTTCGAGCTCGGCCATCGCCGCTTCCGTGCCGGGAGTCACAAACCAGTCCACACAGCCCGGCCCGAAAATGAGCACCAGATTGTGGTTGCCGCTGGCCCCGCGCATCACCTGCGCCAGCAGTCGCCCGGTGGGGCCCGGCACGACAGCCGCGACCAGCCCGGACAACAACGTGGCGATGATGGTGCGTGCGCGACTCATGCGGCCAGCACCCCCGGGTCGATCAGGTCCAGCGTCGTGCAGGCCTTCGCGTCGCCCTTGACCGCGCGATGCGACTGGAACCGGCAGGCCTTCACGAAGAACGTGCCGTAGATGCCGTGCTTCGCGTCGGCGACTTCGGCCATGCGCAAGTGGCCGTATGGCGCGCCGGTCCGATCGGTCCACCCCGCGAGAACGTAGGACAGCGTGAACGCTTCGGCGACGCGCCGGTTGAGTTCGCGGGTGATTCGCTTCGCCAGGTCGGCCAAAGAGTCGGCTCGCACGTCGAGCGCGAGCGGCCGGTACTCGGCAAGTTGCGGATCGGCCGGCGGCCGCGCGCTCGGCAATGGCAAACCCTGGGCGAAGGCCGGCACCTGCTGTGTCGCCGCCGCCGTGCGCGCGATCGGTTCGATGCGCATCTTCCCGGTGCCCATGACTGAGTTCATCTTGCGCGCTTTGTCGTCCCTCAGCCGGAACGACTCGACGTTGTTGCCCGTGAATTCCGGCAGCCGGGCGATGCGGATTGGCGGCTTGGCCCGCGCGATCGCCAGCACCGCCGCCGGTTCGTCGATGTTGATCACGCCGGTGAGCGGGTCGGTCCAGACGATCAGCCCGGCCTCGCCGGCCACGTTGCGCAGATAGTCGAGCGGGCGTTCGCCCAGCGGCTTGGCCTTGACCTTCTTCTTTGCTGCCGTGGGACCGAGTTTCGCCGTGAGCTTGAACGGCGCAAGAATCTTCGGAGCGACGGCTGCCAGCGTCAGGCCGTTGTAGTCGGCCGTGTCGATGCACGAGCAGTCGGCCGCGGCCGCCGCGCGTTCGCGGCCGCTCAACTCGAGCTCGCCGCCTTCCTTCTCTTCGCTCAGCCCGACTCCATCGACCGTGCCGACCAGCAACGGCTTGCCGTTCAGCGTGATCGTCGCGCGCCAGGCGTAACGAATCGCCAACTCGTCGGCCAGGGTCAGCGCGTGCAGCTTCAGGCTGAACGCCGACAACTCGTCGAAGGCCAGGTCCACATCGACGCCGGTTACCGGCGCAATCGGCAACGTGTCGAGGGCGACGAGCAGCTTGGCGGGGAAGATCGTCATGCCGCGGCCTCCACCGGTAACCAGACCTTCGTGCCGACCGGCACGTCGAGCACGTCCGTCAAATCGTTTGCGCGCATGACTTCGGCGATGCGGTCCGGACGGATTCCGTAGCGCGACATCACCAGGAACAGCGGCGCAGTTTCGAGCGCCACGACTTCGCGCATCTGAGCCCGCAGTTTCAGCCCGCGATAGAAGCGCAGCAGGTCGGCCGCCGACTTCGCCAACGCCGCCGCCGTGCGCCCGCCGGGCAGGACCTGACGGGCCAACCGGTGGGCCTGCAGCAGCCGCCGATGCACGACGGTCACGGCGCGCTGCGCCTGCGCGGCGGTCAAGGTCTCCGCTGCTTCGGCGTCCTTCATTGCGGTGATGACGAGCTCGGTCATTTGCGCGGCGGCCGCCGCCAGCAGGCCCGCGTAAGCCGCCAGCATGGCGTATTCGTCCTCGGTGGGGCCGCCATCGTCGAGACGACCGGTGGCGAAACGCCCGGCGTCGAAGTCCTCTTCACCGAGCCGGTAATCCTTCAGCGACTCCAACGGCTTGTCGAACACATACGCGATCTCGAACTCGAAGTCATCGAGCTTATGGTCCAGCGCGGCGGCAACTTCGTCCGGGAAGTCGCTCACCGATTTGATGCCGCCGAAGATCGTGCCGAGAACGTCGTTGAGCAGCTCGCCGAAGTTGGCGATTTCCGCCGCGGCAATGTCGGTGACCAGGTTGGTGATGAGGCCCACCGACGCGATCGCGTTGAGCACCGACAGGAAGCTCGAACGAGCGGCATTGAGGAAACTTAGCCACAGCGCCGTGATCGCCAGCAACCCGGAATAGTCGAACGCCAGGGCGGTGAGCGTCGGCCGCGCGGGGATCTCCCACACGATCGGCGCGGTGACCGTCATCGCCACCGTGGGCGTGTCGCGGGTCACCCGCAGCGTGACGACGTGGCGGCGCTTGCCGACTTCCCACCGCGACCGGCACTCGTGAATGCCGACCGGCATCGGGCCGTAAACGGGGTGGGTCAGCACCAGCGGCGGCGTCGTGCTTTCGATCATGCCGACCAACGCGCGCAGATTCTGGTGGGCGAACAGGCCGTCGATAGCCGCTTCCAACTCGACCACCAGCGGCTGCGCGCCTTTGTCGTCGAGGTCGCCGCCGGGCATGTCGAGATAGGAATGAACCGCGAGCGCCCGCGCATGCGTCGAGGTGAACGACAGCAACGGCAGGTCGAGGCCGTTCAGCTTGCACGGGATGAGTTGTTCGTCGTGGTCCGTTGACATCAAGGCGCTCCATCCCGTCTCAATTTGCGCACCGTCGTATTGCGCGTGCCGTCCTCTTCGGTGATCACGCGCACCTCAAGCCCGTTCGGCATCTGCTGAGCGGCCTGCAATTGCAGTCGCGCGGCCTCCCGTTGTTGATCGGCCGCCTGCTGCTGATTCTCGTTGGACAGGCCGAGTAGGTTGCGCCAGCCGGCGATGTAGTCGGAAAACACTCCGGCGTTGCGCGTGCCGGCGTCCTGGCCGGTGGTCTGTCGCGACCCTTGAAGACGCCGCGTGACTTCCGCCTGGGCGCGTTCGTCGGTCCAACCGTAGCGTTCGGCCATCCGCGCGACGTTGGCTCGCACCGCGTCCGTGTACATCTTGCGCGAGTCGCCGGACTGCGCACGGGCCTGTTGTTGTTCGGCCGCCGCCCGCGCTTCCCGGGCTTCGTCCACCGATTTTTGCGTGCCGTAGATCATGAGTGCGCCGGCGCCGAGGACACCTGCCGTTGCGGCTGCGCCCGCCAACCCGGTCAGCGGAACGCCGCCCATGCCGAACTTCGCCACTTGCCAAGCGTTGTATCGCGCGAGCAGACCGCCGGCTGCCGTCGCTCCGGCGGGCGGTCCGCTACCGCCGCCCGCGCCGGGCAATCCGAGCGAGCCGAACGTCGTCGGCCAGTTCACGACGAAGACGTTCATCAGGTCTTTGTCGAGATTCTTCATCAGATTGCCGGTAACGATGTTCGCCGGCACCGCGCCCAGCCCCAGGAGTTTCATCAGCCCGCCGCCCACGCCGCCGGCCGCGTTCAATGCCTTGCCACCGCGGAACAGGGCGCGAATGAGGAACCCCGCACCGAGAACGCCGGCAACTGCCGTTCCACCTTCCAGCCCGGTCGCCAGAATGTTCTGCGTGGTGGAGCTTCGCGCCGTGGGCCCCACGCCGCCGAGCAGTTCATTGAGCCGGGTAAGGAACTTGGTTTCATGCTCGACCAGCTTCTGCGAACCGATTGCGAAAATGGAGTTGATCGTGCCGGCCAGAATGCCCTTCTGCGCCTCGGCCGTGGCCATGATAACCTTGGCCTTTTCCGCCGCGTCCGGAAGCTTGTCGAAACTGGCGATGGTCTGCTTGGCGCTGTCGCCCAGGTTGATCAGCGCCGTGGCCACGCGCGCGCCTTCCTGGCCGAAGATTTTCGTCAGTTCCTGCATCTTGACTTTTTGGTCTTTCATCGGCCCGTAGACGCGCTGCAGCTCGCCGATGATATCGCCCCAACCCTTGAGCACCGTGCGGCCTTCGTCGTCTTTCTCCCAAAGCTTCAGGCCGCGTTTCTTGGCCACCTTGTCGCCGATCGGGGTCACGCCGGAGGCCTGCGTGATGAACATGCCCATCGCCGTGCCGAGCATTTCGGGCGACAAGCCGCCCTGTCGCCCTAGAGCCAGACCCAGCACCGATTGTTGCGCCGCGCGCCAACGCTGCTCTTCGGTCTTGGCGCCGTAGGCGGTCGCCGCCGCGCCGCCGGTGTATTGCAGGCCGTGCATGACGATGTCGGGCGTGAGACCCACGCCGCGCGAGGCCAAGAGCAACGACGCGAAGCGCTCCGAGTTCTGACCCGACAATCCGAACTGACGCATGAACGCCGACTCGTTCTGCGCCGCCTCGACCGCGGTGCCGTAGGTCTTGGGGAACAGCGTCTTGACCAGCGCGGCGGTATTGGCCAAGCCGGTCTGGTCGAGAATCAGATCGGTGGCCCACTTCTGCTGCTTCAGGTAGGCCTGCACTTCGGTCGCTTCGGTCATGTCCACGCGCAACTTGGCTTGAATCTCGAAGGCGCGGTCGCCGAACTTATCGAGCTCGCTCTTGAGTTGCGTCGGCGTCATGCCTTCGAAGTCGAGGGACAGTTCCATCCGCGCCGTTTGCAGCCGTTCGCCGGCGGGCAGCAGCTTCTTGAGCAACACAAGTTGCGCCACGAATGCGCCGGCAGCCGCCGTCGCGCGTTTCAGATCGACCGTGAATCCGATCCAATGACCGCGATTCTGTTCTGTGACCAGGCCGAGCTTGCCGACTTCGCCCTGCAGGTTCTTGAGACGGTCGAACACGTTGCCCGTCAGCGAAATGCTCAACATAGCGCGCATCGTGTCCAACTATCCACTCCCTAGCAGCGGGCAACCGTTCGGCCCGATTTCGTCAGCGACTTCCACCAGCAGGTTCAACAGGCTCGGCGGCAGGCTCAGCACCGTCGCCATCGACAGGTGACAGCGCTCAGCTATGATCGCCGCCGTCTTCAGCCTTGGTTTCAGTTCCTCTTGCGCGAAAGGTCGTGTAGTTGACCACCAGCCTTTCCGCCGCCGCCACGATCGTCGCGAGGTCGGGCCCCGCCAGGTTGAGAATCGCCTGATAGGTCAGCGCTTCTTTCGGCAGGCCGGGGAACTCGACGCGCGAGGCGAAGTCGGCGCAGCGCCGCTCGATTTCGGTGCGCAGGTTGAGCTGCTCGATGTCCTTCAGGTTCTGGCCGCTATCGAGACCGATGGAGAACTTCCGGTAGACCTTGCCGGCGACAATCAAGCCGCCGGGCAGTTCGCCTTCCTCGCGCAAACTGAGCATTCGCCGGAGCAGTTCCAGTTCGGTGGGCATGGTTCCTCCTTCGTTGCCGGCGGCCGCGGCGGGGCTTCTGCCGCCCCGCCGGGTCCGCCCGTTGAATTACAGTTTGCGCTGGCTTATCGCCGTGAAGCCGAACTTCAGCTTGCGGGTCGCCGCGCCCTTGTCGCCCTGGCTGATGGCGCCGGGGTTCTTCACCACAAAGCCGTCGATGTCGAAGCACGGCCCGATGCCGCTCGCCGGTTCGAGGCTCGCGACGACGTTGTTGAACGGAAGCTGCCCGTTGAACGCCGCCCACGGAATGAGGTCGGCCTGCGGGATCGACAACTCGAGATCACCTTCGCCCGCGCCGAACTCTTCATAGACGCCGACGCCCATCAGCACGTCTTCCGTACCGGCGGTGTCGTGCGGCGTGACGTTGAAGTTCTTCACCTCGGGAACCGGGAATCCTTCGATCTTGAACAGGTACTTCCCGGCGAGTTGAATGTTGATCGCCTTCATGTCACACCTCCTCGCTTTCCGGCGGGCTCTGGTTGCTGATCTGCTGCCCGTTGATGGTGAGCAGCGGCGGAGCCGGGTAGACGTTGGCCG
>CAZEDX010000047.1:0-35266 GCA_964511015.1 uncultured bacterium | reverse complement strand
GGGGGGGCGGCGCTGGGCGAGGCCTTGTTCGGGGCGGCGCGGCACACCGACCGCGGGCTGATCGTCGGCGCGCTGGTGGTGGTCAACGCGTGGGGCGACATTTGGGATCCGGCCGCGAACCGGCTGGTCGCCGGCGCGCGCGATCCGGAAGAGCCCGGCAAGTTCCTCGACGCCGCCGGCCACCTCGCCAACGGCCGCGCGCGTCCGCAGTCGGCGTTCGAGAACACCGTGCTCGCGGTGGTCGCCACCAACGCCCGGCTCGACAAGGGCGCCGCGGGTTTCGTCGCCCGCATGGCGCAGACCGGCCTGGCGCGCGCGGTGCGGCCGTGCCACGGGCCGTTCGACGGCGACGTCGTTTTCGCCCTCTCGCTCGGCGACCACACCGGCGACCTCGCGGTCGTGGGTCAGATGGCGGCCGAGGCGCTGACCGAAGCGGTGCTGCGCGCGGTCACCCTCGCCGACGGCTTCGGCCTCGTGCCCGATGCGCGGGAGAGCTAGCGCCGGCTTTTCTTCGACAGGATTCACCGGATCAAGCAGATCGGCGGGATCAACCCGATCCTCAACTTTTCATTCTTCACTTTTCACTCTTCACTGCCCTCACGCCCTTCCCCACCACCACAGGATGCGGCCGACGACGCAATCGTCGACTTCGTCGTCGCGGAACAAGAGCAGCGTGTCGGCGGCGAGCGAGGCCTTGTTTTCGGGCAGGCCCATCACCAGGTTGCGGCTGACCACGCGGCACCATTTCACCGACGCGCCGTTGCCCTGGCGGAAGGCGACCATCTGCCCGTCAAGGCGGCGCGGGTCGCGCTGGCCGTGGTCGACCGCCACGATCGAGCCGGCGGTGAGGATCGGCGCCATCGAGTCGCCCTGCACGCGCAGGCAGGTGACGCGCTCGGGGTGCGGACACCAGTCGGCGTGGATTACCGCGTAGTCCTCGATGTCTTCCACGCGCACCTCGCGCGGACTGCCGCCGGCGATGGCGTCGGCCAGCAGCGGCACGGTGACGAAGCGGTCGCGCCGGATTTCCTCGCCCACCAACTCGCCGGCCTTGCGGCGGCCGGTCGGCGGCACCGCCGGCGCGGCGACGCCGAGGGTCAATGTGCCGCGCGCCGGTTGCTCGCCGGCCAGCAGCCAGAGCGGGTCGATGCGGTAAACGCGCCACATCGCCAGCAGCGCCGCCGCGCCGGGCAGACTGCGCCCTTGCAACCAGTTGTGTACGGCCTGGGGATTGGCATTGATGGCTTGTGCGAATGCGCGTACGACTCCGCTGGAATGCCGTTCGATCGCCGCCTGCAACCGGTCCGCTATCACTTTTTGTTTCATCGTGGCAACATCCCTGTCTACAATTGTAGATTCAGTATTGACGAATGTCTACAATTGTTGCATACTTTCTCGGCCGGGTAAAAGACGGGGCGCCTCGCGAGCGAGCGGTCCGATTTCCCGGTCGAGAGCGCAAAGGCTGTTATGGCACAGCGCGCCGCCCGGCGCAACGTGCCGCCCACCGCGTCGGCGTTGGATGGCCGGCCAGATCACCAGAGGATTGGGAGGAACTCATGGACGAACGTTGGTTCACGCAAGTGCTGCAAGATTTTTCCGTGTATGCTGCCATGATCCGCCAGGTCGGGCCGCCACCCGGGGTGGAGATCAGCGGCGGCTGCTACGAGGCTGACCACCATCCGTGGTCGCGCGTCAAGCAGATCAGAGTTCACTTCGACCAGGATTTCCGGCCGCGCAAGATCGAACACCTCGCGCTGGGCGTGACGTTCCGCGTAAGGTGAAACCGTTGCCCCTTCTCCGCTCGGTGGACGAAGGGAATCGGGGGCATGTGGATTAGCCCCTTCCCCCCGGCCCCTCTCCCACCGGGCGGAGACGGGAGTGGCAAGAACAAAGTACCCATTTGGGCCGACCCGCACATCGGCGGCCAGATAATTTTGTCACCGGGAGCGGACCCGCACATCGGCCTGTCCCGCCACCGCGGCGCCTGTCGCCGCTCACGGAGACCGCCATGTGCGAACACTGCGAACACCGCTCGACCTGTCAAAACCCCTGCCCCGCCGTCGCCGCTGCGCTCGACGCGGTGACCGGCCAGCCCAACGGCCGCGAGGTTCTCGTCTCGCTCGACGACCTCGAATACCTCTGGACCACCAACAGCCGGCTGTCGCTGGCGAACATGCAAGGCGCGTGGATCCTGCCGCCGCTCGAACTCGTATTTGGACAATTGACCGAGCGCCAGAAAAAAATTCTCGTTTTGGCGTTTGAAATCAAACTATCTGTACGCCAAATCGCCAAGCAGCTGGGAATTCATCCGTCTTCGGTCCACGAGAGTCTCGGCTACGCCCGTATCCGCGTTCGCCACTACCTTGCCAACCGGCAGAAATCTGCCGTTTACCCCCCGACACTTTACGAAGGGTGAGGGAGGAGTGAGTCATGGACGAGAAAAGACGAGCCCTGAGACGCGTCGGCGATTGCGACAACGGCCAGCAACACCACTGGCGCCTCGGCCACCATCGGCTGATCTGCGAACGTTGCGGCTGCCAGGTCGCAATCGAAACGTGCGCGCAGCCGACACGGTTCCCAGAGCCGGCCGGCACGCGGTCGCTGCTGTGCGGCCACTTCGCTCACCGGCCGCACGCCAGCGCCAAACGGCTGTGGGACGAACTGCGCCTCTCAATGGCCTACCAACCCGGCGGCGAAGAGGCCATGACCGAGCCCGATCCGCCCGCGTGGTTCTTGCGGGAATGGATGGGGAAGTAGGTGTGGGGGTTGGGATGTGAGGCTTGAGGCTTGGGGCTTGAGGGCTGAGGGTTGGAGTTGGAGGCGCAATGAACAAGGAAAAATGCAGAATGAAAAATGGAGCGGCAGGTCGCACTTGTTCTGTCGATCTTGTTGATCCCTGGGATATGCAGCAGCCAAACGTCATCAAACGGCGCGGAGCGAGCGGGGCCTTCGGCCTGCCGCGACGCCAGCCATAGGAGAAACCGATGAGCACAAAGGTGAACAAGATGCTGGCAATGCTGCCGGCCTATCTGGGCTACGACGAACCCGAGGCGGAGCGCAAAGGGAAATCCAAGTCCGCCCCGAAGAGGCCGACGAACGCCGATTTCGCGCACAGTTGGGACCGCACCCGCCGCAGCCTGCTGTGGATGCTCAAACGCAAGGACAAGATCGACGACGCCGACCGTCTGCTCAAGAACTGGGAGCGGTGGCTGCGCTGCGAACAACTCGCGCGCGCCCTCGCGGCCGAGGAGGGCGGACCGAAGACCATCGATGTGCGGATTGAGGGAATGTAAGAGGATTTGGGCTTATGGCGGCAGGGAAGGTCAAAGAAAAGGGCGCATTGTCCGACGGATAGGCAATGAAAAACGTAGAATGGACCATGGGGTTTCAGGTCGGGCACACGCCCGCTGATCATCCCCGCGCTCGCGCGGCGCGGTCCGCACTGCTATGATCGCCGTCGTTTGTCGCCACTAGGAGGCCACCGTGAATCGTCGTTGGTTGTTCTTGCTGGTCATCATCGCCGTACTCGTTTGCGTCACGGCGCTGCAGGCCCGCACGCGCATCGGCCTGCGCCGCGCCGGCGTCTTCGCCAATGCGACCCAGGAACGCGCGTTCAACAAGCTGGTTGGTCCGCACCGCGAGGCGTTCGAAGACTGCTTCCAGCTCATCAGCGAAGCGGCGGACCTCGACGGCTTCGGCGCGCGCGTGCGGTCCGGCGGCGTACGCGGGCTGTTCACGTCGATGGAAGGCATCATCATGGTCAACGACCGCGGGCAGGTCTGGGCCGCCGTGATCGACAACCAGGTGGTGCGCTACTTCACCAACGTCGACGAATGGCGCGCGAAGCTGCCCAAGACGATCGAGAAATGGCGCGAACGGTTCGCCTCGCTGAAGGTGATCTACATGCAGAACCAGGCGCCGGTGCCCGGCAGTCCGTGGCGCGCCGGCATCTACCGCCTGACCCGCGAGAACCAATGGGACACCGGCCGGCTCGAAATCGCCGAGATCACCGCGACCGGCTTCTACTTCTCGCTCGAAGCGACCAGCGGCGGACACCTCGGCAACATCGACGGCACCGCCGCGGTGACCGGCAACCGGGCGCGTTTTGTCGCGCGGGCCGACGGCGACACCACCGACTGCACGCTGGATCTGACCGTCGACGGCGAGATCGTCACCGTCAAACAGACCAGCGAGAATTCCTGCTCCGGTTTCGCCGGCGCCGGCGTCACCTTCGAGGGACAGTACAAACGCCTGCGGGAGCGGGAGTAGGCGAGGCATCGGCTCCGAAAGCGATTTGCCTAGGTGATCTCGACGGCCAGGGCGCCCGGTCCAATGAATGGACAATGAAAAATGCAGCATGAAAAAGGGCGCTGCCGGCCGGGTTCGTCTTGTTGATCCTGGCATCCTGACCAAGACAAACGAAGGGCAACCACGGGTGGTTGCCCCTACGCCCTCGCGCCAAGACCCGTAACCCGACCCCTGTTCTACCGAACCCGGAACCCGATCAGCCAAACACCAACACGAGACCAAAATGTCGATCTGCTTGTTTGACCAATACCACCCCCACCCCGGCCAGGCGGCGTTCCATCAACTCGGCACGCGCTTCGCCGTGGTGCTGGCCGGCACGCGCGCGGGCAAGACCTACGCCGCGGCGCGCGAGTTTGTGCGCCGGGTGTATTTCGACCGCGCCCACAAGAGCGGCCCGCTGCACTACTGGTGCGTCGCGCCGACCTACGGCATCGGCAAGACGCAATTGCGCGAGCTGTTCGCCACGCTCGGCGGCGAGACCGGCGAGCTGGTGGCGGGTTGGGCCAAGACCGAACGCGAGCTGCGGTTGATCGGCGAGGTCCTGATCGAATTCAAAACCGCCGAACGGCCGGAAAGCCTGGTCGGCGTCGGCCTCGACGGCTTGTGGATCGACGAGGCGGCGCGCTTGAAGAGCGAGGCGTGGCTGGGCGGGCTGCGCATGCGGTTGTCGGACCGCCGCGGCTGGGCGATCTTTTCCACCACGCCGCTGGGCCGCAACTGGTTCTACGACGAGGTGGTGCGCCGCGCCGACCCGGACAGTCCGATCTACGAGCCGGACCACGGCCTGGTCCGGTTCCGCACCGTCGACAACACCGCCGTGCCGGGCCTGGCCGACGAAGTCGAACAGGCGCGCCGCACGCTGCCGCCACGATATTTCCGGCGCGAGTACGAAGCCGATCTGACGAGTTTTGCGGGCATGGTTTTCGACGAATTCGATCCGGACGTGCATGTGGTCGGGCCGCGCAACCGGCTCGGCCTAACCGCCCTGCCCCGGCGCTTCGCGGAAGTGCGGGCGGGGGTGGACTGGGGCTTCCGCAATCCCGGCGCGATCGTCGTGCTCGGCCGCGACGGCGACCACACCTGGTGGGTCATCGCCGAAGACGTGCGCCGCGGCGTGCCGGTCTCGGCCAGCGGCGGCGGGTGTTGGGTCGACATCGCGCGCACGCTGCACAAACGCTACGGCATCCGGCGCTTCGTCTGCGACCCGTCGGGCCCGGCGTTCATCGCCGCGTTCCGCCGCGCGGGCCTGCCGGCCTACACCGCCGACAACGACGTCGGCGCGGGCGTGCAGACCGTGGCGACGGCGCTGCACCTCGACGAGTCGAGCGGCCGGCCGAAGCTGGTGCTCGGTCCGGACTGCGGCCACCTCGCGCACGAGCTGTCGTGCTACTCGTGGGACGAGCACGCCGAGGGCGAGCAGCCGCGCAAGGACGACGACCACGCCATCGACGCCCTGCGCTACGCGCTGCACACCAAGCCGCACGCGCCGGCGTGGTGGTAGGGAGGCGGGTGGAAGGGCAGAACCTTTCATTGGACGGAATACCTGGATCGCAGGATGAACCAAAACGGTTCGGACATGGACGCCGGGAAGAAGGGATGTACCAAGTGGCACAAAATGACGTGGACATTCGCTCCGCCGTAAGCTGGGAAGAAGCAGAAAGGTTTATTGACGAGGCCGATCTCGAATTCCGCATTTTTGTCGGACGCTATCGCCATTTCGGGCCGTGGGAAATCATCGGGCGATGGTGTCTTTCCCGAATCCCCGGTGTCCGTCAGTCGTCCGAGAAACCGGAGGATGCCTGCCAGCAACGCGCGGCAGATCTACTTGGCCATTTCCACGACGCATTCGGGACGGCCAAATGGCGGGAGTTCAAATTCCACAAGGAGTATCTCAGTCACAGCACACACTTGCCTTTTCCTCACGGCTTTGTCTATCTGGAACTGAGGTGGCTTGATTCGTTGGCCGACGAAAATAATTACTATCGCATCTACGACCCCTACCGTGGTATCATTGCCGAGGATTGGGAACCTTAAAGGGAACAAATATGGAAGAACTAAAACCTATGAGGAAGGCCGGACCACTCACCAGTCGTGGCTGCGCCGCATGGCTGGCCGTCACAGTAGGCTACGCGTTGGTGATTGCGTCCATCGCAAGAATGTTCAACGGGAAGCCGATCAGCGACATGAGAATCCGGGGCGCCATCGCGCTGGTGCTGGTCGTGCTCTCCATCGTGACAACCTATCGCGACGTGAAGAGCCGCCGCCGCTACCACCTGACGGTGTTGCTGCTGATCTTCGCCATTATCTGCGCGACCGCCGACGGCTCGGTGCTGGTCACCGCGCCGCTCTGGGCCGCGGCGCTGATGGCGCTCAAGAAACGTTGGTTCGGGCCCGTCGCCTGGCAGGGGTCTTTTCGCGGATAGGATGACCGGAGCAACAGGATAGACCTGTCCGGCAGTTCCCTTTTTCATTCCGCATGTTTCATTTTTCATTCCTCTCACCGTCTCACAGGAGCAACCATGTCCGAAAAACCGTTTGCGGACCTCGCGCGTTCGCTGCACCCGCGGCATTTGGCGCTGCGGTCGTTTTGGCGCCTGGCCTGGGCGAGCTATCGCGGCGGCCAGGCGTATCTGACCGCGGAGAATCTGTTCTCGCACCGGCTGGAAAACAGCGAGGACTTCACCCGCCGGCTGCAGCGCGCGTATTACCTCAACTACTGCCAGCCGGTGGTGGACGCCTACACCGCGTACCTGTTCCGCCGGCCGCCGGAGATTCTGCCCGCCGACGCGGTAGCCGATCTGCTTGCCGACGCCGACCGGCTCGGCACCAGCCTGGTCGGTCTGATGAAACGCGCGGCGACGCTGTCGTCGATCTTCGGCTTCGTGCTGCTGGGCGTCGACCGCCCGCGGGCGGAGGGCGCGTGGCTGACTCGCGCCGACGAACTGGCCGCCGGGCTCGGCGACTACCTGACGCTGGTCTGCCCGCCCGACGTGCTGAACTGGGCCTGCGGGCCCGACGGCCGCTGGCAGTGGCTGCTGCTGGCCGAGCGCGAAACCGACCCGGTCTTCGACGGCGCGCGCGTGCGCGACGAGGCGCGCGAAAGGCTGCGGCTCTGGACGCCCGAGCGCTGGACCGACCTGTCGCCGCAGGGCGAAGTCCTCGCCGCCGGCGACAATCCGTTCGGCCAGGTGCCGTTCGTGGCGGTGAAGCATCGCGACGTCGAGCCCGGTCCGCTCGGCGAAAGCCTGCTGGCCAACGTTGCCTTCGTGAACCGAGAGATCTTCAACCTCACCAGCGAATTGCAGGAGATCCTCGCGCGGCAGACCTTCAGCCAGCTCGTTGCCGAAGGCTCGGCCGAGGAATACGGCGAGGCGGGCGACATCAAGCGGCTGGGCACCAGCAGCATCTTCCTATACCCGGAAGGGCGCACGGCGCCGCAGTACATCAGTCCCGACGCCTCGCAGGCGCGGCTGCTGGTGGAGCAGATCGACCGCATGATCGACGAGATTTACCGCCTGGCCGCCCTGACGCGCGGCTCGGTGCGCGAGGCGAACGCGCAGTCGGGCATCAGCAAGGCCTACGACTTTCTCGACACCAACCAGGCGCTGGCCGACAAGGCCGACAATCTGGCGGCGGCGTTCGCGGCGGCGCTGCACCTGGCGCGGCCGGCCTGGCAGGGGAAGATCCGCTTTCCGCGCGACTTCGGGGTGGACGATCCGGCCGAACTGACCGGCACCGTCGGCCGCGTGCTCGAGCTCGGTGTCGGCCCGAAGTTCCGCGCGCAACTGCTGGTCAAACTCGCCCGCGCGCTGCTGGCCGAACTGCCCGACGACGCCCGCGGCGAGGTGGAACAGGAAGCGGCGGCAAATTGAATAGACCCCCTTACCCCCACGCGGCACTCCCCGCGCGGGGCGGCAGCTATTGGAGGTGTGCATGAGTGAAGTCACGGCGAAAGCCGAACAACAGGAACGGGATTTCGACTCGCCCGCGTTGCGCGAGCTGGTCCGCCGCTATCCGGGTTTGCAGGCGCAGATCGACCGCGTGGTCGAGGAGCGCCTGAAGCGCGAACGCGCCGGCTTCGAGACGCGGCTCGGCGAGGAAGTCGACCGGCGCACGGCGGCGTTGCAGGCGCAGCTTCGCGAACGCGCGGCGCTGCCCGACGAACGCGAGGCCGTGCAACGGGCGCGGCAGGAACTCGGCGCCGAACGCGACGCCGCGCGGGCCGACGCCGCCGCGTGGGAGTCGCGCTACAATCAGGGCCAAGCCGAACGGGTGCTTTTAGAAAGTGCGGTCCGGCACGGGGCGTACCGGCCGCGGCAGATCGTCGATCTGCTCGCCGGCCGTGTCGGCTGGGAAGACGGACCGGATGGTCCGACGCCGGTGCTCACGCTGCCCGGCGAAGACGGCGGCGAATCCACGCGCTACGCCGGCGCGGACCTCGACAAAGGCGTGGCCGCCTACCTTGCGGCCAACCCGAACCTGCTCGCCGCGAGCTCCGGCCCCGGCGCGGGCGGACGGCCGGGCGTGCCGAGCCTGCCGATCACCGCCGAGGCATTGCGCGGCCTCGGTGTGGAACAGTTGCGTCAACTCCGTCCGGAGCTCGAGCGGCTCGCTTCGAGCCTGGGGCGGTAGGGTCCAGGGGCCGGGGGAAGTCATCCCAAGCGCAGCAGGGATTCCTTCCTTGACGGATCCCACTTTTGCCTGGGGGAACCCGCTGCCCCCTTTTCATCATCAACCATTTGCATCAATCGGAGGACCGACATGGGTCTTGGTTCGAATCACGTCACGGCCACCACGGCCGCGAACTTCATTCCGGAACTGTGGGCGCTCGACGTCATCGAGACGGCCGAGAACAATCTGGTGATGGCCGAGCTGGTCACGCGTTTCGACGATGCGGCGGCCGGCGGTGGCGATCTGCTGCACATTCCGACGGTCGACAACTTCGCTGCCAACGACAAGGCGGCGAACACCGAGGTGGCGCCGCAGGCGCACACCGAGGGCCAGGTGACGCTCGCACTGAACAAGCACAAGGAAGTCAGTTTCCTGATCGAGGATATCGTCGCGGTGCAGGCCAAGCAGAGCCTGCGCGAGGTGTACACCAAGAAAGCCGGCTACGCCATCGCCCAGGCGATCGACCGCGACCTGCTCGCGCTGTATGCCGGCCTGTCACGGTCCGGCGCGTGCACCGCGGGCATCGACGCGGCGGAGTTGCGCAACGCAATTCAGTTGCTCGACGCCGCCGGCGCGCCGCTCGCCGACCGTGCGCTGGTCATTTCGCCCAAGCAGAAGAACACGATGCTCGGGGTCGAGGAATTCGTCAGCATGACCTACCTCGGCAACGGGCCGCAGGGCGCGCCGACGCGCACCGGCCTGCTCGGCGAGATCTACGGCGTGCCGGTGTTCGTCTCGAGCAACATCATCCAGAGCGGCACGTCGCCCGACGTGCTCGATCACAATCTGCTCTTCCAGAAAGGCGCCTTCGCGCTGGCCGTGCAACTCGGTCCGCGCGTGCAGGCCAACTACATTCCGCAGTATCTCGGCACGCTGGTCACGGTCGACGTGATCTACGGCGTGGCCGAGCTGCGCGACGCGTTTGCGATCGACCTGCAAACCAGCGCCTGATCTCCCCTGGGAGTCCGGTGATCCCGGACCTCCCGCCCGGACGCCGGGGGTCGCCCCCCGATTCCCGGCGTCCGTTTCTCTCGATTGGAGCACGAACATGTCCCTCAACGCGATTCTCGGTCATCCGGATGCCGACAGCCTCGTCACGCTCGCCCAGGCCGCGGCGTATGCGGCCAAGCACCCGGCGGCGGAAACGTGGTCGGCCTTGTCGGCCGCGGAGCAGGAGACGCTGCTGGTCACGGCGACGCGCCACCTGGCGTGGTGTCCGCTCGCCGCCCCGCCGCTGGTCGACACGCTGGGCCTGCGCCGTTGCCAGGCGTTGCCGCTGCCGACGGCCCGGCATCCGCATTTCTTCGGCCGCGCCCAAGGCGGCACGACGACAACGTTGGTCGACGCCGACCTCGCGACCTACGCCAACGACGTCCTCGCCGGCGGCTCGGTGCTCGTCTATCAAGGCGCCGGCCGGGGCCAGTGGGCCACGGTCGATTCGTTCGCCGGCGCGACCGGCACGCTCACGCTCAGTCCGGCTTGGTCCGCCGCGCCCGACGCCACCAGCCAGTACCTGCTACTCTGGCCTTTGCCGCCCGCCTTGCGCGCGGCTGCGATCGAGCAGGCGCTGTACCTCGCCGGCGGGGTCAGCTTCCGGCCGCTGGAAGAAGCGGCTATGGGCGTCACGGAAGCGAGCACGGCCGGCGACGGCGGCGGCAGCGTCACCCTTGCGCCCAGCGGCACGGCGGCACACCTCGCCCCCGCGGCCCGCGCCCTGCTAGCCCGCGCCGGGGTGTTGCGCGACGACCAGTCGGTCGAGATCGGCCGCGGCTGATCTGCTATACTGCCTCTCTATGAACACGATCAGCGCCGAGCAAGCCCTCGCCGAAGCGCACGCGAAGGCCGCCGAGGCGGACTACGGTTCGCCGTTCCGCTGGCAGATCACGCGCCTGGCGCCGGCCTACATCCGCCGTTACTGCCCGCCGCAAGCGCGCGTGCTCGACGTCGGCTGCGGCTCGGGCCGTTACGCGCTGTTCTTCATCGAGGCGGGCATTCACGGCGCGTATCTCGGCATCGACATCAACCCGCAGCGCTGGGAAGAATCGACCTCGCCGCCCGACTTCGCCATCGCCTTCCGCGAATGGGACGCGCACCGCGTCGGCGAGCTCGGCGAGACCTTTGACTTCGTGCTGTCGCTGACCGCTTTTGAGCATTTCGCCGACGACGCGCGCGTAATGCGCGGCCTGGCGCCGGTGCTGACCCCGGGCGCGGCGGCGCTGGTCATCGTGCCGGCGACGTGGTCGTACCCGCTGTACGGCAAGCACGGCTACCGGCGCTACACCGCAGCCGGTCTACGCGCGCTGGCCGAGCAGGCAGGGCTGGAGGTCGTCGAACAGCAGCCGGTCGGCGGACTGGCTGGCTGGTTGTTCCATTTCCATTGGTTCTTCCCCGCGCACGTGCTGCGGCTGGCCGGCAAGACGGCGCTGTACGCGCTGCACGGCTTCGACCGCGAACGCGCACGGCGCGCCTGGCCGCGGCTGACGCGCTGGCTCGACCGTCTCGGCCAACACCACCTCGCGTGGAATTGGGGCCGCCGGCTTCATCGCGCCGGCCTGTTGCTCGCCGCGCGGCTCGACCGCGTGTTGCCGCTGGCAAGCGTCGGCCATTTGATCGTGCTGCGGCGTCCCGCGGGGTAAGACCTTACTCACCACCTATTTCGTTTCGCAGGAGATTTGCCATGCCATCGATCAGCCTTGGTCGCAAGGAACAACTGTACGTGGTCGCCGAAAACAGCTACGGCGCCGCCGCCGCTCCCGACGGCGCGGGCGCCATCAAGCATTTGAGCAGCCGCTTCGAAGTGAAGGAGGAGCGCGCCGACCGCGCGGACCGCAGCGCCAGCCGCGGACTGGCCGACCGCGTGCCGGGCAAGCGCAACGTCTCGTGGTCCGTCGAGGGCTACCTGATGCCGAGCGGCACCGGCGGCACGCCTCCCGATTTCGACGGCCTGCTGGCCTGCAGTTTCGACCGCCGCGTGACTGTGGCGACGACCGTAGCCGCCAATCCGACTACAACCGGCGCGACGCTTGCCGACGCCACCGGCTTGCAAGCCGGCGACTTCGTCGGCTTCGAGCTGAGCGGCACGTTGTACGCCGCGCGCTTGGCCGCGGTCGACACCGCCACCGGCGCGGTCACCTGGTGGCCGGCGCTGCCGGCGCCGCCGCAGGTCGGCGACACCGCGCACCCGGCGGTCGGGTCCCGCTTGCAGACCGAACCGCAGGGCTCGGCGACCATCCACCGGCTACTCGACCGCGAGGCGCAGGTCGCCACCGGTTGCGTGCCGAACGAATGGACCTTCGCCGTCGCGGCGGGCGACCCGGCCAAGGTGACGGCGAGCGGTCCGGGGCAGGACTTGGTCTTTGCCGGCACGGCTGCGCTGGCCGCGGCGATGGACGCCACGCAGACCAGCTTCTTCCACGCCGGCAACCCGCAGTTCGAGCCGGGGACGTGGGTGCAGCTCGACCAGGAAGTATTGCGCATCACCGCGGTCGACGTGGACACCAACGAATGCACCGTCAGCCGCGCGCAATGCGGCACGGCCGCGGCGGCGCACGCGCTCGGCGCGGTGGCGGCACCCTATCGGCCGACGCCGACGACCGCCGGCGCGCCGATCGCCGGTGTCACCGGCCGCTGCCAACTGCTCGACGTCAGCGTGCCGATCACGGCGGCGAAGGCGTCGATCACCGAGAACGTCAGTCTGCTGAACACGCTACACGGCTCGGCGGTGGCGCAGGACTACCACTATCCGCAGCGCCGGCAGGTGCAGCTAGAGGTCGAGGCGTTGCTCACCGCCGAAACGGCGGGCGCGCTGGTGATGACCAAGCTGCAGGACGACACGCCGTTCTTCCTGCAGGCCGGCCACACCTCCGGGCGCACATTCGTCTGCTACGCACCGCGGTTCCAGCCTGAAATTCCGAGCCTTGAAGCCCCGGTGGATGATGTGATTCCGTTGTCGCTGGCCGGTCCGGCGCTGGAAGACGATGGGCAAGATGAGATTCAGTTCGCGTTTCTGTGATCGCCGGATTCAGAGCGGGCACGCGTCGAGCAACCCCACCTGCATGCGCCGCGCCTGCGCCTGGCGTCAGCGCGGGTTCTCGCGCGCCCGGCGCAAGACCGCGTCGGCATCGGCGGCGGTCGCACCGGCGTAAACCGCGAGGAAGTCGAGCTGTGCCGAGATGCCATAGCAAGACACGTTCTGGGTCAAGCATTCGTTCACCGGACGGAAGACCTTGCGGTCGGGGAAGAAATGCTGCGCGGCCTGCAACTCGGCGTCGGAGAACCCGTAGCCACAATCGACGTCTTGCGGGCAGATCTTGCGGGCGCGGTCTTGGCGGCGACCGGCGGCAACGGTTGTTGTTGGCAGGCGTCACAGATGAACCAGATCAGCATGAGTCCAACCAGTAAACGGCGGCTTGGCGACGGTTACACGGGTTTCTCCTTCGTCAACGTTAACTCCCTTCGACCAGGCCGCGGCATATCGGTTCCGGCGTCAGTGGTGACGTCATTGTGAAAACCGTTTCGCGTTCTCGCGAACGCATGGGAGATCGATCATGAATGCTCCGCGATTGGATATTTCCTACGCCCGCGCCTACGTGCCCTCCTTCGGCGGCGAGCGCAAGCAGGCGGCGGCCGACCCGGCCTATTCGCCACTCACCTTCTATCTGCGGCCGATGACCGAGGCCGAGTGCGACGTGTACGATGAATTCAAGAGCCGCTTCGATCCGGCGACCGGCACGGTGAGCATCGAGCCGAATCCGGAAGTCGACGCACGCGTGTTCGCCGACCACGTCGAGCGCATCGCCAACCTGCGCTTCGCCGATGGCGAACCGATCGACACCGCCGCCGCGTTCCTGGCTGCGCGCGCCGCGCTGCCGCGTTCGTTCAACGCGCTGTACCAGGAAGTGCTGACGGCGATCCGCGACCTGTCGACCTTGAGCGAGGGCGAACGAAAAAACTGAAGCTGGCCGCGCGCTTCTTTGCCGATCCGCGCGGCCGCTCGTGCGCCTCATGCACGGTCGAGCTGCGCCGGCTCCGCAACTGCGACGGGAAGAGCAATCCGCACTTCGTCGAAACCTGGCGGGGCGAGGTGACGCGCCGCTGCCCGCTCGCCCAGTTCACGTCGTTCACCCGTGCGGCGCTGCGCGATTTCGTACGTTACCGCGACCACGGCCTGCTGCCGCGCGCCGGCGGTGTCGGCGACCAGGATGCACGCACGATGGCCGCGTTCGATCTGCTAGCGGCGGAATGGGCGGCGATCGAATGGGGTTCGAACGGCGTTCGACGGCCGGGAACGGACAGAAGGCAGAATCATTGATGGAGTCATCACATGGAGAGATTGGGAATCAACAATCCGGAATGGAACCACATCCTGGACTCCTTGAAACCGAGCGACCAAGCCACCATGGGAGAGGCGATGGCCGAGTTAAATGAGATCTTCCATGCCCTTCATGCGCGCATGGTTTCGCCAAGCACCGGCGTAGCCGCCGCTTGCTGGAGCAATGCGTGGGTGGCGTTCGACTATCTCGCGGATCTTGCCGCATGCACCGGGCTATCGGCACGATTTCCCGTGCGTGATCCGGCGTCCGCCGAACGTTGTTTGCGTCAACTCCGTCCGAATCCTGCTTGTGGCAACCTGGCGAAGGAGCTGAATTCGCTATTCCAAAACGCCATTCGCGAAAACCATTGGCACATGTTGGAATCGCGGGAAGATTCCTGGGGCCAGTTTCACGGCTGGGTCGTGCTGCTGTTTCGTTTCTACGGCGAGGGCGAAATCGGCGGACGCCATCGACTGCTCGAAGGCGTGGTGAACTACGATCCATGGACGGGCGAGAGAAGCCCGGAGTGGCCGCCGGACCTCGACATTGACGAATGCCCACTAGGCGAAGGATTATGACCTAGTACGTTTTCGGTCCGCGTTCAGCATTGGAAGGAGCAAATCGCATGGCCAAGTCCATCGTTAAGCACGCTCTCGAGATCTTATTCCTGTCGCTCTTCGGGTCGGCCCTGGTTCTCGAATATCAAACCGACGGATTTGCCGAGAGCGCGGGAACCTCCACCCTCGGTGTCGCGGTGTTGTTGGCGCAGGCAATGATACTGCTGGCCGGCGCGCGGCTCGATCGCGACTGGTTCATGCGCCGGCGGCCTTACGCCATCGCACTGACTCTGTTGCAGGCGTTGGCGCCCGGCGGAGTAGAAGGAATGTTCGTCTGGTCGCTGTCGGTCGCCTTCGTGGCCATCGCAGCCCGCGACCTGTTCGCGAGAGGCGCCCGTCCTCTGTCGCTCGCTCACGGCGCGGCGTTGGGCGTGGGGCTGGCGTTGTCGGCCACGGCCGGTCAGTTGGCCTACACCTTGGCCGCCAGGCACGGCGGCAGGTTGGTCCGCTGGCTGGGCGGTCATGTCATGCCGGCGTCATGGGCCAATTCTCCCGAACCGGTGCTGTGGATCGGCGCCATCGTGGTGGCCGGACTATTGCTGGCCGGCGTGGCCGACAAACGTCGTCGACCGCTGTCGCTGTCGACCGCATGCGCATTGCTGGCTTTGGTCTTCGCCGGAATGCTGAACCAACCGCTGGGCTGTATCATGACCATCGACGCCGGCGTGTTCTTTGTGGTGGTCCGCCTTTGGCTCACGGAACGCGAAACGCGGCGACCGGACGGCATACCGGTTCGACGATCGCCGTTTGACTGGGCGGCGGCCGCGGTGGTTGTGCTCTACTACCCGCTGCTTTATCCACTGACCTGGCGCCTGGACCCGCTGGGGTTGTTCGGTCACGTTCCCCAGGAAAATGACCTCCTCCTGTTGACCGCGATTCTCGACGCCGGGCTGTTCGCCTCGCTCTTCCTGGGTTGGCTGCAGGCGCGGCTTTCGCCTCGAATTCGGTCACTAGGCGGGCGGGCGGTTTTCTATTTCGTACTCATGACCAGTTACTACCGATTGTACCTGGCCGCCGCGTTTCTCTTCGAACACGTGGAGTAGCAGGGGGCGGGCCGGATAACAAAGTTAAACCCTCGAGCGGTCCTCCGATACAGTAAAGATCGTACGGCGCGGTGGGTGGAAATACGACGGTGGGCGGTGATGCCGGGCACCCTCGGTTTGTTCATGAACGCTTTGACCCGTGGCTCAGTTCACAAGGGCTGCCATTCGGCTGGCCAACGAAGTTGCGCGTTTTTCCTCCGCCGCATGGCACAATATGGTGACGAAAATTGGAAAGATAATGGCCATGAGATCAAGACTCGCCGAAGCACGAGTGGACAGGAGAAAGCCTCTCAATCCCTATCATCATTGGGCGATGGTGCATCTAGTTCTCCTACCCGTTTCTTTTTGCCGCCGCCTTGATTCATCAGGGTCGCTTGGTCTTTCTCGTGCCAAATGCGGTGCTGATTGGCCTTCTCGTTATGGGTGTTGTTCGCCGAAGGTTCTATCCAGACCGTCACTCTATTGAGTGGTCACACTGCGCATACCTGGTGGTTCTGAATCCTTTCAATCTGGTGGTTATTATCCTGTTTCTTGTGGATTGGCTGGTTCGCGGAGATCCGGGATCCCTCTTTCACATCGGTTTCTGACTCGGGTTTTCATTAAGAGAAATATTTAGCGAATCTCACCCACTCTGGGAGGTGCATCCATGCCCGATTCGTACACGATTACTCAACAGCTTCGGGACATGGACCGCGCAACCGCGAAATACCTATCGCTGTTGGCGGCCCAACGTCAGCTTAGCAAGTCCACCCTGGATTTCAGGGACACTTGGATCAAGTCGCACCGCACAATGTTCGAAAGTCAAAAAAACTCGACCCAGTTGTCGATCACTAGTCTTCCACCGGCAGCCGTGCCTTACGAAACAAATACTCCCGCCGCCACCCGAACTGCGGCGCGCGCGGCCTTTGACGAATGGATCACCGAGGCGCGACAGGCGTCGGAACTTACGCGCACCATGTTCACCGCTTCCATCACGGCCATCGGCGACGGCATCGCCGCGCAGCTCGTGGAGGGCACCTATGCCTGGCGCGACGCCTGGAAGGCCGTGCTGCGGCAGGTCATCGCCACGGCGGCGGAAATTGCGGTGGTGCAGGGCCTGATGGCCGTGGTCACCGGCGGCGCCTCGGCGGCGGGCGGCGGCCTGCTCGGCGGACTGGCGAGCCTGTTCCACCAGGGCGGCCCGGTGCCGCGGCACCACGCCGGCGTGCTGGCGCGCGACGAACACCTGGCCGTGTTGCAGCGCGGCGAGTACGTCGTGCGGCGCTCGGCGGTGCGCGCAGCCGGCACCGAGACGCTCGAGCGCCTCAACCGCACCGGGCAGGCGCCGGGCGGGCCGACCTTCCACGTCAATGTCGCGGTCCAGGCCGGCCAGACGACCGACCCGCGCCGGCTGGCGGCGCAGATCGCCGAACCGTTGATCGAAATCCTGCGCCGCGAGAGCGCGCGCCATCGCAAGATTCTGTAGGAGCCTGTTCATGCACAAATGGATGTCCCGCAAGCTGGCGGTCACGCTGACCGGCTTGCTGCTGATCGCGTTGTCACGGCCGCTCGACCTGGACGCCACGGCCACCGCGGCCATCGGCGCCATCGTTGCGGCCTACGTCGGCGGACAGGGCTATCTCGATGCCCGCGCCGGCCAACGTCCCGCGGCCTGACGCCGCCCCTTCACCCGAACCGGAGAACTGGTCATGTCCACCAATGGCTATGTGTATGCGCGCGGCTACAAGACCGCGAACGATCCGGCCTGGATCGACGCGTTGCTCGTCGGCTCGAACGACGTGCGCGGCGCCTGCTACTGGACCGACGACGGCGACACGCTCGCCGTCTTCGCCACCACCGCCGACGCGGTGATCGTCAACGTCACCGAAACGATCCGGGTCGGCTACGCCACCCGGTCCGGCGGCTTCACTTGCGTCGAACGCCTCGGCGACTACCTCTACCTGGGCACGAGCGACGCCGGCGTGTTCCGCCTCGCCCTGCCCGCCGACGGCCAGAGCGCGCACGGCGATCTGACGCCGGCGGACTGGACGGCCTACCTGTCCACCGCCACCACGCCCGCCCTGCACGCCAACCAGGTGCGCGGGATGTACGGCCGCTACGTGCCGGGCAACCCCGCCGTCTGCCGCCTCGCGCTGGCCACCGACCTCGCCGAGGTGGTCGATCTGGTCGGCGGAACGATCTGGCGGGATGCGGCCGGGTTTGCCGCGACGGCGGTGGCCGGCTGCGGGCACAAGGTATACTGGGCCTGCGGCAACCTGGTGAACGCGCGCTACGACATCGCCGCGACCGACGACTACTTCGATGTCACGGCGGCGGGGACCGCCGGCGACGATTTCGCCGACAACCAACTCGTCGGCTGGCACGGCGCGGAGACCGGCTACGGCGCGATCGCCGAACAGAACGGCCGGCTCGAGCTCGACGTGACCACCGATGCCGAGGGCACGGCGCGCCAGACCACCGCCGTTCGCGCCGGTTATTTCGCGGGCGACGCTGCTTTCGCCGCGCGCTTCACCGTGCCGGCCTGGCCGACGCTCAACACCGACGGACAGTACGCCGCAGCCCGGCTACGCATCGGCTTCCCGCGCGCCGCCGGCACCAACTGGGTGAGCATCGAACGTCGCCGCTACCGCGCCTCCGGCGTCGATTGCAACGTCGTGCGCTGCGCGGCCAACGAGGCCGCGCCGGAAGAGACGACGGTGACCGACAACACGCTCTGGCTGCGCATCAGCCGGCTCGACCGCGACGCCGTCGTCGGCTGGCGGCTGGCCGACAGCGGCCCGTTCTCCGCGATGCGAACCTACACCGACCGGCCCACCACGCCGGTGGCGGTGTACCTCGAGGTCGAGTGCAACGTCGGCGGCCACCAACAATTCGCCTACGTCGCCGAACTGCAAACCGACTGGGCCGACGGCACGGCGTATCAGGGCCTGCCCGGCACCGCGCTCACCGCGCTGGCCGCGAACGCGGCGACCTCCGACGCCGGCACGTCCACCCTGTTCGCCGGCTTCGCCGCCGGCCTGTGGGGCGTCGACACCGACGAAAGAACGCCGCGGAAATCGGAAGCGGGCGGCACGGTGCGCGGCGCCTACGCGGCCAGCGGGGGCGCATACAACGTGCTGGCCGGCACGGCGAACGAAATCCGCGCGCTCCACTCCGCCGACGGCGCGATCACCACCACGGCCGCCGCGGGCGCCGGCACGGTCGCGGCGGGCACCGCCGACGGGCTGACGATCATCGACCTCAGCGACGACTCGCGCGCCTTCGCCTTCGACACCGCCAGCGCCCAGCCGCTGGCCGGCGATGTCGTGCAAATGCTGCACGCGGCCGGCGGCGCGCTGGTCTACGGCACCGCGACCGGCGGCGGCTGGCTGTTGCCCGACGCGGGCGCTCCGGCCGAGACGAGTCTGTCGCTGGCGGCCAGCGGCGCGATGAGCGTGCTGCTGGGTTGGACGCGGCCCGCGGACGAAGACTGGTCGCATGCCCTGCTCTATCGCCAGACCGGCGACGATGATTTCGCCCTGTTGCGCACCGACGGTTTCGGCGGTAGCGGCGAGGTGGTGCGCTTCACCGACGCCGATCACGCCGGGCGGCTGTCGTTCTACGACCGGCTCGCCGACTACCAGCGTTATACCTACCGCGTGACGCAGGTCGACGAAAGCGGCAACGAATCGGCCGGCGTGACCGATGTCGCATATCTCGATACGCCACGGATCACCACCTTGGTTGCGCGTGATCCGGACACCGGCAGCGCCTCGGTCACCGGCCGGCGCGGGGTGCTGGTCACCGTCGCGGCCGATAGCGGGCCGGATTCGGGCCACGTGGCCGACGCCGTGGCCGGCGTGCGCATTCACGAAGCGGGGCATCCATGGAGCACGGTGCCGCGCTCGTCGTACGGCGCCACGCTCGCCTACCCGCTGGTGCTGTCGGCCGGCGCGGGGGAGAAGACCATCGAGGCCGTGGCCTACGCCGCGGGCGGGTTGTTCGGCGAAACGGCGTCGGCCACGATCTATTACACCGGCGCCGACGACGACGCTGCCGCGGCCGCGCCGGCGCAGAACCTCGTGCTCGCGCACCACTTCGCCGGCGACAAGGCAAAGGTCAACGCGAATAATACCGACTCCCGCTTTCCCGCGGCCAACGTGCTCGACGACCGGGTCGGCGTGAAATGGCGCAGCCTCGAAAACGACGCCACTTTCACCTGGCTGCATTTCGACCTGGGCGGCAACCACGTCGTGCGCTACGTCGTCATCCTCGGCCACAACTTCGACGCGTTCGACAAGGCATATACCGGAACGGCCGACACCTGGACCCTCAACCTCGGCTACGTGGCGGAAAGTACCTCGCAGGTCTGGACCGACAAAAGCATCCGCGCGCTGGCGGGCGACCGAATGATCGTCGTCGACATGCAAGCGGTGACCGCCTGCAAGCTGCGGCTGCAAATGCAGTTCGCCAAAAGCGGCGGCCACGGCGCGGAGCCGGCGTACTTCGAGATCGGGCGCGTGGTCATCGTCACCCAGAACGATCTGACGCAGCCGCGCTTCAACTTCGACGAGGCGTACCAGTGGGGCCGGCGCGAATACGCCGAACTGCACGCCAATCCGGCGGCACGCTACGCCGCCAACCCGCGGCGGCCGCGCGTGGCCACGATCAGCCTCAACGACTTCGCGCGCGATCAGCGGCGCCCGTGGCTGGAGGCCTTCGCCCAATGCGGACGCGTCAAGCCGGTGCTGCTGATCCTGCAGCCCGAGCGGTTGCCGGTCTGGTCGGCCACGCCGATCGACTGGCCCGACGCCGCCAACCGCGAGCCGTCGGCCAACCTCGTCCTCTACGGCTTCTTCGACGACGACCGGCAACTCTGGTCGATGCGCGGCCTCGACTACGGCAGCACCACGCTCACGGTCGAAGAGGCGGTGGAGTAGGCGCCGCGCAACAACCCTGCAATCGAGGATAAACCCATGTCCACCGAATTGCCTTTCGCGTTCACCGCGCCGTTGACCGGCCGCTGGTCCGGACCCGACGCGGCATACGACGTGTTGCTGGTCTTGTACCCGCAGGAGCTGGCGGAGACGCCGGCGGACTATCTGCGTTTCGCCGCGACGCCGCGCGCGGTGTCGGTCGCCGTCGGCGACGAGGCTTGCGACGGCAGCTACCCGCCGCGCGCGACGCTCGGCGCGCTCAACGAAAGCGTCGGCGAAGAGCCGGTGCCGCGCGTGATCCTGCCCGACCTGGCCGTGACCATCGCCCGTCACGACGACGGCGACGGCGAGCTGATCGACTTGATCAACGCGCATTGGGCCGACCACGACGGCTGGGTGCTGCGGCTCTACGCCAAGGCGGCCGCGGCCACGCTGCGCCCCGCGGCCGACCTGATCTACGAAGGCGGCCTCGGCGCCGGCGCATTCACCGTCACCGCCGGCGCGATCGAACTGCGCGCCACTTCGCGCCTGGCCCAATACGACATCGATTTCCCGGTGCGCAAGTTCACCGACGTCTTCGACGACAACGTCCGGCACGCGTGGCGGCAGGGCGACGGCGGCATGGGCCCGATCACCGGACCCTACAACCCGATCGCTGAGAACGCGCGCGACCGGATCGTGCCGGTGCTGTACGGCCGCTGGACCGACCCGCCGTCGCACTACTGGCTGCCGGGCGGCATCGTGAACCGCTTGATCGGCGCGAAGTACGGCGACACCGGCTCGGCGACCGCCGAGCTCGCCGCCTGCCTCTGCCTGGCCAACACCGCCGCCGACGGCAGCGGCCGCGGCATCGCGCAAGTGCCCGAACGCGCGTGGTGGAAGAAGGGCGACGGCTCGCGGCACGGCGGCGCCGGCCGCAACGGCAAGTTCGACGTGTCGGCCAACAGCGGCAACCCGGACGCCGACGGTTGCGGACACGCGGTGGTGCTGCGCCTGGCCGGTTCCGACGATGCCGACGTCAGCTACTTCGACGGCGATATCGTGCTGGCCCGGCGGGCCGCCGGCAACCGGAATGCCTCCGGCGAGCTGATCGAAGAACCGGCGGCGATCATCTACGATCTGCTGACCGATCCGTACTACGGCCACGTCGACGCCGCGTTCATCGACGACTCGCTGAATCCGGCCAGTGACGGCTTCGTCAGCACGGGCCTGCGGTTCCGCGGCCATCTGGCCGAGACCAAAAAACTGATCACCGAACACATCGCCGAGATCTGCCGCGACGCCGGCCTGCTGTTCGGGGTGGAAAACGGCAAGTTCGCCGTGCGGCCGAACAAGCTGTACCGCTGGGAATTCCACGGCCGCTCCTTCGGCGTGCACCCGGTCGACCGCGTGCGCTGCCTCGACACGGCCCGGCACACGCTGTGGCTGAAGGAATACGACTTCCACGGCATTAGGCTGCGCTATGCGTGGAACCCGTCGACCGAGGAATATGCCAAGGTCCACCAGCGCGGCGCAACGGTCGCCGTCGGCGAAAACACCGAGCCGCGCGAGCCGTACCTGGAAATCGAAAGCCGCTGGATCTGGCGCGACGAGGACGCGCGCGCGCTGGCCGGCACGCTGAAGGAGATTCTGCGCCATCGCGGGCGGTTGGTGGAATTCGGCCTGCCGCTCGCCGGCCTCGACATCGCCGTGGGCGACCGCGTCAGCTTCACCGGCGACGGCCTCAATGGCGCGGTGTTCTACGTCACCACGGTGGACAAAGACTACGGCGCGGGCACGGCAACGATCAAAGCGGCACGGATGGCGCTACGCTGGTACGGCGGCCTCTGGACCGCCGACAATGCCCCGCCCTACGCCGAGCTGACCGACGACGACGACAAAAAACTCAACTGGTATTGGACCGACGACGACGGCCTGGTGCCGCCCGACACCGCCGTCTACACGCATTGGATCGAATGGGAGGTATGATGGCTTACGAAGATCAAAGCGGCTACGCCAACCAGGCGACGCAGGTATCGGTCGGCGACGCCGGCAAAGCCTCGGTGTTCAACCGCGCCGTGCAGGCCACCGCGCATCTGCGCAACACCAAGGCGGCGCACCTGCCGGCGCTGATCCCCAGCGGCGACCCGAACCCGGGCCACGTCTGCAACCCGTACCAGAACGGCGGCGGCGTGTTCACGGCATGGCGCACCGCGCAGTCCGGCGATACGCTGACCCTTTGCAACGTCTCGCAATACGAAGGCGCGACCTGCCCCTACCTGAGCGGCAACATGGCCGCGCCCAAAGGGTTCCAGCAACGCCTTGTCTGGATCGACCTGTGGTGCACCCTGCAAACCTACGGCAATCTCGAATCCCGCTCCCCCGGCGGCGACAACGACAACTGGATCGAAAGCGCCGGCCACTCCACCAACGCCTTCTTCGTGGGGGAGGAGATGGGGACGGAAAAAATGGTCGTCACTAGCGGCGATGCAAGGTTCGAGTTCAACGTGGACTCTGATTCTGGTGATCTGAAATGCCTGTTCACTTACACCGGCAGTTCGACCACAGATTACGTCTCGGTGATCATTCGGATTGAGTATTCTCCGATCTTCCCGACGTCCTAGTCGAAGGCTTGGTCGAAACACGAAGCGCGAAACATGCAACAGTCGTCGACGCTGTAGTTGAAATCGCCTGGCGTACAAACGTCAGCCGCGAGATAGGTTTCCAAACACGTCGCGACCTCCTTCGACTCGCCCTGCTCGTGGTAGCACCAGTCCTGGGCGGAATCGATCAGGCCGGGCGTTTCGGCGGAGGTGTGGCCGAGTTCGACACGGCATTCGGTGAAGATCGTTTCGGCGGCGGCGGCGCAATCGTCGGCGAGCGAACCGCCGCTGTCGTCGTCATCACCGGAGCCGCAGGCGACGGCGATCAGGGCCGCAAGCACGGATACGAGCAGGAACGGCAACCATTTCATGTTGATTCTCCCGGCGGCGCAACATGCGCCGGTGGGAGAAATAAGAACAAAGCAACGTAGCAACGTCAAGAGGAACGAAGGGAGTGCCGGCGCTCCCTTTTTCCTTTTGGCGTTTTCATTTTTTCGCACCCCCAACCCCCGAGGTGAACCATGTCCGAATTCGCCCCCGCCCATCATCACAACGGCACCTACGTGCGCGAGGAGACGTGTCTGCTGCGGCTGGAAAACCAACGGCTGCTGATCGGCAACCTCGCGCGCGAGATTCGCGGCACGCGCAAGCTCACCTGGGCCGTGCTGGCGTTCCAGTTCGGCACGCTCGGCGCGCTGCTGGCGAAATGGGTGATCGGGTAGGCCCCGCCGCCGTTCCCCATTTTTCATGGTCCATTTTTCATTTTTCATTCCGAAAGGACTCCGCCATGTCCACCACGCAACAGAGCGACATCCACCAGTATCTGCTGGCCGCGGCGGCGGGTATCCGTGCCGACGCCGGCTACACCTTCACGGCCGGCAAGGTGCTCGACCACTACCCCACCCCGACCGAGCTGGCCCCGCTGCCGGTGGTTGCCGTCGTGCCGGAGGAAGCGACGGTGCGGCCGTTGCCGTGCCGGCTCGAGGAATGGACCGCGCGCTTCGCGGTGACCGGCTGGGTCGACGTGCCTTTCGGCGCCGACGGCCTGGCGCGCGCGGGGCTGCTGCTCGACGATCTGCGCGCCACGTTCTACCTCGACCGCACCTGCGGCGACCGGAGCATCGATCTCCAGATCCACCATGTCCGGTCCCTCCCCGACCGCCACCGGCCGCTCTATCGCGTGCAACTGCGGCTGACGGTGCGGTGGCACGTGGCGGCGTGAACCCGCGCCCGTTGCAAGGCCGGCGGCAAAGCAATATCGTAGGGCCTCTTTTTGTCCGGAGGGCCTTTGGCCGGCGAGAGCCTATTGCACCGTTTGCGCCGCAAGCTGCTGATCGGCATTGCCGTGGGCGGCCTGGTGTACCTGCTGCTCGTGCTCTACTCCGGGTGGGGCGAGTTGTCGGCGGCGCTGGCGAAATTCCCCTGGCTGCTGTTCCCGCTGCTGCTGCTGTTGGCCTTCGCGAACTACGTTTTCCGGTTTCTGAAATGGAACTACTACCTCGGCCGGTTGCAGATTGCGCTGCCGAAGAGCGACAGCTTCATTATCTTCCTGTCGGGCCTGATCATGACCATCAGCCCGGGGAAGATCGGCGAACTGCTCAAGGCGGTGCTGCTCAAGCAGGCCAACCGTACGCCGCTGGCGGTGTCGGCGCCGATCGTGGTGGCCGAGCGCCTGACCGACTTCGTCGCCCTGGTCGTGCTCAGCGTGGCCGGGCTGGCGGTGTTCACGGTGGATGCGGCGAGCATCTGGGTGCTGGCCGCGGTGGCGGTGGTGCTCGGCAGTTTCATTCTGCTGGTCGGCAACCGGCGGCTGTGCCTGGGCCTCATCGACCTGATCGGCCGGCCGACGCGGCTGCGCGGCGTCGGTCAGCGGCTGCACGAGGCGTACGATTCGACCTACCGCCTGTTGCGCATCGGTCCGCTGGTGGTCGCGACGTTCTGGTCGGCGCTGGCCTGGTTCTGCGAATGCCTGGGGTTCTGGATCACGCTGACCGCGTTTACCGACAGCCCGCGTCTGGTGGCGGCTTGCTTCATTTACGCGCTCGGCACGATCATGGGCGTGGTCAGCCCGGGCGGACTGGGCGTGACCGAAACCAGCATGGTCGGCATGCTGCAGAGTTCGACGATCATGGGCGCGGCGAGTCTGGCCAAGGGGCCGGCGGCCGCGGCGACGCTGATCATCCGCATGGCGACGTTGTGGTTCGCGGTGCTGGTCGGCGCGGTGGTGGTGCTGCTGTTCCAGGGCCGCTTCGGCAACGTGGCCGCGGAGCTGGAACAAGAGCTGGAAAAGAAACACTGAGGCGGGCGTGGAGCATTTCGAGGTCATCGTAGTCGGCGGCGGCGTCACCGGTTGCGGCGTGGCCCGCGACCTGGCGCTGCGCGGCTGCCGCGTGCTGTTGCTCGAACAGCACGACCTCGCCTACGGCGCGACCGGCCGCTGCCACGGCCTGTTGCACAGCGGCGTCCGCTACGCGGTGAAGGACCCGGTCGCGGCCAAGGAATGCATCGACGAGAACCGCATCGTGCGGCGCATTGCCGCGCACTGCGTGGAACAGACCGGCGGCCTGGTCATCGCGCTGCCGGTTGACGATCCGGCCTACTACGACCAGCTCCGCCGCGGCTGCGACGAGGCGGGCATCGAAAACGAACCGCTCTCGCCGGCCGACGCGCTGGCGCTGGAACCTTGTCTCAACCCGCAACTGACCCGCGCCCTGAAAGTGCCCGACGCGAGCGTCGACCCGTTCCTGCTCAGCCAGGAAAACGCGCGGGCGGCGCAGCGCGACGGCGCGGTGATCCGCACGCACTGCCGCGTGACCGGCTTCGTGCGCGAAGGCGCGGCGGTGTCCGGTGTGACCTACACCAACGACGAGGGCGAGCACGAGGCGCGCGCGGCGGTGACCGTGCTGGCGGCGGGCGGTTGGGGCATGCCGCTGGCCGAACGCGCGGGCGTGCCGGTCGGCCTGTCGCTGTCCAAAGGCAGCCTGGTGATCATGAACCGGCGCTTCTGCGACCGGGTGATCAACCGCTGCCGGGCGCCGGCCGACGCCGACCTGATCATCCCCAACGGCCCGACCAGCATCATCGGCACGACGAGCATCACCGTGCCAAGCCCCGACGGGCTAGTGATCGAATCGCGCGAGCTCGATGTGCTGCTGGCTGAAGGCGCGACGCTGGTGCCGGGCTTCGCCGGCGCGCGGGCGCTGCGCGCTTACGCCGGCGTGCGGCCGCTGTACCAGGAAACACCCGGCGGCGACGGGCGCAGCATCAGCCGCGGCTTCGTCGTGCTCGACCACGGCATCCGCGACGGCGTGCCGGGGCTGGTGAGCATCGTCGGCGGCAAGCTGACCACCTACCGCCTGATGGCCGAGAAGACCGCCGACAAGGTCTGCGAACTGCTCGGCAAGAACGAGCCGTGCCGCACCGCGGAGACGCCGCTGCGCGCGCAGGAGCCGGCGCCGTTCTACCGCCGCTACGAACGTCTCGCGCGGCTGGCCGACACGCCGCCGGGCGAGATGATCTGCGAATGCGAACTGGTGACGCGGCAGGCGATCCGCGCCGTCCTGCCTGAGCTGGCCGGGCGGCCCGACCTGGCCGACATCCAGCACCGCACCCGCCTGGGCATGGGCCCGTGCCAGGGCGGCCTGTGCTCGTACCGCGGCCTGGCCGTGCTGCACGACGAAGGTCTAATGCGGCCCGGCGAAGCGATCACGGTGATCACCCGCTTCCTCGAACAGCGCTTCGGCGGCATCGCGCCGGTGTTGTGGGGCGACCAGCTTCGCGAGGAGGCGTTGAACTTCGCCTTCTACGCGACGCTCTTCGGGCTCGACCGCGGGGGCGACACATGAGGCGGGTGCTGGTCATCGGCGGCGGACTGGGCGGACTGGCCGCGGCGATCGAAGCGCGCGAGGCCGGCGCCGAGGTCACGCTGCTGCACGCCGGCCAGGGCGCGCACCACCTCTTCTCGGGCGGCATTGATCTGCTGGCATATCCGGACCCGTCCGGCCCGGCAGCCGACAATCCGCTGGCCGCCATCACGCAACTGGCCGCGCACGCGCCCGATCATCCGTACCTGAAGGTGGGCGCGGAGGGCGTGGCGCTGGCGCTGGCGCGCATGCAACGGCGGCTGGCCGAGCACCACTTGACCTACATCGGCGACGGCCGGCGCCAGTATCGCGTGCTGACCGCGATGGGCACGCTGCGCCTGACCGGGCTGACGCCACTGACGATGGCGATCGATCCGACGCGCGTCGAGGTCGTCTGCGCGATCGGGCCGTACCGCAACTTCTCCGCCGGGCTGGTGGCTGACGGATTGCAGCGGCGCCTCGGCCGCGCGGTCCGTACGTTGACCTTCGACCTCGGCGGCGGACAGCTCGACGCGCTCGGTCTGGCGGCGAAGCTGGCCGAACGGGCGACCACCGAGCAGTTCGCCGAATTCCTCGCCGCGCAAGCGCCGGGCCAGACGGTGGCCTTGCCCGCGGTGCTGGCGCTTGACGGCGTGGAAGAACAGAAACAGGCCATCGAGAACCGCTTCGGCGGCACGCTGGTGGAAACGCCGGGCTTGCCGCCCAGCGTGCCCGGCCTGCGCCTGATGCGCGCGCTGCGGCGGATCGCGTTCGACCTGGGCGTGCGCCTGGTGCAGAACGCGCGCGCGGTGGCCCCGCTGGAAAACGGCGGATCGTTGCGCGGCTTGCGCGTGCGCGTCGGAGAATTGGAACGGGACGAGCCGGCCGACGCGGTGGTCATGGCGCCCGGCCATCTGGTGACCGGCGGATTGGCCGGCGCGCGCGGCGCGTTGCGCGAGCCGCTCTTCCATCTGCCGATCGGCTGGCGCGGCGACGAATCGTTCTTCCGGCCGCAGTTCCTCGACCCGGGCGGCCATCCGGCCTTACAGTGCGGCGTGATGGTCGACCGGCAGCTGCGTCCGTTGCGCGGGGCCGAGCCGGCGTACGCGAACCTGTTTGCCTGTGGCGACATCCTTGGCGGCTTCGACCCGTACCGCGAACGATCCGGCGGCGGCGTGGCGCTGACCACCGGTGCGTTGGCCGGACATTTGGCCGCGGGAGGGACCGCATGACGCGCCCGTTGCCCGAACCGCCGCGTCCCGACACGATGTTTGATCCGTGCATCAAGTGCACGATTTGCGTCAGCGCCTGCCCGGTGGCGCAGGTAACGCCCGCCTTCCCCGGACCGAAGCAAGCCGGCCCCGACGCCCAGCGTTTCCGCGGGCGCGGCGAACCGGTGGAAGGGCCGTGGGTGAATCTCTGCACCGGTTGTCACCGCTGCCAGGTGGCCTGTCCGGCCAATGTGCCGATCGCCGAGATCAATCTGTTCGCCAAGCAGCGCTACGCCGCGAGCCGCGGGCGCGACATCGCTACGACCTTGTTGACGCACGCGCATTGGTTCAATCCGTGGGGTCAGCGGTTCCACTGGCTGGCCACGCCGCTGCTGCGCTGGTCGCCGGTGCGTTGGTTCGCCGAGAAGCTGTTCGGCATCGACCGGCGGGCGCCGCTGCCGTCGTTCGCCCGGCGCCGCTTTCGTTCGCTGGCGCGGCGGTACCAGGCGCGTCCGGGCCGGCACAAGGTCGCTTTTTTCTACGGCTGCGTCACCGACCACAACATGCCCGAGGTCGGCCAGGCGATTCTGCGCCTTCTTGACGCGGCGGGCGTAGAGGTCGTCTTCCCCCGCCAGCAATGTTGCGGCGCGGCGCTGATCGGCGCGGGCAACTTCGCGGGGGCGCGCAAACAGAACGAGGCGAATCTGGCGTCGCTGCAGGCGGCGCTCGATGAAGGTTGCGAGGCGATCGTCGTCGGCTCGCCGAGCTGCGCGCTGGCGTTGTCGCACGAGACCAACATGGTGCTGGGCATGCCGCCCTCGCCGGTCTACGGCCGCGTGGTCGAATTCTTCACCTATCTGCAACAGCTCGACGACGCGGGCGAGTTGCATCTCCGGCTCCGGCCGCAAACGCTGAACGCGGCGTACCACGAGGCGTGTCACCTCACCGCGCTGGGCCACGGGGCCCTTGCGCCGGCGCGGCTGAACCGGATCCCCGGCGTGCAGGTGCGCGTGCTCGACGCCGGCTGCTGCGGCCTGGCCGGCACCTACGGCATGAAGCACAAGACGGCCGACATCGCGCGGCAGATCGGCCAGGGCGTGGCGCAGCGGGTGGCCGAATGGAAACCGGAAGTGGTACTCTCGGAGTGCGAAGGGTGCCGGATGCAGATCGAATCGCTGACCGGCGTACCGGCCCGCCACCCGGCCCAGGTGCTCGCCGACGCGCTGATTGAATGACCGGCCATAGTGCGGGTAATATCCCCCTGTTCTTCAACACGGGTCGACCAGTGAGCAAGCTGCGACACATTCTGATCGTCCTCGCCGCCCTGGCGATCGGCGGCGGCGCCACCTATGGCTACCGCTACCTGCTCGACAAGGAACTGGCGGGCTACCGCGGCCGCAAGGAAGCCGACCTGAAGCTGATCATCAAGCGCGACGCCGCGCGTCCGGCGATTCCGGGCCATGCCGCCGACCGCGAACGCGTGTTGGCCAAGCGGTTCGGCAAACTGCCCGAAGGTTTCGAGGTGCGGTCGGAACTTGAACTGGTCAAGAAGTGGCAGTGGGTGCTGGTGGCGATGTTCGCGCCGTTCGGCCTGGGCGTGCCGCTGTACGTCGCGCTGGCGAGAAAGCCGTCGTTGCGCCAGCGTCTGTTGCGCGGCTTCCTGCTGTGGGCCGGGCTCTCGCAGGCGCTGCCGCTGTTGTTGCTGCCGGAAAGCGCGCTGCAGTTCTACCGCGAGGCGGGCACGCCGATCGTCGCGGTTTGTCTGTTGGCGCTCACCGTGCTGGCCGTGCTTGACCGGCGCGCCGCCAATCGCGCGGGGCAGACTATCTGATGCATCCGATTCTCTTCCAATTCGGCTCGCACCAGATCCACTTCTACAGCGTGTTCTATCCGCTGGCGGTGGGCCTGGGCATCTGGCTGTCCTCGCGCCGCGCGCGCATCGAGGGCTTCGACGAAGACCGCATCATTCAGATGTTCGTGGCCGTCATGTTCAGCATGATCGTCGGCAGCCGGCTGCTCGACGTCATCGTGCGTTTTCCGCTCTACGTGGAAAACCCGAAGCGCTTCTGGTCGTTCACCGAAGGCGTGGTGTTCTACGGCGGCTACCTCGGCGCGATCGTCGGCGGCTACGTTTTCCTGCGGGCGATTCGCCACCCGTTTCTGCCGGTGCTCGACATCTGCGCCACGTACATGGGCCTCGGGCTGGCGATTCACCGTTCGCTGGCCTGCTTCATGGCCGGCTGCTGTTACGGCCGCCCGACCACGGTGCCTTGGGGCGTGGTTTTTCCGCCCGGATCGATTCCGGCCCGCGAGTACGGCCAACTGCCGCTGCATCCGGCGCAGCTTTATGAGGCGGGGCTCGGACTGATCATCTTCTTCTCATTGCTGGCCTGGCGAAAACGGCGGGTGGTGTACGGCGAATTGTTCACGCTGCACCTCTACCTCTACGCGGTGGGGCGCTTCATCATCGAGTTCTTCCGCGGCGACAGTGACCGCGGCCACTACGTGATCATGTCGACCAGCCAATGGATCAGCGTCGCGCTGTTCGCCGCCGCCGTTGGCTTGACCCTGTTCCTGCGCCGGCGCCGGCGACTGCTGGCCGCCGGCAAGATCCAACCCGAAGGCATCAGCCAGCCACATCGGCTCGCGGGCGGCGGCAAGAAATCCCGACCCGGCAAGGGCCAGAAGCGATGAACCGGCCGCCCCGTTCGGTGCCGCGCATCGCCGGTCTGGCCGACCTGTCTTTCATCGGCCGCGGCGGCGTGGCCGAGGTGTTCCGGGCGCGGCGCACGGCGGATGGCGCGACGGTTGCGATCAAGCTCATGACCGAAGAGGCGCTCGCGCAGCCGACGGCCCTGCCCCGCTTCGAGCGCGAGGGCGAGACGCTGCTGGCGCTCGATCATCCGCACATTGTGCGCGGTTACCGCACGGGCGTCTGGCGAGGCCGGCCGTACATCGTGATGGAATACGTGCCGGGCGAGAACGCGGCCGATCTGGTGCAACGCGCGGGCGCGCTGCCGGTCGCCGACGCCTTGCGCATCGTCACCGAGGTCGCCGAGGCGCTGCGCTACGCGCACGGCCGCGGGTTCATTCACCGCGACGTCAAACCGTCGAACATTCTGCTGGCCGACCAACAGATGGTGAAGCTGAGCGACTTCGGCCTGGCCAAACTGGAAGACGATCTTTCGGTGACGATCGACGGCTCGTTGCTCGGCACGCCGCATTACCTGGCGCCGGAGCAGATCAGCGGTTCGCCGAACATCGACGCGCGCGCGGACATCTACGCCCTGGGCATGACGCTGTACTTCCTTCTCGTCGGCGAGCCCGCGTTTCACGCGCCGACCATTCCGGCCGTGCTGACGCGCCACCTGACCGACGAGGTCCGCTTCGCCCCGGAGGTGTTCCAGCGCTTGCCCGAAGCGGTGATCGTGCTGGTGCGGCGGATGGCGGCGAAACAACCCGAGCGGCGCTATCAATCGATGGACGAAGTGTTGCAGGATCTGGCCTGGGCGCGCGGTGAGGCGGAAGAGCCGTGCCCGTGCACGCTGCCGGAGGAGCGCGACTTCTATCTGCACGATTCCAACGCCGGTCAGGCGACGGGTCCGGTGCGGATGGACACGCCGCTGCAATTGCCGTTGCCCAGCGCGGCGGGCGACCAACGGCGGGTCGAGGCCGGCGCCGTGTTGTTCTATGAGGACGAACGCAGCGACGACGTTTACTGGCTGGAAAGCGGCCGGATCGAAGTGTTGCGCGGCGGGCGGCGGCTGGCCGTGCTCGAGCAACCGGGCACGCTGCTCGGCGAGATGGCGGCGCTACGCGGCACGCCCCGGGCGGTGACCGCGCGCGCGATCACCGACAGCGTGGTGCGGCATGTGGGCGCGGCCGATCTGCCCCGCTACCTGGCGGCGCGGCCGGCGGTGTTGTCGGCGATGCTGCGTGAGCTGGCCGAACGTCAACACCGGGCTCAGCAGCAGGTGGCCTCCGCCGAGGACACGCTGACTGCCATGCGGCAGACGATCGGTACGATCGCGCGGGCGCTGGCCGCGGGCGACATGAAGGCGCCGGAAGCGGCCGCGCTACTGCGGCAACTCGCGTTGCTGGACGAGACGGCGACCCATCGCTAGGGCCGGCGGAAGAAATTCCCCGCTACCAGTTCACTTCGATGCCGTGAGCCTGGGCCCAGGCGCGGGCGCGGTTGACGGCCTCGATGTATTCGCTCGCCTCTTCCTCTTCTTCCTCTTCTTCCTCGGAGAGGCCGGACAGGGACTGGTCGAAGGGGAACGGTTCGCCCGGCCGGGTCAGCGCCCAGAGCACCTCGGCCATGCGCGGCACCTGGTCGGGCACGGCGAAGTTGGCGTTGTCGCAGTATTCCTGGAACGGCAGGCCCTTCGGGTTGATGTCGAACGGTATCGGGTTGTCGATCTTGGTGTACTTGGTCAGATCGGGCGTGGTGGTGAAACAGTCGTACATCGGCGAGGCGTACTGGCTGTATTTGCTGCCCGGCTGCAGGCCCAGAATCAGCTCGATCGTATGCCAGATGCTGCTCATCGAGTACAGGGTGGACGACACGTGGCCGTGTTTGGCGTACGGGCCGATAACCAGCCCGATGGTGCGGTGCGGGTCGATGTGGTCCGCGCCCGATTGCGGGTCGTCTTCGGTCACGAACACGATGGTGTCTTCCCAGTGCTCGCTGTTGCTCAGCCACTGGATAAGCTTGCCGAGGCCGGCGTCGTTGTCGCCCATCAGATATTGCGCCGTCGGCTTGCCGCTGCTGCTGCCGTAGGTGTGATCGTTGGGCAAGCTGATGTAGATGAACGGCGGGAAGATGCCCAGTTCCCACTCGCGGATGATTTCGTCGGCTTTCACTTCGTCGGACACGCCCTGGTTCCAGAAACCGTACTTCAGGTCGATGTACGGCGCGTAGCGGTCGAAGTCTTCCATGAAGCCGATGACCTGCCCGTAGCTGCGGAATTCGATGCCGGCGTCGAGCAGCCGCTGGAAGATCGTACCGTTGGGCGTGCGCGAGGTCGGGTCGATATCGGGCAGCGGGTACAGGTCGCCGGTGATGAATCGCTTTTCGGTGGTATCGTTGAGCATGCCGAACGTGCCCCACAGGTGGCCGAGCACGCTGGTGTCGCCTTCGACGAAGAGGTTGTCGCAAACGGTGAAGGCGCGAGCCAGCGCGTGCTGGTTGGGGGTGATGTTTTCCCCGAAGTTCAGCAACGACGGGTCGCGGCGTGTGCCTTCCAGATCGCCGAAGACCTGATCGTAGGTCTTGTTCTCCTTCATGATGAAGATGACGTGCTTGATCTGCGCGCTCGCCTGGCCGTATTCGGTCGGGATCGGTGAATCGATGTTTTGCAGGTCGTAGAAGTTGCGCGACCAGTTCAGGCAGATTTCCTGTTGCTGCGTCCATTCGGCCAGGGCGGTGGCGTCAGGGATATCGAGCGCGTGCACGGTCGAACGCCAGTTGCTGTAGAGACCCATTTCGTAAGAGCCATAGCCCTTGCCGCTGGTGTAGTAGAGCGTGCCGCGCGCCTCGTCGAGCCGCAGGTTGGTGGCATACCAGCCGGTGGGAATGCGGCCGAGCACCTCGCCGTCGGCCGCGCTCAGCACGGCGATTTCGTTGGTGCCGCTGCACACGACGTACAACCGCTCGCCGGCCTGGTCGACGGCCAGGGAAACCGGGCTCGCGCCGAGCGCTTCGGCCGGGTCGGCGTAGACCGGCCATTCGGCGGTGACGCTCGAGGTGCCGATGTCGATGACGCTGACGGTATCGCTGTCGGAGTTGGCGACATAAAGCGTCTGATCGTCGGCCGAAATGGCGAGGCCTTCCGGATTGTCGCCGACCTCGATGTCCGTCAGCGGCTGGCGCGTTTGCAAATTGATCACGGTGACCAGGTTGCGGCCGGTGTTCGACACGAACGCGCGCCGGCCGTCGGAGGTGATCTTCACATCCAGGCTGTAGAGGTGGGCGTCGATCGAATCGACTTCACGCCCCTGCGCCAGATCGACCACCGCCAAGCGCTTGCCCATCATGCACGGCACGTAGAGCAGGCTCTCGTCGGGCGAGAGGGCCAGACCCGACGGGTAGTTGTGCACGGTGATACGCTTGGTTTCGGTGGCGATACCGCCCACGTAGTCGTATTCGTAGACGATCTGGCTGCCGCCGCCGGCGACCCAGAACTTGTCGCCCGCCGCGTTCCACAACGCGCCGGAGAAGACGTTGTTGGTCTCCAGCACCTGCTTGATCGTCATGGTCGCGGTGTCGAGCAGGTTCACGCGGTCGACGCCCGCCGAGCCGACCACCAGCGTGGCGCCGTCGGGACTGACCGCCAGGTCGATGGCGAACTTGTCAACGATCTCGCCCACGCCCGCCGGTTCGACCAAGCGGCCGTTGGGCAGAACGTATTGCCCGGTGTTGCCGATCGGCCCGGGCGGCAGTTGCGAATCGTCGGTCGGCGTCGGCTCTGCCTTATCGTCGTTTTCGTCGCCAGTGGCGCTGACCGCGCCGCCGCGATCGTTGTCCGGCGCACACGCTACCCACAGCAACACCAGCATCAGGGCCATCACGCCCGCCAAGATAGTCCCACGCATGAGCCGTCCTCCGCGATCGATGATCGGGTTTTTGCCGCGCCAACGCCGTCGCGTTTTTTCGGATAGTCGCTAGTATAGTACAATCTTGGCGGACAGCGCTATTGCTAAGGAGGCTTCATGCCCCGCTCGATCAATATCACGCTCAACGGCCAGGCGATTCAGGCGGT